>CAISJL010000046.1 GCA_903885665.1 uncultured beta proteobacterium | reverse complement strand
ACTTAAAAAAGTCAAATTCATATTCTTCGAGAGCACATCATTTTTTCTATTCTGCTTTATTTAAATTTTTATTTATTTTATTATTTTTATTTCAAAATTACGTCTATTCACAAAATATATTTCCATCTAAACCCTTTAGAATTTACGTTGGTTTTGTTCCCGGTGGATTTACTGATTTTGCTGCGCGTATAGTTTCAACTTCTCTGGCAGAATCTTTTGGTAATCAAGTGATTGTTGATAATAGGCCGGGTGCAAACGGACATATTGCTGCAGAATTAACTGCGAAGTCTTTACCGGACGGCTATACTTTTTATATGGCATCTTCTGGTCATACTACAAATCCAATTCTACTGCCAAAAAATACACTCGATCCAGTAAGAGACTTCTCTGCAATCTCATTGTTAGCTGACATTCCTAACTTATTAGTCGTTCATCCATCGGTACCAGCCAGGAACTTGATCGATTTTATTAAATTGGCACGTGCACGCCCAGTATATTTATCTCAAGCGACATCCGGAGTTGGTTCGCCTGGGCATCTAATTGGTGAATTATTAAAAATTAGTGCTGGGATTAAGTTTATACATGTTCCTTATAAAGGGTCTGGCGCGATGATGACCGATCTTTTGGGAGGGCAGGTTGACTTTTCTTTTCCAACAACTGCAGCGGCTCTGACTTATATATCCTCAGGTCGTTTACGTGCTTTAGGAATTGCAAGTGCTAAACGTTCCCAAGCATATCCTGATATACCAACAATTTCTGAAGCTGGCGTTCCTGGATTTAGTGTAATGGGTTGGTATGGTTTAATTGGTCCTGCACGTATACCTAAAGATATGCTTTCTACCTTAAGCCTTGAAATTGTAAAAATTTCAAAGAAAATTGATGTTCGTACAAAACTCCTAAATGCTGGAGCTGAGCCAGTTGGAAACTCTTCAGATGATTTTCTAAGCTTTATTGCTGCGGATTACGAAAAATGGAATAAAGTTATTAAAATTGCCAATATTAAAATGTAAATATTAATGATTAATATTTTAGATTAGGATACAAATATGATATATGCTAAAAATGGTATGGATGTTTTAAATAACCTTCAGTCTGTTATTTCACCAGGTTCGGGTATTCAACATTGGGGATCTCAATATTTTGGTCCACGCTATAGCAATACCGTTTCCTCCTCTGGGCCACAAGCATTAATTACAGAAATGAATGCTGACGAAACTATACTGCCTCATTTTCATGGCGTAACACAATTTCAGATATTTCCTTGTGGTTCAGGGAAGATGGCCAAGCAAGAGGTTTCTCCCCTGATGCTTCAATACAAAGATCATCACGCAGCTTATGGACCTCTTGTGGCAGGGCCCAATGGTTTAACTTTTATAGCACTTCGTAAAGAAACTGGTGATTCCGCCCCAGTTTATTTAAGTAAACCTGGATTTCGGGAAAAGTTAAAACCCAGTAAACGTAGAAATTGGTTGTCGTCGCCCATTCCATTATCAACAAGACCAGTATTACAGTATCGAACAGAGGTCTCATGGGAGCCTTTATTTGACCAAGATAAAATTGTTGATGAGTTGTCAGCGCACATGCTCAGAATTGGTTCTAACATGTTATTTGAGGGTCCTAACCCAAAAAACTCTGCTGGCTATTATATATTTGTAGCTAATGGGAGCTTGGATATCAAAGGTGAAATATATCCTTTATGGTCTTTGGTGTTTGTAGACACTAATGAAAAAAGCTTTGAAATTAAAGCTGGTAAGCATGGTTTGGAAGCTCTTGTAATGCAATTTCCTATTGAAAGTAATGAGTAATGAGTAATGAGTAATAAGTAATAAGTAATAAGTAATAAGTAATAAGTAATAAGTAATAAGTATGAGTGCCTATTAAATGATTGGATTTATTAAGATTTAATTTAAATTCTTTAATAAGCGATAAGTAATAAGTAATAATTGATAAGGGAAAATTGATGATTATGAAACCATTAACAATAAATAGCCTTAAATTTTTTATTTTCTTATCATCAGCTTTATTGGTGAATTTTTCATTTTCTCAGAACAATTACCCAAATAAGCCAATACGTATTATTAGCCCATACTCTGCTGGCGGAACAACAGATATTTTAGCTAGGTTAATTGCACCTAAATTAATTGAAAGTTGGGGTCAGCAAATAATTGTTGATAACAGACCTGGTGGTAATACTGTAATTGGTTCAGAGGCAACCGTTAAGTCGTCCGCAGATGGTTATACTCTTTTATCGATACTTACATCACACGTTATTGTTCCCAATTTAATGCAAACTCCATATGATGCAATAAAAGATTTTTCAGCTATTGCTACATTAGCAAAAACTCAATTGGTAATGGTTGTTCATCCGTCTCTACCTGCTAAGAATTTGCAACAGTTAATTAATTTGGCTAAGAATAAGCCAATGCAGCTGAACTATAGTTCTGGTGGTAGTGGTACGGTCACGCATTTGGCAGGAGAATTTTTTAATATGCTGGCGAATGTTAAGACAAATCATATCCCCTACAAAGGGTCTGCTCAGGCCTTGATAGACGTTGTTGGTGGCCAGGTTCAGATGTACTATAGCCCACCAATAGTTGCAATATCACATATGAAAAATAATCGACTTCGGGGTATTGTGACCACAGGGGACAATAGGCTATCAGTTCTACCTGATATTCCAACGGCGGTAGAGTCAGGTATGAAACAATTTATTATGAATATTTGGTATGGATTCTTAGCGCCAGCGAATGTTCCAGTTTATATAATTAATAAATTAAATTTAGAAATTTCACGTATTTTATCAATCCCAGATATTCGTGAAAAATTGCTGAGTCAGGGTATGGAACCATATGTAACTAGCCCGGATCAATTTTCAAGCCTGATGAAAATAGATCTTGCAAAGTATAATAAAATTATCAACAATGCGAATATCAAGCTTGAACAGTAAGCGTCATCAGTAGTAAAAATTTTATTCCACTCTAAAATGAGGTGAAAATGAATGATAATAAAAATCTAATTATTGAATTAGATTTAAAAAGAATGCATGCGATGATATCTCAAGATGTTATTGCGTTAAATTCGGTGCTATCCGATCAGTTAATTTATACGCACTCATCTGCACGTATAGACTCCAAAGAAACCTTAATTAAATCTATGCAGCAAGGTAAAACAATATATACATCCATTGTTCCCTCTGATGTTATTGCTCAAGATTTCGGTAACGTTGTTATTTTGACGGGTATTGCAAGCATTTGCGTAAATTCTAATTCCGTTGAAATGGATTTTAAAGTTCGTTTTACAGATGTATATGCATTAAATGTAAATAAATGGCAGATGATTGTGTGGCAATCTACCAAGATTCCTAATTGATTTAATTCTCTAGAGTCTGTCTGTTTAATTTATTACCTTCAGGAGATAATCCATGAGCAGCAAAAAAATGACAATTATGGGTACAAAGCATGTAGTCGCTGCAGGTCACTATTTAGCAGCCCATGCTGCTTTTGAAATCTTAGAGGCTGGAGGAAATGCGATTGATGCTGGCGTTGCTGCTGGATTAGCTATAGGTGTATTACAAACCGAGAAGGTTAATTTTGGGGGTGTTGCTCCACAAATTATATTTACTGCAAAAGATAGAAAAGTATATTCAATTGACGGATTAGGAGTTTGGCCACAATCTATTACGCCAGATTACTTCTTAAAAAAATATAAAGGCAAGATTCCTCCAGGTGTCGAACGTTGTGTAGTTCCTGCTGCTCCTGACGCGTGGATTACGGCGCTATCTAATTTTGGCACTATGAGCTTTGCTGAAGTTGCCTCTTCTGCAATCCGATTCGCTGGAGAAGGTTTCCCAATGTATCCTTTAATGTCTCAGTTTATTGGTCAGAATATTGATAATTACTCTCGGTGGCCATCCAGTAAAAAAGTCTTTTTACCAAAAGGTCGCGCTCCAGAAGTTGGCTCTGTTTTTGTGCAGCATGAGTTAGCTAGAACAATGCAGTATATGGTTGATGAGGAAAAGAAGGCTGCACGTAGAGGTCGGAAAGCAGGATTAAAGGCCGCTAGAGATGCTTTTTATAAAGGTGATATTGCACACACAGTGACTAACTGGATTCAAAGTCAAGGTGGATTAATGCAATATTCAGATTTTTCAAAATTTAAAGTTAACTTTGAGCCAACTATTAAATCTAAATTTAACAATATAGACATTCATGCTTGCGGTCCGTGGTCACAAGGTCCCGCATTACCTATGACATTAAATATATTGAAAAAGTATGATTTAAAAGAAATTGGTCACAATACGCCGCGTTACATTCATGTTGTGACTGAAGCCTTAAAATTAGCTTTTTCAGATAGACATCACTATTTCGGAGACCCTAAGTTTGTAGATATTCCTATGAGTGGGCTCCTTTCAGATAAATATTCTACATGGCGTAAATCTTTAATTAATGATAATAAAGCTTGGCCTGAAATGCCACCAGCTGGAGATCCAAAATATCTTTCCTCTATAGAAAATAGATGCATGCCTCCTGCACAGCATGAAGAGAGTCCCGGTCCTGGTGATACTTCTTATTTGTGCGTTATCGATAGGCATGGAAACGCTTTTTCTGCGACACCATCTGATGGATCTGATAAAACACCGATTATTCCTGGTGTTGGAATTTTATGTTCTGGTCGTGGAACTCAGTCTTGGGCAGATCCAACCCATCCGTCATCGGTTGCTCCTGGCAAGAGGCCACGCTTGACGCCGAATCCCGCACTTGCTCTTAAGAATGGTAGGGCATACATGCCTTTTGGTACTCCGGGTGGTGATGTTCAAATACAGGCTATGGTTCAAGTATTCCTGAATGTTAATGTTTTTGGAATGTCGGTGCAGGATGCTGTAGAGGCGCCCCGATTTGCAAATTATAGTTATCCGGGCTCTTTCGAGCCCCACTCCTATTATCCAGGTAGACTTTATCTAGAGTCACGTATAGATCAAACGGTTGGTAAAACGCTTGAGTCAATGGGGCATAAAGTCTATTGGTGGGATGATATGACATGGTTAGCTGGGTCAGTTTGTACGATTGTGAATGATTTTAAAAATGGTGTTCTTCATGGCGGTGCAGATCCTCGTAGACCTGCATACGTTTTAGGGTGGTAATGTTTTTGAATGCTTAAAGGTTATATGAAATATTCTTTGTTTAAACTAATTTCTAATTGTATTTTGGTATGTTGCCAATTTACTTTTTTAATACTTAGTATTTCTCCAGCTTTGGCTATTTATCCGGAAAGACCCGTTCGTTTAATTATAGGTTTTCCACCTGGTGGTGCAGCAGACATATTGGGTAGAGTTGCGGGGGACCAAATGACTGATGCATTAGGTAAACAGGTTGTAATAGATAATAGGGGTGGTGCTGGAGGATTGATCGCAACAGAAATTGCTGCAAGATCTATCCCCGATGGATATACACTTTTATTTACATCAATACCGCATGTGATTAATCCACATTTGTATAAAAAAGTAAATTACGATGCAGTTAAAGATTTTCTTCCTGTAGTTCAATTTGTGTCCGTTCCCTTAGTTTTGGCAGCATCTCCCTTATTAACTGCGAAATCTGTAAGGGATTTAATTGTATACGCCCAAAGCAATCCTGATCGTTTAAGTTACGGATCGGGCGGGAGTGGTGCGTCTAGCCATTTAGCGATGGAACTTTTTAAATCCACAGTTAATATTCGAATAAGTCACATACCATACAAGGGAACTGGACCTTTAATTACAGATATGCTCGGTGGCCAGATAGCCCTGACAATTGCAAGTATAGTTCCAATGATACCCCATTTTAAGAGTGGCAAATTAAGACCATTAGGAGTCACTAGTAAGCATAGGGCTGGAGCGTTTCCAGACATTCCATCAATATCTGAATCTGTAGCGAATTATGAAGTTGTAAATTGGTTTGGAATTGTGGCACCTGTAAAAACACCTATACAAGTTATTGATAAAATTAATCAGGTGGTCAATACATCCCTTAAAAATAACGAATTAATTAGAAGACTCCATAACCAAGGTGCCGATCCCGTTGGAGGTAGCTCGCAGAATTTCTCAGAGGTGATCAGAAGTGACTTTACAAAGTGGGGCAAAGTTGTGAAAGATTCTGGCGCGCGTGTGGATTGAATTTATTAAATAAAGATTTAAGCCTGCCAAACGCCATAGCCTTTATCTTTCAGTCTTATTGCAAGATCTACTTCCATATATTGTGCGTCACCGTAGGGCATCGGATTTAAATGCTCAAAGAGTTTTGGTAGAAGATGCATGCCATATTCTTTTGCAAATTTATTGCATTTTATTCCGGCTTTATGTTGATCAAATCGAATGTCAGGATCGTATGCCGTCATACCCACGTATACACAAGGCATTCCCCATATATAAAAAGGATTTGACTGAATAAATTTAGGTTTCAGTAATACTTCCATAGAAAGCTCAATGACATAAATATTATGTGTATTACGCATATGTTGTTGTTCATTGTTTTAAGATGATCTTGTTAATACATGTGCTCTTAAAAAAGAATGAATCTGGCGCACTGCAAGCGCAATACGCATGTTCGAGTCTTTCCAAGGGAAAATGCTGACTTCAGATTGAGGTGCTATATAAGCAGTTTCCATAGCAACTTGATATGGATGCGATAAAACATCATCCGGCAAAATGAGGATTGGTTTTTGGCAAGACCTTACAAAGTCTCTAGTGACAGTAAATACAAAATCGGGATTATTTTTGTACATTTTTGTAAGGTAATTTGCAACCATAGATGGAGTAATCTCTGGATTATCTTTGCATAGTGTGGGTCCCCATCCAGTTATATTGTTGTTATAAAATAAATCAGGATGTTCGGCTCTATATCCGCTGGGTTGCACAATGACTGCAGCGTCTTTTATATTACTAGCAAACTTTAACAAGTTCCAGATTAATGGGCCGCCAATACAAAATCCCATCACTGAGAATTTTTTTATATTCAAATGATTCATTAAATTAAGTTGATCATGAGTATGAGAATCCCAGGGATTTTCTATATCTAATGGGCCGGTTGATTTCCCATTGTTAGCATTTCGCAAATTCATTGAGATACATCTGAATTTTGATTTAAATTCATTAATTGGATTAAAAGGAGATCGATCATTAAAATAAGATATTTTTGAATTTAATCCGCCGCCTGGAATTAAGAGCAAAGTAGCGCCTGATTTTAACCCGGTATCTTCATAGTAAAGATTTACATTACCTTGATTTGAACTGATGTTAGTTTAGTGCCACTGGTAAAGAGAGTGTGCATATCTTATCATTGAAACATGGCTGGTTGATTATGGATGAGATTAGGAACTTTACTTTGAGGCGCAGGTGGTCGGTAACCCAGAGCGCTATGTGGT
>CAISJL010000045.1 GCA_903885665.1 uncultured beta proteobacterium | reverse complement strand
CAATACTCATATGGGTATAAATTTTTTTTCAACTTATTTCATCGCGGTATTTTTGAAGATCGGCGGTTAGATATTTATGAAAAGTGTATTGGGCGTCAAAATAGGCTAATTGCTTGCAACACATTATCTGGGGGAGCATCAGCTTGGCGGAGAGAAGTGTTTTATGTTATTCCATTCGACATTGCAAATGGTTTTCATATGCTTGAAGATATAGATTTCTCAACCCGAGTTGCAATGCATTATGGTGAACGTTTGTACATAAATACAAATGCTCGTCTGGAGCACTACTCATCTCCAATCAATCGTGAAGTGCTCGGACCCAGACAGCGAAGAAAATTGATTGAATATATTATTTATTACAAGAAGCGACGCAATCAGAATTGGGCAACACTTTCCTTTCTGTGGTTGTTGTTTGGATTATTTCTGGAAGCTGTGGTGCAGACAGCTAGCTCACGCTCGTTGACTGTCATCAAAGGATTTTTTTCTGGTGTACGTGAAGGTTTCTTTAGGAAAGTTATTCATCAGAACCTCCAATCCAGTGTTCATTTATCTTAGGTTATTTCGTGATCGTATCTATTACTGGAGGAACTGGATTTATTGGCCATAAATTGGTATTGAGACATCTTGCCCTAGGTGATTCCGTGCGTGTATTATCCAGGCGCAGCCGTAGCCAGACTGGAATGCCTGATTCTGTGAAGTTATATCAGGGTGACCTGTCTAGGTCTTCGGATTTATTGTCTTTTGTTGATGGTGTGGACCTTCTTTATCACTGCGCCGGAGAGGTTCACGATGAGCTCCGGATGCATTCGATGCACGTTGATGGTACGGAAAGGTTGATTAATGCAGCTACAGGAAGAATTGGACGATGGGTACAGTTAAGCAGTGCCGGAGCGTATGGTAAAAGACGTGACGGAAACATAACGGAACTATCTGAATTGAGAGCTAGCGGAATTTATGAGGTATCCAAAGTTGAGTGCGAAAATTTAGTGAGAACGGCTGCATCTGATAGTGCATTTGAATACACAATATTGCGACCATCAAATGTATATGGTAGCGAGATGAGAAATCAATCTATTTTTAACTTAATAGAAATGATTCAACGAAGAATTTTTTTTCTTATTGGAAAGCCTGGGGCAATAGCTAATTATATTCATGTTGATAATGTTGTGGATGCACTCCTATTAGTTGGAAAAAGTTCTTATGCTAACGGACAAATATATAACCTGTCCGATCATCTTTTTATGGAGCAGTTCGTTTCGATTATTGCGGATGCACTTAGAGTACCAAGGCCATCGATTAGATTGCCAGAATTCCCAATACGCATAGGTATTAAGCTGCTTGAAGTCATTCCGAAATTTCCCTTGACAGAGGCAAGAGTTGATGCACTGACTGGGCGGGCAATTTATATTAGCGATAAAATTAAGTCACAACTTAGTTATCGCCAAAATATTTCCATGGAGTATGGATTAAACGAAATAGTCAAGTTCTATCTAATTTCAACTAGACGAGGTTTTTAATTACAAAAATATTATTAAATGATTATAAAAATTCAATTTAACTGACGCGCTCAATTAGTATTTTTTTATAGATATATAACCTCTTTTTGCGTCTCTAAAAATTAGGATATTCTATT
>CAISJL010000044.1 GCA_903885665.1 uncultured beta proteobacterium | reverse complement strand
ATGTTTGCAACACAATGGATGTATAAATACAATCATCAACGTCCAAACATGGCCTTGGGCGGCATTACCCCGAAACAGCGGTTGGTCATGACTGCTTAACTTACTCTACTTTTGAGTTCAGTTATTAATGGGGGGATTACCAGAGGAAGCATCCCCAATTAATCGACTCAACAAATCAGTTGAACCGCCAAGAACATACGGCACAACAATACGTATTGGACGAGTTGGGAAATTTACAGAAGCATCAGAATTCGGCATTTGAGCTTTCACATTACATGAAATGACCAATGCAAAACTAATTATTAATTTAAAATACACTTTTTCCTCCGTCTCATTTTAGACTAAATATTACTTTTATTTTTGCAATTTAAAACTGATTAATCTATAAAATTAAGTGCTCTTTGGAATCTTTGGAATCTTTAGAATTTTTGGTTTTTTAGCAATTAAAAAGAATAAAGATCCCACACCTGCCAATATTGCTAACAGCGTAAATCCATAACGGTAATTTCCATAAGAATCTGCAAATGCACCAGCAACAATTGGCCCTGAAATTGTACCCAAAACCGTGACCAAAGTTGAGATTCCAATAATCATACCAATTGATTTTCTTCCAAAATAATCTGCACGAATAGCATGCATAAATGGACCACGCAAGCCCCAGCCTGTTCCATGCAACAAAGCTGCAAAAATAAGCATAAACAAACTACTCGCATAGGTAATCATTAAAAGACCACATGCATGCATGAGCATGCATATAGCTGCTACCAATCTTTTATCGAATTTCTCGCCAATAACCCAACCCAACATCACTCCAAAAAATTGACCAATTGTGACTAAGGTAAAAATCAATGATGCCTGAGCTAATGAAAAACCTAAGCCTTCTTTAATATGAGCGACTGCATGTACATTAATTGCAGTCACCACAAGTAGGGAAAAAGCATGACCAAAAGCGATTAACCAAAATGAAGAGGTTCGAATTGCTTCACGAACAGTAAACTCGTGATCGTCATTAATCTGTGATTGCGCTTCTAAAGACTCAGATTTAGAAACACCATCTATGAATTGACCATACTCTTCGGGTTTATTTCGAATTAATCGTGCTAATGGATACCCGATGAGTATTGCAACCACTCCTGAACCAAATGCGGTATATCTCCAGCCAAAAGTTTGAATAGTAAATGCAATAATAAAAACAAATAATCCGCCAATAGCACCACCAAATTGCAACATTGATAGCGCCCTTGCCCGTTTTTTCTGAAACCATTGAATTATTGCAACACTCACTATCGGGTTACTAAACATACTAGAACCAAATGCTATGACTACAAAGGCACCATAAAATTCATATATTGTGTGAACTCGACTAAGTAACATAAAACCAATGCCAAACATCACGATACCTAGCCTAACAATTGACTTAGCACCATATTTATCAACCAACCAGCCCAGAATCGGTCCTAACAAAGCCACTTCCGTCGATTTAAGTGCAGCAGCACCACTTATAGATGTTTTACTCCATCCTCTGTCTTCGATTAAAACTGCAAGGTAAATACCAAACGCTTGATTGAGTAACATGCTTTGCAGAAACTGCAATGCTCCTCCTGCGTATACAACACTCCACCCAAAGAATTTATTTTTCATATATTAATACAAGCATATCGCAGTATTAATAAGTATACAATTACAAATAGTCCATTATATGGTTAATAAAATTAAATAATATATTAAACTTTATATGAAAATAAAATTCAAAAAAAAACTATACAATATTCTACGAAAAATGGTAAAAGTTATAAAAAATTAAAAATAAATTAAAGAGCAAAATTAAACGCTTAAATATAAGCTATTGATTAAAGGATAATCATGAAAGTCCATATATTTTACTATTTGCTCATATTAATGACAACTGTCATACCTCAATTTTATCTTAGTGCACATGCGCAAAATTGTCCTGAGAAAAATTTGATATATTGGCAAGCATTTCCTGCAGGGGGTGAGTCTGATATTTCCGGTAGGCATCAGCAATTTATTTTAAAAAAGAAATGTCCAACTATTGAAACAATTATGCAATATAAAGCTGGAGCCGGCGGTGGCTTACTATGGTCCCAATTAAATTCCTTGCCCAATGATGGGTTTAATATTGCAGGCGTCAATTTACCTCATATAGTCTTACAACCATTAGAAGGCCAAGTTCAATACAAAACAGAGGATTTAGTACCTGTTTATTGGTTCCATTACACCCCCGATGCTATCGTTGTTGCAAATGATAGCCCCATCAAAACATTTCAAGATTTAATTAAATTAGCTAAATCACAACCTGGCAAATTAACTTTAGCAGGTTCGGGCACTAATTCAGCAAATCATGTTGCTCATGAAAAATTAAATAGTGTCACAAATATTCAGACAACTTATGTTCCATTTAAGGGAACTGGGGACCTTATGGCTGCAGTAATAGGGCAGCATGTTACTGGCGCAATGTCCTACTCTGCATTTGCAATTAACACAAAAGATAAAGTTAGAGCGCTTGCAGTAGCTTTGGAGAAACGACACCCCTTATTACCAGACGTACCTACATTTAAAGAGTTAGGCTATGATTGGATTGATGGAGCATACCGAGGAATTGGCATGCCCAAATCAGCTTCCCTCGAATCCAAAAAACGTATATCTGATATTTGGGCTAATTTAAATGCAGAACCTGAAATGAAAAATTTAGCCTTCAAAAGTGGATTCGAGTTGGTTAATGTTAGCTTCGAAAAAATGGATGTATTCATGAAGGAGCGAACAATTGCATATATGCAATCTGCAAAGCGATTGGGACTTATTAAATAACTATTCGGCATATAAAAATAATTAAATAAGATTTATATACATTTAATCAATTTCAAAACTTTCTGATTTAATTAAATTAGTGTTAGGCTTTACTTCTTGCCAAATTTTTAAATGAATATTTGGTATGTGCTGCTGCCTAGATCAGCTCCCTTACGCGTGAGGGCGACATGAACACATTGACTTTAAGTGCGTCTTAGAATTCGTTACTCAGTTTGCTAATTAAAATCTATTAAGTCCTGTTGACGCAAACAGACCATACCAATTTGACGATTCAAATCTATGATATAAACGATGAATTGTCGATACAATTACTTGAAAAATTATTGCCAATTACCTAGCCTCATTATTTGTTATTGCACTTTTATGTTAGCGTTCAATATAACCTGAGTCCATTTTTCGCGCTCTATTTTGATATGACTTTTAAATTGATCAGGAGAACTTGTTGAAACTTCCGAACCATCAATCTGAAATTTTTTGTAAACTTCAGTCAAGTTCATACTATCGCTAATTTTCTTAGACAAAATGTTTACAATATGCTTATTAGTACCTAAAGGCGATACAACACCATACCAATTAACGACCACTACACCAGGAATTCCGGCTTCTGTAATTGTAGGCAATTCTGGTATAACGGAAGATCTTGCAGGCAAGGTTACAGCTAGCCCAATCAACTTTCCAGATTTAATATAAGGCATAGCAGACATAATTGCTGGCAAAGACATGTCAACATTACCTGCCAATAAATCTATATATGCAGGTGCTATTCCTTTATAAGGAATATGCACTAGTTTAGTTTTAGTGGCTGAAGAAAACAACTCTCCAGCTAGATGTATTGGACTACCAATGCCAGAGGATGCATAGTTGATTTTATGAGGATTATTTTTTGCATGAAGAACTAAATCTTTCACACTCCGAGCAGGTAATGATGGATTGATTACAATCACATATCCTTGTGCACTAATCTGCGATACCGGTAAAAAATTTTCAAGAATATCAAATTTTGCTTTGTATAAAATTGGGTGAATTACAGATGTAGCGCTAATAAAAAGCAAGCTATGTCCGTCAGCTATCGAGTTCGATGCCATCTCCATAGCAACATTCCCACCAGCACCAGGTCGATTATCAATCACCACTGACTGGCCCAAATTTTCACTTAATTTTTGACCTAGAGTTCTTGCTATAGCGTCCATGCCACCTCCAGGTGCAATCCCAACAATAATACGAATAGGCCTTACCGGAAACTTAATAGTCTGTGAATGAGCTAAACCAAAATTCAAAAGTTCAACTATTAGTAATAAATAGAATAATTGATTCAAAAATTTCACCTCTATATTATTTTAATCAAATTTAATGACTTTACTTATTTTATTTGATTCATTTTCTAATTAACTCTTGGAAAGTAATTGAAGTAATGCTAATCGCATCAGCACCTTATGAATTAAATTTTGGTGGTTCATGATAATTAATTTTTCTTTGTGAAAATGTATGCTTTAATACAAATCAAAAATTTTACAAAAGAATAACTAAAATATATATGCCAGAGGAAATTTATGCGCACTATTTTATTTTTACTCATTGTAAGTATAGCTCTTTATTCGTCATTAAGCTTTTCTGAATCAAAAAAATACCCATCAAGACCTATTCGTCTTATTGTTGCCAATGGACCCGGATCATCTCCTGATGTCATAGCTCGAATTATCAACGGAAAGCTTAGCGAGTTACTCGGTCAACCAGTCATAGTCGACAATCGTCCTGGCGCTACTGGTCTTATTGCAGTTGAATTACTCGCTAAATCGACTCCAGATGGTCACACCTTATTTTTAAGCACAATGACACAACTTATTTCTATGATAATGTATCAAAAATACTTATTAGCATCTGAACTTTCCCCAGTGACTCTAGTAGGCACCACACCTTTTGCAATTGTCATTAATGCATCAATTCCGGTCAAAACGATCCCAGAGTGGATAGCCTATGCTAGACCTAGGCAGAATCAAATCAATTATGGATCTGGAGGCCTATGGGGTTCCTCGCATTTATGTATTGAAGCATTTAACTCCCTCACAGGTCTCAAAATAACACATATTCCATATCCAAGTACAGGAGCAACAGTAGCTGATCTGATTAGTGGTAATATTCAAATGTATTGTCCTGCTGCACCCTCATTACCGGCTATTAATAACAGCGGTAAATTGTGCGTATTAGGTGTCACCTATCTAAAGCCAACAAAATTAGTCCCTGGAATACCCCCAATCTCTGATTCTGTACCAGGTTTTGAATTACTAGGTTGGTACGGTATTAATGTGGCTCTACACACCCCTCCGGATATCATCAGCAAATTAAATCTAAGCTTTAATAAAGTTCTAAAGAATATTGATGTTCAAGAGCGTATGTTTGCAGTAGGTACTGACGCCATTGGCTCAACTCCAGAATGGTTCTCAAAATTTCTTAGAAAAAATACAGATCGTTGGACAAAAATATTAAATGAAAGTGGTGCTAGTATACGTAAAGAGTGACAACTATTATTTACATCTAATACAAAGGATAAATCTAAATTATGATTTTCATCAATTTCTATGAAAGATCTTCGGGAATAAGTATTTTTCTTAAATTAGAGAATTTATTTTTAACCTTGATCTTTTTTCTATTTAGCACCCTATTAGTTGCTGCTAATGTAAAAAGTTACCCAACACGTCCTGTCAGAGTCTTAGTCGGACTTGGCGCTGGCGGTGGCGCTGATACAATAGCCAGAATTACTTCACAAAAATTAACTGAAATTTTAGGGCAATCATTTATTGTAGACAATAGACCTAGTGCAGGTGGATCTATTGCTTGTGAAATTGTTGCCCATGCGGTACCAGATGGTTACACGTTGCTAGCAATGTCACCAACACATACCGCAACTCCAAGCCTTCGAAACAATCCAGGATACGATGTCATTAAAGATTTCGATCCAATCGCACTAACTGTTTTCACACCTTATGTTTTGTCTGTGCGTACTGCATTACCTATTTATACCGTCAAAGATTTAATCAGTACTGCAAAAATAAAGCCACTCATTTATGCTTCTAGTGGCATTGGGGGTGGTAATCATTTAACGGCAGAACTATTTAACCATATGGCCGGTATTTCAATGACACATGTGCCCTATAAAAGTGGCGCTCAAGCAGTAAGTGCATTAATCATGGGGGAAGTGCAAGTCAGCTTCACTGCGATGGGAGGGCTAATTAGTCATATTAAATCTGGACGGATCAGAGCGATTGCAGTGACATCTCCAAAACGATCTGCAATCAGTCCAGAGATACCAACCGTTGGAGAGTCTGGAGTACCTGGTTATGAAGTCATTGGCTGGTACGGGCTAGCAACAACTGCTAATACGCCAAAATTTATTATTGAACAACTCAATAAAAATACTAATCATGCAATACATCAACTGAAAGATAAATTTGCTGAGATTGGAACTGAGATAGCGGGCGGAAGTCATGAACTATTTAAAGATTTTATTAAAACGGAATTCATTAAATGGGCTAAAGTTATTAAATACGCCGGTATAAAACCTGAATAATGTGATGATATGCATTATTAGTCATCTTGTAATTCACAATATGAAAGATTTAGAATGATATTTAAAGCGAATTAAAATTTCATATGAAGGTAATTTTATATTCTGTTATTATGTGAACAACATTTAATGAGGAATTATCATGAGCCAGCCAAGCGAACACGCCGAGAACAAACCTCTTCCATTATCTAGAATCACTGTCTTGGACCTGACTTTGGCCCGAGCAGGCCCTACCTGCGTGCGTCACTTAGCTGATTGGGGTGCAAACATTATTCGGATTGAGCCTTCCGAAACAACTGGTGAAGACGTTTCTGGTAAACGCGAAGGCTTTGACTTTCAAAATTTGCATCGCAACAAGAAAATGGTAAAGCTGAACCTCAAATCCCCTGAGGGGCACGCTGCGTTTATGAAGATTGTTGAA
Organism: uncultured beta proteobacterium; assembly: GCA_903885665.1. Taxonomy (GTDB): domain Bacteria; phylum Pseudomonadota; class Gammaproteobacteria; order Burkholderiales; family SG8-41. The sequence goes on along the minus strand of CAISJL010000044.1, from coordinate 19,818 downwards.
AAAGCTGATGTAATTATTGAAAATATGCGTGCAGAAGTTAAACACCGACTCAAAGTTTCGTATGATGATGTAAAAGTGGTAAACCCTCGCCTAGTCTATGGCAGTATTAGTGGATTTGGTCAAACTGGTCCATATGGCAAGCGGGCAGGTGTAGATCAAATTGTTCAAGGTATGGGCGGTTTAATGAGCATTACTGGCCTACCAGGACAAGGACCAGTTAGAGTAGGTGTTGCTATTGCTGACTTAACTGCTGGGAACCTACTCGCTATGGGCGTAATGACGGCTTTATTTGAACGCGAGGTGACTGGTGTTGGCCGTTGGGTTTACACTAGCCTGCTTGAGGCACAAATCTTTATGCTTGATTTCCAAGCGTCTCGCTATCTCATGAATGGTGAGGTTGCTGGTCAAGCCGGAAATGATCACCCAACTGGTGTGCCAACTGGGGTTTTTGAATCATCAGATGGCCTATTCAATATTGCAGCTTCCTCAGCTCGAGTTTGGGCCCGATTTTGTGATGCGCTAGGTATGCCTGATTGGAAAGAGCGAGAAATCTGGGATACACAGTCGAAAAGAAGCAAGGACCGAAAAGCCATTAATTTAGCAATTAATGAAATTACCAAGCATAAACCAACAGAACACTGGGTCAATGTAATGGAGGCAGCTGGAGTGCCCTGCGGCCCTATCAATACCATCGATAAAACATTTGCTGATCCCCAAGTCAAGCACTTAGGTATCGCATCTCCAGTCATCAGTAGTAAATTAGGCGAGATCAACCTGGTGGCTTCACCACTTAACTTTAGCGGCATAGAAAAGAAGATTAGAAGCGCAACTGCCGATGCTGGCGAGCATACAGAAGAAGTGCTTAAATCAGTAGGTTACTCAGACGCTGAAATTAATGACATGCATCAAAAGGGTGTTATTTAATTGATTGAAAATTAATCCTTAGATTCAATAAATAATCCTGGACCTGCCGTAAATTTTTATGGCAGGTATTTTATTGATTAGATTTAATTCATCTCAAGCCCTAAATTCAGCGACCTACTCGACTTGAATGTTAGCCTCTTTAATTAATTTACCCCAGCGCATTCGTTCTTCACCTATGAATTTTTTAAACTCAAGTGGAGTTGAAGATCTAGGCGTATTGCCATTGGCTTGCATGCGATCTCGAACATCAGGAATAGCAATCGCTTTAACAATTTCCATATAAAGTCGGTTTGCAATTTCTTTAGAGGTAGACGCCGGTAACATGACTCCGTTCCACGATGAAGTCTCATATCCAGGCACCCCAGACTCAGCAACGGTTGGTACATCTGGCAATAATACAGAACGATTAGACGTTGATATTGCCAGGGCCTTGAGACGCCCTGACCTAACATGTGCCAATGATGCCAAGGTGTCAAAGCCTAATAATATTTGTCCTGAGACTAAATCCAACACAGCTAAAGCAGCGCCTTTATAGGGGACATGTGCTAAATCAACTTTAGCCATTGATTTAAATAACTCACCACTTAAATGTGTCGAGCTACCCGTGCCAGAAGAACCAAAACTAATCGCTCCTGGCTTGGAATTGGCAAGTGAAATTAATTCCCTAACTGACTGAACACCTAATTTAGGATGTACGACAATAATTGTAGGGGTAGCAGAAAGCATACTCACTGGCAAAAAGTCAATATCGGGATTGTATGACAATGATTTTTTGAGATTTGGGATAATCGTTAACATACCGATAGAACCTAATAAGATCGTATATCCGTCAGCTTGCGCTTTAGCTACAGTCTCTGCAGCAATAATGCCACCAGCGCCAGACCGATTATCAACCACAATCTGCTGTCCCATCTGATTAGTTAAGGCATTAGCTAACAATCTGGCTGGTACATCGGCAGAACCACCAGGGGCAAATGGGACGATAAGCCGTAATGGTCTAATAGGATATGGGATCTCTTTGGCAACAGCAGGTAAAGGCAAAGTTAAAAAAGCACAGCACATCAAACACCAATACATACGCGCTTTGATATTCATAAAATACCTAACTCAGGAATAAATCTTTAATTGAATTACTATCTAAATTAAAAATCCCATTTTAACCACTCGCAAATCCCGCGCCCCATAATCCAAGTTAAATCTTCAGTAGACAAAAAGGGCATCTCTTCAGTAAACATCAACACTTGTTGCCTATATGAAATTGGTGATCGTGACAGATCAGTTCCCCAGAACATTCGCTGAGGACCAAATGCATCATAAGCCTTTTTCACATATTGATGTAAAGAGCGATATGGATAGATATCGTTGGTATAACAAGGTAACGCACTAGCCTTTACCGCAATATTTTTACATTTGGCGATTGCTAATAATTGATCAAAATTCTCGAATGCCAACCCATCACGCAAGCTGCTATTTAAAGAAAAATGATCCATTACAATTTTTAGATTTGGATATTTTATGGCTATTTGATTAATAAAGTACACATTAGCGTGCCAAACTAAAATCATAATTGGTATGCCAGCCGATTCAGCCTCTTCCCAGACCCAATTTAACTGCCCACTCTCAAACATACTCGAAGCATTATGATTATTAAATGCCAATCGTAAACCGAGCATCCCTTGTTGCTTACACCAATCTATAAGTTCGCCTTGGGCACCCGCAATTCTCGTCATCGGGATGCGACCCATTACCGCGAAACGATTTGGGTATTTTTGTGCAGCCGCTAATGCCAAATCATTCCTCCCCCCTTCCCATGAGGGAGGAACTAAGATTGCTCGATCTACATGCGCTTGATTCATTTCCAGCAACAAATCATCAGTGCCGATTGGAACTTCGCGATGTGGCACTGTATTTGCAGGCCACGGACGCTCAATCGTACTAGCAGCCCAAGTATGAACTTGTGAATCAACAATTAACAAAACCCACCTCCTCCACACACATGATTAAAATATACTTATTTATTGAATAGGCTTTTCTGCTGAAGCATTCCAACCAGCAATTCGACCAAAAACAATACATTCTGCGAGGTTACCGCCACCTTGATAAACAAACTGAAATACAGAACAGACCTCACCGACAGAGTAGAGTCTTGGTATAGGTTGATCTGACCAGTCAAGCACTTGACGACCAGGATTGGCACGCAATCCACCTTTGGTATTTGGTCCGCCGGGATATAAAGGAATTGCAAAAAATGGCGGTTCTGCAACAGGACCCATAGTTTTAGGATCACTGCCAAAATCCGGGTCATGACCAGCAGCACAATGTGAATTCCAAGTACACACAGTTTGCTCAAGCACATTAGTATCCATTGCCGCACGATTGTCAGAGTGCGCTCGAATTTTTTCAGCCAACTCAGCAATCGTTTTACCTTGCAGTATCCACCCTTTACGGACCGCATTTAAATTGTCTGTACCCCAATCAATATTATTGTAAGCGGCCGCAGACAAACGCACTACTGGTCCATTTCGAATCATTGTCGTATCAAAAATCATCCAAGATGGAATTCGTGGGTAATTCAATGTCTCTGTGTCAAATTTTAAAGCTTCTTTGTAAAAGATATAACGACTAGGGTCTTTGGTAATCCTACGTTCTGCAGCATAGCGATGACCCTGATTATCTACAACAATCTCATTCGGCTTACCAACACCAGTAGTATTTAAACCAATTTTCAACCCATGCCTACGCTCTGAAATTGCACAGATAATCCTACCCGCAATACTCCCAGCCTTTGCCAAGCCAGCACCAACTTTCAAACCCATACGAATACCATCACCTGTATTCGCGGGTGTTCCGTAAAAAGCCCAACCCTCAACACCCGGCCCCTCAAGAAACGCTTTTCGCATTTGTTTGTTGTATTCATAGCCACCAGAGGCAATGATCACCGCACGATTAGCGAAGTATTTAACTCTACGTCCTTGAACAATAGCCTCAACCCCAATGACCTCACCGCTATCATTAGTTATTAATTGGTCTGCAGCAGTATCATAATGAATTGGAATGTCTCTAGATGTAACACCAGTCAGTAAACAAGTATGAAAGGCTTCTCCAGCTTCTTTTAAATTTTTGGGTGCGTTAATAGGATTAATAAATGTAGTCTCATTTTCCTCTGCCCCAGAATAAGTACTCTTCACTACTGAATATCCACTATCAGCTGCACCAGGAAAATCTGGAAACGCTGCATTTGAAATATTCATGGTCTGAAATTGCGGATCTAGACTACGCATAAACGATTCATTTTGTGGAGAATACTTTGCCCACAATTCTGCTAATTCGTCAGAAAATTCAGGCTGCTCACCCTCAAGCTTATGTGGCAAGTTTTCACCACTAAACATGGCTTTTGCATAAGATTTTAATGACTCAAAATTTCCATCTGGCCTTGGACTATGGAAGCCACCGCCACTCATTCTCGAGTTAGAGTAATGGCTATCTTTAGGCTGTTTCTCAAGAATAATTGAAGCAACACCCTTTTCGTGCGCTTCGATTGCAGCACAACCACCAGCTGCCCCAAAACCAATAATTACAATATCAGTGTGATATTCAGTAACGTCATTCGATTTCATTTTTTCTCGTTGAAATTAAAGATAATTTTAACCTTAAATTAGTAGAAAATGCTTTGGTTATTCAAACAAAAGAATCCAATCAATTTTGGCCTAAAGACAAGTATTGATCAATGACTATTTCTGACTACTCTCTAAGTATGCCAGCCGACTTAATGACTGTAGTCCACTTAATGATTTCCTCTTTAATCAATTGCCCAAAAGCCGCTGGACTTCCGACGACCAGCATAGCACCATCATTGGTAATCCATTCTCTGAGTTCAGGCGATTGTAACGACTTAATAATCTCTCTATTTAATTGATCAATTATTGAGGTATTGGTATTTGCTGGCGCTAATATGCCATTCCATGACATAGACTCAAATCCAAACACCCCAGACTCAGAAACTGTTGGCACGGATGCTAACAAGGGTGCACGCTGCAAGGTTGTTACAGCAATTGCCTGAACCTTCCCAGCCTTAATATGCGGCAGAGCACCCAATAATGTTGAGAAAGTCAAATCAATTTGTCCACCGATCAAATCAACCATAGAGGGAGCAGTTCCTTTGTAAGGAATGTGTGTCATCTCTATTCCAGCCATCTTTTTAAATAGCTCTGCAGATAAGTGCGCACCACTTCCTGTTCCAGAAGTACCGTAATTTAGAGACCTATTCTTTTGCCTTGCAAAACCAATCAACTCTTTAACTGACCTCACAGGTAAACCAGGTTGAATGACTATTAAATGCGGTTGGGTTGATATTTGCGTTATAGGCGAGAAGTCTCTTATTGGATCATATGGCAAGGTCTTTCTTAAACCCGCATTAATACATAAGCTAATAGAGACTAGACCCAATGTATAACCATCTGGTGCAGCCTTTGCGACAATATCAGCGCCTATTACCGAGCCACCGCCAGGCCTATTATCTACAATCACTTGCTGTTTCCAAACCGCGAACAATTTCTGACCCATGATTCTAATAATAAGATCTCCACCACCACCAGGTGCATTAGGCACAATAAATCGAATAGGTTTATTTGGATATGACTCAGCAATAGTCAATCCTGAAATACTAAATATGATCAATGCAACCAATATGCTAGTTGATAATTTCATAAAATCTAAAAAATTATTTTTATTAATTTCAAAATATACTAATCAGATTATTCAATCTTAATTTGTGCACGATCAATCACGGATGCCCAACGAGTTAACTCTTGGCGGATATGTAATTTAAATTCGTATGGGGTACTACCTACAGGATCACTACCCTCTGATATCAAACGCTCTTTAAATTCATTATTCTTTATTATTTTAGAAAATTCAAGATGTAAAAAATTAACCACTTTAGTAGAAACACTAACTGGTGCTAATAAACCATACCAACTTCCAGTCGCATATCCCGGCACGCCAGATTCTGCAATTGTAGGAAGTTGCGGCAGAGCTGCAGTTCGCTTAATTGTCGATACAGCTATTGCTCGCAATTTAGCTGAGCGGATGTAAGGCAAAGAGGCCATAGCACTACCAAACATCAATTGTACTTCACCACCTAAAAATCCTGATATGGCTGGTGCCAATCCCTTATATGCAATATGTACCATATTAATTCCTGTCATTTGCATTAATAACTCGGTGGCTAAGTGAGAAGATCCACCTTTTCCTACTGAAGCATAATTTAATTTGCTTGGATAACGTGCCGCATATTGGATTAACTCTCTAGTCGTTTGGACTGATAAATTTGGCGATACAAGTAAAATTAATGGCGTTGAAATCAATAAACTAATTGGTTCAAAATCACGAATAGTATGATAACTTAATTTTTTATAAAGGCCAGGATGAATCACCATTGGGCCGCTGGGTGCAAGCAGTATTGTGTAACCATCAGGTGGTGCATGCGCGGCGATTTCGAGTCCTATAATTCCACCTGCTCCAGCTCGATTATCTATAATAATTTGCTGACTAACAGCTTCAGTAAATTTTTGTGACATAGTTCGGGCAATAATATCTGCACCGCCCCCGGGCGGAAAAGGTACAATCATGCGTATTGGCTTATTGGGATATTGAAGATCAACAGCATTCGCAATGCCAGTGATTGCAAATAAACCCGCTAAGAATATTTTTATAACAGTAGAAAATTTATACCAATTCATTTCTATTTTCTCATACGCACGGAATCAGATACATGATTTATTCGACTTTAATACCTGCAAATAAAACTAACTTACGCCACTTTTCAAGTTCATTTTTAATCACTAAAGAAAATGCCTCTGGCGAGCTCAATACAGGTTCATTACCTTGCGATACATAATATTGAATTAATTCATCCTGCTTTAATGCATCAACCATTGACTGGTTTATTCGTTTCAAAATGATATTTGGAGTTTTTGCAGGGGCCAATAAACCCCAAAAAGTGGTCGCTTCATAACCCTTCAACCCAGCAGATGCAATCGTTGGTAAATCAGGCAATGCTGTCGATCGACGAGTACCGGTAACGGCAATCCCACGCAGTCTTCCAGACTTCACATAAGGCACGAATCCCGACAATCCTGGAAAGGCTAAGTCGATATGTCCTGATAGCAAATCAACCGTCATGGGTCCTCCGCCACGATAAGCCACATGTACCATATTGACTCGAGCCAAACTATTAAACAAATCACCAGCCAATTGCCCTACCCCACCAGCAGATCCATAAGTCAGTTGCTTTGGTTTGCTGTTTGCTATTTTTACTAAATCAGTAACGGATTTTGCTGGAACCATTGGATGCACTAATAGCAACAACTGCCCAGAGACTACTTGCCCAATGGGCGCAAAGTCTTGAATCGGGTCGTATGGCACCTTGCTATAACTTGGAATTACCGTAATCGCACCACTACTTGCTAACAATAAGGTGTATCCATCTGGCGGTGACTTTACTAACATGCTTGCCGCCAAGACTCCACCTGCGCCGCCTCGATTATCAATCAACATATTTTGGGTCAGCAACTCCCCCATTTTTACAGCCAAAGGCCTACCTACAATATCAGCAGTACCGCCAGGCGCAAATGGCAAAATGATTCGAATAGGTCTTTGGGGGAAATCTTGGGCAATGGATACGCCATAGCTAATAGAAAAATACAGCACAAAATAGCACAGAAGAAAACGCTTAAATACATTTAAATCAATCAAGCTTTGCTCCTGATATTTTTACAATTCGCGCCCATTTAGTAATTTCACTTCGAAAAAAAGCACTAAGCTCTTCTGGGCTAGAAGTCTCTACATCTGCCCCTTCAGCCAGAAGCTTTTCTCTAACCTCCTGACTATTAATCGCTTTTATTAGTTCAGCATGCAACCTATCAATAATAGGCTTAGTCGTATTTCCAGATGTGACCACACTATACCAAGAAGTCGCCTCAGCATCTTGCAATCCCGACTCAAGCATTGTAGGTATAGTTGGCAATGCTGGTGAACGTTTTGCACCAGAAGTTGCCAATACAATCACACGACCTGAATCTACATAGGACTTAATACTTGGAATTTGTGCTGTGACCATATCAATTTCACCGCCAATAAGCGCAGTAAAAGAAGGTCCAAAACCCTTGAATGGAATATGTTGAATATCAACACCAGCAGATGTTTTAAATAACTCTCCAGTGAGATGATTAGAAGTGCCAGAACCTGCAGATCCATAATTAAATTTCCGAGGATTCTTTTTGGCTAATGCAATGAATTCTGCCAATGTTTTAACACCGAGATTCTGGCGAACCGCAATGGCCAGGGGCACTTTAGCAACCATAGTGATCGGTGAGAAATCTCGAATTGGATCGAACGGTAATTTATCTCCATATAAAGACACATTAACAACCATAGAACTCAATGGCGCCATCAGCAGTGTATAGCCATCACCTGGTGACTTTGCAACAAAATCTGTACCAATATTGCCACCAGCTCCAGGTCGATTTTCAACTTGAACAGGACGACCCAATTGTTCACTTAGTTTCTTAGCAATTGATCGAGCTAATAAGTCGTTAGTTCCTCCAGGAGCCATAGGCGATATAAATCGTAATGACTTTGCTGGATAGTTCTGCGCATACGATATTACGACTGCATAAAGCGACATCACGATTAAACCTAACTGTATTGTCCGTTTAGAAAATATCAAATTTTTTTTCATTCTTTATTATCCTCATGTATTTTTTTTATTTTTAAATGTTTAAGTTTGAATCATAGCGCAATCCAATCCAATATTGAAAAATCCATATTATGATTAAACCTACATAGACTTCATAAAATTACTCAAAGTCATTTTACGATTTTGTCGAACTATTAATAAAACATGAGGGTTTGGTGTGATTTCTAATGAATTCTTATATCATGATTGTCCAGATATAAATTAGAGACTGTTGATTTATATATACATATTCAATATCTTTTGTATATCTTCTTGATACCGACTACACACATTCGTAACGATAAAATTTCACAACTATGATGACCACAATACGGACATTTTAAATTACTAACGGCAAATACATTTAGAAAATTGTATGATTAGAATACCCTAAAAAGTCATTTATGCACGGGCCAGTTTTTGCGGTTAGACTCGACGAATGTGAACAATCATTATGAATTAATAGCAATAAATTTAAATCGTCACAGTTTTCTTTATATACTCCTGAGTATTATTAAATTATATAAATTTACCTTAAGAGACCTTCAAGATGAGCGACTGGAGCCAAGTTACAAGACCCATACCTGTTCCAAATGAATGGACAAAACCATTTTGGGATTCCGCTAAACAAAAAATATTATCACTACAACGCTGCCAGAGTTGTAAACACTTCCAGCACCCTCCCTATGCTACATGTGTGAATTGTATGTCTATCGATCTAAAATTTGAGCCCGTCACAGGTCAAGGCACTATTTATGCATACACCATTATGTATCACACTGGTGATAAGCGTTTTGCATCAGCCGTACCTTATGCCAGTATTATCGTCGAACTGGAAAACGCACCAGGCGCACTGCTACCAGGAAACCTTCTCGAGTCTTCTTATACCGAAGCCAAGGTTGGACGCAGAGTTGAAGTTGTCTTTCAAGAGCTAAATGATGATTTTACCTTGCCACAATTCAGACTAGTCCTCTAACTACCAAGAAAAAAGGAGTATTTTTATCATGTGGGATAATCGATGCAAAATAGCAATCAGTGGCGTAGGTTTCTCTAAAGCAACCCGAACTGCAGAAACTCCTTTAGCAGCGCATGCTCTAGAAGCTGTACAAGCTGCAGTTGCAGACTCCGGTCTGAACATGTCCGACATAGATGGTCTAGCAACTTATCCAGAGCTACCTGCTACAGGGCATGCTGAAATCGATGGCATATCCATTGTCTCCGTCAATTGTATGATGGCCATGCTCAAATTACCCCATTTAACTTGGCATATTCAAACCGGCTCCGTTAATATTGGTGGCGCTGTTCAACAGGCAACCAATGCTCTGCTTGCAGGCGTATGTAAATACGCGGTGGTGTGGCGTGCAATGCATAATCCTAAGGGAACTTACCAAAACTTACCTGGCTCCCATGCTGCTGGCCCTACTCAATTTACCGGACCCTATGGATTTGGTGGGCCGGGACAAGGTATGGCTGTTGCCTATACACGCTGGCTGGAGCGTAACAATCAAAATAGAGAAAAAATGGCTACCTTAGCTGTTACCCAAAGAAAACATACTCATCACAATCCACACGCCTATTTTTACAATGTTCCACTAACTAAAGAAGACTATCTAAATTCGCGAATGGTGGCTCATCCTTTTTGTTTGTACGATTGCGACATTCCTGTGCAAGGTGCTTGTGCCATCGTATTAACTACTGCAGAGCGTGCGCGTGATTTAAAACCAAAGCCTGCTTACTTGGCTGGATACGGTCAACGTTTAGCTTTTGAAGTTGCCGGTCGCATTGGCAGTTTGAGTAGCTATATGGAAGGCGGCTCAAGCTCAGCAAAACTCACTTGGGAGCGCTCGGGATTTACGCCTAAAGACGTTGATGTCGCTCAAATTTATGATGGATTTTCTGCTTCTGTCATTTACGGACTTGAATCATATGGTTTTTGCAAAGAAGGCGAAGCCCTAGACTTTATTCAGGAAGGTCGTATTGAATTAGATGGTGAGCTACCTTTAAATACATTTGGTGGCAGCCTTGGCACTGGAAGAATTCATGGGTTGTGGCATATCATAGAAGGAGCATTACAGGCTTCTGGTCGCGCTGGTTCGCGGCAGGTCAAGGATGTAAAAGTCTCTTTTGTTGGCGCTAGTGCACCTATCGTGCAAGGCACAACATTTATATTTGTTAATGAACCTTATTGATGAAATCAGTCTGATAAACTCACTCAATCAAAATTTATTTTAACAATCCATAGACATTACACTAATTAAAATTTATATCACTGAAACTGATTGAGTCTTTCCACCTAAAGTCACTGGTTGAAGAGAGGGCAATAATAATGAAAACGTACATAAAGCCACTAACTTTACTGTTATCCCTCATAATCAACTTATTTAATTCTACGCCATCACTCAGCAAGACAAACTACCCAACAAAACCAATACGTCTTATCGTACCCTTCCCACCCGGTGGGAGCACCACTATTGTAGCTCGTACCATTGGACAAAAACTCGGTGAGCGATGGGGACAACAGATTGTGATAGACAACCGTGGTGGCGGCAACACCATCATTGGCTCAGAAGCAGTGGTTAAAGCAGCACCAAATGGTTATACGCTGTTACTCATAACAAGCACTCATGTAATTAACCCTAGCCTAATGAAAACACCATATGACGCTGTAAAAGATTTCACCCCAATTGCAACATTAGTAAGCACTGAAACCTTATTAGTAGTAAATCCAGCATTGCCTGTTAGCAATCTACAGGATCTCATACAACTCGCCAAATCGAAACCGGGGCAATTAAATTTCGCATCCTCTGGTAGCGGGACAACCAATCACTTAGCTATAGAACTACTCTGCAATTTAGCAGGTATTAAAATGCAACACATACCGCATAAAGGCGCAGGCCCAGCAGTCACAGACTTGATTGGTGGAGGTGTGCAATTATTTATGAATAATGCCTTGCCGCTTACCCCATTTATTAAAAGCGGTAGAATACGTGCTTTAGCAGTTTCTGGAAGTAATCGCCTAGCTTCTCTGCCTGAAGTGCCCACTTTTACGCAGTCTGGCTTATCTGGTTACGATGCCAGGTCATGGCAAGGGCTACTTTCTCCAGCAAAAACACCTACGCCACTTATTTATAAAATTTCTCAAGAAATCAACACAATACTTAATTTACCCGATGTGCATGAAAATCTAATCCATATGGGTGCAGATCCTTTTATCAGCACTCCTGAAGAGTTAGCCCATTTAATTAAGAAGGACTTAATCCGATATGCACAACTGATCAAGAATGCCAACATTAAGCTAGATTAACTTAAAGTGCACAGTTTTATAAAATACATAATCTTATAAAAACATTTACGAAAAGATTGATATGAAAAAAATATTACACCATAGACGCTCTTGGATGATAGTTCCTGCACACGATCCAAAGCTTGCAGACACCATTGCCCAATACAAGCCCGATGTAGTTGTGTTAGACCTTGAGTATTCGGTAGCACCAAAATACAAAGAACAAGCACGTGCAAACTTAGTTAAAACTGTTTCAACAATTGCGACTGACGATATCGAGATATTTGTGCGCATTGACAAAGCCAGCCGATGGGCGGATGTCGATGCAGCAATGCATCGCGGACTAACCGGTATTATATTTTGCGGTGTAGATGAAGAGTCTGAGATTACTGAGATTGACGCGTTAATTAACACAAAAGAAAAAGAAAGAGGCATAGATCCAGGGCATATCGAATTAGTGATTATACTGGAGAGTGCGAAAGGATTTTGGAATCTTTCCGAAATCCTACAAGCAAGCCCTAGATTATCTGCCGTTGGTGTTGGAAGAATTGACCTCACAATGCAGCTTGGGCCTGTCCCACAACATGAATTCAGACTATTTCGATACTTAATGACTCGTACACTTGTAGCTGGAAAAATGCACGGCAAGCAACTGCTGGGCGCAATGTGGCGCCCCGATTCGCGTGGTGGTGTTGCTAATCAAGAATCCACGAAACTAGCTGCACAACAAGCTAAATTAATGGGCTATACCGGCTGTATTTGTGCAACACCTGAGCAAGTCAATCCAATGAATTTAGGATTTTTATCATGATCACTACACCAGAAAATAAAAATAAGCGTAGCTCTATTAACAGTAACAATCCAATGCCAAAATATATTCGTCGCTCGATACTCGCACTTTCAATAGATGATCCAATTCTTGAAAAAAAATCTTTTGATTCTTGGGCAGATGCAATTATTCTCGATTTCTCAAAAAAATCTCACTGCAACTGGCAACAAGACATTCTTAGTAGAATGCCTAGCGCTATTGCAATCGCTGCAAAAGGTGACGCAGAAATTTTTATCCGCATTAATAACGACTTTGCAATATCCGAACTAGAGGCCACTGTCTTCCCTGGCATAGCAGGCATTATACTCAAAGGCGCACACTCTGCAGCGGATATCCAAAGAGTTTCCTCTGCCCTAGATTCCCTAGAATTATCACGCGGGATTCTCGCGAATTCTATTGAGATTGATATAGAGGTTAACAATGCCGCATGCACCTGGAATTTATTAGAGATTGCTCGGTCTAGTGCACGCGTTGGAATCTTCCTCTTAAATGAACAGGAGTTATGCGCTAACCTAGGTATTCAAACACAAGCAAGCTTACCTTTTGATCCACTGGAATATATCAAATCAGAATTAATTACAGTTGCGACTTCAATTGGTGGGCAAGCAGTCGGCATGAGTTACCCCTTAAGCCTCGCTACAGATTCGATTGATGCAGAAACATTACGTAAAGGCATCTTGCGTGCAAGAGATACTGGATTTAAAGGCGCAGTTTGCCCACACCCAGATTGGATTAATCTTTGCAACTCTGGCTTCCGTCCAAGCGAAGAGGAAGCAAATTATTACGTTAAAGTTATTGAAGTATTTGCTGAGGGCATTAAGCGGGGTATGGCTTCAGTACCCATTGATGGCAAAATGATTGATGTGCCGGTAGATCTGAGAGCAAAAGTCTATCTAGAGTGGGCAAAAAGAGCTAAGGCGCGAGATACTGAAAAATACCAAGCTCACCAAAAACCTTAATTTGCACAAATCGTAATTTTTGAATTCCGAAAACATATAGACCTTATCACTGCACAGATGCCAATAGGATATAACATGAATAATAGAGTATCACGCGTTTCAATGTTTGTTACACCAACTAACCCGCGCTTTATTGATAAAGCCTGGACTCGAGGCGGAGATGCTTATATTTTAGATATTGAAGACTCCATTGCTCCCGCTGAAAAACAACGATGCCGTACACTAATACGTGAATCTATCGACAAGGCAAATAAAGGGGGTGCTTCAATATATGTCCGTATTAATAAACCTTTTGTAGATGCAGACTTACCCTATGCAGTCTGGCGCGGTGTTGACCGTATCATGCTACCTAAAACTGAGACTGCAGAAGAAATGCAGCACGCGCATCAGATCATCACAGCACTAGAGAAAGAAAGAGGCATTCCACCTGGATCGATTGAGTTATACCCGATGATTGAGACCACGCTAGGCGCAGTCAATATTCATCAAATTCTAACAGCTGTCGATCGAAAAATATGGTCTATGGGCGGCGGTGGCGGCTATGATATGGCCGTTAACTTGGGAATTGAAATGTTTGCCGACTTTGATCAGTATGCCTACCCAATAGCCTATATCACACTAGCATCAATGGCCCTAGATATTGAATCAACAGGCGGCGTATTCATTCCCAATACCTCTGGCCGTGTGGATCAAAGTGATCAAGCTATTTTACAAGCTGCAGCACTGCATCGCGCCGGCATTCACCACTCTGGTGCTCTACACCCCGCCTTTATCGAACCTCTGGTGAAAGGCTTAACACCGACCACAGAAGAAATTGAATGGGCTAAAGCAGTCATTCAAAAATTTGATGAAATATCAAGTGTTGGCGAGTCTATTGGAACACTTGAAGGTAAAATAGTAGATATCTACGAATATCAAAAAGCTAAAGTCACCCTTGATTGGGCGCTTGAATGTGCTGAAAAAGATTGTTTCAAAGAAAATGCACTAAAAAGGGCAAGCAGCTAATCTACTATCTGAACACTTAAGACAATAGACCCATTGATCTGAGTCTATTGATTTCAATGTCTAATATAATAAGCTAAAATTATATTACGTTAATTATTTATCTAAAATATTTAATTAACATTACTACTTCATTAATTTTAACAGCATCACATCAAACACTTTCTTTAGAACCTTTATATAACTCGGGCCACCGCTTGAGAGTTTGAAAACTCTCTGGGGTATACATGTGACAAGTATTAAATACCCTGGGAATATCCCCAACTTTATGCTGTCGCACTCTCTTCCTCGCATTATTGGTCGATTGATAAGCTACAGTGGCAACTCGGCCTAACAACTCCCACTGATGCGTACAACCTTCAGCACCAGCTAAAACGCCATTAATATGCTTTGTCCAACCACGATCAATTTTCAATCCCTTTAATACCGAGAATTTATGCGTAATATCTCCGCAAAGTCTAAAAGGACTGCCATCAGTCACTGCAATACAATCATGGATCACCATATCAATATCTACAGTTAAACGAATCCACATATCATGGGCAGGGACACCAGCTGGTAAGTCTTCACCATCGGTTCGATCATTCCATGTATATGTTTTCACATCGGTCAAATGACCTTCAATGTCCCACAAACCATCTTCTCTTTCATAACCTCTACAATCAATAATTCGGTTATGGCTAAGTTGACGTGCAACTGGGCGTGGTAATGGCATATCTATTTTTCCTTTAATTTTACTAAAGCATCTAGCGCTCTGACACCCTTTCCGTCAGCTAACACCAACAACGGATTAATGTCTAATTCAACAATGTCTCCTTCAAGGCTAAGACCCAAATATGAAATATCAACCAAAACATTGGCTAATGCTTGGATATCGCTTGCTCCCATCCCTCTAAAACCTTTTAATAACTGAGAACCTTTTATCTCAGAAATCATCTCATGCGCAATTGACAAGTTAATTGGACATTGACGCATCACAACATCTTTATAGAGTTCCACCATAATGCCACCAATACCAAATAATAAAATGGGACCAATCTGCGCATCGTAATGGATACCAACAATCACCTCAATACCATCCTTGACCATTTCTTGTAATATCACACCATTCAGTAATGCATTGGGTGCGTAAAGCCGAGCATTTTCTGTAATCCGCGCATAAGCCTCTCGCACCTGATTCGGCGTATCTAAATTAAGCGCAACGATTCCAGCCTCGGTCTTATGAGGAATATCTGGTGAATCAACTTTTAGCACAACAGGGTAGCCTATCACTTTAGCATATTTAACTGCACTCTCAACAGAAGAAACGAGGTAGTTTCCTGTCAAGGTCACATGCCAGGCAGCAATTAATTGTTTACTTTCATATTCAGACAAATTAGCACGATTTAATTTTTTAAGTGCCAATAACACGCATTTCTGCTGTTCAGACAACACAGGTACTACTGGTGTAGCATTAACTAAGTATTGCTCAAGCCAAGCATAATAATCAATCATGCTCTTTAATCCACAAGCCATCGAATCAGGACTATAAAAAACAGGCACTCCAGACTCTTTTAATCTCTGCAGTGATGGACTATCTTTACGAGAACCTGTCCATAGATAAACCATGTTCTTTGTGCTTTGCTGTCGCAATTGACATATTTGTTCAATCTGTTGATCTCCGCCTGAACTAGCGATTACTAAAGCACCAACTAAGGGCTCATCAATCATCGCATTGAGAATTCTCGGAAACGAATCACTATTCGCCATTCCAGTAACATCAGCAGGATTGGCTGCCCAACCAAAACCTTTTAGTACATCATTAATCTCAGTGAGTGCATGATCAGTTAATGCAGGTAAATCAATTTGATGTTGACCACACATATCCGCAGTCAATGAGCAAATCCCTCCGGAATGTGAAACCACAGCGATACCCGATTGTTCTGGTTTTGTGGATTGCACCATGAGTTGAGATACTTCAAGCAAATCATCATAGCTAGAGACGCGTATGACACCATACTGCCGACAAATAGCATCATAGAGCGCATCACTGCCAGTTAACGCTGCTGTATGTGAATTGGCAGCCTTTTGCCCCAGTTCTGAACGACCAATTTTGATCAATACAATTGGTTTGCCGCGTTCAGCAGCGATTTTTGCGACCTCAATAAATTTTCTAGCATCCTTAAACCCTTCAACAAAACCAGCAATCACACTAGTATTAGGATCATCCAGTAAATATCGTGCAAAGTCAGAAAAATCTAAATCGGCTTCATTACCTGTTGAAATCAAATAACTTAAACCGATGCCAGAGTCAACAGCACGAGCGAGAAATGGTCCAAATAAAGTTGCACCACTTTGACAAATTAACCCTACCTTACCGTGCACACCAGCAGATTGATGGCTTGATGATGTCAGCCAAATATCATCTTTAATATTTGCTAAACCTAAGCAGTTTGGCCCACTAATTCGCAAACCTGACTCACGAGAAAATTGACTAATTTCATCTTGTAATAGCGCTCGGTCCTCCATTCCACGTTCAGCAAAGCCTGCGGAAATCACAATACCCGCTTTTACCCCTTTGGCATGCGCTTCTTTTAATGTGCTTAAAACTTGGTGATAAGGCACTACCACTGCGACCACATCTGGAGCTTCAGGTAAGTCACTAATACTTTTATAAGACTTCACACCCAAAATTTCATTATATTTAGGATTGACTGCATATACATTGACTTGGTGCTGAACTCTGAGTACTGCTTTCAACATGCGGCCACCATATTGTTGACGTGGCGTAGCACCGATAATCGCTAAAGATTTTGGATTAAGCATCGCATGAATAGATTCCATCATTTCTTGAGTCCAGACTGTCATAAACATGATCCTCTTCAGAACACAAATGAATTTATAATCGTCAATTAATAACTGCAGTATTACAAAATATATTAATTATTTAATACCAATATCATTGATAAAAACTAAAATTAGTATCAGAAGCATGACTTTATTTTTAAAAGATTAAAATTATTAATTTAATTAGCTATACAGAAAAAGATCAACATACGGACGTATTAAAATATATCTTTTAAATTCTATACTAGTCTATCAAATAATGAAAAAAATGTTATTCAAAGGCAAGAAAATAAATACAATTGACCATAATAAGAACTTATATTTAATGGGTGTATTGCATAAAATGATTTATCATTCAATTGTTTCTTGAACACAACATCCCTATAGGAGCTCATTGCAATGCAATACGAACATATACTTGTAGATATCGAAGACGGCGTAGCCGTGATTACCCTTAATCGTCCAGATAAACTTAATGCAATGAACCGCAAACTTGGCGAGGAACTACAGCAAGCACTAAAACTCATGGAAGCAGACGATCAAGTGGGTTGTTTAGTATTTACTGGAGCTGGTGATCGGGCATTTTCTGCAGGCGGTGACATACGCGAACAACTTGAGGACGATGCCAAATTCTCCGATAAAGAACTAGAAACACTCCGTAGCGGCAAGCGTAGCTATGACATTGGCACCTGCACTAAACCAACTATTGGCATGATGAATGGCTTGGCATACGGTGGTGGTTCGGTTCTTGCCTCTTCATTAGATATTCGCGTCGGATGTGAAGGCGCCAAGTTTCGCTTTCTTGCAGCGGCTTATGGCCGTATCAATAGCACATGGACCTTACCTAACCAAGTGGGCTGGCCAATGGCCAAAGAGCTACTGTTTTCAGCACGCATTATCGAAGCAGATGAGGCCTATAGAATTGGCTTACTCAACCACTTAGTGCCGCGTGCTGAATTGAGATCTAAAACCATGGCACTTGCCAAGCAAATTGCTAGTAACCATCGCGGCGCTGTAATGGGGGTTAAAAAGTTACTTTTAGACAATATGGCAGCGGACATTACAACGCAATTTAACGCTGAACGTGACTATATTACGAATGTACAGCCCAGCGCTAAAGCAAAAGATGCATTCCCTGAATTTATGGCACGCAAAGGCATTTCAAACTAATTTGTTTGTGGCACGCGAAAATCCATGCTGAGCTATACAGTCAAGGCGGTTCTTTCCGCATTGACTGTACGCTATTGTAAACATTATTTATTACTGTTTTTTTTACGGATAAACTTCTGGTCATTGATAAATCGCCAGCTACTAACAAGATTATGAAAATTCAACCCCATATCATTCGTATTGTTAGCCTGATTTTGATGTATTCGGTATCATTTACTTGCTCTGCAGAAATTAAATATCCAAGCAAACCAATACGCATGGTGCAATCTTCACCCTCTGGCGGCAGTTCAGATGCGCTATCCCGTGAAATTTCTAATCGATTATCACTTAGACTATCTCAACCCGTAGTGATTGATAACAGACCTGGTGGTGGCGGCATTATTGCTGTTGAAATCACTGCAAAATCTCAGCCAGATGGCTATACCTTACTTTTTACAGGCACACATCACTCATTGTTACCAAGCCTGCATCCAAACCTAGCATTTCACGTCATCAATGATTTCACCCCAATTAGCATAGTTGCTATGACGACTAGCATCCTCGTTGTCAATCCCAATCTACCTGTAAAAACAGTTAAAGATCTAATTGCTCTAGCCAAATTAAAACCCGGTCAGATTAACTATTCTGCAGGCGCAACAGGCGGGACTGCACAACTCGCTGCAGAATTATTAAAAGCGATGGCTGGAGTTAGCATTATTCACGTTCCCTACCGTGGTGGCGCAGCACAACTCACGGCGTTGCTATCAGGCGAGGTATAGATGTCATTTACTACGATGCCTGCTACATTACCCCACATCAAAAGCCATCGACTTCGCCCAGTAGCCGTTGCAGGTCTAGAGCGCTCAAAGGTATTACCAGACGTGCCAACGGTTGCCGAATCAGGACTACCCGGCTTTGATATACGCTCTTGGAATGGCATTCTCGGCCCACACGGTAATCCCCCCTAAGGATAACTGGATTTAGAAGTAGAATTTTCTCATTGAGAGGAGTTCTACATGAAGCGTTCAAAATTTACAGATAGTCAGATTATGGAAGCCCTAAAAAGGGTCGATGCTGGTTTAGCGGTTCCAGAGATTTGTCGAGAGTT
>CAISJL010000043.1 GCA_903885665.1 uncultured beta proteobacterium | reverse complement strand
CCGCCGTGACTCCAACTCGGACAACAGCAGCAGGCAT
Source organism: uncultured beta proteobacterium (assembly GCA_903885665.1). Lineage (GTDB taxonomy): Bacteria > Pseudomonadota > Gammaproteobacteria > Burkholderiales > SG8-41. The sequence continues at coordinate 12,702 of CAISJL010000043.1, read as the reverse complement.
TGCCAGCGGCGACCGTGACAACATGGTTATTCCTCCCTCAGCTCTGACAGTGGATATCGATATTGATATTGATATTTATATTTATATTGATATTGATATTGATATATCAAATTTTAATAAAAATTTTTAAAAATGAATCAATATCGACAACATCTCAGTTCATACTTGCATGCATAACATCCGCAAAAGCTTCATAGCAGCATAAAATGAAATCTAATACAGTAATTACGATCAATCTTTAATATGCATCAGAATGGAAATTAAGCGATATTTCTCTGGATTAGTTCTCCAAAGATATCTGTATAGAGTCAGCCACGTGAGCTGAGCTCATAAACAAACCGGACTTTGATTCAATAGTCCACTACCTTAATTTTTAATGGGCTAGGTTAATCTTTTTATATGAAAGTCCTCAACTCTACCCCGCTATTACGGCCTCACCGGTAATCACCGTACGATACAGTAGCCGCACTTGTGTGGAATCAACCTCGGATCGATAATGCATCGCACAGCGGTTATCCCACAACACCAAGTCACCCACACGCCAATCGCGATGACCCCATGCATACTTAGGTTGTGTTGCGTGGGCCCAGAGTGCATCAAGTAGCTGCTCGCTATCGGAATTCGACAACCCCACAATATAATTTGATGGCCAATCACGGCGCCGCCCTAGATACAAAGCTTTTTTCCCGGTCACTGGATGCACCCGAACCAATGGGTGCTGCGGTCCCAAGACTTCCTCTGGTGTTGTCGGTAACTTTACGGTGGGACGCAGAATACCCGCACTATTACGGCTTGCATCATGCACTTGATGTCGACCGGCTATCGCCTGCTTTAAATCTCCAGACAACTCATCATAAGCTTGATATTGATTACTAAAAAATGTCTCGCCACCTCTGGTGGGGATAATGCGTGCATACAACATGCTGCCTGCCGGTGGCTGCTCTACGTAGGAATTATCACTATGCCATACCACTTCATAGCTACCGAGGTCGCCATTATTCATCACGGGATGACCTTCTTCGTCCAAATTACTAATCAAGGACACATGCGGGTGTAGCGGCACAACCTTACCACCCACCTTGTATCCACCTTCGACTTGGTATTTACGCGCTGCAGGTTCTTTGGTTTTTCCAAAAATACCAGCTGCTTCTAAAAAAGATAAATCAGGTAACTGTTGACCACGCCATAACAACACCAAGTGATCAGCCCATGCTTGCCGTAGCAACACTTTGCTTGCTTCGGGGACTGGCTGTGACAAATCTAAACCCCTAATCTCAGCACCTAAGGCTGCACCGGTCGGGATAATCTGGATATCTTGTGGTTGATTCACTGGCTGATTACTGGTTTGCGATACCTGAGCGGTCGTCATCATTGTGTATCCTATATATTTCCTATCGTTACATTCTAAGTGATGCGCTTTTTAAGCTTAGATTTCCAATCTACGCGCTAAGCCTTAATCAACCACCCTAAGCCTCAGACCCTGCATCTAACCAAGGCTTAGGCTTAGGCTTAGGCTTATGAATATGTTTATATTTATGTTTATGCCACTGCAAACTGCCTGACTACATAAAAACCTAAAATCGTCGTCGCTAAGGAACCTAATAAATGCACACTAATGAGGCCCAAAGCCCAAGCATATCGCCCACCATGTAAGAGGGTGACTGCTTCAAGCGAAAAACTAGAAAACGTTGTCAAACCACCCAAAAAGCCGGTGATCACAAACAACCGATACTCGGTTGGTAAGCTGGCCTGATAACTCAATAACTCAAAAGCCACGCCTACTAAAAACCCACCTATTAGATTTGCTGCTAGCGTACCAAGCGGCATTAAGGGCACATAATGATTGAGCATCATACCCAAGAGCCAACGCACCCATGCACCTAGCGCAGCTCCACTACCGACAGCAATCCATGCACTCATGTTCATTGTTAGGCCTTTACGCTAAATGTGTGTTTGTTTTTTTATTTTTTTATTTTTTGCTTACTTTTTGCCTACATTGTTAGTATCTAAGTAATGTTTACTTAATTACTCTGTGTATTTAATTAACCAGTCAATAATTATCCAGTAACGCCAATATTCCACGGCACATACTCATGATCACCCAAGCCCAACAACTCGCTCTTGGTTCTCTCGCCCGAGGCTGTGCGTAACATCAGATCGAAAATCTTCTCGGCAACCTCACTCAAACTTGCCTGGCCATCAAGAATCTCGCCACAGTTGATATCCATATCCTCTTCTAGGCGTGTAAACATCGGTGTATTGGTGGCTAACTTAATCGAAGGCACTGGCTTTGCACCAAACATCGAACCGCGCCCGGTGGTAAACATAATCATGTTCGCGCCACCCGCAATTTGTCCCGTCGCGGAAGTCGGGTCAAATCCCGGTGTATCCATAAACACAAAACCGCGCTCGGTCACCGGCTCGGCATAGCGATAGACGGCATTTAAGGGGCCAGTGCCACCCTTCATAGCCGAACCCAGAGATTTTTCAAATATATTCGCTAAACCGCCATGCTGATTACCAGGGCTCACCACACCATTGATTTGGGTATCGCGCCCTACGGTGTAGACATCTTTCCACCAGCGAATGCGCTCAATGAGTTGCTCACCCACAGCCTGTGACTTCGCGCGCCGCGTCAGCGTGTGCTCAACACCATAAATTTCTGGAGTTTCTGACAAAATATGCGTGCCACCATGGCGGGCTAATAAATCCATGGCAGCGCCCAACGCCGGATTGGCAGTAATTGAAGAAAAACCATCCGAGCCACCACATTGCAGGCCAATCATCAAGTGACTGACCGAGACCCGCTGCCGCACCACCCGATTAGCCTCAGGTAACATTTCCTTAAGTGCTGCTATGCCTGCTGCGATCGTCTGGCGTGTGCCGCCCGACTCTTGCATCACAAAGGTTTTCAATCGCGAGCTCACCTGCAAATGCTCATCCTTCATCAAGCCTTTGATTTGATTGCGTTCACATCCCAAACCAATAATTAAAGCACCGGCCAAATTAGCATGACGGGCATAGCCTGCCATGGTTCGTCGCAGTAAATCCATGGGCTCACCAGTCATCTCCATACCGCAACCCGTGCCATGAGCAAACGCACATACTCCGTCAATATTCGGATATTCAGCGAGTCGCTCAGGCGTAAAATACTCTGCAATTTTGTGCGCTACCGTGGCTGAACAATTCACTGTAGCCAATACACCGAGGTAATTACGGGTTGCCACCTGACCATTGGGACGCACAATCCCCATAAAACTAGCACGATCCGCCTCCGGCACCATGGCCTCCGGACGATAATCACGGGCATAAGCGTAATCACGGTCAAACTCACGTAACTCTAAATTATGCGAATGCACATAAGTGCCCGCCGCAATATCAGTCGTGGCAAAACCAATGGTCACCGCATACTTGAGAATAGGCTCGCCTTGGCGAATAGCACGGGCGGCAATTTTATGACCTGCGGGTACTTGACTACGCGACTTCAGACCATCGATCAGCGGCGCACCAATCCCAATGTCTGCGCGTGCAATCAATACATTGTCATCGGCGTGTAGCCGAATGACAGGTCCGGCCTTGGGTTGGTTTTGAATCTCAATCACGCCTTCACTCATGATCTTGCCCCTAGTTATCCACGACGACGGAAATTAAAAATAAACGAATAAAATCAAGTATTTGTAATTAAAATATCATGCTAGATGTTGCATCAACTCGTGTTCCCCAATTGTTCTTCTTATTACTTTTATAACTTTTATTACTTTTATTCTTACTCCAGCTTAATCCCTGACTGGCGAATTAAGCGCCCCCACAGCTCATGCTCGCGCTGCAAATGTGTGCTGAATTGTTGCGGCGTGCCGTAGGCAGGTTCTGCCCCTAAACCACTCAAACGCTCGACAATCTCAGGTTTTTGCAACAAACGTCCAAACTCGGCGTGCAACCGCGACAGGATAGCCGGACTAGTACTGCGCGGTGCCATCGCACCAAACCACGAGGTTATGGCATAACCCGGTAGTCCAGACTCAGCCACTGTTGGGATTTCAGGCGCCGCCAAAGCACGGCGCGGTCCAGTGACCGCCAAGCCACGCAGCCGCCCCACCTTAACATCCCCCAACACCGCTGTAATATTGTGAAACATGAAATCAACTTGCCCACCCAGTAACTCGGTGCGCGCGGGTCCACCGCCCTTGTATGGCACATGCAAAACCTTGGTCTGCGCCAAAATACTAAATAACTCTGCGGCGAGATGGGTCGCATTACCGGTACCGGCAGATGCAAAGCTATAGTGACCCGGACGTGCACGTGCCAAAGCAATGAACTCCTGCACGCTATGAGCGGCTACCCGCGGATGCACCACAAAGAGGTAATGGCCCGAGGTTAATTGAGTAATCGGTGCAAAGTCGCGGATTAGATCGTAAGTCGCATTGCCCGGCACACTTGAACTAATGGCATGAGCCGGCGTGGCAATAAACAACGTATAGCCATCGGCAGGTGCACGCGCCGCGATAGCCGCCCCAATATTGCCACCCGCACCAGCGCGGTTATCAATCACTACCTGCTGACCCAAGGCGGCAGCCAACTGCGGTCCGACAATACGCGCCACAATATCCACGCCACTACCGGGAGAAGAAGCCGCAATCAAGCGCAAAGGACGCTGCGGATAAACTTCAGCCGCGCTACTCACAGCAGATACCCCCATCGCCATTAGCAATGCCATTGCCAGTGGCATTACCAGTCTTATTATTAGTATCCTCAACACTGCATAACGCCCAAAAACGACCAGCAAACCAGCACTTAGACTCGCCATAATCAACCCTAAACTCTTTCTTATCCAATAAAAATAATTAAACAATAATAAAAAATAGTCATTAAAAATTAGATAGATAAATGATAATCCTAATCATCAATAGTGCTATTGTTTTCAACGCACGCCTGAGTCCAACGACTCGCTGCCGAATCATCTGTGACGCGTGCGTCAACCCATCGCGCGCCGGTCGGCGTTTGCTCTTTCTTCCAGAACGGCGCCTGCGTCTTTAGGTAATCCATAATGAACTCACACGCCTGAAAGGCCTCACCGCGATGTGCGCTCGTTACCGCTACCAATACAATTTGATCTAACGGCAGCAAATCGCCCACCCGATGAATCACCAAAGCATCAAAAATCGACCACCGCGCCTGCGCTTGTTCGACAATCGTGGTAATCGACTGCTCAGTCATACCCGGATAATGCTCCAAGCTCATCGCGCTCACCGCAGCGCCATCGTTCAAATCTCGCACCACCCCAACAAAGCTGACAACCGCACCGACTGCACCATTACTGTGGCGCAGCTGCGCAATCTCGGCGCTCAGATCAAAATCATCGGTTTGTACTTTAACTACAATCATCGCAACACATTACCTTCATCGACAATCTTAAATATATGAAAAATAAAAGAATTTATTAAATTAACCACTAATCAACCACCAGTGACTGGCGGGAAAAACGCCAACTCAGCGCCTGCGACTAAGCACGTATCTGCATCTACTACCTGCTGTTGCATCGCGACCCGCAACTGGCGTTCGGGGGCGAACTCATGAGCCCATACGCCACCGCGGGCGCTCAACCAAGCGCGTAAATCCGCAATAGTGCTCACCGAAGCTGCTACCTCCACCTGCTCCTCGCGCACAGCTAAGGCCTCGCGCAAGCGGGCAAAATATAAAATCTTCAATTCCATACTCAAGGCTCCATCTGCTGCGACTCGGCGTTACTCAAACCCAGATAATTCAAAATAAAGGCCGCAATTGCGGGCGGGGCATTCAAATCAAACTGCGGTAATTTGGTGTCGTGATGTTGATCACTAGCAATAGCCACTACATTCGGGTCTAGCGGAAATAATAAGGGCTCACCAGTCTCTGCGCGATGCACCTCTATTTTAGGCAATAACTCATGCTTAAATCCCTCTACCAACACCAACTCGCAGGGTGATAGTAACTCGATTTGCTCACTTAACCTGAGCTCAGGTGAACCTCTGAGCTCGTGCATCAAGGCCCAACGCTGAGACGAACTGACCAATACTTCAGTGCAACCCGCCACTCGATGGCGATACGAATCCTTACCGGGATGATCGATATCAAAGCGATGATGCGCATGTTTAATCAAAGACACCCGCAACCGACGCGCCGTAAACAACGGAATCAGCTGCTCAATCAAGGTGGTTTTACCACTACCTGAATATCCTGCAAAGCCAAATACTTTCATCGTCAACCATTCCTTAGAACTGAATTTTTTATAAATTTATTTATTATAATCAATTAATTATATCAAATAATTAATTGATTACTTTCAGTATTAAAACTCACTAATGACCAATTGCAAAACGTGTTTAAGGTGTCAGATCTACTGACCGTGTAGTATCAACTGCGGTCGGCACGCACACCGCACTCTGAGAACTACCGTTAACGTCAATCACCGTCGCCTGCGCCACACTCACTGCAACACCATACAGCGCACTCAAACGATCTGCGGTCAGCACCGTAGCCGGCGCACCATACGCCATCACACCGCCATCCTTCAACAGCAATACTCGATCGGCATACGCTAAGGCATGGTCAGGATCGTGGGTAGCCCACAACACACTCGCGCCGCCTTTAGCTAATTGGCGAATCCGTGACAACACCCGCAACTGATGACCAAAATCCAAACTCGCGGTCGGCTCATCCAACACCACCACAGGAGCGGCTTGCGCCAATGCCCGAGCGATCAATACCAGTTGCCGCTCACCGCCTGAGAGTTCGCTAAACACCGTATCCGCTAAAGCGCTAATGCCCAAGCTCGCTAAAGCGTCATCCACCGCCAACAAATCAGCCGCTTGGGGCGCCCCCCAACCCCAACGCTGCGTACGCCCCATCAACACCACCTCGCGCACCGCAAGACTAAAGGCTAAGGGCTGTGCCTGCGGCACATAACTAATCACTCGCGCCAACTCTGCCCTCGAGACCTGTCCTAATACATGCCCCCCCACCCGAACCTCACCCGCATACACAGGCAACAACCCCAAAATCGTCTGAAACAAAGTCGACTTACCACAACCATTAGGCCCCAACACCGCAACCACCTCACCAGTGGCCACACTCAAGCAGACATCATGCCCGATACGCCGACCCGGATACCCATAAGCTAAATCATGCACCAGTAGCGGCCAATCATGCGCACTCACTGCATCAGTCTGGTAAGGCATCACACCGCCCCCCGGCGTTGACTGAGTAACTGCCACAAAAATAGTGGTGTCCCGATGACCGCAGTCAGCACGCCCAATGGAATCTCTACCGCCGTCAAACTCCGGGCTAACAAATCGACGATCAACAGAAATGCCGCACCCAATGCCAACGCCAGCGGTAATAATCGCGGCAGACTGGCACCCACCATCACACGTGCCATATGCGGCACCACCAAACCGACCCAACCCACAATACCCGCAGTAGCGACCGCCGCTGCAGTCATCATCGTCGCGCAAGCAATCACGCCCAAACGCAACTGGTGCGTAGATACCCCCAAACTCTGCGCCTCGCTATCAGCCAACAACAACACATTCATCTTCCAGCGCAAGACCCACAAAATCGCAGTGCACGCAATCACTGCCGGACCTAACCACCACAACTGTGAGGCCTCCACCCCTGTCAGACTACCTAACAACCAAAAGGTCATCGCCGGCAACTGCTGTTGCGGATCGGCAATCGTCTTCACCAAAGCCACGGCCGCACCAAACAACGAGGCCAACACCACTCCTACCAACACCAAAACCAATACCGGATCGGCACTACGCACACGTGCCGCCACCGCATACACCAAAACCACCGCACTCACCCCACCCATAAAAGCCATTACCTGAATCCCAGTCCCTGCCCACCCAAACAACAAGGCCAGCATCGCCCCCAAAGCTGCGCCTGCCGCCACCCCCAGAATATCGGGTGATACCAACGGATTTCGAAATACCGACTGATACGCCGCACCTGCGCTGGCCAACGCTGCGCCCACAAACACCGCAGCGAGCACACGTGGCCCGCGCAATTCAAAGACCACCGCCACTTGCAGCGGATCAGCCGATTGCGGCAAGCCCAACATCCCCGTTGCCAACACTTGCCAGACTTCGAGCGCCGACATCGGATACGGCCCCCAAGCAATTGCCAATACGGCTAATAACACCACAGCTAGCGCCAAGCCCAGACCCGACCACGGATGAGCCAAAGTGCGTTGCAACCGCGACTGCCTCAGCATTGCGCAATCCGCAGCAAAGCACCTACCGACCCCATAATTAACACCGCCTTAAAATCCAGCTTAAACGCCACCTTAAACCCTCTCAAATATCCAGACCTACTGTGAAGAGCAACCCTTTGTTATTTAACAACCCTTTATTGCTTAATAGCCGGCTTTAACAAACCGCTTCATCAAACCTCTTTTTTAACCCTCTTGTTCAACCCACTTTCACTGGCCGAATCAAACCTAGAGTGCAGTCACACAAAGGCCTGAGCATAACGCATCCAGCCACCAAACATTTAACCCGCACAGACGCGCATCGCCTGACCTACAAAAAACCACAGCACCCATCACGTCAAAGTGTCGAAGACCGCTCAAAATGCGCTATCATGCCAACCAGAGTCAACTGCATCCACATTCAACAACTTACTGATTTTAAATGAAAATAACTGGCGAAGTGCGATGGACAATCAACGGCTTAACCTTCACGCCCCGACTGGTCATCCTACTCGAATCCATTGCCCGCCTGGGCAAGCTCCAAGCGGCGATCGCGGTCGCTGGCCTGTCTTATCGCCACGCCTGGGGTCTACTCGACGAAGCCGCACAAACATTAGGTGAACCCTTAGTCATTCCCCGCCAAGGATTGGGCATGCAACTCTCCCCCATGGCTGAGCGACTACTCGCCGGATTGGTCGATGCTGCCGGCCCCTTAGCTGCCCCCATCCACGAAGCTGAAAATCGCCTGCGCGAAGCCCTGGTAGATCCCGATGCACACCAAGCACAACCAAACGTCAGTCTCTATGCCAGCGCCGATCTAGCACTGGCCCAATTTTGCAACAAACACTTCAGTCCTGAACAACTCACACTCGACTGTCATGCAAGCCTAGACGCGCTAGCCGCACTACGTGGTAAACGCTGCGATCTTGCCACCTTCCACTTACCCGCACACCCCGCGGCAAGCACTGTCATTCGCCAACTACGCACCTGGCTACAACTGCCAGGCATGCGCGTAGCGCAACTCTTTGCGCGTAGCATCGGACTCATGGTAGCAGCAACAAATCCTCACCATATCAGACAGTTAGACGATCTCATCCGTCCCGAAATTCGATTTGTGAATCGCCCCCGTACCGCCGCCAGTCGCTTGAGTTTGGATTTTTTCCTTGCCCAACACAAACTCAAAGGCAGTGCCATTAGCGGCTACCACGACGAGCGCCCCAGTCAACTAGCCGTAGCCACTGCTATCCGCCAAGGCCAAGCCGACGCGGGTTGGGGCAATCAAGCCCTAGCACTCGCCCAAGAGCTCACATTCATCCCCCTCTACCACGAGCACTTCTATCTCGCCGCCCGTGCTGCAACCCTTCGCCTAGCCCATGTTCAAAGCCTGCTCAAAACATTTCACCACACAAGCTTTAAACACAGTATCAACGCCTTTCCCGGCTACCACGTGACTCACACACTGAGTTGGCAGAGCGGGCGCGAGTTAAGCCCACAATTCAGCTAGCGCTAAGCTCCGGTTAAGCTCCAGATCAGTTCAATTGAAGGCCATCATTAAGCTATAGATTTAATCTATAGATACAAGCAAGCCCTGATAGAATTCAGACCAAAGAATGTAACAGTAACAGCTGTAACAGCAGCAGCAGCAATAATAATTTTTAAGCCATCTATTTAAAACCACCCTTTTGAAACCACACTTACTCTTTCTATACTGCTGCACTGAAGATACTCGCATGAAAGGAACCCGCACATGACCACTGCCGCGCCACCGAGCCTACTCTCCTGCGCAGATGACTACGACCCGAACTCCATGCCCGTGCCCAAGGCGCGCGCCATCATCAAACAATTTCTACACCCCATCACTACAGTCGAACACGTGCACGTGCGCGCAGCCCTTGGCCGCGTGCTTGCGCACGACATCATCTCACCACTGAATGTGCCCGCTCACGACAACTCGGCGATGGATGGCTACGCAATACGCCATGCCGACCTCAATGAGGAACTCGAAACCAGCCTGCAACTCATCGGCACTGCATTCGCAGGCGTGCCCTTTAACGGCACCATGGCCGCTGGCCAAACCGTACGTATCATGACCGGAGCAGTCATCCCCAACGGGGCAGATACCATCATCATGCAAGAACACGCAGTTGTCGAAAACACCACAATTCGTATCGGCACCGGTCACCGCTTGGGCCAACATGTACGCCGCGCCGGTGAAGACTTAGCTCACGGCCAAGTTGCACTGCGCCGAGGGTTTACGCTGCGTCCCGCTGAAATTGGTTTAATAGCCTCCTTAGGGCTAGCCGAAGTTGCAGTCTATCGCCGACTACGCGTTGCCTTCTTTTCTACAGGAGACGAACTGATCTCTATTGGTAGCCCGCTGGCTGCTGGTCAAATCTACGACAGCAATCGCTACACTTTGTACGGCATGCTACAACGCCTAGGGTTTGAACTCATTGACATGGGTGTGGTGCGCGACGACCCCAAACTGATCGAAGCCGCGTTTCGCGAAGCGGCCGCTGTAGCCGATGTGGTAATTACCAGCGGTGGCGTCTCTGTGGGTGAGGCTGATTTTGTCAAACACCTTCTCAACAACTTGGGCGAAGTCGTGTTCTGGAAAATCGCCATGAAGCCAGGCCGCCCACTCGCCTACGGCAAGATTCAAGACGCACATTTCTTTGGCTTACCAGGCAACCCAGTTGCAGTGATGGTGACCTTCTACCAGTTTGTGCGTGAAGCCTTGCTCCAACTGGCTGGTGTAGACCCTATCAAGCCTGCACCAACTTTTCATGTGCCTTGCACCTCAAACCTCAAAAAAGCACCAGGCCGCACCGAATTTCAGCGCGGCATTCTCAGTCGCGATGCCCAAGGTCAACTCACAGTTGCGGTCACTGGCGAACAAGGATCAGGTATCTTACGCTCGATGACTGAAGCCAACTGCTTCATGATCCTACCTACCGACCAAGGCAACGTCACACCCGGCACACTAGTCGAAGTACAAGTACTTGAAGGCATTGTATAAACTTCCGAAAAATTCATGCGCTATTCAAATCACCTCCTAATTAACCAGCTAATCATCGAGCGACTGAATCAATGCATTCGCAACCGCTACAGCCCATGTATATCAATAAACTGTATAAGACTAGGCATACTTCATCGTGGTGCAAACGATCGGCATGCATTGATATTGTACCGCCGCAAAATTGCCTTAGCTAATTGATCACTAAAAAATCACTCAAAGGCCTTTTCTTTCAAACATCCGAAATAACCAAATAAATAAAACAGCTAATACTGACGCAATAACCCAATGGTTTACAGCAAGCGCTTCAGGTAGGCCAATTTTTCCAAAGTCGCCCCAAGACAAGACTGTTACTTTATAAAAAGGATACATCTCCGCGTAAAGGCCAGCGCCAACGACCATGCCCAACACACCAAAGATGGCGTGCCAGCGACCTTCACCTATAGCACCTATTGAAGTTCCTGGGCAAAAACCCATCACAGCCCATCCAATACCAAACAGTGCGCCACCTAAAATCACGCCTCCCATGTTCATAGATTTGTGGCTGAGAGTGATGAGGTTTAGATCGACTAAAGCCATGATCCCAAACATGCCAACAATGATCGCTGAGAGCATGAACTTAAAGATAGTCATGTCTTTAAATAATAAGGCACCGATCTGCTTTTCATACCGCAATACCCGAGCTTTCTGCAATAAAAAACCAAAGATGATGCCTGTACATATCCCTAATAATTGTTCTGTAGACATGATCAAATCTTTCTATACATCAAGTTAGCAACGATTGCACCAAACCCAAAAAACAAGGCTAAAGCTACAAACGAACTCACAGATAATTGCATCATTCCGCTTAAACCGTGTCCACTAGGACAACCATCTGCTAATCTGGCACCCATCATGGCGATGATGCCACCAATGAAAGAAGATAGTGCTCGATATACAATCGAAGGACCAAATTGGTCTCGCCATATGTCAGGAACACTTTCCAATTTAAAACTCTTATCTGTAGTGGATGACAGTAATGCGCCAAAAAAGATACCAATGACTAGCAGGAACTGCCAATCCAGCTTCACTCTTTCTTTTAAGTAATAAGCATTTTCTGCAACATGCACTGGATCCACTCCTTGAACGGCAAACCCTGCTGCACGAACAAACGTAGTAGATGCGCCAATGTAGGTAGATTTACCCATATAAACAGTAGTTAGGTAAACAGAGGCTATCGCCAAAACTCCAACCAAAGCACCTGCAATATAAGGACTCCATCCATCGGCATTTTTTACCACACCTTCGATACTGCAAGAGTTAACGCCAATAAAAGAATAAAGCGGACAAAATTTATAAACCCCAGTTACTATTAGGGGAACTCCAATCCAACCCCATGGCCCAACCATATTCATGAGTGGAAGAGCGAGCAGTATGATTCCGCCTAAAATGCGAATTTGTCGATCAAGACTGCCAATAT
>CAISJL010000042.1 GCA_903885665.1 uncultured beta proteobacterium | reverse complement strand
CGTGCATACGATTGAGCTTAAGAATTGCTAGCGACCCACGATGCAACTTTAGAAGCTTCACTGTGGGTGAAGCGTTTTGCTCACTTGATCCCAAAGTCAGGCTTGGTATTAGATCTTGCTTGTGGTGCAGGACGTCACGCACGTTATTTAGCGGACTTGGGCTTCCCTGTTATCGCAGTAGATCAAGATATCGCGCTCATCAAATCACTGAATGACGCACAAATTACTCCAGAACAATGGGATCTAGAGCTTGAGGCATGGCCCTTAGAAGGCAGGCTATTTGATGGCATTGTGGTCACCAACTATTTATATCGTCCATATTTAGACCGCCTGCCTCAAATGCTCAATGGCGGCGGGGTTCTCATTTATGAAACCTTTGCGCAAGGAAATGAAGCGTTTGGAAAGCCCTCTAATCCTAATTTCCTCTTAAAAACAGGGGAATTACTTGCTTTGGCTGCCAGGCATGGCCTAAAAATCATTGCCTATGAGGATATTTATCAAGATAGCCCCAAGCCAGCTATGATGCAGCGGATCTGCGCAGTAAAAGCGGTCTAAAAGAGCGCATTCCGTTACAATTTCAGGGTTAAGACAGCTCACAATCGGTATACATTCGTTGACAAATACAGCTCATTCCACAGGTAGCAAAAAAACCATTTCTGGCAGTATGCCGGCTATTGTTACGCCGATGCACGAAGACGGTAGCTTAGATTTTGCTAGTTTGCGTGCATTACTGGATTGGCACGTTGCCGAAGGTACGGATGGCATTGTGATCGTTGGTACTAGTGGCGAGTCTCCAACCGTTTCCGTTGAAGAGCATTGTGAGTTGATTCGCGTAACAGTCGATCATATTGCTGGCAGAATTCCAGTGATTGCTGGTACCGGTGGTAACTCCACTACTGAAGCAATAGAGTTAACGCATTTTGCTAAAAAAGTCGGTGCAGATGCGAGCTTACAAGTAGTTCCGTATTACAACAAACCTACCCAAGAGGGTATGTATGCCCATTTCAAAAAGATTGCTGAGTCTGTAGATCTACCCGTCATTCTATATAACGTGCCCGGTCGGACTGTAGCTGATTTGTCTGGCGATACAGTAGTTCGCCTTGCTAGCGTCCCTGGCATTATTGCCATTAAAGAAGCTACCGGTAGCCTCGAGCGTGGAACACTTTTAATAGCCGACCTTCAGCGCGCAGGCCATCATGATTTTTCTGTCTTCTCGGGAGACGATTTAACTGCTGCGATGTTAATGCTCATGGGGGGTAAGGGTAATATTTCAGTCACAGCGAATGTCGCCCCTCGTCTGATGCACCAGTTGTGTGTGGCTGCCATGTCTGACGATGTTAAAAAGACCCGTGAGATACAGTATCAATTAATTGCAGTACATAAAGCGATGTTTACCGAAGCTAACCCAATTCCAGTGAAATGGGCCTTGCATCAGATGGGTAAGATTACCGCTGGCATTCGCCTGCCATTAACACCACTCAGTGAGCCATTGCGCGAGCCCTTAAAGGCAGCATTAAAACAAGCAGGCCTACTATGATGAGTTTTGTACAAATCCTGCGCCGCTATTTTGCGATTTTTACAGTTTTAACCATTGCCCTTGCTGCTTTAACATCTTGTAAGTCTGTGACCAGTAACGATACGGTTGACTACAAAGGAAGTGGCGCAATGAGAGGCCCTAATCTCGCCTACCCACCCGATCTGATTACGTCTCAAGCGGATCGTCGCTATATTGTGCAAGATGGTACTGCAACGATGTCCGACTATAACGCTGCTGTAAAAAAGTCTTCTCAGCGTAGAGCTAATGTGATGACCGGAATACCAGGAATGCGGATTGAGCGCGATGGTGATCGCCGCTGGTTGGTGGTTGAGAAGCCAGCTGTTGAACTGTATCCACAGG
>CAISJL010000041.1 GCA_903885665.1 uncultured beta proteobacterium | reverse complement strand
GATTATTTATATTCAGGTCGTTACGTGACATATCTAAGGTTTGGTTTGGTTTGGTTTGGTTTGGTTTGGTTTGGTTTGGTTTGGTTTGGTTTGGTTTGGTTTGGTTTGGTTTGGTTTGGTTTGGTTTGGTTTGGTTGAATTAAATTGGGTTGGGTTGGGTTGGGTTGGGTTGGGTTTTAAGCGTCACCAAGACGGGAGATTATCAATTTATCGGGACACTACAAGTTTTTACGAATACGTTCTAAGTTGACGATACGCCCGCCGCGCATGCTGACCGTAGTCAAAAACGGATGATCAACCGTTGGGAAGTAGTAATAGGATTTTTGCGCATCGCGCGCATTATCTATGGATTGATGGTCAGGTCTGCCCGCCCGCATGATTAACTCGCCCTCGCTCATACCTGTTTGTAGCTGCACATATACATCCAATCCCATACCACGTTCCTGTGCTTGTCCCTGTGGATTAGCTTGGGCGTTGCCCAGAGGCGCTGTGACGCAGAGCAGGATTAAGACACATATGGCTAGCCAGCGACCCCTCAAAGAGCGGACCTTACCGCTATTCATGTTGCTAGCCATAGTTATCGTCGCAGCCATGTTCATGGCCGTTGTGATTTGAACTAACACTAATCGTCCCCATCCCGAGCAGGTGCCAGCACTTCCCGATTACCATTGGACTGCATAGACGACACCAAGCCAGACACTTCCATCTGCTCGAGCAGACGCGCGGCGCGGTTGTAACCAATGCGCAAATTACGCTGCACTAACGAAATAGAGGGACGACGCGTTTTGAGCACAATTTCTACGGCTTGGTCGTACAAAGGGTCAGACTCCGCGTTGGGGCCGTCGACCACGCCCACACCTTCGGCGGATAAATCGGGGCCGTCCAGAATCTCATCAATGTATTGCGGCTCAGCCAAGCTCTTTAAGTGGTTCACGACCTTATGCACTTCTTGGTCGTCGACAAATGCGCCATGTACCCGCTGGGTGTAACCATGACCAGGGGCTAAATACAACATATCGCCCTGCCCCAACAAGGCCTCTGCACCCATTTGATCGAGAATAGTGCGCGAGTCGACTTTGGCCGAGACTTGAAACGCAATGCGCGACGGGATATTAGCTTTGATCAAGCCGGTAATCACATCCACCGAGGGTCGTTGGGTAGCCAAAATTAAATGAATACCCGCTGCCCGTGCCTTTTGCGCTAAGCGGGCAATTAACTCTTCAACCTTCTTGCCCACCACCATCATCAAATCGGCCAACTCATCAATCACCACCACAATCAATGCCATCTCGTGCAAATACAATGGCTCCTCGGGGGTAGAGGCAAATGGATGTTCTAGCGGCTTTTTAGCTTTTTCAGCGTCGCGCACTTTCTGATTAAAGCCCGCCAAGTTACGCACACCCAAGGATGACATCAGTTTGTAGCGGCGCTCCATCTCGCCCACACACCAATTGAGCGCATTGGCAGCGTGCCGCATGTCCGTGACAACTGGGGCTAATAGATGCGGAATCCCCTCGTAGACCGAGAGCTCAAGCATTTTAGGGTCGACTAAAATCAAGCGCACTTGCGAGGGCGGTGCTTTATAGAGCAGCGATAAGATCATGGCATTAATTGCCACCGACTTACCCGAACCGGTAGTGCCAGCCACCAACAAATGCGGCATGCGCGCCAGATCAGCCACAATCGGCACGCCTGCAATATCTTTACCCAAAGCCAAGGTCAACGGCGAGGCCATATCAGCGTACACTTGAGAGCTTAAAATCTCTGACAAGCACACCATCTGCCGTTGCGGATTAGGGATCTCCAAGCCCATACAACTTTTACCGGGGATGGTCTCTACGACGCGAATACTCATTACCGACAAGGCGCGCGCTAGATCGCGCACCAAGTTAATAATCTGACTGCCTTTGACACCGACTGCAGGCTCGATCTCAAAGCGCGTCACCACTGGCCCGGGATATGCTGCAATGACGGTGACTTCAACACCAAAATCGAGCAGCTTTTTCTCAATCAAGCGCGAGGTGAATTCTAAGGTCTCAGCAGATACTGTTTCTACAGTGCGGCGCGGCTCATCTAATAAACTCAAGGGCGGCAACAAAGAGTCGGGCATGTCTTCAAATAACGGCGCTTGCTTCTCACGCTCGGCGCGCGTTGATTTCACAATCACAGGTGGCGGTACCTCTATACGCAGGGGCTCGTGTGTAGCAATTTTCTTTTTAGAGTCAGCCAGGGCATCGGTGCGCGCTTCAATCGCTACCGATCCCACACGGCGGTCTTCGCGCTCTTGGCACTTGGTATACAGATACATATAGACCTGCTCGGCATGGGTGCCAATCCATTCAAGCACCACAAACCACGACGTGCTAGTAAATAAACTCAAACCCGAAGCAAACACCACCAATAAAATCAAAGTGCTTCCAGTAAATCCAAATAACTCGGCCAAATGAAAACCTAACATCGAGCCCACCACACCACCAGCAACTCCGGGCAAACCCACCCAGTGACTAATCGTATGGAAGCGTAAAAATTCTAAACCACACGCCGAAATTAACACGGCAATAAAGCCTAAGGTCATCACTAAGTTTGAACCCTGGCCTTGGTCGTGTGCGACCGTAGCCAAAGCGCCATCCATACGATGAAAACTACGCCACACCAATAGCACACACAATACCACCCACCAATACGCTGATATCCCAAACAAAAATAACAACAGATCAGCGAGGTGCGCACCCGCCATACCGCCAGCATTGCTGATTTGCTCAGTAGTCGTGCTATGCGACCAACCAGGGTCACCCTTCTGATAAGTAAACAGCACCAAAAATAACAAAAACGCCGAGGACGCAAACACCAACCACCAGGCCTCGCGCAATAAAGCTGCTAACTGCGGAGGTAGCGGATTACGCGCAGTAGACACTGGTGCTGATTTAGATTTAGTGCGTGACGACATGCAAGCAAACCCGAGATTAAATTTAAGTCTCTGATTATAAGTGAAAAGGCATCCATTGCCGCAGGATTCATCGGCTAGGGCCTGCTTCTGGATATCTGTGCTTGAGTGGTGGATGGGTAGCTATCACCTGCCGATTCACTACAGCCGAGGCGCCATTATGCACAAAGATTGACATGGCGCAGTCGGCAAGTTGCCCAGAACTGCCTATAATGGCAGGGGGCGCCACCCTGCCTGCGGCAAGTGGCGATTATTCACACCTGTCACTCAGTGATCTAAAAAATCATTTATTTTCATTATCTTAGCGAGAGTACATCAGAATCATGTCAAGCCAAACCAAACACTGCCGAGTGCTGATCCTCGGTTCCGGTCCTGCCGGATACTCTGCGGCCGTCTATGCCGCCCGTGCCAATCTTAAGCCTGTGCTGATTACGGGTATGGCTCAAGGTGGTCAATTGATGACCACTACCGATGTCGATAACTGGCCAGCAGATGCCGATGGCGTACAAGGCCCCGAGCTGATGGCACGTTTTCAGAAGCACGCTGAGCGCTTTAACACCGAAATGATCTTCGACCATATTCATACCGTGCAGCTCAAGCAATCACCCATCACCTTGATTGGTGATCAGGGTCAGTACACCTGTGATGCACTGATTATCGCCACTGGCGCCTCGGCAATGTATCTCGGCCTGCCCTCAGAAGAAGCATTCATGGGTAAAGGCGTTTCAGGCTGCGCCACTTGCGACGGATTTTTCTATAAAAATCAAGATGTTGCAGTCGTTGGCGGAGGCAATACCGCTGTTGAAGAAGCGCTCTATCTCACCAATATCGCGCGTCACGTCACCATCGTGCATCGCCGCGACAAATTCCGCGCTGAAGCGATCTTGATCGACAAGCTCAACGAGCGCGTTGCGGCTGGCAAAGCGACCATTTTATGGCACCAAACCCTGGACGAAGTGCTGGGCGATAACACTGGTGTAACTGGCATGCGCACCAAACATACCCAAACCGGTGTGACTACCGATCACCAGCTGCAAGGGGTGTTTATCGCCATTGGCCACAAACCCAATACCGATATCTTCGAAGGCCAAGTCGAGATGAAGAACGGCTACATCATTACCCAAGGCGGTCTCAACGGTAATGCTACAGCCACCAATATCCCTGGGGTATTTGCGGCCGGTGATGTGCAAGATCACGTCTATCGTCAAGCAGTTACCAGTGCCGGCACCGGTTGTATGGCCGCATTGGATGCACAACGCTATCTCGAGAGCAAAGATTTAATTTAATCCAGACGTTTCATTCATAGGCGTGGGTGGCGCACCAGCCCACCCGCGCCGACCCCAGTGCCCACGGAGACTAGGCGTGCGTCCCCACAAACCAAGCAAACAGCCTAAATCTGCAAAATCCCCAAGCAAGCCTACGCTCGTTATCCCGCCTGAAGATCAGGCTCTCTTACAAGCGGCCTTGGCTGATGTGACACCGCTACCTGCGCAAAATCGGGTTGAATTAAAACCTGCACCTCCCTATCCCATCGCCCGCCAATATCAGCTTGATGAGGCAGCTGCACTACAAGACACCTTAAGTGATGCTCCCGCATGGGAGCTTGGGCTTGAGTCTGGCGACGAGTTGTATTTTCTGCGTGATGGCGTCTCATCGGTCTATCTCAAAAAACTCCGCCGTGGGGTGTGGAGCGTTCAACAGCACCTAGACTTACATGGCCTTACGGTAGAAGAAGCACGACCTGCGACCAGTCAGTTTTTAAAATTTTGCGTGCATCATGACCTGCGGTGCGTGCGCATTGTGCATGGCAAAGGTTTGGGCTCACGCAATGGCGAGCCGGTGCTCAAGAAAAAAGTAGCTGGGTGGTTAGCACAACGCGATGAGATCTTAGCTTATTGCCAAGCCCCATTGTCAGAAGGCGGCAGTGGCGCCGTGTTAGTGCTTCTGCGCAGCACCAAACGACGGCAGCGCTAACAGCACTGTTTATACTACTGACTGGTCTGCTCCGAGTGATGTCAGCAATGCACTGCGCAGTTTAGACGAGTCTAATTTTTAATTACTTTTTAATTACTTTTTATTTACTGGTTATTACTTTTTACTTTTTACTTGTTTATTGTTTATTGTTTATTGTTACTCATGAAATACTCAATACAACTACTCAATCACTCCACTACTCACATCTACTATAACTGGCCACGCTATAAAAATCTAAATACTAAACCGCAGCCTCATCGGTCTCACCTGTGCGGATACGAATCACTTGCGACACATCACTAACAAAAATCTTACCATCACCGATTTTTCCAGTGCGTGCCGATTTCACCAAAGCATCAATCGCAGTCTCAACCAAACTATCCGGCACCACTACTTCTATTTTAATTTTAGGCAAGAAATCCACTACATACTCAGCGCCACGATACAATTCGGTGTGACCTTTTTGGCGACCGAAGCCTTTGACCTCAATCACAGTCAGGCCAGTAACACCAATTTCTGACAAGGCCTCGCGCACTTCATCGAGCTTAAATGGTTTAAATATGGCTTCAATTTTTTTCACGGACACTCTCCTCAGTCAACTGTAGCTCTACAATGCAAGCCATACAGTAAATATCTACAGTTTAAGAATTAGAAATAAGGGATTACAAACTACAAATCTTCGCAAGAATAGCACAGGATTTCACACGGAATGACGAAACTTATTGGTAATCGGATATCGCCAATCCTTTCCAAACCCGCGGTGGGTAATCCGAATACCGACTGGCGACTGGCGTCGCTTGTACTCACTAATACGAATCAAACGCACAACCCGATCGACATCTGCACGGCTATAACCCATGGCCACAATATCGCTGGGACTGCGATTATCTTCAACATAAGCACTCATGATGGCGTCTAGCACGTCGTAAGGCGGCAAACTATCTTGATCTTTTTGATCGGGGCGCAACTCTGCGGACGGTGGTCGCTCAATTACGCGGCGCGGAATCACTGGCGAGAGCGTATTGCGGTACTCCGCTAAGCGATAGACTAGGGTCTTGCGCAAATCTTTAAGTACAGCAAAACCACCCGCCATATCACCATAGAGTGTGGCATAGCCAGTACCCATTTCACTTTTGTTACCGGTGGTCAGTACAATTGCCCCTGTCTTATTCGACATTGCCATCAACAATGTACCACGAATCCGCGCTTGCAAATTCTCTTCAGTAACATCAGCTGGCAGCCCAGCAAACTGTTCCGCCAATGCCGTATTAAATTGATCAAACATCGGCTTGATGGCAATCTCTGAATAGCGTGCCTTCATCGTTTCAGCCTGAGCGCGCGCATCCTCACTACTCATGCCAGCGGTATACTGCGAAGGCATCATCACTGCATGTACACGATCCGGACCCAACGCATCGACTGCAACTGCCAACGTGAGTGCGGAATCAATACCACCAGACAAGCCGAGTAGTGCACCCGGAAATCCATTCTTATTGACGTAATCTTGCACACCTAAAGTGAGCGCACGATATACATCAGCCTCTAGGCTAGTCGCTGGTGTAATCGTGCCGGGCACAATAGTTGGCTCGCCGATCACACCAATCTTACCAACCCCACCAATTTCGACAATGCATAAGGCTTCTTCAAATGAGGGGAGTTGATGTGTGAGTTGGCCTTCACCATCCATCACAAAGGAGGCACCATCAAACACCAATTCATCCTGCCCACCGACTTGATTGGCATAAACCACTGGCATGCCTCGCTGCACCATATGCTGACGAGCAATTGCATAGCGCGTCTCTTGCTTATCTAAGTGATAGGGTGAGGCATTTAAGACCAACAACACTTGCGCCCCAGCAAGCCCTGCAGCCTTTGCAGGACGACCATCCCAAATATCTTCGCAGATATTAATGCCGAAGCGCAAACGCTCATGACTAAACACGCAAGAGTCATGACCAGTATGAAAATAACGCTCTTCGTCAAACACTGCATCATTGGGTAGCACTTGTTTGCGATAGGTAGCAATCACCCCACCATCACGAATCACTGAGGCGGCATTGAAGCGCCGCCCCCCTTCTGCCAAGGGATGGCCCAGCACTAAGGTAATGCCCTGTACTTCATCAGCTATACGTTGCATGGTCTGAGCACACGCGGTATAAAAATCGTCACGTAGCAACAAATCTTCGGGTGGGTATCCACACAACGAAAGCTCAGTCGTCAACAACAGACTAGCTCCCTGCGCCATGGCATTACGTGCAGCTGAACAAATACGATCTGCGTTACCGGCCAGATCGCCAACGGTGAGATTAATTTGTGCAATCGCTATTTTCATATGAGTAATATATCATCGGAAGCATTGAGTTAGACAGACCCTTGGGCGCAATTCCTGCATTTTTTTGGTGATCCCTATTGAAATTACGCGTAACTGAGACATTATCCACAGTCGATGCCACTGCTTGGAATGCGCTCGCTGGTGACAACCCTTTTCTGCAACATGCATTTCTGCATGCGCTGCATGAGAGCGATTGCGCTAGTGCAGACACAGGTTGGCAACCCCAATATCTCCTGATCGAGGACCAAGATCAGCTGGTCGCTGCAATGCCGCTGTATCTCAAAACCCATTCATACGGCGAGTATGTGTTTGATTGGTCATGGGCTGATGCTTATCAACGACATGGCTTAGCCTATTACCCTAAATTATTGAGTGCAGTTCCGTTTACACCCGTAGTAGGACCGCGTCTTTTGGCCAACACCCCAGCACTTAAGCAACAGTTACTCGATGGTGCAATAGCACTAGCTGTACGCAATTCAGTGAGTTCGCTACATATTTTATTTCCAACGCGTAGCGACTTAGACTGCATGCGCGAGCGTGGCTTACTGGTGCGTCAAGGTTGCCAGTTTCATTGGCGCAACGCTAATTACCTGAATTTTGAAGATTTTTTATTTAAACTTAGTCATGACAAACGTAAAAAAATTCGTCAAGAACGACGCAAAGTGCAGTCGGCTGGCATTACGTTTCAATGGCTAGAGGGCGCACAAATTACAGCTGCAGACTGGGCCTTCTTTGTGCAATGCTATCAGCAAACTTATTATGAGCATCGCTCAAGCCCCTATTTAAATTTAGATTTTTTCGAGCGTTATGGTGCCCAATCCCCGCACAATATTGTGTTGATTTGCGCCATCCGCGATGGTCGTCGCATTGCTGCCTCTCTACTCATTCGCAATCAACATAGACTCTATGGCAGGCACTGGGGCGCGCTAGAGCACATACCCATGTTGCACTTTGAGACTTGTTATTACCAAAGCATAGAATATGCAATTGCACACAGGCTGAGCATATTCGAAGGTGGCGCACAAGGCGAACATAAAATGGCGCGCGGTCTGCTACCGGTGACCACACAATCTGCGCATTGGTTAGCTCACCCAGAATTCTCTAGCGCTATTGCTAAATACCTAGATCGCGAGACGACTCTGATGAGCGAACACGAAATCGAATTAGCAGCACGCAACCCCTTTAAACAAGAGACACCCTAAGTATCGACTTAGCGTCACCTCATTAAGCCAAGCGATAAGACTCCAACATATTGATGCTAGCGCAACGCTAATTGGGAGGGGCCTGATGCGGTGAATAACGCTGCCACGGGATCGCACATTCGTTGACATACGGATAGAACGCTTTCGAAGCTGGACAGAAATACCACCATCCATCAGTAGCGCCCGACTGCGTAGCCGATTGTGTCTGTGCAGTCTGGTTATAACTAGGCGGTAGTGGCGGGCTCATCGTGGTCACTGGTGAAGCCAGGGACGACGAACCCGAATAAACCGTCTGAGATGGCACAATCACAGTCTGCGAATAAGTCGACGGATAATAATAGCTAGGGGCGGAATAACTGGGGGTGTAATAACTAGGTGCATAGTAACTAGGGGTGTAGTATCTCGGCGCGTAATAGCGCGGTGCCGTATAAAACGGATAGTATGCGGGCACACCCACATACACACCAAAGCGCACATGACCACCATGACGTTGCGCCATCGCCTGCGGGCTCAAGACTGGAGCGCATACACTGATTATTACCAAGAATACTGCGATACCACGCCCAAAGGCTAATCGTTGACTATACATATGCCCTCCCGCTAAAAATCAACCCACTCACCCCCCCTACTCTACAGCAATTCAAGCATACCGATACCCAATCATTATTACAACTGATACCAGTTGCAAAATGCCTAGACCGAGCAT
>CAISJL010000040.1 GCA_903885665.1 uncultured beta proteobacterium | reverse complement strand
TGTTAGAGAAAGCACCTGAAGGTGAAGAAGGCGGCAATACTCGCGTTGCAGGTCAGGGCTACTTACAAATCTATGACGTTGAGAAAGCAATAACGTATCTTAATGCGCTATGCGGTCACTACCCTGTACCGCAAGTTATGGCTCGCGCTTGGGCAGAAGAGGTTAAACAGAACAATCCTTGGATTACTAGCATTGGTGGTGACCCACAAGAGCATCAGCACCAACCTGAGGGGATTGAGTTTCCTGAGTTACCAGGAGCTGACTGCGCACACAAGTTTCACAATGGAGACCTTCTGGGCTACTCTAAAACATGGGAGTTCTTTGAGAAGTCAGTAAAACAAAGACCCATCGAAATTCTATACGAAACACCCGGCACCGAGCTTATTCAAAATGGCATCACTAAAGAAATCATTGGCATCAAAGCAATAAGCCATGGACAGCCTATTTTCATCAAAGCTCGCAAAGGTGTTATTTTAACTTGCGGTGGATTTGAAAATAATCAAGAAATGATTAGAAACTATCTACCTAACCTACCGTACTGCTACACCTCAGGCACTCCGCACAATGAAGGTGACGGTATCAAGATGGCGCTTCAAGTAGGCGCAGATCTTTGGCATATGAATAATTACGCTGGTCCATCGATGGCTCTTAAAGTGTCAGATTACAAAACTACGTTCTCAATGACTCCACTACATTTCAATCATGAGCAACCTGGCGGAATGATTGTAGTAGGACCAGATGCAAAAAGATTTACTAACGAAAAATTTAAAACTAGGCACGGCAAGATCAAGGCTAATGGTCAATGGACAAAGTTACCTACCCCCTGCCCAATGTATATGGTATTCGACCACTCGGTATTTAATAGCGGTCCTCTCTATGATACCAAGCCAGTCAGTGGTTGGTCTAGGTTAATAGAGCGCTACCAATGGAGCCACGATAACCAAACCGAACTAAAGCGCGGATGGATCAAAAGTGCAAATAGCACATCCGAACTCGCCATATCCATTGAGCTAGATCCGAAAGAGCTTACCCAAAGCATTGAAAGTTGGAACTCTATTTGTAAAACCGGAACAGATATAGAGTTTCAACGCACCAAAATGCTCAACCCTTTTGGAGATGGGCCCTATTATGCAATTGAACTCTCACCATCGATGCTAAATACGCAGGGCGGGCCAAGGCGCAACGAACATGGCCAGATAGTGCAACCAGATAACACACCAATACCAAGACTTTATAGCGCAGGGGAACTGGGCTCTATTTACAGCCATCTCTATCAAGGCACGGGTAATATTGGGGAGTGTTTTGCATTTGGACGAATCAGTTCCCGGCATGCACTGTCAAATCCCGCTTGGGATCTGGAAACAGCCGACAGAAAAATTCAGCATTAAATTAATATAATTGGCGTTAAGTTGTAATACTAATTGGAGTCAATACATTATATCTACCCAAAATAAAACCCTAATTTTATAATTTAATATTGGAATCTTTAATAATTTTTGCAAATTTAGCGATATCAGCTCGAATCAAGGCATTCACCTGGGTAGAACTTAAGGTAAAAGCCTCAGAGCCTTGCTTAATAAGGTAATCCTTGGATTCTTGATTTGCTAATACAACTGCCATATCACTGGATATTTTATTAATTATTAAACTCGGTGTCCCAGTTCTCATAACAATACCAAACCACCCACCTGTACTAAACCCTTGGACACCAGACTCTGCAAATGTTGGCACTTCTGGTAATGCAGGCGCTCGCGTTTCACCCGTAATTGCAATCGGTTTTAACTTACCAGCTTGAATATGTGACAAAACAGTAATTGGCACTTGAAAAGACAAATCAACTCGACCACTAACAAGATCTGTAATCAGAATACCTGAGCCTTTATAAGGAATATGGTTCATTTTTATGCCTACGATACTCATCAAAAGTTCAGAGTTCATGTGGGTATTTGCGCCTACACCAGATGTTGCGAAATTTAACTGTCCAGGTTTAGACCTAGCCAAGGCAATTAAATCTGCCAAAGAGTTAGCTGGCGAAACCATCGGTAACACCAAAACATGTCGCGACTTACCAATAGTAGCCACACCAGTAAAATCTGTTAGAACATTATAAGATAGGCGTGGGAAGAGACTCGGCGTCGTCAATAACGCCGATGATGCAAGTAGCATGGTATAGCCATCAGCCGCGGCCTTAGCTACCGCTTCAGTTCCGATGATAGTGCTACCGCCAGGCCTATTATCAACAACTACCTGATAACCCCAAATCTCCGATAATTTAACCGCAGCGAGCCTAGCCATTGGATCGGTGCTCCCCCCAGGGGGATAGGGTACAACAAAACGAACTGGCTTTATTGGATAAGCTTGCTGAGCAAAACTACCGTCAACAACTAGTGTCGATATCAATAAAAAAACACATAATAATGTGCAGTAATTTTTTGGCATCACTACTCCACTGAGTCGATATTTTTTTAAAAAATTGAATCCTTTGAGTATGACTTAGATTATATCCATATTAAATACAATCCA
This sequence comes from uncultured beta proteobacterium, assembly GCA_903885665.1. GTDB lineage: Bacteria > Pseudomonadota > Gammaproteobacteria > Burkholderiales > SG8-41. The sequence continues at coordinate 32,265 of CAISJL010000040.1, read as the reverse complement.
TAAAAAATTCCATATTATGATTTAAATAGACTACCAGTTTAGATTACACTGTTCTTAAGTTTGTTATAGTATAGGTGCATTAAAACTCTATCTACAAAGGTAGTTCATAAGGGCAGTATGACGAATAATCTATAAACAGCCAATATTCAATTTGAATACATTACTAACCATTACCAAGGATTTCTTTCATGTCCACTCCCCCACTACATTTACTCAGCGTTGAAGATGGAATAGCAGTTGTCACACTGAACCGCCCGGAGGCTTTAAACTCCATCAATCGCGCTTTGCGGCTTGAGTTACTGGAACTATTTCCAGCGCTAGATTTACGTAAGGATGTAAAAGTGATCGTCATCACTGGTTCTGGCGATAAGGCATTCTGCACTGGGGCTGACTTAAAAGAGCGGGCATCACGTACTACAGAAGAGATGGTATTTGATCGTCAATATCTCACATCAAAGTCAACCAGTATTATTTCTAACGTTAGCAAGCCAATCATTGCTGCCATTAAAGGATACTGTATGGCTGGCGGCTATGAAATGGTCTTACAGTGCGATATCGCAATTGCCTCAGATAATGCGATCTTCTCCCTCCCGGAAGTTTCACATGGGTTTTTCCCAGGCGGTGGTGCATGTCAAAGACTACCTCGCTTAGTAGGTTATCAACTCGCTAAAGAACTGATCTTAACCGGTCGGCGTTGGGATGCGAAGGAAGCAAAGGAAATGGGCTTGATTAATAAAATAGTCCCAATCGACACAGTGATGGACGAGGCCATGACAATGGCGAGAAAAATTGCCGCCTTCCCCTCTATTGGTGTCATACAAGCCAAACGCGCTATGAATCAGTCCATGGAAACAGGATTAACTTCAGGATTACGATTTGATGTTGAAGCCTGGGTCGGTTGTATGCACTCTGACGAGTGGAGAGAGCGACTAGGTGGTTTTGTTCGTAAGGAACGCAAGTCATAAAAATAATTCACTTTTAAACTACAAAGATGCTCTATATTCAAATCTAATAAGCATCTTTGTAGTTAATGATTGACCCAGTCACATAATAGTCAATGTAATGATCATAAGAGACGCAGATCTCTATAGGAAAAGCCTAAAAATAATCATTCATTTCAAGGAGGAGCACCATGGGCACTACTGAAACATTGGCTCGTTGGGTTGTAGACACAAGCTATGAGCAATTACCAAGCGGAGCGATAGCGCAAGCAAAAAAATCTATTCTTGATTACCTGGGAACCGCAGTTTACGGTTCATCTACCCAACTAGGTCGAATCATTATTGAATTTACGCGCGAACAAGGTGGAAATCCCCAAGCAAGAGTAATCGGCACCAACATTCGCACAGCCAGCACTCATGCAGCTTTTGCTAACGGCGCTAGCGGCCATGCTGAAGATTTTGACGATTTGGGTGGAGTTGGCGGCCATCCCGCGACGGTACTCACACCCACTGTATTAGCACTTGCTGAGGAATTCAATCTATCTGGTCGAGAAGTCCTGACCGCATGGGTTGTGGGCTACGAGGTTGGTACTCGATTGAGCACCAACCTTCACACCGAAAGAGATTGGCATCCAACAGCTATCTACGGCACGATGGCAGCAGCAACTGCAGCCAGTAAACTCATGCGTTTAGATGAACAAAGCACACGCATGGCATTAGGAATCGCCGGTTCTGAAGCTGGTGGTTTACGACGAAATTTTGGAACCATGACAAAACCTTTTCATCCAGGACAAGTCGCACGTAATGGCATCATTGCAGCCAAATTGGCCGCTAAAGGCTTTACAGCCGATCCCGATATTATCGAGGGTCGCCAGGGCTATGCTGACAACTTTGGGGGTTCAAAATGCAATATTCCTGCAATCACCAAATTTCTTGGTAAAGTATATTTTCTTGAAGAAGATGGCACTCGGATCAAACCTTGGCCATGCTGTGGTGGCAATCATCAGACACTTACCGGGCTTTTTAAGCTCTGTAAGGATAAAAACATACAAGCTGATCAAGTCGCGTTAGTCGAGCATATAGGCCCAAATATTCCATGCACAGGAGCACTACTTCGAACCAGTGTTAAACAAGGGCTAGAGGGGAAATTTAGTCTCGGCTACAATATCTCCGCAGCAATCATTGATGGAAAAGTTGATTACAACACCTTTACCGATCAACGCGCTTCTAAAGGCGACTTGCAGGCATTTATGGCTAAGGTCAAAATTGTACGCAATGATGATGTCATATTAAGGCGACCGCATATTGCAGATGGCAATCCAGAGGCTAGGCTACGCATCACTATGCACGACGGTCAAGTTTACGATCAAGTTCTAGGGCCAGCTCTTAATCTTACAGGAGACGCCGTGTTAGATAAATTTAGAGCCAATGCAGAATCAATCATTGGCAAAGCTCGAGCAGAACGTACAATCGAGTTAGTAAAGCAACTTGATCAATTACAAAACGTGCATGAACTACTAGACTCAGTAACACTATCACAATAGATACATGCCTATAAAAATCAAGTTATATAAATAAACGAAAATCCCTTAGCAAGACTGGATACAAAAATTGCTAAGGGATTCTAGCAGTGTGAACATATTATTCAAAAAACTGTAATTTTGAAATTATAAATTAAAAATTTAATATAATTTAATATCTAAATTTTTAACCTGACGCTCAACATCCACATACTCTTTAAGGATATACGCTTTAAACTCATCTGGATTCATGCGCTCATCAACTTGGATACCCTCTGCTGCTAGTCGTTGTGCCATTTTAGGCAGATTCATTCCATCACTAACTACACTATTGATTGCAAACAATATCGGCTTGGATACGCCTGCTGGAGCAAATAAATTATAGCTATTTACAATTTTAAAGCCTGGCCATCCTAACTCAGATACCGTCGGCAGATCTGACATCGCTGGAATACGCTTCAGCCCCATCGTTGCTAGTGCGCGCAATTTTCCAGATTTTATTAACGGTGCGGCCGAGAGCATAACACCCGGTAACATGTGAATCTCGCCGCCTAAAATTCCAGCTAAAGAAGGTGCACCGCCTTTATAAGGAACATGTACAAATTTAGCACCAGTCAAACTAGCCAAATTCTCCATTCCAATATGACCTGTTGTACCAACACCAGAACTACCAAAGCGTATTGCTTGCGTCATTGAATACGAAATCAGCTCTTTAACAGAATTCACAGGCAATCCAGCACTTATTAGTAACAGATATGGCTGCATCGTCATCACTACCACTGGCGCAAATGCTTTACGCACATCGAATGGAACACGCTTCATTGCACCCAATATATTTAATGTGTCAGTCGCAGCCAATAGTGTATAGCCATCAGGCACGGCTCTCGCGACAATCTCCGTTGCAACCACCGTACCACCACCAGAACGATTATCAACCACAACCGACTGCCCCCAGCGATCACTCATCATCTGACCAGCAGATCGAGAAATCATATCTAAACCTCCACCTGGCGCAACCGGTACAATAATACGAATCGGTCTTTTGGGATAGGTGGCTGCAAGATCATTTGCCGAGAAGCTAAAATACGGAAACAAAAAAATACTGATACAAATTAGATAACGAAACATATTTAAATCACTTTCCGCAAAAAATGCTAATTAGTAATTTGAAAGACAATTTATTTGTCAAGCCACACATCTTCCATGCGCAAGTTACTATATTGATTATTCATACTAGGCACATACCCTTTCACATAAGGCTGTCGACAATATGGTAAAGCGGCGAAAGTAATCGTTGGTCGCACAATATCCATTTGTAATTTTTTATCTATTTCTTTGACTAATTTTTTGCGCGCCTTTTGATCAAGCATTGCAGATTGCTTATCAACTAATGCGTCCATCTCTTTATTGCAATAGCCATCTACATTGTTTCTAGAGTTACAAGAGAAGCTTTCATAAAAGGACACATCAGGATCATCTGTTGCCTGCCCCCGAGAACGTATCCCAACCGTATAAGCACGTTTAACCATAATATTTGTCCAAATTGCCGAATCTATGACCTTCATTTCACCTTTGACATAAATTTTAGAAAAATGATCTAATACCATTACTGATACATCCCGATAACGAGCCACATCCCGTGTGCTTAATACAAGTTGAAGTGGTTTATCGGGGCCATAACCTGCCTCGCGCATCAACTTACGTGCTTCCTCTCTTCTCTGTTCTAAACTACCACTAAAGCCTGGAACTGATGCCAAATCAGATTTGTCTAAACCCCAAGCCCCCTCTGGAGGCGGCATTAACTCTCCACCCAAACGATCCAGGCCAGCACCTTTCACCTTAATAATCGCATCGCGGTCTATCGCCAAGGCTAGAGCCCTACGAACTCGAACATCGTTAAAAGGTGCTACGTTTCGATTAATAATCAGTTGTGTGTACGCATAGCTTAAGCCTACTTCGCAAATCGCATCAGGTACACTGGACTTTACTTCAGCAAGTAACGTAGCGCTTGGGTTATAAATATCTGTATCACCTGCAGCAAATGCTAATTTTCGTGTACTCGGGGAGGAAATAATCGGCATTTCAATACCATCTAAATAAGGCCGCCCAGGTTTAAAGTAATTTGGATTTCGTACCAATCGAATCATCTTCCCTGCTTCGAATGACTTAACCATAAATGGACCAGTGCCAATCGGCATCTGTCTCATCGTTCGACCATCGACATGGCAGGGATATACCGGGGACCATCCAGTTGCAAAAAATGATAAAAATGAGGGTTGAGGTCGCCCCAGATGAAAACTTACTTGATCTTCGCTATCAACCACAATCTCTTGTAAATTTGAATACCACGCTTTACGAGGATTTTTGCGCCATCCTGCATCACGACGTTCAGCAATGGTGTCCCATGTACATTTCACATCAGCAGCAGAGAATGGTTTACCATCGTGCCACTTGACTCCTTGCCGTAATTTAAACGTCAATACTTTATTATCTTTGCTCCATGACCAACTTAGAGCTAAGTCAGGCACGATATATTCAGGACGACTGACATTCTTCGACATGTCGAAATTCACTAAATTATTAAACACTGGAATAAAAGGTGTGGTAACAATATTAGAGCCTTCTTCATGAATTGATGCGCTAGGTGGATTTTCGTCATTGGCTCGACGTAATACTCCACCAACCTTCTGTGCAAGCGTTTCAGATGCCATTGAAAACATCATTAGCACAATGATAGTTAATGTCTGTAATTTAATAAATCTCATATCTCCTCCAATTAGCATGGAATAATAATTATTTGAATTTATATAAAATATAATACATTTTTAAATTGCCCACAATACGGTCAAAAATTTGGAAGTTTTACCAAAATACAAACGGCTATTTAATGAATCATACTATTTAACATGAATCTCATATGTATTTTTTCAATCGATCAGAATAGACTTAGCTAGCTATTCACTATTAATTAATATAAAAAATTATTCTTAAAGAAACCATATGATGGACAACTGCCGTGTGCCCTCAGTGAGGTCGTGGTCAGAAGATTTATTTACTAATTTACATATCGGAATAATATAATTTTTACAGATGTTGCAACCTGAGCATTAAAATACAAAAGGACTCTACACATGAAATTAGTCTCGTACAAATTGAATGTTATATTAGTTATCGTATCATGCTATTTTGCTACTTTATCTTTTGCACAAAAAGACTATCCAAACAAACCTATTCGCTTAATTGTCCCCTATGCAGCTGGAGGTAGTACTACAATTACCTCCCGTATGGTTGGACAACAGCTGACTGAGGCTTGGGGTCAACAAGTGATTATTGACAATCGCCCAGGTGGCAACACTATTATAGGCACCCAAGCTGGTGTAAGAGCTCGTCCAGATGGATACACCCTTCTGTATATTGGTAGCGCGCTATCTGGGAACCATACTCTTACAAAAACACCTTACGATGCAACTAAAGATATCGCAGGCATTGCAACTGTTTCTAGTTATGAAAATCTACTCGTAGTGCCATTATCTCTTCCAGTGAATACACTTCAAGATTTAGTTGCCTTAGCCAAATCTAAACCTGGTCAGATTAACTATGCATCCTCAAGCTCAGGTGGCTCTACTCACCTATCACCAGAACTATTTAATAGCGTGGCCGGCATTAAAACTCAACAAATACCCTATAAAGGTTCAATACCTGCGCTCACTGATCTAATCGGTGGACAAGTTCACTTCATGATGTCTCCGCCAAGTAATGTGGTTGGCTATGTCAAAAGCAATCGCATAAAAGCACTCGCAGTGTCCGGTGAGCAGCGCATGATTGCTCTACCACAAGTGCCGACGTTCGCTGAAGCAGGAGTGCCCGGCGTTTCACTTAAATCGTGGCAAGGGATCGGTGTGCCAAACGGCGTACCTCGAATCATTATAGACAAGATATCTGATGAAATTAGTAAGCTAGTAGCACACCCTGATACCAAAGATAAAATGGAACTTCAGGGGTCTGTTCCTTTTTATAATAACGCAATACAAACTACCGCTTTAATTAAAGCAGACATCATTAAACATGCAAAAATCATCAAGGATGCCAATATCAAACTGGAATAATCAATTTTAGTTTGGTACACGATAGGATCTAATTTAATCTTTCGTGTAGTTTGGATATAATCAAAACAATAATATGATCAATAATAAGCTTGAAAAAATATCTCAATACTCACGCTGACTTAAAATGTATTAAACGCTGTAAAGTAATTACCAGGAGAATCAAGATGGGCGCTACCGCAATACTATCTGAATTTGCAAGCAAAACACGTATTGACCAGATCAGCACCGAAGCTATTAGCTTAACAAAACGACATATACTTGACTGCATCGGGGTCGGTCTAGCAGCAACCACTGAGCCTGCTGGTAAACAAGTCATTGCGCTTACTCAAGAACAGGGGGGCACTGCCCAAGCCCGGGTGTTTGGTTTAAATAATTTCAGAACAAATGCAATCTCAGCAGCATGGGCAAATGGCTGCCTATCTCATTTACTAGATTATGACGATACCGGGTTTTCTCACCCAACAGCTTGCATTCTGCCAGCCGCACTTGCAATGCTTGAGCAATCTAATTCTAGTGGTGCTGAACTAGTGACTGCAGTGTGCATTGGACTAGAAGCATTTGAACGAACCTCCTCCTCTGGTCGCCAATATGAACCCGAATTACGTAGACGTGGTTTTCATCCTACCTCACTCTATGGTTGCATTGCTGCAGCGACTGCAGCTGGCAGTATCGCAAAACTCAACCCCAAACAAATGGCAGTCGCTATTGGGCTCGCTGCAGCCAATGCGGGGGGCTTAACACAACATTTTGGCACTTGGGGTAAAGGAATACATGCAGGAAATGCCGCACGCTCTGGTGTGACCTCAGTATTACTGGCTGCAAAAGACTACTTTGGTGACCCTGAAGTCCTGGAAGGTGACTATGGATTCTTCTCTGCCTTTCATGATACCGGCAACTATAACCTTGATAAAGTTGGAGTTAACCTAGGCTCTCATTGGTCAATCGTAGACCCTGGACTCACCATAAAGCGCTATCCTTGCTGCGGCGGAAATTTAAGAGCATTAGACGCTGCACGAGGCATCATTGAAGAAAATAAAATCAACTTTGATCAAATACAGAAGTTAGAAGTTGATGTACATCACGACTTACTCAATACCGTTCGATTTCATAAACCTACTTTAGGGTTTCAAGGCAAATTCTCTCTAGACTATGTGTTGGCTGCAATGATTTTAGATGGCCGCGTTGACTTAGATTCATTCTCAGACGAATACTGCAACTCTCAACCAATGCGCGCTGCATTAGAAAAAGTGCATGTCCACTCTCATCACGACTGGGGAAATGACACTGCTTCTCGTCGCAATGCGCCAGTAACCATCACATTATCTGACGGCCGGACCCTAACCAAAAAAGTCGATAAAGTACGCGGCAGTCCTGGTAACCCCATGAACAGAGATGAACTACTGGAAAAGTATCGTGGTTGTGCGTTACGCGCTCTGAACACTGATCGTGTAGAACAATCTATTAAAGCGCTAGAGAATCTAGAACAACTACCTCAAGCTAGCACTCTAATGGACACTCTAATCAATTAATTCACAAACTCACAATATCTCTTAGCGTTTAACTAAGAGATATTGTGAAATATATTACACTGGTATTATCTTTCTGAGATACGCCCCTCGAATTACACTGACTTACTCTGTTGCTCCGCAGCAGCGGCGAGTTTCTCTTGCTTTTCTTTATATCCTGGCGCTTCAGAGCGCATAAAGCTAGTGATAGGCTCTTGCCATGGAGAATGCGCCCCCTCGTAAGCCTTTGGCCCTTTAATAAAATGCTTCGCTTGTTCTAATGTCTCGATATGCGGCATATCCATAGAATATAGCTTGTTATAACGTGGTCTAGGACCAGCTTTAGAGACAAACCCGTACAACGAATGTCCAACCACTTCTTCTGCCAACCATACAGCTTCAATCAGTTTATACAAATCAACGCCGGTATAAATCCCCATCTCTTCAAGCATGTGCATTAAATCTTCTGTAGCAATCATCATTGCAGCACGACCATTACCGCAGTACGGACATCCAGCCATTCCACCTATAGTTGTTTGCAAGCGTAACGTATCACCACCATCTAGGACTTTTAGCGCCGCATATACTGAAGCAAGTCCTACACCTCGACCATTATGTAAGTGCAGATTAAAATCTTTGATCGATGGCCAACGCTCTTTAATCCCTGCAATGGTGCGCTCTACTTGATGTGGCATACACCAACTTGTTGCATCAGCCAACCCAATCTTTGTCACTGGAATGCCAGCCTCATCCCACATTTGATACATTCGATCAAACATCAACATATGTTGTTCGTATGTTGCCTCACCAATCCAATTGGATCCCCAAACATTACTAATTGTCATTCCACCTTCTTTTGCACCCCTCAACAAAGCCTTTTCGATCTGCTTAGGCCATGTTGCGATCTGCTGCGCTTGACTCCGATTAGTATTGCGTTTGGCAAATACATCACACATATCAACACGAGTAGAGAACTCATGTACACGTTGGGTTAAAGGCGGGGTATATTCTTTTGCACGTTCAATACCCTTATCATTAAGAGCTGTATAGGTATATCGAACACCTGGCTTAGGGGTAAACCCATTCAGTAATTCATCAATTTTAGCCATTTGTGGAGTGTATTTTGGACTCACAAAAGACCCAACATTAATTTCTTTCAAACCAGTCTCAGATAAAGCGTCAAGCAACCGAATTTTAGACTCTATAGGTATATCAGCACTTTCAATTTGCAAACCATCACGCATACCTTCTTCTGTATGAACAATTTTTGGATAACCAGACATATTGAACTCCTTGAAATGAACACGGTTAGAAAGAAAACAAAATACAGTTAATCCGCATAATGAACGCTCAAAAACATAGCACACGACTCAATACAAAAATTTCACTCGGTCAATAATTTATAATTAGGGTTATTGTTAGTTTTTATTTTTCAATCGAAGACTTAGAATACCATAGACTAGATTAAACTTGTGCAGTGCGCATTGTTAAAATACATCAATGATGAGTAGTTGCCTATTATTAAGAATCCTTTGATAGTCTATATATTGGCGCTCTAAATTATTCTAATTTAAATAAGAAAATGACTTAGCCTATTAAAGCTTACCTTAAAGCGAGAGTACTAATTTATAGTAGGATATAACAAACGATTAACTACTACCAATCATTATCAACCACTGAACGCTATACTTTCTAAGGAATCACCATGCCCATTCATTCCGATGCCGACATATGCGAGCTACTGACTAGTACAAAAACTATTGCCCTTGTAGGTGCTAGTGCAAACTCTCAGCGTGCAAGTAATGCAGTAATGCACTATATGCTTGATCGTGGCTACCGAGTCATCCCGGTCAATCCAAATGAAAAAGAAATCTTAGGACAAACCGTTTTCGCATCACTCAAGGACATTCCTGAGCCCATAGATATGGTAGATGTTTTTAGAACTTCAGAAGCGGCAGGTTCTATTTGTGACGAAGCAATTGCAATTGGTGCCAAATCGGTTTGGTTGCAACTTGGCGTGATTAATGAAGAAGGTGCTAAACGTGCTGAAGCAGCTGGCCTTACTGTTGTCATGGATCGCTGCCCAGCAATCGATATGCCACGCCTAGGACTTGGGCCTGCTAATCCTCATAAACCAATACGTAATATTTAACAATTAATAATTAATAAAACAAATTGAAATCAGAAATCAAAAAGGTATCTACTGCGACAACACAGCCAAAGCACCCCTGCCTACTACCCATGAACCATAGCATCAGTCAATTACGCCAAATGATAATCTCAATGGCACCAGAAAAATACCTTAAATTCCTATTTACTCCGCTCTAATATTGCCGTCGCGAATGACTTTTTGCCAACGCAGAAGATCATTTTTAATTAAATGAGTAAATTGTGAAGTATCCATACCACTACCATCAATTCCTTGTGCTACCAATTTTGATTTAAGCTCGGGGTGACTCAAAGCTCTGACTGTTTCTTGCTGTAATCGATGAATGATCTCGCGTGAGGTCTGTGCAGGTGCAAGCAAACCATACCAAGTTGCCACCTCGAATCCTGGATAAGTCTCTGCTACAGTTGGCACCTCAGGTAAAATTAAATTACGCTTTAAGCTACTCACTGCTAGTGCACGTATACGGCCTGACTTTACGATTGGAACCAAACCTGCCAAGCTACCAAATGACATCATGACTTGGCCACCAATTAAATCATTTAATGATGCACCTGTTCCTTTATAAGCAATTGCAAGCAAGTCTACACGAGCGGTCTGCTTAAATAACTCGCCCGCTAAATGTGAAGGCGTACCATTTCCTGCACCAGCAATGGTTAGCTCACCTGGTCGCTTACGCGCCAAAGCGATTAACTCTTTAACACTATAAATAGGTAATGATGGGTGAATCACTAATAAGTTTGGGCTAGAACCGGCCAAAGTGATTGGTGCAAAATCACGCTCGACGTTAAATGACATATTTTTATATAACCACGGATTAGTCGTTAAGACATTCGTAGTCAACAACAAAGTAGCGCCATCAGCATTCGCTTTGGCAACCAATTCAGCTCCAATATTACCATTGGCACCAGTACGATTATCAACCAAAAAAGGCTGCCCTAAATTTTCGGTATAACGCTGCGCCAATATTCTAGCAAGAATATCCGTGCCTCCACCTGCCGCAAAAGGCACAATGATTCGAACTGGTTTAGCTGGATACGATTGAGCTAGTATTTGTACCGTACCAAATAAACTCGTAACAAAAACTATAATTGGAACCGCGTTAATTAATCGCACTTGTCTGTGGTATTACTACCATTCCCAAAAAAATACTTAACCCATTTTTCTTTGCCAAACAAAATGAGCACATCACGCTTTACATTACCTCCTATCGCCGGCACAGTTGCCCAGATCAAAATTCCATCAGAATCGTTTTGCACTTTCAAAACCTTAATGCTACCTGCCGACTGATTGCTCATTTTCAAAACATTAGACTTAACCTCGTAGATCACATCATAGGATTTACTGCCCTTGCATTGCATCTCCATATGGCCTGCTGCGAGGACATGCCCGCTAACCCCAGAAAAACAAAAGAACACAGTTAAACCAAACATTCGGCATACATTCATACAATGCATAAGAAACCTTTCGATAGCAATAGCAATAGCAATAGCAATAGCAATGATCTATATTAAAAAATAAATAACAATAACAACATATTCCCCATCATCATTTAATGGAGCTTAGACACCCGCTTAAAACTGCCATTCTCATCCACCCTAAACTCACCACGCGATATATTTTGAATTTGGCCATGCAGTAACCAATCTAGAGATGATCGATGCAAGGCGAGATGTTGTTTCTCCCAGACCATAAAATGCTACGCACAAGAAACATTAATAAAAACTTTATTGGGGACTTTCATCTTATCAAATACAACTCGACGCTCATCCAAGCGATCAAATTCACCCACAATCACTACAGTAGGTGTTTTAATCTTTTCCACCATTTCAGCAGTCCAACCAAACTGTGTTGCAATACGCCCTCGCATCACACCAACACCGTCTGGCCCCCACGTCGAACCAACCTTATCCCACTTCATAATTTCGCTCCAAACAGCATCACGCACACCAGGCTCAACCTGCCCCTGACAACGCGCATCCGGATCCCAACGCTTCAGCTCAAAATCATCACGGGTTTGTAAGGTCATTAAAGCACCTGCACTCGGTGTAGTTGGGATTGGACCTTCAATTGGCGGACTCGGTGCATACAACATTGCACGATGAATTTTCTCGGGATGCTGCGAAATATAACCTCCAACCCGCGGTCCACCTGCAGACCATCCAATCATGTGAATCCGCTTCACTTTATTGATCTTCCTCAAATAATCAACAACAACATCAATTTCTTTCCAATCATCGTGGATCGTATTGAATTGGCTCGTTTGGTGTGCAGCACAAACAGTCGGCAAAGGTCTAGGAATAATAATCGACTGCTGCTTGGGATCAACGTTACATGGGTCATCCATTAAAGGACGGGGTGAACCGCCATAACCACTCAAGTCCAAGGTATAGGTATTAAAGCCTGCACGTGCCAAATAGGCCATCCAGTTATAGTCTTTAAAATTCAAATCATAATCTGGCACACCTGGTACTGTTGCTCCATGTACAAACAACACTACTGGGGCTTTTTGTTCACGCATTGAGGATTTAACTTTTTGACGAACAAAAATTCCAACTGTTTGGCCCTGATTAGCCGGAATAGTTGATACATGCTCAACAAAAAAAACACGAGTAATCAGCTCTTGAGACGCTGCACTTACGCTAAAAATCGGTGCGCAAATTGCTAGTATTAATCCTATAATTTTCATAATTTCTTCATTAGCCTATATGATCAGGCACACAAAAAATAAATTCTCATAATCTTATTGACGCATACACCCCAACCGTGCCGTCGAAGATATCATACTTAATAGCGCCAACTTCAAGTGATCACTGAATACTATCTAGACCCCAAAAAAACGGACCTAAAAATCCTAAAATACCTCTGTCATGAGTTTCATATGTTGGGCGCTTGAGAGCTTGCTACCCGCTTGGTTCTTTGAATAAAAACTTGATTAAACACTTTGCATTCGACATTAATTCATATGAATCAATATCATTAAAAGATTAATAATTTCAGCATGTTAGCGTTTCATTGACAAACCACATCAGATGCTTTGCGGGAAATACATACAGAATATCGACCACACCTAAGTAACACATAAAATACAAAATAATGCACCGTTACACCCATTTAAAGCCCAATGCGCTACGGTATCCACCAAATCAGATTGTCTGGTGTATGATAACAATTAGAGTTTTCAGTACAACTCACAATACAATAAAAATACACAAGTCAATATCTTTGTTTTATCACGCCGAGGAGAATATCATTGAATGCCTCATTACCTAGCGCTAGCCAAAGTATGAACGTCACCAAAGTTAAACCCAACATTGGTGCAATTGTTACTGGTGTTGACTTGAGTCGCCCAATCGATGAAGCAACAAAAAAAGCACTTCATGCAGCGGTTGTAGAAAACGTAGTTTTGGTGATTCGCGATCAGGCACACCTCACGTCAGCGCAAGTCCAGGCTGCGGGGGAAATATTTGGTGAGTTAATGGAAGATCAAAATCGCCGGTATTTGGTGGATGGGCACCCGCTGATTAGTGTGCTAGATAACTTCCATAAAGATAGCGAGGGCAAACCAGCAAAAGTTGGAAAAAACGCCACATGGCATACCGATCACACCAACCAAGAGTTTCCACCTAAATTTACTATGCTCTATGCAGTAGCAGTTCCAGACAAAGGCGGCGCCACTTCAGTGTGTAACACCCGTGCTGCTTATGAATCCTTACCAGAGAATTTTAAACAAAAAATCAATCCCATGAAAACTGAGAACACCTTACTCAGTAGCGCTCGATTTAAAATAGCTAATCCTGATGTTCTAAAAGCACAGCTCTCCTCTACAAAACTACCGACGATCCAGCCCTTAGTGCGCACGCATCCTGAAACTGGCACCAAAGCTGTATGGTTTCACAAGGGTAAAACCGAAAAAATCATTGGTATGACCCCCGAGGAAACCCAAGACTTCTTACAAGAAATTACTGACACGATTACACAACCAGAATTTTGTTATGCGCATGAATATCAAAAAGGCGATCTATTGATTGTTGACAACCGCGCATCACTACATAAGGCAGGATTTGATTATGACCACAGCCAACAACGGCGCTTATATCGCATGCTAGTTCGTGGAGATAGACCTTATTAATCAAACACTTAAACAATTTTCAAGAATACTTTAAACACCAGCTAGCAAAACAAAACTAACCAGTGCTCATGAATTTAAGCCAACTCATTTTCGCCGTAGCACTGACTTGGTGTACCGTCGTGCAAGCTACAACAGCGCCCTATCCCGCGCGACCAGTACGCTTAGTTAATCCATTCACCCCTGGTGGTAGTGTTGATTTTGTTTGCCGAGCCGTCGCTCAGCGAATGACCGAGGCTTGGGGTCAAGTCTTTATTGTAGACAACCGTCCCGGTGCTGGGACTAACATCGGTACAGAAATTGTTGCTCGCGCTCAAGCTGACGGGCATACCCTTTTGTGCAATACCGGTACGATAGCGACCAATCCTAGCTTTTACCCCAATATGACATTTAGCCCTATTAAAGCGCTCAGTGCCGTCATCTTAATCTCGCAAGTGCCAAACTTGCTCGCAGTAAACTCCAGCGTTGCTGCCCGCTCTGTGCGAGAACTCATTGACATGGCACGGGCGAAACCTGGTGGTCTTACATTTGCATCTGCCGGGACCGGATCATCCACCCACTTATCTATGGAGCTATTTAAATCCTTAACCAAAGTCGACCTGACCCACATACCCTACAAAGGCGGCGGCCCAGTCATTACTGACTTGGTTGCGGGGCAAGTGAATGGCACTTTTAACCCTTTGGGCTCTTTGCTACCGCATGTAAAAAGTGGCCGATTACGAGGCTTAGGTGTCACCAGCACCACCCGAAGCGAATTTGCACCTGACATACCCACAATAGCCGAAGCTGGCGTGCCAACTTACGAAGCCATTGTCTGGTATGCCTTGTTCGCTCCTCGCAAAATGTCCGCAACAATTGCCCAAAAATGGAATGCTGAAATTAATCTGCAATTAAAAGGAGCCCCATTAAAAGAGCGCTTAGCAAGCAATGGCATGTCTCCTATGGGTGGCACCACTCACGAAGCCGATGCCTATTTCGCACACGAAACCACACGCTGGTCACAATTGATTCGTAACGCCAAAATCTCAATTCAACAATAAAAATCAAAGTTATTGCTTAAAAATGTCGAGATGCTGTAACCGGCGTGACCTCAGGATCCAGGATCACTTCCAACACCGTATTGCGTGTAACCGCCCGACCAGTTTTATCAATAAAAGCCATTAAACCTTCTTCATGATCAATGCGTACATGCTCCCAACCATAAAGCCTAGCTAAGCCCGAGAAATCCAAACGTGGGGAGTCGACAGTAAAACTCGACAAGGGTTTACCGATCAGTTTATTTGCCGCAGCATTCAAAGTGGCGTAACGGCCATTGGATAGAACCACCAACAAAATAGCCACTCCCCTATTCTCAGCAGTCCACATCGCCTCTGAAGCATACAGTGCAGAACCATCACCAATAATAGCAACCACACTACGTTCCGGCTTTGCTATAGCAACACCAACAGCCGCTGGCAAACCCCATCCAATACCGCCACTACCGTTAATAATATAATCACCTGCATCCAAAGACATCCATTGACGAATATCAGAGGTTGATAGCCCAGACTCATCCACCCAAATAGCATGTTGAAAGTGACTCAACAAATAATAAGCTAATCGCGTAGGATGTAGATTGCTCTCACCCACCTGCGGCAATGCAACTTCCGGGCGGTAATGAGCAAGCTGTTTGAGTCGCACAGTTGTCGATAACTTTGCAGTAATTTCCGGTATTGCAGTACGCAAATCTACAACTCTAGCAATATGATACTCATCGCCATTTAAGTAAAAATCTGAACTATTACCAATCCAAGCTGAAGCTTGCGTCAATCTAACATCGCTATACAAAGTAGTGCGAAGAGCGGTAGCCCCGACAAACAGTAGAGAGTCATGCGCCTTCAGTCGCTCTGCGATTTGCCCAAAATTAGGCGGCAAATATCCAGCATAACAATGACTAGCACTAGAAATGGGTAAGATACCTGTGTAAGGCGCAATGTAGATTGGTGCTTGTAATAAGTCAGCAAGCTGCTCAAGCTCGGCGCAAGCGCCATTCCAAAAAACAGCTTCAGAAACAATCAAAGCCGGACTCTTTGCGGCCTCAAGGAATGTGGCATAAGCTAGAGCATCGCTATCTGACAAACAAGCAAGTTGCGGTGGCACAACTACTGCAGGCAGGGACTCAATATGCACTTCTAATAAATCTGGAGGGCAAATAAGAGCGACAGGTGCATACGGTAGCGATAATGCCAAGCGAAGAGCTTGGCGTATTATTGCAGCTGCATCTTGCGTATTACGAATAGTCAACACGGATTTACAAACTGAGCCAGCCATTTTCTCAACAGGACCCCATAACACCGGGTCAGTATGAAGAAATCGACTGTCCTGCCCACCAACCAATACCAACATTGGAGTGCCCACGCGACCAGCGGTATACAAAGCCCCCATACCATTGCCAAGACCTGGTGAGACATGCAAGTTCACAACACTAAGAGCACACTGAGCACGAGCATAGCCATCAGCCATTGGAACTACAGATATCTCTGAAAGCCCTACAACATACTCAACATCATCACGCTGCTCACAAGCAGCAACCAACGGTATCTCTGTAGTTCCAGGGTTGCCAAATATCGTATTAACCCCTAGAGCTACCAAACTATCCAAAAGAAAATCAACAACTTTCATCGAATTACACCCCTGTCATATCAAATATCAATACCAAATTAATACAGTATAAGTAAAGAATAGCGCATAGTAAAAACTTTATTCCGTAATTTTTATAGTCTTAGCCCACCACATTGTGATCGCTGGTAAAAAAGTTAAGGTCCAGATGACTACCCAAGCAGTTAAAGGCATCAACAAAGATAATTGCGGCAATTGAGAACAAACAATCACTGCAAGCACAACCGGAATAACACCTGTTTCTCGAATGGCACACAAAAACAACTTCTCTTTAAAGGTAATATTAGAAGGCCAAATTGAAATAAATACTGCAACCGGCCTGGCTACAAAAATAAATAACAAAGAGGCTACGAAACCTAAGGAGGCAGTCTCAACCAAATCATGTATAGAAACGAAAGGCCCTACCAACATAAAAATGACTGGCTTTGCAACACTCTCAATTTGAGTTTCCATGTGATGGAGTAGATCATGAAAAAATTTAGATCCATGATTAAAATTTGCCAGCAAACCCGAAATAAACGCAGCCAAAAAACCATTGCCATGAATCATCTGCGCAATAAAAAAAGTCACTATCGGGATACATAATACAATTGAAAAATCATAAGAAAAACTCGTATTATTTTTTAAATATTGTGCCGAGCGGTATCTTTCAAAATAAAACATTGCGACCCAGCCAATCACACCTGCAATTAAGCCAAACAAAAATTGACTCAATAAACTCACAAGATTTTCAGGGCGGATTATTTCAATAAATAAACCCATACTGCTATTAATATTTTTACCCGATAAAATAAGACCTGAAATGACAATTGTAAAAATTGCGCCCACAGCATCATTGATCGCACTCTCCGCAATTGCAATATCAGACACGCGCTTATAACGTTGCTGAAACGCTAAATTTTTCAGTGTTGGTATTAACGCCGCGGGGTCAGTCGAACCAATAATGGCTGAAAGCAATGCCGATGTGTTTGCATCAACACCAATTAAAATAAGACACTGAAACATCACAAAAAAAGTCACTAAGTAACCGAAAATTGCAATCAGCAATGTAGGAAATGAGATCTTAATGAAATTCTTTAGATGAATATCATCTCCACCAGACTTCAAAATAATCGCAGCCAAAGCAGTACAGATGACTACGACAATAGCTATCTGATGGGATAGTGCTGATAGAGCATCATGCAAAATTATTCCCGTAATGAGTTGCAAGGTAAAACTTGGGAAAACAGTACCTTCAGATAGTTTGCTACACCCCCAACCAAACATAAAAATAAGGCTGATACACCAAAAAGAAGAGGCAATACTAAGCTCTGGCTCTGGCAGGCGAGAGATATACTGAGCAAATAATGAAGCGTAGGTGTTGATTAGATAAGCAACGCCAAACAAACAAATGATTTTTAAATATCTAACAGTATTATTTTTCAAAGAAGTATCTCTATTTTAAAATATGGTCTGATTACAGACATCTCACCAAATTGAATAATGAATAATGAATAATGAACATACAAGCTTCAGAGTGTTTTTAAAAAGACTAAAAACTGAGCACTAATAAGATAAAAAACAATTCATATCAATCAATAAAGGGATTTTTTTGGGAATAGCAGCCCTAAGAACTACAAGATAACGCTGAGCAACCGGCTCTATGCCTTGCCCATTCGGGCCGACGCTCAGCGTAGCGCTCAAACTCAGGCTGCTCATCATAGGGGCGCTGCAACACGTGCATTGTATCTAAAAGCACGGAATCATCTCCTAAGGCAAGGGCATCTATGGCTAATTGTGCCAGGTAATTTCGAAAAACATATTTAGGATTTGCTCGATTCATGATTGCAACCCTTTCAATAGTAGATCTTTTTTCTTTACCAATACGTGCAATATAACGACGCAACCATAAAACAACCCGATCAGCATGCTTACCGGTCAGAGCCGCATCAATATAAAATGCGGATTGCACAAATTTTAATAATTCGCGATCATCGTTAAGTAAGCTCTGATGATCTACAGGTAACGTCGCCAATTTGCGAAAGAATATCGTAAAATCAGTTTCTTCAGCTTCTAGCAACTTAAACAAATCGATGAGTAGTGATTCATCATCGGCAGTAATCTCTAAGAACCCAAGCTTATCAGCTAACGTTTTAGACCACTCCTGTTCGTAAGTCTTTACAAAAAGTGCCAGGCCATTCTCCAGCGGCGTTTTATTTACAAACAAAGGATATAAAGTATTCGCTAATTGCAATAAATTCCAATGGGCTATTTGCGGTTGACTACCATAACAATAGCGACGTCCAGCAGAGTCTGTTGTATTCGGCGTCCATTGCGGTTCGTAGCTCTCTAGCCATCCATAGGGACCGTAATCAATAGTTAAACCTAATATAGACATATTGTCTGTATTCATCACACCATGCACAAAACCAACTCGCATCCATTCCTTTACCAACACTGCTGTTCGCCTACAAACCTCATGAAACCACTGCTCATATGAGGGCAAACCCTGATCCATACATTCCGGGAAGTAATTAATAATCACGTAATCAGCAAGCCGTTTTAAAAGATCATGCTCACCGTTCGCCGCAAGGATCTGAAAGTTACCAAAGCGGATAAAGGATGGTGCAACACGACATACAACCGCACCCGGCTCTGGGATTGGATTACCATCATAGAACATATCCCGAACAACCATCGCTCCTGTATCAACCAAACTTAACGCTCTAGTAGTTGGTATATCGAGATAGTGCATCGCCTCACTACACATAAACTCTCGTACCGAAGATCGTAAGACTGCACGTCCGTCTGCAGTTCGAGAATACGGTGTTGGCCCAGCACCTTTTAGCTGCAACTCCTGCCGCTGACTAAAACGATCCATAATTTCAGTCAAGGTAATCGCTCGACCATCTCCTAATTGGCCAGCCCAGTGCCCAAACTGATGGCCTCCATAACGAGCAGCATAGGGTCTCATTCCAGGCATCACAAGATTTCCACAGAGCACATCAAGCGTAGGATGATGTACAACCAACGGACGCAGAATGCCTAGCTGATGCGCTAGCGATTCCGACCACGCTAAAAGTCTAGGTTCTGGAACTGGGGTGGGTTCCACATGAGAGAAGCAGGCCTGACTAACCTGGCGTGGCTTATTATTTTGAATAGGATCTGCCGGTAATTCACTAATAAATTTATTGTGAAAACTAAAATCACAAAGGTCAATTGCAGGTTGATTTGCAAATGGATGCGATGAGGATGAATGGACATCTGAATCTTGACTCAAAAGATAACCTTTAGACGTGTTTAGTAATAAGGATTTAGTCTACAAAGACAACTATTCATCTTATAATCATATAGCTCGATTAGTATACTCGTATACTTAAATACCTCAATAATAGTTCAATAAAAAATAGGGTTAATTTTGCACAAATATATAAATATCTATATGATTAAAAAAAAATTCAAATAATTAGCACTTATGCTCGCCGGCAGTTCAAACATAAACGACTACAATAACCCTGTAAATTTTTTATTGGTTAATGACTTATTACACAAGGATTCAATATGTTGATCGTCGATTCTCAAATTCATATTTGGCAAAATGGACGCATGAGTTCACACCATCGTCAGGTAGATAATTACACGACAGAAGAAGTCATTGCAGAGATGAACGCTGCCGGTGTTGATTGCGCTGTTATTCATCCACCGACAGCCTTAGGTGAGCCCGTAAATCTTTATGCCATGGAGGCAGTTAAAAAATATCCAGAAAAATTCTGCATTCTGGGTCATATGGACTTGCAAAGCCCAGAGCGTGAAAAAATTGTTGCGCATTGGCGTGAACGTACTGGCATGCTTGGCTTCCGCTTCAGCTTCAATCAAGAACATCAAAAAACCTGGTGGACAGACGGCTCATTAGATTGGCTGTGGCTAGCCTGTCAAAAGCAAGACTTACGCATTGGTTTGCTAGCTAATGGCGCTAATATTGCAGCCGTAGGCAAAATTGCAAGTCAATACCCCGACCTCAAACTACACATCGACCATATTGGAAGAGGCGCAGGTGGTAGAGGAATTGTAGACGATACTGTATTTGCAGACCTACCGAATATGCTGGCTCTAGCAAAACTACCTAATGTTGCAGTTAAGCTCTCCGGAGCACCGAGCTATTCGAGCGCACCATATCCCTATCGGAATATTCATCAATATCTACGCCAAATCATAGAAACATTTGGACCTGAACGTTGCTTTTGGGGAACAGATATCACACGTATGCCTTGTTCATACCGCCAATGTGTGACTATGTATACTGAAGAGATGCCTTGGCTAAAAGGCTCAGATCTAGAGCTAGTGATGGGCGGCGCTGTTGTTAAATGGCTAGGCTGGAAAAGACCATCACAATAACCCCCCAATAAAATTTATTTGACGACTTTAATGGGCTACTATACCCATCCAAAATAGCGGATCAAGAGAAGCATCTACATCAATTTTTTGATTAAAAACTAGAGTTCCATCTTCGTTTACTTTAAATACACAAAGGCTAGCTGGAATAACAGATATTCTGGCTGATCCTTTACCCTTCATTGATACAGAGTTAGCGGCAATTAAAATACTACCTTTTTTATTCAATGAAAAAGTTCTAGGAACAATACCTAGGGTATCTACAAACTGTATCGGCTTAGGCTCTCCTGTAATCGGATCGATTCGAAATACTGCGATATTATTCTCTCCGCCAATGAAAACTGTTTCCTCTCTCAGTAATTGCTCTCCACTAGCTCGATTAGCCACATAAACCGTAGCTCCATTGGGATGAACATGAATCGTACCGGGTCGCTGACGAGGACGTTCTCTGTCAGGCTCATGCAATGTTGAACATACAAAAGATGGCTTAGGAGAAACCGTTTGATGAGCAAGATCATAATCAAACATATGCAAAGTATTTTGCCGTTCTAAGGATACATACAACCAAGGCTTTGTCGGGTGAAAATCTACATGGCGCGGACCAAATCCATAGCCACCATCAGGAGCAACAGAAACCGTAGGCTGCAATTGGCCAGATTCATATGAGAATACCTCTAAAGAACCAGGATCCTCTGGGTGATTACCTTTAGGATTATTTCCTCTAGCCACGACAACGACGACAGAATTAGAAGGTGACACCATTGTTTGATGCGCATAAATTCCAGTTTTCACAGGCTGGATAGGTGTAATTGCATCAGCGATCGCACCATCGCTTTGAATAGGATGCATTGTCAGAGAACTTGGATTATTGTAAGCAATCAACGCATAACGACTCACTTGATCTAACGTAATATGGATTGGTCGGGCTGGAAGTTGAACGGTATTACCATAAAAATAAGGCCCCTTCAGCGGATCATCAAGAGCAATAGTGACGACACAATGCGTATCACCTTGTGCATTCGGTGAACCATTACTACAAGCCACATATAAAAAAGGTTTTGCAGAGTGGCGCCATGCATATTGAATTTTACTAGGGAGCTGTAAGCGCCATTTCAGTTCAATTCCCGCAAGTTCTGAATTTAATTGATAGATGGATAAGTCACAACCTATACCAGAATAAACAAACTCAGAATGCATATGTGGATTTAAATTCGCTTGCGATAACATACATAAGCTCCTAACTAAATATAAATATATTATTGATTTCAAAAAATATAATACGCTTATTTAACGACTAATTGATACAATTCATTGAGTAATAAGGATACCTTAGCAGCTATCGTAGACCTCAACAAATTCCGCATTGCGGCAGAAATATGCTAAAACTAAAATTAACTAAAATAATCGTCACACGCATTAAAAAAAATATTAATATCAGTATGCCTATACTTTTATTAAGCATACTCCTCAGTATTGGCGAAACTTTCGCACAACAATATCCTACAAGAGCAGTAAGAATTATCGTCCCTGTTGCTACTGGCGGGGCTACTGACATACTTACAAGACATTTGGCACTACGATTAAACAATGCATGGTCACAACCAGTGATCGTAGACAATCGACCAGGTGGGGGTAGCAATGTAGGATTTGAACTTACCGCTACTGCACATCCTGATGGCTATACCTTATTAATGGCACAGCCCGCTTTCACCGTCAATGTGAGTCTGTACAAAAAACTAGTATACGATCCCTTACGAGATTTCTCACCAATTGTATTAACCGCAATCGGTGCAAATGTATTAGTTATTCATCCATCAGTTCCAGCACGAACACTCAAAGATTTTATTGCGCTAGCAAAAGCCAAGCCCGGTAAGTTAAATTACGCCTCATCTGGAAATGGCACAACACCTCATTTAAGTGGCGAGTTATTCAAATCAATGGCACAAGTAGATATTGTGCATGTTCCTTATCGCGGTGCGGGTGCTTCTATTACTGATCTAATGGGTGGAAATGTGGATTTAGCATTTTTAAGCTTATCATCCGTACTGCCTCAACTAAATAATCATAAACTTCGAGCATTAGCAATCACAAGCAGTCAGCGTTCCGCGTTTATGCCTGAATTACCGACCTTCTCCGAAGCAGGTCTCAAAGGTTATGAAGTAACGGGTTGGTATGGCTTACTCACACAAACCAATAGTCCAAAAGAAATTATTCAGCGCATCCACAGCGATGTCAGTAAAATATTACAAACCAAAGATATGCAACAAGCTTTAAATAGTGCAGGACTAGAAGTCGCGACAACAAATAGCCCAGAAGAGTTTTCTAGATATCTAAAAAGTGAGATCAGAAAATGGGCACATGTCGTGAAATTATCTGGTGCCAAAGCAGACTAGCAAATTTAAATACCGTATTTGATCAAAAATAATAAGCACTCATATATAGTGCTTATAACCAGCCTTGGCGCCAAAGTTGCTCATCTCTTAATTCACGCCATAAAATCCGCATCGTCTTTTTAGAGAATACCGCTTCTAATTCAACAAACTCTATAGGTTGATCTAAGTTTTCAGGTTTGATGACATTAGATATCAAGAAATGTTTATCTTTGCCAACAACATTAACAGCAGTCCATTTACTTAACATTAATTTTTTGGGATGAATTTTATTCATGAAAAGCAATGCGAAGAAAAATCAATTAATCACTTAAAGTTTTCTAGAACTAAAGAACAATAATTTAACAGCTAATAATCTGAATACTAATCGAGTATATTATCAAGCCATGGAGTATACAATTAATTAGATATCAATTAAACAGTTAATTTAAATAATACATTTAAACAGTTGATTAAAAATTAATTGAATACGACCATGGCCTCATCAAGACGTACTAAAACCTGATATTAAAAGCGAGAGTTACTTATTTAACTGAGGCATCCAGTTATAGGCTTTTGCACAAGCGCCACCCATAAGCATTGCACGCTCACTATTAGTGATGCGATCGGTTAATCGAAAAGGCTCTACCGCTTGTTGATAATTGACAACTGCAAACGCACGCGTCCAATCCGTTCCCCACAAGCAACGTTCAAATCCCCATGCATCAAAAATTTGTGCTAACGGATCCCAAATATCGGGAAACGGATAGGGTTTTTGTGACAATGTGCAAGCACCACTTATTTTAATGACTGCATTTTGACGCTTAGCCAAATCTAATATCTTCGGTAAATCGCTCCAAGGCTCAGCAGGCGCTGGGGGAACCCGTGGTTGCATAATCCCTAAGTGATCAATAATAAATTTTGTTTCAGGATAACGATCAACGAGAGCCGTTCCAAGATCAACATTACCCCAACACAACATATTGACTGGAAAATCATACTGTGCAGCTGCACGAAGTATACGCTCGAGTCCTGGGTCATTGACATCGCGTCCAGACTCCTTAGGAACCATAATTCGGACACCAACAGCACCTGGTGTTTTTTTCCACTCAGCAACCACATCCGCAATAGCCATGTCCGTTGGATCTAGGGGCTTTACAATACCAAACTTACCAGGATGCGCTTGTTGCACCTCTACAGCATAGCTCGCATCGTAACGATACATTGAAAAAGAAGATATAAAGATTGCACCATCAACCCCTACTTTATCCATCTCAACGACCATTTCATCACCAGTGGCATGAGGGGGCCAATTGGGGACCGAATGCCACGGACGCTTGGGTGTATTGGCTTCATACGCATGTATTTGAGAATCAATAATCATTTGGGTTTAACTCCTGTGATGTAGACCACAATATCTAATTTACAATATGGACTTTTTGAGGTGTGTAGTAACAAATTATAGGTGAATTAATAAAGCTTATTAACCACAAGAAGTATTCTACAACAATCCAATTTCATTCGAAAAATTAGTAGCAATTCTATTGCTACATGACAATATCAGTAAAATAGCAAGCTATTAGACTTATTTGCTCCCTATCGGACTAAACGATTTGGATCAATAAGTGACCAAATTATGGCAACATACTCACTCATCAAATAATTTTTCCCAATTATGTCCACAGAATAAATTCCGATCATATAAGTAATTATTGACCTAAAGATATCAACATGACATTTCATACTAATTTGCACCGCATTTCACTGACACAAATAGCATTAAGTAACATCATCAATAGCGTCTGCATATTCACCCTATTAGTGATCAACCACCAAACCACATATGCAGCAGAGGCCATATATCCCACAAAACCAATACGAATGTTGGTTGGCTTCCCCCCTGGCGGTGGGGCTGACATTACTGCTCGCACCATTGCACCAAAGCTCACGGAACGATTTCAACAACAGGTAATTATTGATAATCGACCTGGGGCATCTGGCAATATTGCATCCGAACTGACCATCAACGCCAAAGCTGATGGATATACAATACTATTTGCGACTATTGGCCCAATTGTGGTTAACCAATCACTATATACAAACTTAAAGTTTGACCCTGCTAGGGATTTAGCACCTATCACACGAGCCGTTGATTCAACCAACATCCTTGTGACACACCCTTCCCTTCCTGTTAAGAATGTTAAAGAATTAATTAACCTCTCCAAAATCAATTCCTTAACCTGTGGCTCCTCTGCGGTCGGCGGCGCAGGTCACTTAGCCAATGAATTATTCAATATCATGGCCAATACAAAAATCATGAACGTACCCTACAAAGGTGGCGGGCCAGCAATGGTTGATTTAGTTGGCGGACAAATTCAAATGATGTTTGCTACCGCAGCTAGTGCAATTCCCTTCATGAACAGTGGCAGAATCCGTTCCATTGCTGTAACAACGATCAAACGAGCATCATTTCTGCCGGACGTCCCCACTGTCTCAGAAAGCGGCGTAAAAGGTTTTGAAGCAAATAACTGGTATGGCGTGCTAGCACCATTAAAAACGCCTCGCCCAATTATTGATAAATTGAATAAAGAATTTGTAGCCATCTTATTGAGCCCAGAAATTAAAACGGATCTACAGAAACAGGGATTAGACCCCACACCGAGCTCGCCGGATGAGTTTGGTGCCTATATCCATTCTGAGGTCAAAAAATGGGCTGGCGTCGTTAAAACAGCACATATAAAAATTGATTAAAATTAATTGAACTTATTTTTCTTAATTATTTATATTTTTCTAGTTTCTTAATATCCAATTCAGAATACATTGGGGCATTAGCTAACAATTCAACCCCCTTGAAACCCAGTGATTGATCCAAATATACGCATTACCTAGATGCTTTCGGGGTTTAGGCAACTTTAACTTGCTTATATTTAAGGAGATCTCATGAACTACCCATTTAACAGAAACTTGCTCTTAAGCACTATCGGTTTTGATCGGCCCATTGACTCATTTGAACAAATGAATGCTATAGATAACACCGGAAAATCACAAAGCTATCCGCCCTATAACATTCTTAAAATTAGCGAGCGTCATTACGCCATAGAGTTAGCGATTGCTGGTTTTAAAAGTGAAGAAATCGATATTACTGCAGAGGGCAACAAACTCACTGTTGTAGGTAAAACCCAAAATCGTGCTGATGGTGAATATTTACACAAAGGGATTGCCAATCGCGACTTCAGTCATCAGTTCACTTTAGCTGAAACAGTCGTAGTTCGCTCTGCTGAATTCGAGAATGGTCTTCTAGTCATCAAACTAGAAAATGTCATTCCAGAAGAGAAGCTTCCCCGTAAAATTATGATCGGTGGCGATTCCAAATACCTAGTCTCACAAGATAAAGACAAAATAGCTGCTTAAATAATAAACCTGGCCAGAAAATTTCTGGCCAGGTTTATTAACCATCAGTTTTTATTATTTTTTTAAAATAATCGCCATTAATATACAGAACAAAATAAAAAATTTAAATCAAAACTTCATCTTTGTTTCTCGTACGACTTTGCCCCAACGTTCTGTCTCATCTCGTAGATGCGCAGCAAACTCAGCCGGTGTGTTTCCAACCGGATCAGCCCCTTCTGCTTTTAACACTTTAGCGACCTCTGGCGAATGTAATATCTTCACAATTTCACGATGCAATCGATCAGCTATTGCAGAAGGCAGACCTGCTGGCGCCAGCACACCATACCAAGGCCCTGCAGAATAGCCAGGCAAGAACTCAGCAACTGCAGGCACTTCGGGTAATACAGGAGATCGAGTGGGGGTTGTAACTGCTATACCTCGTAGGCGACCGTTTCTGACATAAGGTAATGTCGACATAATATTACCAAAACTTAAAGATACTTCACCGCTCACGACTGCAGTAGTTGCAGGACCCGTACCTTTATAAGGAATATGGATCATTTGAGTTTTGGTCATCATTTTAAGCATCTCTCCTGCTAGATGCCCAGTACCGCCATTACCCGACGAAGAAAATGTCAATTGATCAGGCTTCAGTTTAGCTAAAGCGATCAACTCCTTAACTGACTTTACCGGCAACGATGGATTAACAATTAATACTGCTGGCACTACCGAGATCATCGTAATAGGGCTTAAGTCTTTTAATGGGTCGTAACCTAATTTAGCTTGCAGATGAGGGGCAACTACAATTGGCGACGGTGAGGCAATCATGATGGTATACCCATCTGGAAGCGATCTGGCGACTACCTCGGTGCCAATAGTACCGCCAGCACCAGGACGATTCTCAACAATAACCGCATAAGCAAAAGCTTCTGAAAGCTTCTGGCCAATTAGACGCGCTAATATATCAGTTCCACCCCCTGGGGCATAAGGTGATACTAATCGTATGGTCTTACTTGGGTATGTTTGTGCATCAATACCGAGAGAGATGAAAGCAAACAGTACTGAAATAAAACATTGCATTGATCGCATAAAAATATCCTTAATTAAGACTAAACAGCATTACATTGGACGACTAAAGCATCCAAGGTTACCATTAATTTACAGCAGTTGCGTTGATAATTGTGTGATCAATCGCACATCACTTGCGAGCTCCAGAGTATCAATGCATTCATAGAGTTGCTTAATGGCACTGGGTTTCAAAACACGAGAGGAGCAATTTTCAAACTTTGCTCGCAATAGATCTCGAGGCAAAGGATCACTAGAGGTTCTACCAACCGCTTGCTCAACCCTAGCCTTTAGCATTTGACCATTATTTGTTAACACTTCAACTTCGGCTCCAAAATGATTGCTCTCAGGAAATTGATCAACTGTATAGGGAAAAGCCTCAATTTTGGCCAATAATTTATGTACAACTGCATCGCTAAAAGCCTGCCCTTCAAACTGTGCCATAATAATCTTACGATCAGTGATTGCACGTGCAACACCATACTGAACACTAAATTTTGCATCTAACTCACTATTGGGCCAAGGTCGATTCGTATGTTCCAATCGTCGCGTATGCAACCAAACTTTAATCTTCGATACCTGATCGGGCAACAAGTCGTGCTTACGCACCAGTTGCAACATGGCATCTAAAGCTGGATGCATACTGCCACAACAAGGGTATTGTTTAATTGCAATTCCAGGTTCCACAATATCTAATGGCGCCGCCCAAAGCTCGAATATTCTATCGACATTGTAGGTGCCGGCACCATTATATACATCGAGAAATCCCTGCTTATGCTCAAACACATTGGGGCTAGCTGTAAAGCCTTTGGCAGCCAGCTTTGCAGCAAACATACCTGCACGAGCACATAGCCCTACATGCAAGGGTTTAGTCATGGTACCGAAGTTAGCCTTAATGCCCGAGGATGAAGACGCAGCAATTGCAATTGCCGTAGTAGTCTTTGCCAAATCAAGACCCATTAAATGCGCACAAGCGGCTGCCACTCCAAAAATACCTAAGGTCGATGTTGGATGCCAGCCTTTGGTATAGTGATGAAAATGAACACCACGCGCTATTTTAGTTTCTACTTCAAAACCTGCAACGTAAGCTGCTAACAATGCACGCCCACTGTATTCACCTTCGTCGGCCAATGCAAATAATGCCGATAGCAACGGAGCCGAAGGGTGTCCGCCCATCGTATTGCTAATATCATCAAAATCTAGCGCATGCGAGGCAGTACCATTAACAACTGCAGCCTCTAGTGCTGGTAAGCGTTCAGTGCGGCCAATCAACACACTGTTGCCAATGCCTGCCTGATCAATCAATACATCTATAGCAATTCTAGCAGCAGGTTCCGTAGACCCTGCAACCGTGCATCCCATGTAATCTAATACACCCACCTTGGCCCAATGGATAGCTTCTTTGGGAAGCGTCTCATACTGTATATTTAATACACCCTGAGCAATACGTTCTGCGATATACACTACTCAACCTCCAATGAATTTATTAATTTTCTTATTAAACTATTTTTAAATCACTACTTTTTAATATTCTTAATTTTTAATAATTTTTATGTTTATGTTTATGTTTATTTTTATTAATCAAAATTATTCATTAATTAAGCACATACATGTTAATGAAACAATGTACCACCGTTAACGTTATATGCTTGACCTGTAATAAAACCAGCCTCTGCTGACGCTAAAAAAGAGACTACGTTTGCGACATCTTCAGGTTCAGCAACACGCCCCAGCGGCACCGACTTCCCTGCATCAACTACAACACTTGCCCGAAAATCTTCAAGGCTCATATTTCTAACCTGGGCTTGATCAGCTTCCCAATAGTTAAAGCGGTCGGTATTCACTGAGCCTGGACAGACAGCATTAACAGTAATGTGATGTTGCGCTAGATCTAAGGCAGAAGCTTGAGTCAATCCAATCAGCGCAAACTTAGAGGTCGTATAAGCCGCGGTATTTATCTTCGCGCGTTTGGACGCATCAGATGCAATATTAATGATGCGCCCCCCATTACCTTGCTCCACCATAATGCGGCCCACATGTTTGATATTCAAGAATGCTGCTGTGGTGTTAATGCGTAAAAACTGCCCCCACACCTCCTCGCTTAGATCTGTAACACCAACCCGATCACGGCCAATGATTGCTCGCGCATTATTAATTAAAATATCGATATGACCAAAATGAGAAGCCGCACGAGCAGCTAAGTCTTCAATTTGCGAACTGATTGTTAAATTACACCATACACGCAAGCAACGTCGGCCAAGCGCCTCAATTTCCTCAGCAACACTATCAATGCTACGCCACTGCGCCTTAATTTCTTGCGGGGGCAAATCATTGGTAGGCCGCTTAAAATCTGAAATCACAATATCAGCACCTTGTGCAGCAAGTTTCAATGCGCAGGCGCGACCAATCCCCTTCATGCCACCAGCTCCTGTAATTAGCGCGACTTTTCCGTCATATTGTCCCATTAATAACTCCCAGTTTATTTTTAAATATCCCCCTATTGTAGGGACTATGTAGAGAGATAGGAAATATGTTAATTCAAGTCACAATCCAATATGTATAAAAAGTAGCCGGGATTTTATTTCAATCATAGTCAAGCAACAATCGATTAGTTATCAAAATTAAATTTACAGGCTTATATGAATAGTCCAAAATTACTTCATAGTTAATGCTAACAAATCCTACAATAATTACATCTGAGGAGACGTTTATGCGGTTAATCAATCGTTGGCATCATTATTTGATTATCTTATTATTTTTTCAATGGATAACAATTTCGCTGGCGCAAAACTTACCATACCCAAGCAAGATAGTCCGCATTATAGCACCAGTAACAGCAGGCGGAAACGTTGATCTAATAGCGCGGAACACTGCCCAGAAATTATCCGAAGGTTTAGGCCAAACATTTATGGTGGACAATCGGCCAGGTGGCAGCAGTGTAATTGGCTCGGGTTTCGTAGCCAAAGCCGCGCCAGATGGCTATACGTTAATGGTTGCGCCAGCAGGCACGCACACCATAAATCCAAGCCTAATGAAACTCCCCTATGACACAATCCGCGATTTCACTGCTATAAGCATTATAGCGCGTGGACCATTAATGCTAGTCGCGCATCCATCGCTTAACGTCAGCACACTACAATCCTTAGTTAAACTTGCCAAATCAAAACCGGGACAAATAATTGCAGCTACTGGAGGCAATGCGACAGCAGGTCATCTAGCACTAGAAATGCTGATGGCTATTTCAGGAGTTCGCTTTCTACAGGTGCCTTACAAAAGCAACGCCCCGGGCTTGATTGATACTATTGCCGGTAATGCGCAAATTATGATTGACACTCCCTCAACGTCTCTACCTCAAGTTAAAGCTGGCAAATTACGAGCTATCGCAGTGACTAGTATAGATCGCATGCCTATCCTACCTGATGTTGCTAGTATTGCTGAGGCTGGCTATACCAACTACGAAGCTAGCGTTCATATCGGATTACTTGGTCCTAATGGAATAACACGAGAAATCATCAATCGACTTTCCGAAGAAGTTAATAAAATGGCAAGCCATGAAGAGTTGCGTCGTCAATTTTTCGCCCAAGGTGTGGAATTAGTGGGTAGCACACCCGAAGAATTCTTAACTTTC
Organism: uncultured beta proteobacterium; assembly: GCA_903885665.1. GTDB lineage: Bacteria > Pseudomonadota > Gammaproteobacteria > Burkholderiales > SG8-41. The sequence continues at coordinate 416 of CAISJL010000040.1, read as the reverse complement.
ATCAAAAAAGATATTGTCAAGTGGGATAAAGTTGTCCGAGAGGCTGGAATTAAATTAAGCTAATTTTAAAATTTATAATTGGTTAGATAACATAGATACTAATAAACAAATTTAAAGCAAACACAAAGGGAAACTAATGAATTTCATCTCACCCGAGGGACAAGCTCAACCTCTAAGTGTCGGTGCATCTCCTCGCCCTCACACGCTGCAAGGTCTACGCATTGGATTTCTAGACAATGCAAAAGCTCCCGTAGACAAAATGATGGCAGCTTTGGCGAGTTGATTCTGCCGGTGGCGGCCATGCCAGACCTGCAAGCCAAGGATGTCAAAGGCCAGCCAGTGTCGCTTCGAAGTCTCAAAAACCAGTGGTTGCTGGTGAGTGTGGCAGGCGGCGCTTGCCCTGCCGAGTGCCAGCA
>CAISJL010000039.1 GCA_903885665.1 uncultured beta proteobacterium | reverse complement strand
GACAATTTTAGTTGGTATTGTAATCAGCACTGGGGCTAATTCATTTCTTGTTGATCCCGAGTTTGCGTTGCTTGAATGGTCTGGCCTTGGCTATATTGTGCCTGGCTTGATTGCCCACCATTGCGAGCGCCAAGGAGTCGTTGCAACGACGCTGGCGATAGCCATTGCCGCACCTCTCACAGCAATTCTCTCAAAGTTGGCGGCTAACTTTCTCAACTAGTGCCAACCCAACTAGCAATAATCTTCAACTAAATTGACCTGATGGGCCTGCCCGGACGTGATCTCAACCCATTGATGTTCTTGGATGGCGCATCGTGGGTCACTACTGGCAATTCAAAAGTCGAGCAAAACCAATTGACCAGAGGCGAGCGTTGGTTAGGTTTGCATCCATTACCTATCAAGTCCCGCCTGACGCGTAACTCTAGGCGTAAAACTATTTCAATTTGGACTCTCAAGTGCTTTACTGCCTGCATTGCCGTCTGTTCTGATAACTTGGCATACTTCAGCGCTGCGACGCAAGTCGGTTACACCCACAAAAGCACCGTAGTTATCGGGCGCAAGCACCGAGAAGTGTCTGATTTACATTGGATAAGCACAGTACTGCGTAATCTTAATAAAAGCTTAAGTGACAACTACTGCAGCTATAGCTTTATTAAATGTTTAGAGCATTATCTTGAAACTATTACTTATTATTTTAATCGCAGATTTGATCTCGAAACACTGACCAAACGTCTGCTAATAGCAGTTACTCAGTGCGCCCATCGTTCAATGTGGGGATGGGTGACGGCCAAGGCACATTAATGAACAGGTATGCATAAGCCGCCTATTACTCACTCGCGACAAAGTATAAACTTGCTTGCTATTGTTGCAGTAGCAACTCTATTAGTGTGGTTCTCCATGTCTTTTTTTTCATTTGGAATCACTCATCAGCATTACGATAATATGCTAATTGCAGCTCGTAAAAGTCAAATCGCAGGGATTGTCATTCGGAGTGCGAAGGAGCGTCTTGGACTGTTAATGACCGAAGAGATTGATCCGAATCGGACGGGGCTCATAGGGCCAGAATACTCAACAATAACGACATCACTAGGGATTCTGGAGGCAAAGCGAACAACGACTAATCCAGATTTAGCTGCAGCTTTCGTTCGTACAATTTCAAGGTTAAATTTCGTACCAGGCGATGCCATTGTTCTTGTGCTTTCGGGGTCTTTCCCTGGAGCGAACATCGCATCGATCATGGCAGTTGAGTCACTTGGGTTGAAGCCAATAATCGTGCATTCTTTAGGTTCGTCCATGTTTGGTGCTACCGATCCAGAGTTTAATTGGCTAGAAATTTATGCAGAGCTATTTTCTAAGGGAATTTTAGGTAAGCAAGCTGGGTTCGTGGTCCTTGGGGGGGACGGCTCAGCTGCGGTGAACATGGAGTCTGCAGGAGTGACTGCGCTGCGTGCTAGCGTTCAAAGAATTGGTATTCAACTGCTGGAGAAGCGTCCGACTTCAGCGCTGATCGATGCTGTCGAGGCGGAGGTTAACGGTCTTTTAGAGCCGGGCCGGACGGTAGCTCTACTAAATGTGGGCGGGTCTTTGATAGGACTAGGAACCTGCATGAATTCCGACAAATTTCCTGTTGGAGTTATCCGAAAAAAAATCGTCTGTCAAGACGGAATTCCTGGTCTGATGGTGCGATTTTCCAACAGAGGAATACCGATAATTCACGCACTAAATATCAGACGTTTAGCAAAGCAGTGGAATTTACCATATGATCCCCAACCGTTACCTACGATAGGTAATAATCTGCGCGTTTATGGAAACTAATCAGCGCCTATTTTAACCAGTCATTTATATTGATACCTACCTGAATCCCTGACCCAGAGGTCTAAATAAGTTTATTTCCCTGTTGAAATCAATGACTGAGCTCGCGTGCTCTGCTCACCCAGATGGTGAGCCTAAACATGACTGACTTTTTTATCTACGCTATGCCTGTCGTGACCGCGATTTCGGTTCAAAACCGCACAGTTGTTTTGTGTCTAAAAACCGCGCTTTTGACCCGATAACGTACTTTTTGTCTGACTTATGGTCCGGAAAGGGTGCTGGGCACGTGAGTGAAACGCCAGCTCGTCCTTGTCT
>CAISJL010000038.1 GCA_903885665.1 uncultured beta proteobacterium | reverse complement strand
GTGAAAGCTCAAATGCCGAATTCTGATGCTTCTGTAAATTTCCCAACTCGTCCAATACGTATTGTTGTGCCGTATGTTCCTGGCGGTTCAACTGATTTGTTGAGTCGATTAATTGGGGATGCTTCCTCTGACTTGTTTGGACAAAGTGTTATTGTAGAGAACAGAGCAGGTGCTGGTGGAATGTTAGGGACTACTTTTGTCGCTAAAGCGCAGCCAGATGGACACACTATCGTGATTTGCACTGTTGGTACTTGTGCAGTAAATCCAACGCTTATTAAGAATCCAGGTTACGATATTTACAAAGATTTCTCACCAATTATACTTATTGGTGGTGTGATGAATGTATTCGTAGTTAATAACTCTGTACCTGTAAGAAATATTAAAGAGCTTATAACTTTGGCACGTAATCAACCTGGAAAATTGACATTTGGTTCTGGTGGTATCGGCAACTCCCCCCATATGACTCTTGAGTTACTCCAATATCGAACAAAAGTAAATATTATCCATGTTCCTTATAAAGGGTCAGGAGCTGCAATTATTGATGCGATCAGTGGCCAGGTGGATATGATGGTGGAAAATGAACCATCTATTCAACAATATGTCAAAAATGGTAGGTTAAGAGGAGTCGCAGTTACTGGTGCCAAAAGATCTCCAGGCATACCGTTAGTTGCTACGATGGTGGAGCAGGGATATTCAGATTTTGTAGTTGAACCTTGGTTCGCTTTTTTGGCGCTATCAAAAACTCCGGGCACGGTCATTCACAAACTAAACGCTATTTTTAATATGACTTTAAATAATCCTAAGTTACGTTTAAAACTTGAGGATGCTAACTTAATAATTGGCGGAGGTTCCACTGAACTAATCGCTAACCACATGCGGTCTGAAATTGATAAGTGGGCAAAAGTGATTAAGGCAAATAAAATTAAGGTAGACTAATATTTGTTTTGAATTATGGTGTAATACTTATTTTTGAGATTTTAATGATTTTGGCATATTTATCAAGGTCACTTCTAATCAAAGCATCTAATTGCTGTGTGTTTAACCAGAATGGTTCAATTCCCTGTTTATTTAAAATATCTTTTACATCAGACATTAAGTGTATTTTTTTTATTTCAGTATTGATTTTTTGAATAATCTCTTGCGGCGTGCCAGCTGGCGCCATCACAGCAAACCAATTGCTCGCTAAAAAGCCGGGCATTCCTGCTTCTGCAAATGTAGGCATCTCGGGCAGTGCCTGATTTCTAACTTCTCCAGCCAAAGCTAAACCTCTCACTTTTTTGATTTTTACATGCGGTGATAAATTATTTAAAATATTAAAGCTCATTTGAACTTGTCCACCAATTAAATCTAACATTGCAGGACCACCACCTTTATATGGAATTTGTACAATTTTTAGTCCTGCCATATTGCAAAATAACTCATGTACGAGATGTTGAACTGTGCCAGTGCCAACAGTTGCAGAGTTAAGTTGATTGGGTTTTTCTTTAGCTAGATTTATAAAGTCTTTTAGATTATTTGTAGGAACAGACGGGTGTATTCCTAGCATATACTCACTTCTGCTGATTGGAGACACTGAGGTGAAATCTCTTATGGTGTCATAAGGTAAATTTTTAATTAATAATGGATTTACAGTATGACTATTTGTAATTAATAATAATGTATAACCATCCGCAGGTGCGCGAACAAGAACTTGTGATCCAATTATTGTATTTCCACCGGGTATATTCTCAAGCAATATGTTATGGCCCCATGCTTCCGATAGCTTTTGTGCGTAGATTCGTCCTATAGATGATGTGCTACCGCCTGGAGCGTAAGGAATGATCAGTCGAATGGGTTTGCTTGGATAGTGAATCGTATTTTGAGAAAAAGAATGGGCGCTAAATAATATTAGTAGTATTGTTAAAATAGCATTTTTTTTATAGAGAAATTTCATGCGATGCTCCCCCCTGCTAATTTTTTAGTATATTTAATAATGGGTGATTTTGTTTTTATATTTATAAGGTATCAATTAATTTATTTATTCATTGATTTTCGATTGTATAATTTACCCTAATTTCTGTAATAAGTCATTTGATTCGGTAATCCCCCCTGAGGATAACTGGATTTAGAAGTAGAATTTTCTCATTGAGAGGAGTTCTACATGAAGCGTTCAAAATTTACAGATAGTCAGATTATGGAAGCCCTAAAAAGGGTCGATGCCGGTTTAGCGGTTCCAG
>CAISJL010000037.1 GCA_903885665.1 uncultured beta proteobacterium | reverse complement strand
TTGGTTAGATCAAATAAGATTGAGTGCCATTTTAAGATGGATGATCTCAAATTAAATGTATTCCTTGACAAGACCTATTACAATCCCTTACAAGTCATAAAAATAATTTAAATAAACGATCAAGCGTAAGTGTTGTGGGGAGGTAGGTATTGTTTTATTCATTCAAGATAGACAATGCTGGAGTGTCCGTGCTCAGCTGTACTGAACAATCAGTACATACTCTTTAATCTGCTTGATGATTATTTCCTTGTTTATTTTGGGGTTCTTAATGAAGGGTAGTCCATTATGTCAATAAATCAAAATACTGCAGGTTCTATTGTAGTGACACCAGTTTGTGATGCAATTGGTGCGGATGTGATTTGTGGCGATGTTAAAAAAATGACTCCAACTGTATTTCACCAATTGCAACAGGCATTTCATCAATACTTAGTCATTAGAATTCGTGGCCAACAGTTAAACATTGAACAGCTATTAAATTTTGGTCGATGGTTTGGCACCTTGAGTCGTGGGGCGCCAGTGCATATTGGTCAAAAGCCTCGAGATGAGCAATATCCAGAATTAGCAATTATTTCAAATGTCATTGAGAATGGATTGGCTATTGGTGGTTTAGGTGATGGCGAAGCAGTGTGGCATACTGACAGTAGTTTCAATGATATCCCGCCAAGCTTAAGTGTTTTATATTCCGTAGAGATTCCCCCCGCTGGCGGTGATACTGGATTTGCTAATATGTATACCGCATTAGACGCATTGCCTAAAGCGTTGCGCAATGAGATTGGGGGGAGGACTATTAAGCACGATAAGCGTTTTACCTCAGGCGGACAATTAAGACCGGGATTCCAAGCAGATCAAGATTTGCAAGACAGTCCAGGCCCCAGTCACCCGATTATTCGCAAGCACCCCGATACCGGGCGTGATGCGCTCTACTTAGGCCGTAGACCGTGCGCATATGTCAATGGTTTATCACTGACTGACTCAGAAGCGCTATTGGATACGTTATGGTCGTATGCGACGCGTGAGGAGTTTACTTGGCATCATCAATGGCGATTGGGTGATATTTTAATTTGGGATAATCGTTGTACGATGCATCGTCGAGATGCTATAGATCCGCAGACCAGACGCATTATGCATCGCACGCAATGTCACGGTACGGCGGTGATCTCAGGTATGTAAATTTTTTATTTAAAACAAAATAAACTTCGCAGGAGGAGTCATGTCAGAAAAGCAATGTAGTAATTTATTATTTTTATTATTACTTATGACATGCATTCATATTACTAACCTCTATGCGCAAGATTTTCCAATTCGTAATTTTCGACTAATGACTGCTGCTGCCGGTGGCGGCAGTGATCTGCTCGCACGTATGGTTGCTCAGGGTATTTCAGGTCCATTAGGTCAGCAAATTATTGTTGAGAATCGCGGCACTGGCATACTCGCGGGTGAAGCAGCAGTACGAACTCCAGCGGATGGCTATAACTTGAGTGTACAAGGTGGTGCTTTTTGGGTGGGGCCGCTTTTGCGTAAGGTCGCCTATGATCCGATTAAAGATTTCTCACCCATTTCTTTGTTGGTGCGCGAAGTTAATGTGTTGGCGGTTCATCCAGAGTTGCCAATTCAATCGGTAAAAGATTTGATTGCGCATGCTCGAGCGAATCCTGGCAAGTTAAATTATTCTTCGCCCGGAGTCGGTTCTACAACACATCTGGCCTCTGAGATGCTGAAATCTATGGTTGGCTTAAATATTGTGCATGTCCCATATCAAGGTAATCAAAAAGCAATTACGGCGTTGATGTCGGGCGAAGTGCAAATGGCAATATTTGATGCAGGTTTGATTTTGCCTCAAGTTAAAGCCGGTCGCTTGCGGGCTTTGGCTGTGACCAGTTTGGAGCCCAGTGCACTAGCCCCTGGCCTACCAACTGTGGCGAGTTCTGGATTGGCAGGTTATGAATCGATTGGTCTGACAGGAATATTGGCAGTCGGTGATAAAATACCGAAAGCCATTATTACCCGTTTAAATCAGGAAGTTGTGCGCTATCTCAATAGGCCCGAAGTTAAAGAGCAGTTATTAAAAAATGGCGTCGAGATGGTGGGGAGTAGCCCTGAGCAGTTTGCAGATGCTATGAAGTCTGACATGACGAAGATGAGTAAGTTGATTAAAGATATTGGTCTAAAAGTAGAATAATAATTATTCACAAGTGACTGATTTGTCTGTTCAAAGCGTAAACGTTCAAATGATTCAAGTAGTCATTGATAAATGGGGTTTGATATGCAATGGATTGAAGTAAATGGGTTGACTCTACGCTACGAGCTTAGCGGCTTAGACAATGCGCCATTATTAGTGTTAGTGCATGAACTTGGCGGCACCCTAGAGAGTTGGGAGGAGACCTTGCCTGGGCTTCAGCAGTACTTTAGAACCTTACGCTACGATCAACGAGGGTTTGGGCGCTCTGAAAAAGTGTCTGGTAGCATGGTGATTGAAGATCATATCGCTGATTTGGCAGCGTTGTTAGATGCGCTAGAAATCATCCGTCCTGTGGATATTGCAGGCTCTGCTCTGGGTGCAGGTATTGCTGCAGCATTTTCGGCGCATCATCCGCAGCGGGTTAGGCGTTTGCTAGCGCAAAGTTTGGTGACGCGTTCTAATCCCGATACGCGCGAGCATATGATATCTCGAGCTCATGAGATTGAGCGCTCGGGAATGCGTCCGCAAGTCGATGCTAGCTTAGCGCGTTCTTACCCTGAAATATTACGCACGAATCGCGAACGTTTTTTAAGTTATAGACAGCGCTGGATTACTAACGATCCACAAAGTTTTTCTGCGATTAGTCTGATGTTATTAGATATGAATACCGATGAATTGTTGAGTCAAATTAAATGTCCAACCCTGGTCTTGGGTTGTGAGCATGATTTGATGCGACCACCAGATACGGTGCGTGCACTCGCCGAGAAAATTCTTGGTTCGCGTTATCAATTAGTGCAATCTGGTCACTTTATGCATGCCCAAACACCAGAGTTATTTGTAGAGCATGCGCTTGAATTTTTCCGCAATTAGCTGATGGGCTTTTGTGCGGAAATGATTGATTAATGATCTTAGATTAAATCAGTTGGTTTTTTGATTGATCTTTTTGAGGCTTGGTTTGCTCAGTAGTCCGCCTGAAATTAACAATAGGGCATTAACTCCAAACATGGCAAAAAGCCCAAAGCCTGTGGCAATCGCGCCAAAGGCTATTGGACTGATCATTTTGGTGAGTTGATTGGTTGTCATTTTTAGGCCAATGCTCTCGCCAGATCGTCCTTTGGGCGAGTTGGCAAACATTTGCATGGTCACTATTGGTTGACCCACTCCCATCCCTAAACCAAATATGAAGGACAAGATGCCGAGTATCCAAGCGTGATGCACAAATGGAATTAGTAAGAAGGCTAGTGCACCAAAGAAGAAGGCCAGTGCAAGTACATTATCTTCTTGTAGTTTTTTAATCAGGTTGGGCAAAATAATTCGCACCACAAATGCAGCTGTAGCATGAGCAGCCATGATCATGCCAATTACAGATGCTGAGATGCCAATAGAGTGGGCATATACGGGTAAATAAAATTGGTACAGGTTTAATCCAGAATTCATTAAGCTGCCGGTGTACAGGGTTTGGCGAATGATTGGATCTTTTAGCATTAACCATGCGCTGGTATTGTCGCTGGTGATGTCTTTGGTAGCTGATTTCTTAGTAGAGGCTAGGTTTGCTGGCTCCAGTGGTTGCCGGCGTATGGCTAAAATGACTAAAGGAATTGCTGCGAATACGGCAAGACTCAAGCAGGTAGTGGTATTACTCAAATGGTCGGTGGTAAAGCCACCGATTAGCATGCCGACAAATTGTCCGGTAGAGTTTGTAAGCGCGTAGTTGCTGAAGTTACGAGGACGTGTTTCTGAAGTGCTTAATAGCCCTGTGAGATTCTGAGTCGAGACATTAAATAACACTTGAGATAAGCCACATAAAGTAGCGGCAATCATGATTGCTGGTATTGACATCCAAAAATAGGGGCTTAGCATGCCAACACTTAAACTGACAGTGCCCCAAATGAGTAGTTGTCTCGTCCCGAATCTGTCGGCTACTCGCCCTGCAAACAATCCCAGAACAGTTGGGCATAAAGAAAACAGCCCACCGACTACGCCCACGGCAATTGGAGAGGCGCCCAATTGTAGGGCTAGTAGCGCTAAAACCACACGGTTGGCAAATTGACTGGTTGTATTGCAGACGTTTAGTGCAAAGACAATATAAATAGGCATGAGCAGGATGCTAATCGGTGAGGCAATTGATGATCAATAAAGCTATAAATCAAGCGATTCACTGTTTATCGTAGCGAACCATTCATGGTAGCTGCGCAGCCTAAGATTCATTCATGAGGCCAAGGTCTTCAGTGTGGTGGGGCTAGAGCAAGTCTTGGCACTTTGATGATCACGGCTTCATTGCGCAATACCGGTTAATCGGTTTTGATATTGCAACAATAATTATCATGAAAAACAAAGACTTATTATACCTTTTATTTTTTGTTCGTGATTCTCAGAATCCATAATGTGGCAATCTTATGATTGGTGAAATCTTGTTTGTTTATACTGCTATTTCGGGTTAAATTCTGTCTGTGCGTGCGTTCATCAATGTAGTTTATTCGATATCGCCTCACGCGATGTGTTAGCAACTGTTTATGCGTGCTATCACTATATGGATTTTAGATGACATAAGGAAAATGACATGACTATTAAAGGCAAAGCCTATATCGTTGGCGCTTACGAGCATCCTCTGCGAAAAGCGCCTGATCGATCTGTTGCACAGTTGCACGCCGAATGTGCAAAAGGTGCTCTTGATGATGCTGGTCTGACCAAAAATGATATTGATGGTTATTTTTGTGCGGGTGATGCGCCTGGTGCAAACGTCTGGAGTCTTGCCAATTACATGAATCTTAAGCAATTGCGCCATGTTGACTCTACAGACATGGGTGGTTGCTCCTACCTCGTGCATGTCGCCCATGCTGCAGAGGCGATTGCAGCTGGTAAGTGTAATGTGGCATTGGTGACCTTAGCGGGCCGTCCAAATTCTGAGGGTAGCTCAGGCACGCAAGTACGTGATCGCGGTGTTAACTTACCGGATGTCCCGTTTGAAATGCCTTACAGTCCAGTGACAGTGAACCTCTACGCTATGTGCGCAATGCGTCACATGTATCAATATGGCACTACCAGTGAGCAATTGGCTTGGGTTAAAGTGGCTGCTTCACATCATGCTCAACACAATCCACAAGCGATGTTACGTAACTTAGTGACTGTTGAGGATGTATTGAATTCACCAATGATTTCCGATCCCTTGCATCGTCTTGATTGCTGCGTAGTGAGTGATGGTGGTGGCGCTTTGATTGTGGCTAAGCCAGAGATCGCTAGAAGCTTGAGACGTCCCCTAGTAAAAATCACCGGTGCCGGTGAAACCACTAAAGGTCAAATGGGTGGTAATGTTGATTTAACCTATTCGGGTGCGATGTGGACCGGTCCGCGCGCTTTTGAAGAAGCTGGTGTCAAGCCTTCTGATATCAAGTACGCGTCCATTTACGATAGTTTCACCATTACCGTTGTGATGCAGCTCGAAGACTTAGGGTTCTGTAAAAAAGGTGAGGGCGGTAAGTTTGTTGCCGATGGTAACCTGATCTCTGGCGTGGGTAAGTTGCCGTTTAATACCGATGGTGGCGGCTTATGTAATAACCACCCTGCAAATCGGGGCGGCATGACTAAAATCTTGGAAGCAGTGCGCCAGTTGCGTGGTGAAGCCCACCCAGCAGTGCAAGTGCCGAACTGTAACTTGGCCCTTGCGCATGGCACGGGGGGTGCTTTAGGTCACCGTCATGGTAGTGCAACACTGATTATGGAAAGGGAATAAATAATGGCTACTCCAGCACAAGATAGAAAGTTACGCGATCCAGCAATCAACCCGGGAGATGAGCCTTATTTTGATGCTGCTGCTCAAGGTAAGTTATTGGTTAAGAAATGTAATGATTGTGGTGAGTATCATCATTACCCTCGGCCATTCTGCCCGTTCTGCTTTAGTGAAAAAGTTGAATGGGTAGAAGCCAAGGGTACGGGTGAAATTTATACCTACAGTGTTACGCGACGTGGTGGACCAGTGCCTTATTGCATTGGCTATGTTACGCTCGATGAAGGTCCGAAAATGATGACTAATATTGTTGATTGTGATTTGGATAGCGTTAAAGTAGGTCAAAAAGTCAAGGTCGTTTTCAAAAAAACAGAAAATGGGTTTTCAGTGCCGATGTTTACCCCGCAGTAAATAAGGGTTTGATCTTGTGGAATGCCGACGTCTTCGCGGGTGTCGGCATTTTTTTATCAAGTTTCTGGAATTATTAGTGGGGAGCGTGCGGCGCGTTTACTGTGTTCACGGCGCAGTGCAGGGTTCCATCACCGTATGTGTCTAGAGTGGCTTATATAGCATCAGTGAGATTTATGCTTTTGGTTGAGGTCGGTGAGTTCCACCTGCGCTGCATCTGCGCATAACCTAGTATTCATTTCGATCGTTTCCATACCGAGATATTTTATTTAAGTATTTGGCACGACCAGAAATGGAGTCCATCTATTTAATATTAAGTATTTATTCCTTTAGTGTTAATTAATAATTTTAGGTTTTTTTCTTATTTAAATTGAGCGCTCCTTGTATGTTGGGGCAAGTCAATCAATCAATCTTAAAGTAATCTGTAAAATGCAACTTTCAAAAATTGCTGGTATTGTGGTGATGAAAATGCATTCTATAATTTATCGCATAATTGATATGGTGGATTCATTTACGAAGTGCAACACGTTTTATGGACTGCATAAATACTTCGTTGGGC
>CAISJL010000036.1 GCA_903885665.1 uncultured beta proteobacterium | reverse complement strand
CAGTCCTTGGGAAAACGGTTTCTGCGAGAGCTTTAACGGCACGTTACGGGATAACCTACTGGATGGGGAGCTCTTCTACAGTCTCAGGGAGGCTAGAGTCATTGTCAATCAATGGGTCAAGCATTACAACCATGTCAGACCGCATAGCGCTCTGGGTTACCGACCACCTGCGCCTCAAAGTAAGGTTCCTAATCTTATCCATAATCAAGCAACCATGTTTCAGTGATAAGATATGCACACTCTCTTTATCCGTGGCACTAAACTAACATCAGTTCAGTTTATCATAGAGGATGGCAATGAATAAATGGGCACTCATGCTGGTCTTAATAGGTACCAGCGGTATTGCAGCCGCTGAGAGTAGAACGGGATGGCAGGCCTTATTTAATTCGCCAGAGACTATTATATTTATTGTGATTAATTTGTCATTGACAATTTACCTCACTCATATTCGCTTTAATCGCTTCTCGGTCACACATGGCCCAGAGATTTTGACTACCAGTGGTATCTTTGGTTGTTTTATTGGCATTGCCCTGGCGTTATTGAATTTTGACACTAGCGATATTGCCCACAGTGTGCCGAGTTTGCTAGAGGGCGTGAAGACTGCGTTTTGGGCCTCAGTCACTGGGGTAGGTGGTGCGTTGTATTTGAAGTTTAGGCATTATCGCAATAAGGGGCCAATACCGGATGAAATCACGCATATTAAAGCTACTACTCTTGAAGATGTAGTCGTGTCTATGCATGCCTTGCGTATGGGCTTGGTGGGGGATGAGCCGGGTACGTTGATGACGCAGTTTAAGTTATTGCGCCAAGAGAATACGCAATTACTGACGCAGTTAACCCAAGCATTTGATCGCTTTGCCCAAAACATGGTTGAGAACAATCAGAAAGCGATTGTGGATGTTCTAAAAAAAGTGATTGATGAGTTTAATCAGGAGCTTAAGAATCAGTTTGGCGAGAATTTTAAACAACTCAATAGCGCGGTTGAGAAATTGGTGTTGTGGCAGGAGCAATATAAAGACGAGTTAGAGCAAATCAAATTTGCGCAGGAGCAGGCGTCGCGAGATTTGCAATCCTCGGCCAATAGCTTAACAGTGGTAGTGACCCAAGCGGAGCGGTTTGCCACTATTGCAGTAGGGCTAGATGATGTGTTGAAGCTATTAAATGAGCGTAAAGACACGTTATATCAACAAGAGCGTGAGTTGGCTACCCTCTTAGGCGGTATGCAAGAGATTACCCCAATGTTTGCACACAAGGTGGATGAGATGTTGAGTGGATTGAAGCACGGCGTAACTGCGCTACAGGCCGATGTTGCGGGTATTGTGCAGCAGTTTAGTGCACAGTCGCAAACTAATCATGCGCAGATGCACGCAATGTTGAATGAGGCGATGCAGTTAGCACAGCATAACTTAAATCAATCCCTGACAGAGAACGCCAAAGTCATTGCCACTGGTGTGGCCAGCTTAGATGCGGCTTTGCAAAAAGAACTCAACCAATCCCTAGAGACTTTGGGGCGGCAGTTGGCGGCCTTATCGCAAAAATTTGTAGATGATTACAGTCCCTTGACGGATAAATTACGGCAGATTGTGCAGATGACTTCACGGGTATGAGCATGGAACGGTCGAGTCAAGCGCATTGGATCCCGCTTGCAGATTTGATGACTGGATTGATGTTGATTTTTTTGCTGATTACTGCAGCATTTATGTTGCGAGTTGAGCAAACCACGACCTTGGTCGTTAAGGAGTACGAGGAGACTAAGCAAGAGTTAGTCCGTGCCTTACAAGTTGAATTTGATAAAAATATTAAGCAATGGGATGCAGAGTTTTTGGGCTCAATGACCCTACGCTTTAAAAATCCAGATGTGTTGTTTGCAACCGGTTCGGCTGAATTAAAACCAAAATTTAAAGCTATTTTAAATGAGTTTATTCCGCGTTATACCAAAATTTTATCAAGCGAAAAATTTAAAAATTCAATTCAAGAAATACGTATCGAGGGTCATACCTCTACATTTTGGTCGGGTAAAAAAGCTGGCGGTCAGGATGCTTATATCAGCAATATGGCATTATCTCAGGCGCGTACCCGTTCGGTACTGGAGCATGTGTTAAAGATTGACGGGATACAGGAGAGTGAGGCATGGTTACGTGAGAAATTGACTGCTAACGGTTTGTCTTCGTCTAAACCTATTATGACGGGTTCTGATGTGGTGGATGAACTAGCGTCGCAGCGTGTTGAGTTTCGGATTGTGACTAATGCCGAGGCGCGTATTGAGATTATGGCACGTGAGTTTTCCCGCAAATGAGCCAATTACGCTTAATTAATTTTTTAGAGATGCCTGCGTTCAATAGTTTGCGCTATCAAATGGCTGCACCACTGGTGAGGCCCGAGGGTATGCCCCTGGGTGAGCAAGAGGGTATTGATTGGGGCTTACGCTTTGAGCGGGTAAAGCATAGTGCAAACTATACCTGCTCGCGATGCTTTGTCCGTTTGCAAGGGCAGGTGCGCGAGTATTTGTATGTACATCATGCTAATGGCGATACTAGTGATTTAAGTGAAAGTAATTTAGTGGTGTTGTGTGTGCGTTGTTATGCAACAGAGCCCATGCACGCGCATGT
>CAISJL010000035.1 GCA_903885665.1 uncultured beta proteobacterium | reverse complement strand
GTGCAATCTGTTTGAATAAAGCTCATGTTATTCGTAATGACAAGCTAGTCCGATAATGAACAAAATTAATTAAAATAAGAATGTTATCATTCGACGTTAATTATTCAATATGTCCTAAGATGCTCAGAATTTCATGCCTCAGAATTTCATGCAATAGGCCGCATTGAGTAAAGCCGAAGGTATGCTGAGCATCCTTTTATTTGGAGAGTGTTGTGGATATCAATAAAGACTTAGTGGGTAATTTGGTGATTGCCAATCATATTTTGTATGACCAAGGAGTGGTAGATGGCTTCGGACATATAAGTGTTCGTAATGACACTTTGCCAGAGTCCTTTTATTTGTCTTGCAATAGAGCTCCCGCACTAGTTTGTGAAACAGATATTGTTTGTTACGATTTTGCTGGTAATGCGCTGAGTTTAAATCCTGGTCGACCCTATGTAGAAAGATTTATTCATAGTGAAATTTATCGTTCACGGCCTGATGTTATGTCCATTGTTCACCATCACTCTGCTAGTGTCATTCCATTTGGAGTAACGAATATTCCCTTAAAGCCGGTCTATCATATGGCTGGATTTTTAGGTCAAGGTTCTGTTTTTTTTGAAATTAGAGACATGGATGAAGAGTCCGATATGCTAATTAGGGATGTATATTTAGGTGAGGCTCTGGCAAAGTCTTTAGGAAAAAATACCTGTGTGCTGATGCGTGGACATGGTGCTACTGTGGTTGGTAACTCCATAGAGCAAGTTGTTTACAGATCTATTTATGCAGAAATGAATGCCAAATTACAAGTGCAAGCCATGCATATGGGGGAAGTAACTTACCTGAACATCAGTGAAGCAGAAAAAGCATCTGCTGCAAATGATAGTCAAATTCAAAGATCATGGAATTTATGGTTAGATAGAGTCAAAGGTTAAATATTAAACCTTGAAGGGGTATTCAAAAAGAGGGTACCAAGTTGATATTTATAGTTCATCAATCTATATTAAAGACGATCTCGTATCTATAGTTTTACTTATATCTTACTATTTAAGCTTACGCCACTTTTCTTGAAAGGGTAGTTACTTTTAAAGTACCGGTATGCTGGCTAATATAAATACGCCATCTTATTTGCAGTTTCATGTAGAATTTAGAGCATCTTCCCCAAAAACATTTGCCCAATGAACTCTCTACAAAACATATTAAAAATATTCACTAGCTCAATTCTTTTCTTTTTCATTGGTAGCCATTTATCTGCCCAACAGATTCCAACAGACTACCCCAATAAACCCGTCCGTATCGTTGCGCCTTCAGCGCCGGGAGGTGGCTTTGATTTAGTTGCTCGGGTGCTGGGTAGTAAATTATCTGAGCAAATGGGGCAACAATTTGTTGTAGAGAATCGATCTGGCGGTGGTACCTTAGCAGGTACGCAAGTTATTGCAAAAGCACCAGCAGACGGCTATCACCTGATCGTAGGTGGTCTTTCAAATATGGCCTTAAATGTTGGACTTCATAAAAATCTGGGTTATGACCCACTAACAGACTTTATTCCCTTACGATTGGTGATTTCTCATTCCTATACTTTGGTAGGTAGAAAGGATTTACCTTTTAATACGATGAAGGACATGCTCAGTTATGCCAAAGCGAATCCCGGGAAATTGAATTTTGGTGCGAGCGGCCCAGGAACTGGGCAATTTATCTTAGCATCATTAATTAAGGGCATGGGTAATGTGGATATCCAATTAGTTCCCTACAAAGGCGCCCAGCCAGTCTATATTGATCTATTGGGAGG
>CAISJL010000034.1 GCA_903885665.1 uncultured beta proteobacterium | reverse complement strand
ATCGTCAGGGCCTACCAATCCCTCACCTTATCAGTTTGTGTGGAGAATAGTATTGCAACTGATGCAGTCTATCGATGGGGAGAGTTTGAGATGGGTCGGTATTTAAATATATCCCCCAAGAACAATATCGTTAATAAAGACAGTAAAGAGAAGATTGCACAAAAGAGAAATGCAGTTCGTAACATCTTTAGCCAATCCAAGGATGGTGGCTTAACATTAGTTGCTAACGCAGAGATTGGACAGTTTCCGTGTAAAAATCCTGTAGAACCCCGCCAGCGTTGGACCAAGGTACAGCAAGACGGGCTAGATCACGCTGTGAGTTCTGGGCAGTGGCAATCCCGTCATTGGCTAGAAGATGAGTATGCGTTCATGATGCCCAATAAGCCCATATTATTAGGAGGTAACCATGAACATAGCACCTTCCAGATCATGCGGCATATTGACAGCATGGAGGTATCATTCTTAACGCCTAAGCGTCCTAGGAAAGACAAGCCTAAGAAGAGAGCTAGATAATCTAAACTAGGAACTTTGTTAAATCTTAGGCAAAAACCAATTTAGCTATACATATCGTGATCATGATCTCGGTGCAAAAGATCAGCACTAAATCAGCACCATATCCCCGCTATTCTGTATAGAATCGTGTTTTTATTTTCTGATCTCAACACCCAAACGCATTCAGCCAGACTAGATTGTCCTGCTATAATCGGCTCCAAGAATAATTAAATCATCACACCATCTGGAATGCAGTGTCGGCTATTGAGCACTACATTATCAACGAATCACAGTGCTGCAATCTCTAAGACGACTGCAATCATTAGGGGAGCTTCATGAAACTATGGTATCAAAGTCTAGCACGCCAGACCGAATCAACACCGTATGGTGAAATTCTACGTGCAACCATTGCCCAGGCGGTGGATCCTGGCACTGTCGTTGACATGTGTGGCCTTGCTAAATCTACAGGCATCGGCGTGCATTACCGTTTCCTCGAGCATCATGACATGCGCGAAGTACTCTACAACGCCATGCAAGCGGAGCAAGAAGGCTATGACGCTTTCTTAATTGGCAATATCAGCGATGCCGGTCTGCAAGAAGCGCGAGAATGCGTCAACATCCCTGTCTTGGGTTTGTGCGAAACCAGCATGCATTTAGCCAGCATGATGGGCGCGAGCTTTGGGCTCGTTACGATTAGCTCCCGCTGGAACTTACGCATTATGGAAAACGTCAGACGCTATGGACTGGAGCGGCGCTTAGTGGGGATGGAACCGATGAATACTTCACCCATAGAATTAAAACGCGCCATGGTTGATTTGCCATTTCGACAAAATATAATCGATCAATTTAATGTATGCGCTAAAAAATTACTCGATGCGGGTGCTGAAATCATCATACCTGCAGGCGGCGACATTATTGTATTTCTAACTCAATCACAAACCTACGAGATCGAACGCGCACCGATAGTAAACGGCATTGTGGAGCTCGTAAAAATGGGTGAAGTCGCTGCAAAACTGCGCCGCATCACAGGCCGCTTCACCAGCAAGCGACTCTCTTATGCACCGCCGATCGGCGATTACTTAGAGCGTACACGTGCCTACTTTGGCGACAACGTCTATCCTGACCCTAAATTATAAATTGTTCTTATGACATCATACTTACCCAAATACGTTATTGCACTAGTCGCCTGCTTAAGTTTCGCATCTCTCCTCACAAGTCACGCGACTGCACAATCGACACCTAACTATCCGAATCGACCTATTCGTTTAGTGGCGGGTATGCCTGCAGGTGGGGGCGCGGACATGAATGCGCGACGCCTCGCAGAACGCTTACACCGCATACTGAAACAAAACATTGTAGTCGAAAATATTGGCGGCGCTGCGGGTAATGCAGCTGCAGTAACGGTGGTTGCAGGCAACCCCGATGGTCATACCATTTTTTTCTCCTCACATCCGGTATTTGCTGTGAATCCCATACTCTATAGCAAGCTGCCATTCAATCCCGCTGATTTTCAACCAGTCGCACAAATCAGCCTGGCAGCGCATGTTTTACTCGCTAATATGGGTTTACCCGCCAATCGGGTATCCGACCTGATCACCTTAGCCAAGAGCAAACCACGTATCATTAATTTTGGCTCTGGCGGCCCTGGCACCTCGATTCATCTCGCTGGTGAACTACTCAATTATCAAGCGCAGATCGAACTCGTGCATGTGCCCTATCGAGGCGCCGCCCCTGCTGTAGTGGCTGTCATGAGTAACGAAATTCAATTGTTGTTTGATAACTCTATGACGGCTATTGGTCATGTGCGTGGCGGTCGCATCAAAGGTCTAGCTATTGCAGCGAAGTCACGCCTAGCCGCCATTCCCGACGTGCCCACCTTCAATGAAAGTGGAGCGCCCGGATTTGAAGCTGGAATCTCACATGGCATGTTTGTGAGAAGCGCCGTGCCCAAACCTATTGTAAAGACCATTAACAATGCAATTAATACCGCTTTGTCAGATCCTGAATATCAATCTGCTATGGCTGAATTAGGCGTGACCTTAATTGGTGGCAGTCCTGAACAGTTTTCAAGCTTCATCAATGCCGAGCGTAGAAAATTTACTGATCTCATTAAAAAACAAAACATCACCGCCAACTAATTTCAACCACTACATACCCCCAATGACTCCTACTCTTTCTAGCCATCTTTCAAGATGTAAGCACATACATGGTTATTTAGTACTCAGCCTGCTTGGTCTACTCATTGCACCGGTGTTGGCACAGACTAGCATTGAAACCTGGCCGACCAAACCAATTCGCTTTATTGCACCGACTACACCCGGTGGCGGCAATGACACCTTATCGCGTATGCTCAGCCCGCGTATGTCACAGACTTGGGGGCAACAGGTGGTAGTTGATTTACGACCCGGCGCCGGCGGCATCATCGGCACTGAAATTGCTGCGAAGTCACCTCCCGATGGTCACACCTTATTGATCGTTGCCGGTGGTTACACCATGAACCCTTATCTTTATAAAAAACTACCCTACGATACTTACAAAGACTTTGAGCGTGTCTCAGTGGTGGCCTTCTCACCCAATGTGTTAGTGTCTCATCCTTCAGTTCCAGCCAAATCAATACATGAGCTGATTCAACTGGCCAAAACCAGACCTAATACATTGAACTACGCCTCCTCTGGTATTGGCACGACCAGCTATTTATCGGCAGGTATGTTTGCGCATCTCACAGGCACCAAAATGACCCATGTCGCTTATAAAGGTGCGGGGGCGGCAGGAACTGCTGTGGTCTCCGGTGAAGTGCATTTGATTTTTACTGCGCCTAGCATCACCGTACCATTTGTCAAACAAAACCGTCTGCGCGCACTCGGTGTAACCGGAAATAAGCGCATGGACTTACTGCCCGAGACTCCAGCTATTGGCGAGATCGTAGCGGGTTACGAAGTGCAAAATTTCTTTGGTGTATTAGTGTCGGCAAAAACCCCGCGTGCCATCATTGACAAAGTGTATCTGGAAATCGCTCGCATCGTGCGCCTACCTGAAGTGAAAGAACAACTCATTAGCCAAGGTTTTATTCCTTCTGGCAATACCCCACAAGAATTTAATCAACTGGTACAAAATGATTTGGATCGGTGGGCGAAATTATTACCAGCTATGGGCATCAAACCAGAATAATCAAGATGATATCAAGCATCACAGATGAGCTAAGCAGCCTCAGAGTCTTTGTGCAAGTCGTTGAGAGTGGCAGCCTGTCTGCTACAGCACGTGCCAGACACATTGCAGTGAGCTCGATAGCGCGTCAAGTCAAAGCACTGGAAGATAGCTTAGGCACGCGCTTGCTAAACAAAACCACAAGACGCCAATCGCTCACCGAAGCCGGACGCATGTTCTACGATAGAGCCAAGCTTATCATCGACACCTACGATCGCGCCAAGCGTGATGTTGCATCGTTTCAGGACGCAGCCAAAGGCGTGATACGTGTGTATCTACGCACCTCTGTAGCAAGCGCTGTCATCGTGCCGGCACTACCGCAATTTTTAGCAGAAAATCCACAAGTCACACTCGATCTTACCTTGGGTGATGAGCACATCAACTTATTAAAGCTACATATTGATGTCGCAGTATTTCTCGGCAATCTCAACGATTCCAGCATGATCGCGCGACGCTTAAGCCCGAGTCGGCGCGTAGTGTGTGGCAGCCCCGAATATTTTAAACGTCATGGCATCCCCAAAGTGCCAACTGATTTAAGTGCGCATAATTGTTTAATTTATCGTGCAGATCGCTACAGTGAGCATTGGCACTTTAGCAGTGCTACCGAAAAAATTAATGTCCCGATTCGCGGCAACCTAATCACTTCGAGTGCAGCGGCATTACTCGCAGCCAGCTTAGCCGGATTGGGAATCATGGTTGCACAAAAGTGGATGGTGGCGGGTGCTTTAAATAGCGGTCAGCTCACTCAAGTGCTACCCAGTTATACTGTAAGCCCTACTGATGACGATACTGCACTATATGCAGTCTACCCCCATGGTCGTGGACTTGCACCCAAAGAACGTGCATTTATTGATTTTTTAATTCGGCTGTTTAAATCAACATCATCAACACTGGATGATTACTAGATAACGCCTTGCGCACGAAGCACCTCAATTTCATTAGCGCTGATCTGTAGCTCATCGCGTAAAACAGCATCGGTATCTGCACCTAATTGTGGCGCGCTGTTATTCGCTACAGAGTGGTCACCCGAGAGCTTAAAGGGCACTCCTAATACCGGTAAGGATTGTCCATCTGCGTTCACTACCGCTGTGACCATGTGATTGGCCAGCACTTGTGGATCAACCAAAACCTGATCTAAGGTGTTAATAGGGGCGGCAGCCACACCTTGCACATCAAAACGCACAAGCCACGATGCCACTGGCGCTGTTGCTAAAATACCTTCAATAACACCCACCAATACTGAGCGATGTGCGAGTCGTTTATCGTTGGTCTTAAAACGTGCATCCATCGCCAGATCCGCATGACCCAATGCCACACAAAATCGCTGCCAAGCAAGATCATTAGTCGCACCAACCAACAGATAACCATCCTGACATTGAAATGCTTGATAAGGCACCAAATGAAAAACGCCAGAACCCTCTTTAGTCGGGAGCTGTCCGGCTTGCAACCAAGTCACGGCGTGATACCCAAGCAAGGAAATAGCGGTCTCTAATAAGGAGGCAGTGACTTTACTACCACCGCCACCTTGCAAACGTTTAACAAGTGCCGTCATCACCCCACCATAGGCAACTATACCAGTAGTCATGTCAATAAATGACACACCTGCCCGCACCGGTGGACCATCAGGATAACCAGTGGTCGACATGATTCCAGAATACGCTTGCATCATTAAATCATAGCCCGCTTTATTGTGTAACTCGCCTTGCGGACCATAACCATTTATCGAGCAATAAATAATCTCTGGATTGACGACCTTGACATCTGAAAAGCTCAGACCTAGGCGCGCAGCAGACTCTGGTAAAAAACTATGAATCACAATATCTGTTTTAACCAGGAGTCGTTCTAACAACGCGCGACCGGCAGGTGCTTTCAAGTTTAAGGTGATGCCTAGCTTGCCGCGATTCACACTATGAAAATTACTCGTAATGCCATCCGCTGCGCGCGTACCCCAAACCCGGTTCTCGTCACCAGTGCCGGGGTTCTCGACCTTAATCACTTGCGCCCCTTGATCTGCGAGTAATTGAGCGCAATACGGGCCCGCTAAGACCCGACTCAAATCCAATACGCGATACTTCTGTAACACTTTCGCCATCGTGCTACGCTGCTATCGCGATATCACGCCCTGTCTCCCGCAATACTGCAGGAACCACTTCCTCAGCCCATAAGCGCATACTCTCAATCGCTTTTTGATGATCCATATCGCCAACCTGTGGTTGGATAGCAATATGCACAGGATTTATCTCACGCACTAGGCGAACCATTTTCTCAATACAAGTATCCACATCGCCGACTGGCAGATTACGACGAATCGCCTCTACACTAGGCTCATCATCATACGGAAACTCTTGCACTACGTAGTTATCTACAACTTTTTCGCGACGCGCCTTTAACGACACTGCTAGACGTTGCTGATACAAGGCGCAATCAATATAGTGGTCTGCATCTTTTTTATTTTTGGTCACAAATGCCAAACGTGTCACTGCAATACGAGTTGGCTTACCTTCTTTGGCGGCAATTTCTTCAAAATAATCACGGGTTTTTTTCATGCGGGAAATACCACCCAATAGCCCTGTCACAAATAAAGTATGGCCATGTCTGGCAATCCATGCCAGGTGTACTGGATCTCCACCGGCATACCACATGGGGGGGGTAGGCGTTTGGATTGGCTTGCAACTAATCGATGAACGTGGAAACTGAATATATTGGCCATTAAACTCGAAGGCTTGCTCTGTTAATCCCTGATGAATCAATTCCAACATTTCACCGGTAAAGCCCCGTACGTTTTCTAAGGTGGCGCAAAAGCGATCAAATTCATACTGTTGATAGCCCATACCAATACCTAAGTCAAGACGACCATTACTCAAGTTGTCGACCATACCGACTTCTGCTAACAAGCGTGCGGGAGTATAGAGTGGGGCTACAACTACTGCTGTGCCAAGTCGAATGGTGTTCGTTCTACCCGCCATATGCGCCGCCATCATTAATGGTGACGGGCATAAGCTATAGTTCGAGAAGTGATGCTCGGCATACCAAGCTCGGCTATAGCCTAATTGTTCGGCAATCTCAGTTTGTTCAACCGCCTCATCGAAAACTTGCTTCACACTTTTAGACAATTGGCGCTGTTGCATGATGTTAAAAATACCGAAATCCATATCACCCCCTTCTGCTGTAAAGATCCACAGTATAAGTTCTATTCAGTCTACAATAACCTTCAAAATCGCCTTAGGATCCCACCATCTAGCGCAATAATAAAGCCATATTTCCGCATAACATGCCCTAAAATGTGGAATCATAGTATTTTCTCAGCCCGCTGAAACATTTAATTGGAAAGTAAATGTGTTATGCAATTGTCAATCTCTGAAGCCACACAACTCGCTGTCAAAGCCCTCACCCGTTCTGGAATGAGCCCAGATAATGCACAAATCACCGCCGATCATCTGGTTGATGCTGCATTGTGCGGTCATGAATTCTCTAGTCTACCAAGAGTGATTGCACTAACTGATGAGATACGTACGAAACCGCCTGCCGGCCCAACCACCATTGTACGAGAGAACCATTGCTCGGCTTTAATTGATGGCGGAAATAATGTGGCTTATGTGGTTTCTATACAGGCAATTGATAAAGCAATAGCCATTGCCAAATCCAATGGTATAGCAGTTGTCTGTGCCAATAACACGTGGTTTAGCGGTCGTCTCGCTTATTATGTAGAGCGCGCAGCGCGGCAAGGATTCATCGCTATGCACACCACCAATACCACAGCACGGGTCGCACCTTACGGCGGCACTGAACGTCTGATGGGCACTAATCCCTTCGCCATCGCCTTCCCTAGCACTGATGATCCCTTAATCATTGACATTGGCACTTCACAGACCACCTGGGGCGATGTGGTATTAGCACGCACCAAAGGCAAACCCTTACCAGAGCAAGTCGCGGTGAACCCAGGCGGCGAACCCACGACAGACCCTGACGAAGCACTCGCTGGCGCCATCCTGCCTTGGGGTGGCGCACGTGGAAGTGGCTTAGCATTGGCGGTTCAACTTCTGGGTATTTTAGCGGGCAGTGAATTGGTCATTAATGATGTCAGCAACTATGGTTTATTCTTTATGGTGATAGACCCCAAACTATTTATGCCCGCCGATCAATATCCTTCACTGGTGAGTGCCTTCAGATCAGTCATCGTGGGCAATCGCCCACTTGCCGATCAAGCTACTGTGCGCGTGCCCGGTGATCGTAGTCAACAACTAAGACGTGAGAATGTAGCTAAAGGCTATATCCAACTCGATGAGAAAGTGTATGCACGTCTGCTCGCACTGACCCGTTAAACTACAATCAACCCTCACCGTTCACCGATTAGACTATGATTGGAATCGCTGTAGTCCACAGCCCCCTCAGCAATCCTTAGATTACATAAAGCATAATTAACCATCCCCGCAACTAGCCTCTTCAATCTGAGAAGTAAATACCAAGCCATGAAAAAAGAAACTCACAACAACCCTGATGCCGCAGCGCGACTGATACAAGCTCTACACTCGCTTGCACCCACAGTAATCCCTGCCCAAACCTACCAAAATGCAAAACGCTGTTTATTAGATGCCTTGGGCTGTGGACTGTTTGGTGCATCCCAGCCATGGTCGAAAATTCTCAGCAAGCAAATGCTTGCTGAACAATCCCGAGGTCAAGCCACACTATTTGGCGAACAACAAACTCTATCCGCACCTGCTGCTGCATTGTGTAACGGTACGGCTATTCATGGGTTTGAACTTGATGACTTATTACCAGCCGCGTTAATCCATCCTGGCACAGTCATCATCCCCGCCACAATGGCGATTGCGGAGCATAAAAACGTAGAGGGCGAAGCCTTGCTGCGCGCCATCATCATGGGTTATGAAGTAACAGCTCGCATGAGTATTGCTATGGGTACGCTAGCCTCACAACAAGGATTTCATAAAACCAGTGTTGTTGGCCCTGTTGCATCAGCCATTGCTTGCGCATACTTACTAAATTTAAATACTGCACAAATTACCTGCGCTGCAGGCATTGCTGCCTCTATGGCTTCAGGGGTTAAAGCTTATGTGTCTAGCGGTGGTGGCGGCATGGTTAAACGTATGCATGCAGGATGGGCCGCCTCTTCTGGCGTGCGCGCAGCATTATTAGCGCATGATGGTTTTACCGGGCCTAGTGGTGCAGTCGATGGTCGCTACGGATTACTTGATGCCTTTGGTGGCGCTGACGCAGATCCAGAAAAACTCATGCCCGAATTCGGTGAACAATGGGCAATCGATGCTGTGTGGTTTAAAGTCTATCCAATTTGTGGTTGGATACAAGGTGCTGTGCAATTACTCACTGCTATGCGCAACAATCGCAATCTAACGGCAACCGATGTCTCTAAAGTTGTTATTGGCACCAGTCAGTTTGCCGTCAACAACAATAGCAATCCCCGCCCCCTAGATACCATGGATGCGCAATATAGCTTGCCCTATTGTGTAGCAGTCGCACTTAGCAACAATCCCAGCGACCCCAGAGTCTACGAAGAGACTATGTTTACCAAACCTGAATTACTCTCCCTCGCCGCCAAAGTTACAATCCAATTCGATGCTGAGTGTGACGCGGTCTATCCACAACGCTTTGGCACTCGCGTGCAATTGCATCTTTACAATGGCGAAGTCTTAGAGGCATTGACCTTAGATCCTCATGGCACACCAGCAGACCCTTGCTCAGATCAAGAGTTAGCAGAAAAATTCATGCAATTAGCCGCCCTCGCACCCCGTCGCATAGATGTCCAGGCGATTAACAATGCCACGCTAAACCTAGAAACGCCAAAAGCGCGCATTAGACTCAGTAAGTTGTTACGTGCATAAGGTGCTACAGTACAATAGGAGAGCTAAAACGGAAGCTCACCCTTGATAATCACACGGTGTAATAATCGTAACTGCTGCGGATCACAGTCAATCACGCCTTGATGCATAGAGGATCTGTTATCCCAAATCAACATTTCACCGACACGCCATTAGTGCTTATAAATAAATTCAGGTTTCACAATCTGCTCTAATAGCTCAGTCAATAATTCCTGGGTTTGCTCAGGCGTGATGCCAACAATTGTTTCACATTTCGTAGTGCTGAAATACAAAGCTTGTGAGCCATTTTCTGGGTTGGTTCTTACCAAGGGTTGCAACACAGGGTCGATTTGTCGCTCTTTTTGCGCGTTAGCTGCATAACTAAATGGGTGGAGTGTAGCACTGCCTAAAAATACATTTGCAGTCTGCATGTGACGAATTCGTTTTTTTAATGCAGTGGGTAATGACTCGTAACCAGCTCGGGTATTTAATATCTCCGTATCACCACCTTGATCTGGGATCGCAATCCCATAAAGCGTGGTGTATTTGGGTGGAATACGGTGATTAGGATGATCGGTATGCCAACTCTCACCATGATTCACGCGCTGACCATTTTTGTCTTTATGCTGATTACAAATTTCATTCACTAATGGCAGGCCAGGTACCGCAAATTCGGTATAGTGTTGCGCCATCGGTTCGCCAAAATAAGCCGCGGCCGTTAAAAATTGCTGCGGGGTAAAATGTTGATCACGAATTACTAAAGCAACATGCTCAACTACTGCTGCGTTTAATTGAGCACGCTCTGCTTCAGTGATGGGCTGCGTTAAGTCTATACCGACAATCTCCGCCCCAATGTGCTCACCCAATCGATTCAATTGCATTGGCCTTCCTCTTCGATAATTATTATGTTACTGATCTTGCAATACGATATCGTCGCCAAAGAGCTAATAACCAAGGACTTAACAACACCAGAAATGCCACAACGATCAAGCTCGCGGCCAATGGTCTATGCATAAACACAGAAAAATCACCATTCGAAATCTGTAGCGATTGACGCAATGCAGTCTCCGCCTTACGACCTAAGACCATCGCAATCACCATAGGCGCTAATGGGAAGCCACCAATTCGGAAGAAATATCCAAGAATACCAAATCCCACAGCTAACCAAATATCAAAGGGATTATTACTCAGTGAGTATGCGCCGATTAAGGTTAAGACACCTATAATTGGCGCTAAATAGGGCCGAATCGCACTGACTACCCACACCATCACTGGAATCATCAATGTATTCATGAGTAATAACATAATATTACCCACGTACAGCGCAGCAATTAACCCCCACACAATATCAGAATGCTGTAAATAGAGTAGCGGTCCTGGGAATAAGCCATGAATAATAAAACCACCCATAAAAACTGCTGCCGTACCAGAAGCCGGAATACCCAAAGCTAACAAAGGCACCATGCCCGCGATAGTGCCTGAATGACTCGCCGCACCAGGCCCAGCAACACCCTCTATCGCACCCTGTCCAAATTGCTCAGGAGTCCTTGAAATGCCTTTCTCTACAGCATAAGCCACAAACGTCGCATTGGTGGGGCCTACTCCAGGAATCACCCCGGCAACAAAACCAACCACTGTACCTCTTAACGTTGACCAGACTGTTGGCGCCCATTGCGAACCATGCGGAAACAGACCGCGAATACTGATTTTCATCTGATGATTGATATCTAGCTTATTACCTACCGTGTGTAATATCTCACCTAAACCAAACAAGCCGACTACTGCAGGTACAAAACCAATACCATCTTGCAATACGGTAAATCCAAACGTAAGGCGTGACTCCCCAGATACAATATCGCCACCTACGGTGCCCACCAACAAACCAAGACCACAAGAAATCATACCTTTAATAATTGATTCGCCACTTAACCATGATACCAAAGCCAAACCTAAGAACATCAATGCAAAAAACTCCTGCGGCCCAAATCGCATAGCTAGTGCTGCAATATCAGGGCCTACAAATTGCAACAAAATCAATGCGATCGTGCCCGCAAAAAACCCGCCAAAGGCAGATACCCCTAACGCTAATGCACCTTGGCCTTGTTTGGCCATTGCATAACCATCTAGCGTAGAGATCACTGAATCTCCCTCACCCGGTATATTCAGTAGTATCGAAGTGATGATGCCGCCATAGCTGCTGCCATACCATATACCCGCTAACATCGCTAATCCATCACCAGGGGCAAGCGTAAAGGTTGTTGGCAATAGCAATGCTATTGCAGCAGGTGAAGAAATTCCCGGTAATACGCCAACTAACTCACCGATAACTACCCCTATAAAAATAAAGAGTAGCGTTGAAGGATTGATTACTTGCGAGAATGCTTGAATAATTTCCATTTTATTTTTTCCAGAGGCCGATTAGAAACCCCAAGGGCTCAACGGAAACGCCACCCCAAGCAGGCGAATAAACACAAACCAGACTACAAAGGCCACAATCAAACTCACCATGATTGAAAAGCGCATACGCTCTTGCTCAACCCACCATAACTCCATAGCAACGAACAATGTAAGCGAACTCAAACCACCAATGACAGGAAATAAACTGGCTAAACTCATTATTAATATGGTGTATTTAAGCGTTGGTCGCGAGAAACTATAAGAAGGGTTATCACGCACTAACAACGCGCTCATTGCTAGCTTCAAACCTAATACTGTCAAAATTAAAGACATCACCAAAGGTAACCATGCTGGCCCCGGACCAGACTCATCCCAAACCACAAGCTGCTGCACAAAGCGCATCTCGTAGCTACAGAACAAACCTAAGATTGTCAAAAATAATCCACTCAAACCATCGACCGATAGCAATGCCTGACGATAAACCCGGCTGATCATACCGAACGCCTTAGAACACACACAGGGACTAAACGCGTCTCTGCAACCATGCACTGTTTCACACAGCCCTGTCGATGTATAATTCTCACTTGGCTAAATACACCTTGGCAGCTTCATTGAGTTGCTTAGCGAGAGCTGTAGTGTCATCGGGACCTAAATACACCATGGGCAAACCTAATTTATCGGCCTGCGCTTTCCATTGCGGATCATCGACTGCAACCTTAATAGCCTTAACCAAGGTTTGATACACTGAATCTGGCAATCCTTTGGGGGCTATATAACTACGGTATACGGCTTGGGCATATAGATCCACACCCAAACTCTTAAAAGTAGGCACATTGGGCAAACCTGGGAATGGCTTATCGCCACCGACCGCCAATGTTTTGAGTTGACCCGCTTTTTCAAAAGGCATAGATGCATTAGCATTCATACCCATGGCATCGAGATTTTCACCTAAAACTGCTGTAATGCCTTGCGGTGTGCCGTCAAAGTTAACAATATTAAACTTCACGCCTTTTGATTTTTCGATTCCCAAACCAATCGTATGATCAATACTACCCTTACCTGTAGCGCCAATCGTCACCTTACCCGGTGAACTTCGTGCTGCCGCAATAAAATCGTCTAATGATTTATAACGACTACCGGCCTTCACTGTGAGCGCCACTGGGTCTTGCACCACCACACCTAGATAGGAGAAGCTGCTTAATGGGTCGTATTCAACCTTGGCTAACACTGCGGCATTAAATATAGAAGGCAAGCCCGCAAACGCCAAGGTGTATCCGTCAGGTTTAGCTCTGGATAATGCATTCCAACTCAAAGCACCACCCGCACCCGCTTGGTTAATAATCGTAATGGGCTGACCAAGGGCTTTAGATACAAACGGCATAAATGCGCGTGTTGTAGTATCAGAGCCACTACCGGGCTCGTAACCGACAATCACGACAATACCTTTAGTCGGATAGTTCAAAGCCGGCTGTGCGGCAAACGCTGTCAACATAGCGCAGGATGTAACTAACAACAATATCCGTGCAACCCAATATACCAAATGATTATTCATCACACCTCCAAGAAAATAATTTATTTAAGTATTTATTTAAATATAAATTCAAACAGCAGTAAGCTCAAAAAAATTAATTTTACTGTATTTAAGATTTTTATAATTGAAGTAACTTGATACACTGCATTATATGGTGGATTCAATTTCGAAGTGCAACATTTAATGTTGATT
>CAISJL010000033.1 GCA_903885665.1 uncultured beta proteobacterium | reverse complement strand
TATTGGCGGCCAGGTGGGTTGAAGCGAACTTCGTTGTCACCCACGAACGAGTAGCGGCCCAAGCCATCGGGTCGCAAATAAGACTCTAAGTCATGCCAATCAATGCCAGAGCCACTGATGGTGAGAGACGTAGCGCGGTGGTTAGCTTCTTTGCCATTGACCGAGTCACGCGCTAAGCGGCTGGTAATATTGTGCAAGCTGTTGTTGTAGTACATGAAGCTATTACCCACATACAAAATAGACCTTGGTGGATTGGCTGATGCAGCTTTCGTCATTGGCAGCTTGGCGGCATCCACATTTGCGCTAGGCGTTTTGAGGGTTCCGGCACATCCGGCCAGCGCCAACAAACTTGCCAAGGCTGCGACTTTTAAAATTGATTTCATTATGTTGCTCTTTCTATTCGTTTTCAATAAGCTGCTTATCGTGATAGAGTTTTGAATGAGTAACAATAATCAAGTACACGCATGCGTGTCAATCATATTTTTAAATTTCATTACTTTTTAGTATGTTTAGAGCACCTCATGAAATGCCCTATCAGTATCGGTGACATCGATCGCTCTCTAAACCACTGGAGATTTTGAAAAAATGCCAGTCTCTCTGCCAGTCTGCGCCTCTAGCAAAACTGACGTCATTGTTTGAGTACTTACAGAGGTAAAACATTCTAAGGCACAGATACTCAATAGCCATTTCATTTTTAACCCCTCACTTTTTATATATATAGATTGAATTTTTATAAAACCCTAATCTATCTTTTAGGATCCTGCCAGCTCAAAAGAAAATGCCCCGCACAAAGCAGTGCATTATTTGATTTTGGTGGCACGGGGCGGAATCGACCGGGGCATCAGGATGTTTGGCTATTAATAAGTAGATATGTCAGCCACATCATTAATAGCCAAATAACAGCAACGATCAAAAAGCCTAAGTTACTCTTGGGTTTAGATTGATTTTTTTTAAGCCATTGATCGGCTAGAATCCTAGACTCTTGAAGAATAAAGTTTGGCATTAGCCTGATAGCCACCCAAATCAAAATTGGTAGCAAAACAAGATCGTCAACATATCCCAATACGGGAATAAAGTCAGGAATCAGATCAATTGGACTCAAAGCATATGCGACGATGAAAATACAAATTGCCTTGGGCAGCCATGGAGTTTGGGGACTCTTGGTAGCAAACCAAATCATCAAGACATCCATCTTGAGCAATTGAGCCCAGCTCTTGAGTTTTTCTATCAAAGTCATTTGATAATGATATCCACCTCAAGTGACCATACAAGAAAATAGCCTAACAAGTGGGCTGTTGAGATTCTTGGTGGCCCGGGGCAAAATCGACCATAACGGTTGTATCCTGCTTGGTTTTTGTTAACTTTATGAGGCACTTGAAGGCTGTAAGGCAATCAAACACATTCCAATTAAGGCTAATCCAGCTCCAGCGATATCCCAGCGAGTCAAAGAAACGTCATCAACCAACCTAAGCCAAAATAAAGCAACGACAATGTACATGCCCCCATATGCGGCATAAGTTCTTCCCGCGGCCGTTGGATGGAGTGTTAATAACCAAGTAAATAGAACTAATGAAACTATGGCTGGTATGAGCAATAAGGGGCTTTTATTTTGCTTAAGAACCAGCCAAGGGAAATAACAACCAATAATTTCAGCCAAGGCAGTGATAAAAAATAAAAAGATTAGGCGAAGTATTTCCATTTCAACTTACTTTAAATGAAAATAGCCCAACACGTGCCTATTTAATATTAATGTATCACTGTTGATGAGTTTTGGCATTCGATTGTTCTATCAGCCTTTCGAGTTCATTGCCATTTAATCTATATACTACTGCCGTCCCAGATGACGCGCAAGGCAATAGCGTAATAGAGTTTCGTGCTACACCTTTGAATCCTCCCATCGAAAAATAATCTCCTGCGGTTCGCTATCAATAGCTAAAACAGTTCTCGATATTTTTGGAACGGTATACTCAAGTAGTTTAGTATAGGCTTCCAGAGCAGACTTTGCGCCGTCCTTGCTTTGTATTTCATCAAGCCACTCTTGCAGTCTGTGAGCATTGCCGTTGGCAAAGCGACTAATCGCCTCGCGGGTTTGGATAGTCACCTTGCCTGGTCCGCGCTTACCCTGACCCAGTCTTTTTTCGCCTTTTTTAAAGGTTCCTGCATTCATAGTTAGTCCTTTTCTAAAAAAGTTTCATGTTTTACCTGCTAAGGTGTAAACCGTGCAACTCCAAGTGAAATTGTCATTTAATGTGGTTGCACACGATTGAATATTAAGCATAATTCTATGAATATCAAAGTTGCACTGCATAGTTTTTTTCGAATATGCCTTGTAACTTCTTGCAACTCTGGTTTCACGATGTTTACGCGTTGCGCAACTGCGTGAACACCGTGCAACTCAGAAGCCTTGCTGCTTTAATGCTCTGGACACCGTGGATTTGTCACAGCCCAATTCTTCGGCAATGTCCTTCTGGCTCATGTCCGGAGCTTCGGCCTTGAGCTTTCTAATGCGATCAGCCATTTCGAGTGCTGCTTCGCGCCAAGTCCACTTACCAGTGTCGTTGCTCAGAGCTGCCTCAATATCAGCGGCGTCCTTGCCGGTCAGGTGTCGAGCCTTCACGAATGAGCAGGTGAATGCCGCGCCTTTTTCGGGGTCGTAGTCAGCCTCATGGGTTAAGTGCAGCACGCAATCGAGAATATCCTCCACCTTACTAGTGCCGCGCCGTTCGCCGTTCTTGCCGTCGTGCGCCACGAATAGCACCGTCTTACCTTGCCGCCGTAAATCGAGCGCCCACATAGCTGTGCTATGCCATCCTTCAGCTTTGTTTTCTTCACCGGTTCGCATCAGGCAACTCAAATTGTCTACAACGATTAATTCAGCATCGGCAATACGCGGTGCTAGCGCTGCCTGTCCTTCGGTCGTTGCAAGGTCAGGTATTGGCAGGCTTTGAGCGTCTGGCGTGATTATTTGCAAATAGCCTTGTGCTGGGTGCTTGTCGGCAATCTTCACAATTGCCGCCAGTCGCGCTTGAATTGACGCACCACTCATTTCGCCGTCAATGTAGACTACGCGATAAGGCTTGTTGGCAGTCCACTTCAGGTATTCGCCCCCACTTGCCACAGCATAAGCCACACCGAGCGCGAAGTGCGTTTTGCCGACACCGCGCCACGCATGAATTAAACTCAAGTGTTGCCTGCACAGCCACGGCCCGAGCATAGCCTCCATTGGTGGGAAATGCATTGTTAGTATGTCGTTAAAGTCGAGTGCCACAATCCGATTTTTATCTGTCGTGTTGTGGCTTCCCGCTGCCGCTTTATATTTCTTCAGCGGATTCGTCCAACCTAATGCTTGGGCTTTTTTAAATACCGCCTTATATGATGTTCGCGCTGTGCCGTCTGGGTTTTGCCCGATTTTTATCGAATCCCATTTTTTCGATGCTTCCCCGGCATTCCATTGTTGGTAAGCCGTCGCTCCCCACTCCAGCCACAGGCCACGCCCTACATCGCCGAGTGTGGCAAGCGCGTGTGCAATATCCATCCAGGGGGCGTAATCATCTGCGCGCATAAATAGGAGGGCGCTACGGAGTTCCGCAATCGTTTCAAGAGGCAAAACGATCGGCGGTGCAACACTACCTGCATTCGGCTTTGTAGAGTCGCTTGGTATGCCGCCGTTCAACTCGTATATAAGCTCTGCTTGGCGAATAATTTCTTCGGTCTGTTCTTCTGTGATTTCGGGTAGCAAACCCACCGGGAAGTTTAGGGGGTCGCCTGAGCCGTTCCAGGAATATGGTGCATCTGTATCCGGGTGCATGCCATAGGCAACAAACTGTTGGCCGTCTGCCAAAATTTCAACTCCCGAATCTTTGTAGGCTTCGTAACGCGGCAGCTTGTATTTCTTGGTGGCTTTCTTACGAAACGGATTTTTGGTTTGGCACACGAAAAGCAATTTTGGCTTTTGCCCGATCCGTATTGGTGGCGGCGCTTCGCAGCAGCCAAGAACCCTAATCACCATTTGCTTGAGTAACTCGGCAATAATCGGGCAGTAGCAATCAATATCTATAGCCGGCGTTCTTGCAGTCAGAATGCCTATTCCGTGCTGTTGAAAACCCAGTCGATCAGGATCGCCTTCGGAAAACTTGTAGTTTGGCCAGTCGTCTATTGAGGGGAATTTCTGATTCGGCCTGATCGGTATCGGCTGATAGCCGTTCTCTTGCAATTGCCTGGCATTGGAGAAAGTCGGGTAAAATTTAGGCGTGTTTGCAAAGGTATCCGCACCCTGTTGAAGCAGAGCGTTTTCTTTTGTGGTGTCCATTTCACGCTCCCGCTTTCGAGAGCCACGCGAGAATGTCCTCGCGCCGCCAGACGGTGCAAAATTTACCGAATGGGCGAATGGGTGCGGGAAAGCGGCCTGTCCTTACCCAGAGCCAGACTGTCGAGCGTTTGATCGGCACCACTGGCAGAACGTCGGTTATGCGGCACAACGGCGGCAAATTTACTTCAGCATGAATTACTACGGTTGCAGCCTGAGCCACGGGTGACGCGCTAGGCGTCGTAATTGGAAGTGTCATTTTTAGCCTTAAAGCGAAACCAATTAAATGCGAGCAAATAAATGCTCAACTTTTGTCGGTTCGCCTGTGGGGCGGCAATCGTGACAGACTGCATTTTCTGCTGTGGGCAGAGTTCGCGCTTAACGACGGCGCTTTGTCGTAACGGTAGCCGCTTGTAGGCGGGTGTTACACGTTCGACTAATTCCGAATATACACGGCTTCAGCCGCGCATAGCAACAACATTGCCAGCCATAGGCTCTACAGGCTTCGCCAGCACGCGCAATTTGTCCAGATGGTCAGCCCACGCTTGCATGAGTTTGCAGCGTTCTGGCAGGTGTTGCGTCCTGTTATAAGCCCGTCCGAGCGGGTCGCGCACCGAGTGCGCTAATTGCTGTTCAATGACGTGGATCGGGTAGCCAAGCGTTTCGTCGAGTAAAGTTCTGGCACAGGCTCGCCAGCTATGCCCCACCATTTCGTCGGCGGCAATGCCAAGTGTTCGCAGAGCCATTAGCACCGCGTTGTCGCTCATGGGGCGGTCGCCTTTGGGTGAGCGTGCGCCAGCGAATACAAACTTGCCGTGTCCGGTCAGCGGCTTAATTGTTTCAAGCACTGCGAGCGCCTGAATGCTCAATGGCACAATATGATCCACTTTCGTCTTGGTAACGTGAAAAGCCCATTGCCGCGCCTCTAGGTCAATATCGCTCCATTGCGCTTGCCGCAGTTCGCCGGGTCGCACAAATACCAAACTTCCGAGCCGTAGTGCTGCCTGCACGACAGGTGTCCCGCGATAGCCATCAAGCGCAAGTAAAATTTCGCCTATGCGATTTGGGTCAAGCGGTGCTGGGAAGTGCTGTTTCTTTACTTGAGCTAGTGCCCCCCGCAGGTCGCGTGAGGGATCGGTTGTGGCGCGTCCAGTAACAATGCCGTAGCGAAACGCTTGGCTAATCGTTTGTAAGGCACGGTGCGCTGTTTCGATGGCGCCACGACCTTCGATTCGACGTAACACCCCCAGCAGCTCGGGGGTTGTTATTTCGGGTAGTTTACGATTGCCAATGTATGGGAATATGTCTCGCTTAAACCGCGTCTCAACACGGTCAACATGCGAAGTCGCTTTTGTGGGTCTTAGCTTCAGGGCAATATATTCCATCGCCACAGTCTCAAAGGTATCCTGAGCCGCTTCTGCCGCTGCAACAGCTGCCTTGTGAACTAATGGGTTAATGCCATCAGCAACGAGGGTTCGTGCCCCTTGTGCTCGCTCTCTTGCCATTACAAGACTTACGTCTGGATACGCGCCAAGCGCTAATCGCTTTTCCTTGCCCTTGAGTCGATATTTAAGTCGCCAGAG
This sequence comes from uncultured beta proteobacterium, assembly GCA_903885665.1. Lineage (GTDB taxonomy): Bacteria > Pseudomonadota > Gammaproteobacteria > Burkholderiales > SG8-41. The sequence continues at coordinate 2,838 of CAISJL010000033.1, read as the reverse complement.
TTTGGAGCCTGAAATCGCTATTTCCATGTAAAGCCCACCGGTATCGTAAAGACACCACGGCTTCAGGCGACTTTTTGCCTTGCGAATAGCGGTGTCAGTGAGTGTCGTAGGCATACAGTACCCTAATGTTGAGTTGTTATATGCCTAACTGTATGCCTTTTAGGCATATATTTCAATAGAACGCCTTGAAGCATCATAGACGAGTAATTTAACTAAGCTATTGTATTTATTGTACTTTATAGGCTCTGATGGATCGCTAAATACTAATGGTTGGTGGAGGCGGCGGGAATCGAACCCGCGTCCAGAAGCACTCGACAGACAGTTCTACATACTTAGTGGTGTCATTTGGCTTTAATCTTGCCGACGCGGACGCACACGCTGCGACAAAACGAGTCACCTTAGTTTAACGCCATGCCAAGTAACCCGACATCACGCGATTCCCTGTATATGACTCTACTGCTGTTGCCAGCCCGCCCCAGGGACAAGACGGTGTAGAGCTAGAAAGTTCTTAGGTTTCTAGTGGTTTACGCTGCGAGAGCGTAAGATTCATCGTTTGCATTTAAGCATTTCCGGTTGGATTTACGAGGTAGCCAGTCCTCGGTATGCCCTGCGCTGCTTTGCAACCCCTGTCGAAACCGGGTCGCCCCCATGGGTAAATTATCGCATAGCGTGTCTGATTGTGACGAATCAATTGTATGGCCTGCTACCTGAGCGGCAAATTAGCTGCAACAATCTGATTCTAAAGTGATATTTGAGTGCCTAGCTCAACGACTCGGTCAGGGGGTAGTTTGAAATATTCAACACTGCTCGGGCTATTACGTTGCATCCAGCGAAATAATTCGCGACGCCAAGTGAGCGGCCCCGGTTTGCTGGCGCGCGCTATGGTGGTTTTGCCAAGGAAGAATGTGGTGTCTTCAATGTTAAATGCTAGCCCATAGTGGGGTAAGTGTTGCAGTGCTTTGGGGATGTCGTGATCTTCTCGAAAACCATAGTGTAGGGTAATCGCGTAGATGGCGCCGTGTGCCAGGGTTTCAATATCAATGCGGTCATCGGTGCTGACGTAGGGTCTATCGTCAGTGGCTAGGGTTAGGAAAATCATCCGTTGATGAACAATTTTGTTGTGCTTGAGGTTGTGTAGCAAAGTCACTGGTGCTGCGCCACTATCGCCATTGAGAAAGATGGCTGTGCCAGGCACATTGGGGAACGCGTGTTGGTGTAGAGATTCTAGAAACGTACTCATGGGCACACGGTGGCTACGGTGCTCGGCATCAATCGTAGTGCGGGCGCGTTTCCATGTGGTGAGTATGGTAAACAGTAAGGTGCCGCAGGCAATCGGGAACCATCCGCCATCAAGAAACTTGGTCGAGTTCGAAGCCACAAACAGTAGTTCGAGGATACCAATCGCAATCAATATACCGGCGAGAAGCACACGAGCGCGGTGTTGTAGTTTAAACACCACTAAGGTGATGAGCGTGGTCTCGAGTAGCATGGTGAGCGAGACCGCAATGCCGTAGGCGGCGGCTAGTGCCTCCGAGCTTTGAAACGCCAAGACAAGTAGTAGCACCATGATTAACATGGTCCAGTTGACGAGACCGATGTAAATTTGGCCTCGCTCTACGTCTGAGGTGACTTCCACGGGGATACGCGGTAAGTAGCCTAGGCGTGATGCTTGTTGAGTCACCGAGAAGGCGCCGGTAATTGTGGCTTGCGAGGCAATGACGGTTGCTGCAGTAGCGAGCACCACTAGGGGTAATACCCAATCGGTAGGTGCCATCAAGTAGAAGGGATTTTTAATGGCATCAGGGTTGCGTAGGAGTAAGGCACCTTGCCCTAGATAATTTAGCATCAAGCACGGAAACACTAAAATAAACCACCCCAGACGTATTGGCTTGGGGCCAAAGTGGCCCATGTCGGCATACAAGGCCTCAGCGCCAGTGACCGCGAGGAATACCGCACCCAAGGTGAGAAAAGCGAGCCCAGGGGCTTGTAGGGCAAATTGCATGGCATAGCGGGGGTCAATGGCATGAATGACTACTGGCGTTTGTGCGATGCTATTCAGACCTAGACCGGCCATCACTATAAACCAGACGATGGTGATTGGTCCGAACAGTTTGCCAACACTGCCAGTGCCACGGCTTTGAATAGAAAACAAAATAATTAAGATGGTGATGGTGAGGGGCACTACCCACGGTTACAGGCCTGGCGCAGCAACAGACAGTCCTTCAACTGCCGAGAGCACAGAGATCGCGGGGGTAATCACTGCATCACCATAAAAAAGAGAGGCGCCAGCAACGGCTAAGGTGGCAGCAAGCCAGGCGAGACGCGGATGCTTTTGTAGTTGATTGGTGGAGAACGCCAGCAGCGCCAGAATTCCGCCTTCGCCACGGTTGTCAACGCGCAAAACAATGCTGATGTATTTGAGGGATACGATTAAAGTCACGGTCCAAAACATCATCGACAATACTGCAAGCACATGCGCTTCTGTGAGGGCTAGCGGGTGGGCGCCGGCAAAGGCCTCTTTAAAGGCATACAGTGGGCTGGTACCAATATCACCGAATACCACGCCTAGCGCGCCAAGGGTGAGGGTAGCTAGAGAGGATTTATGGCTGGTGTGATTAGACGTAGTGATGCTAGGGCCATTGGGTAGGCGATACGGTTATGTTGCGGCGCAACGATACTCGCCTCGCGCCAATTATTCAATGCTTACCCATAATCAGTAGGGATGAGCCGGGGTTGAATTTGTACTGTTATTTGTACTTTTATTTAGACTGAGTCCATTGCTAGGCAGGCTACTTGATACAAAGATAAATTAATTTAACTTATTGATTTTATTAATTT
>CAISJL010000032.1 GCA_903885665.1 uncultured beta proteobacterium | reverse complement strand
TGCACGCGAGTGCCAAAGCGTTGTGGATAGACCGCGTCACACTCAGCATCGAATTGGATCGTAACTTTGGCGGCGAGGAAGAGTAATTCAGGTTTGATAAACATGGTCTCTTCGTAGACTCTGGGGTCGCTGGGATTGTTGCTAAGTGCGAATGCTACACTCTGGATGATGCCTACACAAACAGCCAAGGCTTTAAGGGTTATTTACCCAGCGATGATATATCGATAAATTCTGCCCTAGAAGAGCTGGGGGATGCGAACATTCAGTATGCATTTGAAAGGGCGTTGTTTGATCTCTATAAATTTGAGTTTCTCAAACGACCTACTCAAATGGACTGCTTGTGATAGACTAATCTCAACTATTCAAAAGCTTATATGATATATTTGTGGAATATTTACCTATATCACAATTTTTATCTAAAATTTATACAAGAATAGAAATATGAATGCTCAAATTAAAAAAATAATCATCATTGCAATTCTTATCTGCATAGATATTAGTTTGGCTTTTACTCAAGGTTATCCAATACGTAACATTAGAATTATTGTACCATTTAGCCCGGGAGGCACTTCAGACGTCTTTACTCGGCCCTTGGCAAAAGAGCTTAGTGCCCTTTGGGGGCATCCCGTAATCATTGAAAATGTACCTGGTGGTGACACTACTATTGGCGCTTCAAAGGTTGCTTCAGCACCTGCAGACGGTTATACATTACTAATGACAAACTCACAGCCTCTAGTTGGCAATCGATATTTATTTAAAAAGCTACCATACGACCCAGACAAGAATTTTATCCCCATCATTATGGTCGCAAGAAGTGGAAGCTTTTTAATTACTCACCCATCATTTCCAGCTAAAAATGTCAAAGAGCTGGTTAACCTTGCACGCAATGCACCTGAAAGTATCGCTTACGCATCTACTGGTCGAGGCGCTGCTGCACAGCTCGTATTGGAGACACTGGCCAAAAGAGAAAAGTTTAAATTTAATCATATACCTTACAAAGGTGTTCCACCAGCATTGACAGCGTTAACCTCCGGTGAAGTGCCAATTGCAATTTTTACACCGGCTGGGAGTGGAGCAATGATACGCTCAGGTAAATTAAAAGCCATTGCAATCACAAGTACCACTCGATTAAAATTATTTCCAGATATTCCTAGCATTGTAGAGTCTGGATACCCTTACTTAACTTATCTGACTTGGTTTGGATTGTTTGCACCAACTGGTACTCATACACAAATCATCGAAAAAATACACCGTGATGCGTATACCATTCTAAAACGTACAGAATTTGTTGAGCGGTTCATTAGCCCATCAAGTCTTGAGGTTGTTGCAAATACACCAGAAGAGTTTTTATTAAACATCCGATCCGACGTAGCAAATGTTGCTGCTATGGTTACCGCTGCGGAGTTACACCCAGAATAATTATTAGCCTAACGGACATGACACAGCATCATAATTATATTGCTCACCTACATCATCACTCTTAAGGCTTTCTGCAGTAGGTTCACCAACGTAGCGATCTCCTCTGCGAGCGGTTTCATCCGTTATTTTTTTGACGCGTGGGCTGCGTGTTTTTTGGTATAAAGAGAATGCTCGCTCATAAGATGACTCTTGAGATAAGCAGCGTGTCAATATCATGGCATCTTCCAATGCGTTGGCGGCCCCTTGCCCTAAAAACGGTAACATAGGATGTGCTGCATCACCTAACAGAACTACTCGCCCCTGCGACCAGTTATCT
>CAISJL010000031.1 GCA_903885665.1 uncultured beta proteobacterium | reverse complement strand
TGTTGGGGCACTAGCTTGCATGGGCGAGGCAAATACCATCCTTAAAAACCGCACCACTTTACCAGTTGGCATTAGGGCCAAAACGGGCACGATGTCTGGCATTAATTGCTTGTGTGGTTATAACGTTGACGGAGATGTTCCGCAAGTATTTGTGATAGGGGCCCACAACTTTGCGCCGCCACTTTCTGATATTCACCCCATCTTAGATGGCTTTATTGCCGATTGCTTTGAATGAATTCATGATAGCACCAAAGCTAATCAATCAGCTAAGAAAGCGGATACTCTTAATTTGCACCATGTAATAACTGATTGAAAATCACCTAATGCCGGTGTTTTTTGCTAAACAGCCATCATACAAAGTAAATTTACTGCATATTAACAATAGTAAATAAAAATTTAAGAATTATTAACAAATAATTAATTTCATTATGTAAATATATAATTACCAATAATTAATATTTGGTTTTCATATGAAGGCGAAATTTATTCTTTTGCTGCTGCATGCAAACATTTTTAACTATGCTATCGCAGCTGGTACTACTGATGGTATTTTGTCGAGTGTTGACGATGATATAGAGGCGACAATAGGTAGCCCATGTGCAGCATCAAGTCTTAATACTGAGGGGGCCGATACTATTAGATCTAATGATTCGAATCCGTCGCTTAATCCACAGTACTTAGACGTGACACCAGAATTAGACAGCTTAACCATAGGTAATCCATTCAAACAAAAAACCAGTGATTGGGCCTGTGTTTTATATTCTTTCTTAAATGCCATCATCCAAACCCCTAAATTAAAAGATCAGCTATCGATAGTTGTAAGAAAAGATAGCTTGGGAAATTACTATGTAAATAACCTTAAAATTTCCAAAGAAGATATTACAGCGCCTAAAAACCTAAGAATGCATCCATCTGATCTTTCGATTGTTAGAGCGCTTGGAAGATATGCAGAAAAGCAAATTGCCAAAGAAATATACCTTGGCAACGAAAGCTTGCTTGAGAACTATGTGCTTACTGACTTTGATGGCAAAGATCTATTTTTTCATCAACCAGTTAAATGGGTGGAATATAGAGATTGGAACGATGACGCTGTCACTAAGCTTGAGCTTAATGGAGACTTAACTGTCAGGACGATAACTTATACGGGAGATTTTGTCTTATCTTTGGGACGCACTGGTCATGCTTATGCCATTTACTATGATAAAGTTCACGGAAAATGGCAGTTTTATGATAACCAATCGAATGGACCTGTGGAGATCACAGCAACGAATCGAAGAATGATTAGCACAGGCCCTGGTAACCCAGTGATTATTGTTGGCGATGCAAAAGTTAAAGGTTCTTGATGTGAGTTAGATTTTCCAAAAATATGTAATGGGTTGTTAGATAGTTTCATTACCGATTGCTTTGAATGAATTCATGATAGTACCAAAGCTAATCTTCTGTTATAAACTGAATACAACCACAGGAATTTTATGACGCTGCCACTTATTGCCATACCACTTGATTATTTGGATACAAAGCTAGAGCCCGAGGCCAGCTGGTATTCAAACTACCCATGGTATGCCACTCGTCATAAGTATCACGATTCATTGGCTAAAAAAGGGGCAATTGCTTGTTTCATAGGCTATGAACATAGTCTTATTCCCAATTATATTCAGCAATTCGATGGATTAATTAT
>CAISJL010000030.1 GCA_903885665.1 uncultured beta proteobacterium | reverse complement strand
CGTTTTATTGAGCGCTATGCTTGCAATGCTATTTAATGTTATAGCCTTGCGTTGCCGCCACCCACGGAAAGCCCATGGCAGTGACACCTGCCTCTAGCATCGCAATGCCTCTAGCCACATCGGCTGCAGCACCTCTCACACCCAATTCGATATAACGCTCTGGTGTCACCCGCGGCAAGCTAAATACTTTAAGTGCCGGGTATTGAGCCAGGCATTGATTCATTAAGTCGATTAACTGACTCTCGCCCGCTTCGCGCACAATAATTGCTGCCTCAACCGCACCCACCCCACCGGCATTGGCATAGTGGGTATCCAGTACCCATGCCAGCATTGGCCATGCCATCTCTGGAAAGCCTGGCAGGAAATAATGTTGCTGATATTGGAATCCTGGGATGCGATTGTAGGGGTTGGGAATAATTGCTGAACCTTGGGGAAATTCACCCATTTTCAACCGTTGCGGCGTCACGCCTTTGGGGTCTTCTTGAAAACGGGCTCGGATTTCTGCTTCTGCATCTGGATGCAATACCAACGCCTTGTCGACCGCAGTAGCCGCACATTGTCGGGTGTGATCATCTGGGGTTGCGCCAATACCGCCAAAACTAAACACCACATCAGCACTCGCAAAGGTACGGCGCAGGGTGTCGATAATTAATTGTGGATCATCACCGATATATTGCGCCCATGATAATTCAAGCCCACGCTCGGCTAATGTGCAAATCACTGTCGATAGGTGCTTGTCTTGACGTTTTCCCGATAGTATTTCATCACCAATAATAATGGCTCCAAATTTCATCGTCATTCCTTTAACTGTGGTTTGGATGTTTGTGCTAACACCGTAATTAGGGCAGCCAGATCCTCACGCCCTCGCCCCTGCCCCATTAAAGCATTAATTTGTTGCATGACTAAGGCACTACACGGCAAGGCCAACCCCGCACTGTGTGCAAGCTCTAAAATAATAGCCATGTCTTTGTGATAGAGCCGTGTATCTATGCCGTGCTCAAAGTGTTGTTGCACCATGCGCTCACCAAACAACTCGAGCACCCGACTGGAGGCTACACCTCCCAGCAATACCTGGCGCACCAGCGCTGGGTCAGCGCCTAATGATGAAGCCATGTGTAGCGCTTCGGCCACCCCTTGTGCAGTGACTAAGAGCGCGAGTTGATTACACGCTTTGGTGATTTGCCCAGCTCCACTCTCACCCACATGAGTGATTGTTTTACCCATACACCCTAAAAGCACTTGGACGCGGGCTAGATCTGCTGCTGTGCCACCCACCATAATCGATAAACTAGCGGCAGCTGCACCCATGGGTCCACCAGAGACCGGGGCGTCAAGCATTGCTACCCCTTGCCCGGACAAGCGTGTGGCGGCCGCACGCGCCACTGTAGGCGAGATGGTTTCCATATCAATCACCACGCTACCCGGGCGGATGCTGTGACAAATACCATGCTCACCAAATACCACTGCTTCAAAATCAGTTGCGGCGGTCACCATCGTGATCACCACATCGCATTGGCCAGCCATCTGAGCAGGGGTGGCATAGTATTGCGCGCCTTGCGCCACCAGAGGCGCTGCAGATTCAGCGCGGCGCGCATACACCGCTAACGGATAACCTGCTGCCATGACGTGCTGTGCCATCGGCAGACCCATCGCCCCGAGCCCGATCCAACCGATTGTTTGTTTACTCATGTGCTTACTTTCATGATTTTAATATTTAACATCCATCGTGTTTTTTAATACGCTATATTTTTTAATAGCTTATATTTTTTAATACCTTTGATTTTTTAAATATTTCATAATTTAATTATTTTTTAAAAATCGTTTTCATATCAGCCTAACACTTGATCAGGGTTAATGCGGCACTCCAGCTTGAATCCAACCCAGCGCCATGATCAACGGCAATGATAACCAAAATAAAATTGTGGTCCAACCAATCAATAATGCAGCCGCTGCAGAGTCTAATCGAAAACGATCAGCCAACAACAGCGTTGTCATCATTGCCGGGGTGGCGGCTTCAACCATCGCAGCGTACTGCGCTTCTTGTAGCGGTTGATAGAGCATGGGGGCAATACCCCATACCACCAAAGGCGTGATCAGCAACTTGACACCAGCTGCGGATAAAATTTCGATACGCGGAGTGAGTCTGCGCCAAGGAATAGTCATGCCTAATACAAATATAATCACAGGAATAGTGGCCTGGCCTATAAATCGTGCAGCACTCACCAAGGGTGGGTACGATAGGTCAAGCTGCTGACTAGCAGTGCCTAATAAAAACGCCCAGATTGGCGGCATCGTTAACATGATGCGCCACACTGCAGGTCGCCCAATGCCTGCACCATCCACACCTAAGCGTGTAGCAATCCACACCCCTAGCGTCCACACCAAGGGCATGGTCATCAACATGTCATTAAACACCGCATAGCGAAGCGCGTCATCGCCAAAAAAGAAAATTAATACCGGTACACCAATGTTAAAGGTGTTTCCAAACATACCGCCAAGCACTAACACTGCACGTGTTGAGTCACTTAAGTGGCGGCACCACGGTAGTCGATAAAATAATACATAGAGTATGCCGCCGGAGACCAAAGAAGCGAGTCCCACTAATAGGGGCACGGATAACACCTCTCGGGTAATTGGCGTGGTAGCGGCGACTGCAAATAAAATGCACGGATAGCACAGATACATCACCAAGCGATTTAAGCTGGTGCGCAAGCTCTCAACCGGGATATCTTTAAAAATCAGCGGCCAACAACCACCCGCCGCCACCAGCAAGGCTAGTGGCAACATCACTTGCACCATCAAGTCGATTAACTGCGCGGCATAACTCACATGTTCAATTCTGTTGCCGTAATCGGCAATCGTACGATGCGGATACTCTAGAAGCCCTGAGATCTAGACACTATTTAATTTAGAAACTACTCAGCCTAGAAACCACATAATCTAGAAACTCATGCGGGTATTATACCGGGGGTGGGTTGACCCAGTTTGGCGGTTGTTCGCCGCACACTGCGGCCACTAAATTTTGTGCGGCAAGCATTGCCATCGCTTGACGAGTGTGCTCGGTAGAACTCCCAATATGCGGGGCCAGCACCACGTTATCCAATTCTAAAAACTCTGGGTTCAGCTTAGGTTCGTTCTCAAACACATCCAGTCCTGCAGCACGAATAGTGCCTTGCTTCAAGGCGGCAATGAGCGCTGCGTCATCGACAACGCCACCGCGGGTTGAATTAATCATAATGGCTGTGGGTTTCATCATCGCCAGTTGAGCTGCGCCAATTAGGTGGTGCGTCTGCGGTGAATACGGCACTTGTAGAACAATAAAATCAGCAGTTTTAAGCAGCGTTTCAAAATCGACATATTGCGCTTTGGTTTGCTGTTCAATATCAGCACTTAAGCGTTGCCGATTATGATAAATCACAGACATTTCAAAACCAAAGGCGCGGCGTGCGATGGCCTGACCAATACGACCCATACCCACAATACCTAAAGTGGCATGATGCACGTCAACACCCAACCATTGCTTTAAACGCCAACCCGTCCATTCACCCCGCCGAATGCGACGCTCTACCTCAGTGATACGACGGGCAGTGCCTAGCATTAAGGTCCATGCTAAATCGGCAGTGCTGTCGTCTAACACTCCCGGAGTATTGGTCACACGTATGCCACGGGCACTACATGCGGGCACATCAATATTGTTATATCCGACTGCAATATTAGCCACCGCTTGTAGCTTAGGGGCGTGGGCCAGTAATTCGGCATCCACTTTATCGGTCAGTGCGCACATTAATCCATCACAATCAGCAAGCTTTGCTGCGAGTGCTGCACTGCTATAGGGTTGATCGGCTTGATTTTCAATCACCGTGCAATGGGCTTGCAGGTAATGTAGCGCTTCATCAAAAATTTCGCGCGTTATGAGGATTTTTGGTTTGGTCATCGCATGCTTTCAAATATTTCACATATTTCAATAGCGCTTCACACAGTTTTTTAAAAATTTTTGAAACGGGTGTGGTCATACCTGTATCTTATTACCGGTATTTTAATACCTTATCTTCATGCCAATGCATTAGCAAATCGTGTACGGCTAGTGCTCTAGCAATTGAGAAAACACTTGGGTTGCGCGAAGCAGACGAGCATCGCCGCCGCGTGGTGCCAGCAATTGCAAACCGAGTGGCATACCTTCGCTGTTGAGTAAGTAGGGTACATTGATTGCTGGCATGCCGCAATAACTCCATGGCGTACAAAACACCGGATCTCCTGTTGACGTTAAGCCCTGCGGTGCGGCACCAGGCACCGACAAGGTTAAAATCACATCATGCTTGGCATAGATCGCATCAAAAGCTGCATTAACCACATCAATCTGTGCCAGCGCATGGCTATATTCGGCCACTGGTGTTTGTAGGCCACGACTGATTTGCCCGCGCAGCGACTCCGAGAGTTGATCGCGTCCGCGTTGCCATTCATCTTGTAAGTGATGCGCCATCTCGGTTTCCATGACACAACGATGCCAATTCCAAACTCCTGCAGCCGCATCAGGCCATTGATGTCGATGCGCGTGCACGCCCAAACGTGTCACAGTGGCATTAAATGCAGCTTGCATCTCAGCACTAGCACGATCCCATAGCGGTGTTTGCAATACCGCGATACGTAAATTGCTAGTATTGGACAGCGTCAACAAAGCATCCGGTGTGGGCAAGGCAACAGCCGCAGGGATTAACACTCTAGCCAACATTGCCAGATCAGTTAAGGTATTCGCGAAAAATCCCATTTGATCAAGGGTTTGCGATTGTTGCAATACCCCTTGGCGTGAGATCAACCCTCTGGTGGGTTTATAGCCATAGACACCACAAAACGCTGCAGGGCGAATGACTGAACCATTGGTCTGACTGCCCACCGCTAATGGCACCATGCCAGCGGCAACCGCTGCAGCAGAACCACTAGAGGAGCCTCCAGGGGTGTGCGCAAGATTATGAGGGTTACGCGTTTTACCTGGCGCATAAGTAGCCAACTCGGTCGTAACAGTCTTACCGAGTATCACCGCACCTGCTGCACGTAGCCGTGTAACAATCGCAGCATCTTGGGTGGGTTGGTGGCCGCGATGTAATACAGTACCATACTCAGTGAGCAAGTGCGTGGTATCAATAATATCTTTAACGCCAACGGGTACACCGTAGAGTGCGGTATGGGTAGCGCATACTAATTTATCCCTTTGCTTGCCTTGAATGCCTTGGATGCCTTGATTACCTAGATCATCTAAATCACCTAGATGATCTAACTTACCTAAGCCCTGCTGATCCAACAATCGGGCTTGCGCTCGCGCATACTCTGGATTGAAATGCACCCATGCTCCGAGTTGCGGCTCCAATTGTGCACACACCGCCAAAGCAGCATCGGTTATCGATTCCGCACTTGCATGACCCGAAGCAATCGATTCAACGATTGCTCGGGCAGTGGCTGCATTAGCGACTATTGCTGGCACGGTATGGGTATTTGCGTCACGCAATCAACGAGTGAGCACGTTATTTACCATACAGGAAGTTTGGTAACCACAAGGTCATACCTGGCCAAATATACATAAAGACCAAGCATAAAATGACTATCAACATATACGGCATCATGCCAGCAAAAATTTGATTCAAGGTTACATGCTTAGGCGCAACCCCTTTCAAGTAAAAGGCTGACATCGCAACAGGTGGCGACAAGAACGCTGCTTGCAGATTCACGGCAACCATAGTACCAAACAGTAGCGGGTCAACATTAAAGTGTGCCAATAGCGGAATAAATATCGGCACAAAAATAACAATAATCTCGGTCCATTCTAGCGGCCAACCCAACACAAAAATAATCGCTTGCGAGAGCAACAGAAACTGCAAGGGCGACAAATCCATACTCAATACCCAACGCTCAATCAAGCCCTGTCCGCCGTGCAATGCAAACACTGCCGAGAAAAGTGCCGAGCCCACAAACAACCAACACACCATGGCAGTGGTTTTTGCAGTTAAGAAGGTAGACTCTTGAATGTTGGTGAGCAGTTTGCGCTTCGAGAGCATATCCCAAAGCCAAGGCACTGCAGTGCCTGCAAACAACGCACCCAATGAAGAGGAGACAATCAAGGTCACCATATCGCCACGCATCACTCCAAGCGCAATACCAATCACACCACCGACCACGCTAGACCATAGAGTGCGCTGTAAGTATTTAGACAAGCCTGCGAGATAAAGTGCACCTAGAGCGCCCACTGCTGCTGATTCGGTCGCGGTAGTAATCCCAAACAAAATTACAGCCAACACTGTAAATGTCAGCACTGCTAGGGGTACGACTGAGACTTCGAGCATTTTTAAAATTTCAAACTGCTCACCATCCATACGCGCGTAGTAGTAGAACAATAACAGCGCTGACAGTCCAGCAAAGCCCCAGAACCACACATAAAAATACTCAGGCACTGCACCTAAAGTTTGATTGATTTCTACTGCGCCTGATTGCATCTCCATCTCTTGGGGTGCGCCTTCAGCCACAGGAGCGGCTTCAGCAATAGCTGTGGCTTCTACACCCATCTCTTGCGGCTTTTCGTCAGCAGCTACAGGTGGTTCTTGTAAGCCATCTGCAGCTATCGGCGTAGGCTCTACACTCATTTCCGTGACTTGCGCAGAAATCGCACTAGGCACATCTGTAGCGGGGGCATTATGAATCGTAACATACCACCAAGCCGACAAGAACAAAATTGCTGTGAGGATAATGGGCACTAACAGCACCACTACATTCGACCAAATCATGCCGTAAGTAACTTTATGACCATCGGGTGCGTTCATGCCACGCACACGCTGCGGCCGAAACACGGCAGAGAACAGCCCCAACACCATGGATTTACGAGAACCACTCTCAAATGATTTAATCCACTCGGGGGCATCAATGCGATATTTATCTGCAGGTAACTTAGGGGCGACTTTCGGGTCAATCAAGGCCCAGCCAATCACATAAATTAAATACAGCAGGGTCAAAAAGAAACCCGGTAACATTGCTGCAGCATAGAGCTTGACAATCGATTGCCCTGCAACTGCAGCATACACAATCAACATCACTGAAGGCGGGATCAATATCCCTAAAGTGCCACCCGCTGTAATCACACCACTAGCTAAGCGCACATCGTAGCCTGCTGAGAGCATAGGGCGCAGTGCAATCACGCCCATTAATACCACCACTGCCCCCACAATACCCGAAGCAATGCCCCAGAACGCACAGACCAATAAAGTGGTCACTGCTAAAGAGCCAGGCACCCGCCGAAACGCTAACTGCACGCTAAAGAACATCTTATCCACCAGCGCCGCTCGTTCTATGATGTAGCCCATAAACACAAAAAGCGGGATCGATAGCAGCGTGTCATTGTTCATCACACCGTAAGTACGCTGCACAATGAGATCAAAAATTTTGTTACTAAACACAGATTGTGTGGGGTCTAGGAACGCCACAAATCCAAATATCATGCCTAAGCCCATCATAGTAAACGCAGTGGGGAATCCCATCATGATCGCTACCACGATCAGGCCTAGCATCGCTAAACCAAGTGTTGGATCGCTCATCGTGCACCTCCTGCTTTAGCGTCAGCAACTTCGCCACGATGCCTAGCGGCATCATCAATCTCGTGCGCTTTAGCGATCGCCTCACGCTTAGATTCTTCGTCAACGTATTCGCTATGTGCTAATTGATCACCAACCACATCAATCTCTTGCACGTCTGTGAGTCGCGCAGACCACTCACCCGTGCGAATGCAAACCACACAGCGTATCATTTCAGCAACCCCTTGCAGCAATACCAAAAAGCCTGCTAGTGGAATCACTGACTTAAAGTAATATACCGGCGGACCATCTGCAGTCACATTTGAGTGCTCACCAATACGCCATGAATCACCGGCATATTGATAGCCTGCATACACCAAGGCCAGAACACCAGGCAGAAAGAAAATAATATACAGCGCTAAATCTAACTTAGCCTGAGTTGTTGGCTTCATCGAGCCGTAGAGAAAATCACCACGAACATGGCCATCTTGCGCCAGCGTATAAGCGCCGCACATCATAAATAGTGTGCCATAGAGCATGCTATTTAAATCAAAAATCCAGGCTGTGGGCGCATTCAAGATGTAACGCTTGAATACCTCAATACACACCACCAACATGAGTATCGCAATAAACCAAGAAAATATTTTCCCAGTGTAATTGCTGATTTGTTCTGCCCAACGCACCAAGGCTTGTGTTTGTTGTTGATCCATTGCAATCCTTTTACATCAAATTTGTAACGGTTTTCCTTAAACTGACGACATTTATTACCAAGCATGCACAATAATGATTAATAATGATTAATACCGATTAATTCTGATTAATACTGATCAATAGCGATCTAAAAAATCATTAAAATAGAATATTGAAATGCCCATTAAAAAACACCCGAGACATCATCTCGGGTGTTTTGTGCGAAAACTTCCATTGATCAGTTAACTTTTTTTCGCGGCCGCTGGTTTTTTTGCGAAGTAGTGGTTAAATGCCATACGACGATCCACATTGGTCTCAAGATCCCACTTTACAGCACGCTCAGCAAATGTTTTTTGTGAGGTAATGATTTCTTTAAACATGGGGTTCTCAGCTTCCTTCTTAGCAACTGCGGTGTCGTAGCCATCGAGTTGACTTTGCAAGACCGAAGTTGGTGTTTTATAGAACTTAACGTTTTGCTTGGTTTGCAATTCGATGTAGTCTTTGGAGTAGCGATCGACTGCTTTCCAAGACATATCGGCAGAAGCAGCCTCAACGGCATGGTCGATAATTGCACGCATTTTTGCTGGCAATGAATCATATTTGGTTTTGTTAAACATGATTTCAAACTGCTCGGCATTTTGATGATAACTTTGCAACATACAAACCTTAGATACATCTGGGAAACCTAAAGTACGATCCGAACTGGCATTGTTAAATTCAGCAGCATCTAACAATCCACGATCCATCGCTGGCACAATTTCGCCACCAGGCAATGCGTTTACTGCAGCACCCATGGCAGTGAACACGTCAATCGAAATACCAACGGTGCGGAACTTCAAGCCTTTGAAGTCAGCCGCTTTGGTGATTGGCTTCTTAAACCAGCCTAATGGCTGTGTGGGCATTGGGCCATAGGGGTAGGACACAATGTTGGC
Organism: uncultured beta proteobacterium; assembly: GCA_903885665.1. Lineage (GTDB taxonomy): Bacteria > Pseudomonadota > Gammaproteobacteria > Burkholderiales > SG8-41. The sequence continues at coordinate 629 of CAISJL010000030.1, read as the reverse complement.
GCCAATTGATGCATACAGTTTATTCAACAACTCTTTACCACCACCATATTTATGCCAAGACAAGAGCATGTTGGCATCCATACCGAAGGCAGGCCCTGAGCCCCATAAGGCGAGCGCATTTTGCTTTCCGTAATGATAAACCATCACACCGTGACCACCATCGAGCGTGCCTTTTGAGACGGCATCGAGCAGACCAAAAGCAGGCACTACTGCGCCCGCAGGCAATACCTCAATCTTGAGATCGCCACCGGTCATGTCATTAACCTTCTTAGCGAAGTCGAGTGCATACTCATGGAAAATATCTTTAGCGGGCCATGTACTCTGCCAACGCATATTGATTGGACCTGCTTGGGCTTTTGCAATCATCGGGAAGCCGACAATTGCAGCACCTGTGGTAGCAGCTGCAGCGCCGGTTAAAAACTTACGACGTGCTGAAATACCTGCTTCGGCTTTACCTTCTGTTTTTTTAATCATTATCTCTCTCCAATCACATTGATATAAACACAAAATGAACACTCATGATACAAAAAAACTAAATTATATTTAAATTTGGAATCGTATTTTAGCCCATCATTCTTTTACTATGCATGATTTTATATCACTTAATTCTTATCAGTATCATGCCTGAT
>CAISJL010000029.1 GCA_903885665.1 uncultured beta proteobacterium | reverse complement strand
TGCAGCCTGTATGGAAAAGTATTTTCCTGATGTTAAGACAATGTCCATAACAGCAGATGTTTCAAATGTGAAAATTACCTATCCGCAAGATCTAGCAATTGCAGAGCATGTACTAGCCAGAAGGGGGTACAAAGATTGAGTAAAGAAGTATTAGAAGCCGAACTTAACTGTGCTCACTGCCATAAGGAAACCCTGCACGAGCTGGTCTATGCCGGTCGCCTGCTGGTTTCAACAACATGCTCGGTCTGTAGTTCACGTGTTGAACATGAGAGCAATGATCTGTGGGATAACTACTTAAAGGATCTGCCCCACCGCATTGCCACTAAGCCATATAGATTATGGAAGCGCTTCTGGCGCACACCAAAGACTTTGGTCTGGACGCTACCCAAGGCAACTTTTGGTAAACCATTTAAAATGCTGCGCGAGTATAGAAACTTAAAGAAACAGAAGTAAAGAATGTGTGGAGTTTGCACGCATCTAGAAAAAAGTGACCAGATTAGGCTAGTTAATTGACTGTTGATAAATTACGCTAATTCAATGCGGAAGAGATTAATTAAGGGGAGCATTCTCTTAACTTCCTCAATTCTCATTTTTGGGCAGATTCTAAGTGGCGCTCTACCCGCTAATTCAGTTGAACTTGGCCAAGACGCAACAGGTGATCCAAACGCTGTTCACATTCAAGGAAATACATCCGGATTTCTATTCTCCGAGAGGATCATTCTTACTGCTGCTCATGTGTTAAATCAATTAAGAATTCAACCAAATGGTGATACTGATGGTTTTGTATTTGCTCCTGGACTTGCCGACAAGTCCAATGCAAAACGCTACAAGATTATTAAAGCATTTATACCTAAAACTTTTATCAATTCAGATCCTAGTAAAAATATTCAAGCATTTGATGACTTTGCAATTGTTGTGATCGCCGAAGATATGCCATTAAAAGCAAAAGTAGAGATTGCAACCGACGATCAGATGAGGCGTTTTGCCAAAGATAAATCTAAGGTAGTAATGATTGGTTATGGATTACAAAGTGGGAGTCAGCGGAATAATCCACAAGACATAATAAGGGCACCTCACAAAATGACTGGATATCTTTATACGCCAGAAATGATGGTAGAGCATCACCATCAATATAAACTCAGACCCTCATCTTGGAAGACTACCGATTGGGGTGTAAATAGCGATCAAAAAACTGGGTCTATATGTAGTGGAGATTCAGGATCAGGATACTTTGTCGAGGAAAATTCTGTTCGGTATTACGTAGGAACTGCTGGAAACGGTGGAGAGTCTTCAAATTGCAAAGCAGATGGAACCTTTAGTTTAACTACAGGGGGATTCATGGCTAATTTTTCTTCTCCTAATAAATTCCTAGACCTAATCAAGAGTGCTGAAATATTCGTTGAAGAACAAAAGAAGGCGCAATTGGTAAAGGCTGAAGAAGCACGCCTTGCTGCAGAACTAAAAGCCAAGCAAGAAGCAGAAGCGAAAGCAGTTGCAGATAAGTTGGCTGCAGATAAGTTGGCTGCAGATAAGTTAGCTGCTGAGAAGTTAGCAGCGACTAAGGTTGCCGCACTCAAGAAAACAACAATCACATGTATTAAAGGTAAATTAGTTAAGAAAGTAACGGCAGTAAAACCCTTGTGCCCAGCAGGATACAAAAAGAAGTAAAACGACTTAATCCTCAGCCGTGGATTAAGTCTTACTGGGCGATAGTTTGTTGCCAGTGAACAAAAGACTCCATCAAGGCAATTTCAGCAGCTGAATTAACCCGCAAGCTTTCAGGATCAGC
>CAISJL010000028.1 GCA_903885665.1 uncultured beta proteobacterium | reverse complement strand
GCATCCAGCGGATGGTGATGGTGATCCCACCAGCGGCCAATTACATGACCCATGCGCGCTACCACAGGTGCTGCAAACATCGACAGACTAACGATTAGTAACACCTGATGCGCAAGCTCGGCAGAGAACAATCCTTTGGCGGTTGCATCGGCAGCCACCACAAAAGCAAATTCTCCTCCTTGGCTCATCATCAGACTGCTTTCTATTGCATGTCCCCAGCTTAGGCCGCCCAGCTTCAGAATGGGTGTGAGTACCAGGGCTTTGATGACAAAAAGTCCAACGACTAATAAAGGGATCATCCAAGGAGAGTCGATCATTAATCGCATATCGGTTTGCATACCGACAGCCATGAAAAATAAACCGAGTAACAAACTTTTGAAGGGTTCTATGGTGACTTCAATTTCATGCCGAAACTCAGTTTCAGCGAGTACCAGCCCCGCCAGAAATGCGCCTAATGCCATAGACAACCCCGCCCACTCAGTCAGACCCGCCACACCTAATGTCGATAACAACACTAGCGCAACAAAGGTCGAGGGTTGATGTTCACGCGCCAATGCTTTAAAGCAAGGACGAAACAGTCGACGACCCACAAGATAAATTAGTAAAATCGCCGCCACGGATTTGAATAGCACCATTGACATTAAGCCCAGCCAATTGTGTGCGGCGCCATGGGCTAGCAATCCCGTCATGATGAGTATGGGAACAACAGCGAGATCTTGAAACATCAAGATAGAAAAACTTGCCATGCCATGAGGTTGACTCAGCAGATGATGATCAGTCATCCATTGAATGACGACGGCAGTGGAAGAGAGTGAAAATAACAAGCCTAGGAGTATCGCCACCTCCGGTGGTTGATCAAGCAGTACCGCTACCGCACCTAGCAAAGAAGCAGATAACAAAACCTGCGCCGTGCCTGCACCAAAAACCCAGTGCCTCAATCCCCATAGTCGTTCTGCAGATAGTTCAAGCCCTATGCTGAACATCAGAAATAACACACCTAAGTGGCCTAGCTCGACCACACCTTCAACGCGTACGAAGGTGAAGTTTTGTAGCCAAGGTAAGTGACCCACCCATAACCACAAACCAAACGGCCCGAGCAATACGCCGGTGGCAAGAAAGCCCAGCATTTTATTTACGCGATAGCGCTGCAAAAGTGGAATGAGCACGCCCGCTAGCGCTAGAAAAATTAAAATCTCGCGCAGATAGGGCAGTGCTTCATGAGTGACTGGCATTTCACACCTTCTGCAGCATGCATTGGCTGCCAGATCATTGTAGTGCGTATCAGCGCGAGATGACATCGCTCACACGTATAATCTTTTTATTTAACGCTTAGAAATATATCTTCTGGGCACAACGTTATTATTGATTTTGGAGCGATCATGCAATTAGTCACACGACTTTTGCTAAGACTAGGCTTGGTAGGTTTGCTGATGCTTATCCTTGCCTTTGTGTTGACACTTTTTTCTGCGCGACAGGACATTGCAGATGAAATTCAAGGTAGTCAGCGTGTTGGTCAATTGATGACCGTGCTCTCAGCATTACAAGATGGCGCAACGCTTGAGCAGCATGCATTACGAAT
>CAISJL010000027.1 GCA_903885665.1 uncultured beta proteobacterium | reverse complement strand
TATGCCAAGGCATGCGGCGCAGTTTGCTGGTGATCCTGCGGGAGACGAAAAGGCCAAGAAAGCCTTTGAGACATCACGCCTAAATTTCTTAGCCTTAATTTTCTGTTTGATGGTAGGTACCGCAGCATTACCTCATATTTTAATGCGGTATTACACAACGCCCTCTGTGAAGCAAGCGCGTGAGTCGGTGACCTGGTCTTTGTTCTTCATATTTTTGTTATATTTCACCGCACCAGCCTTAGCGGTTCTCGTGAAATACGAAATATTTAGTACTCTTGTAGGTACCCCTTTTGATCAGTTGCCAGCTTGGATTGGTCAATGGGCTAAGGTAGATCCGGCATTACTCTCGGTCTCTGATATTAATAAGGACGGTATTTTCCAGTTAGCAGAAATGACGATTGGCGGCGATATTATTGTGTTAGCAACACCAGAGATCGGCGGCTTACCCTATGTCATTTCAGGAATGGTTGCGGCTGGCGGTTTAGCGGCTGCTTTGTCAACGGCTGATGGACTCCTGTTGACAATTGCAAACGCGCTATCGCACGATTTATACTACAAGATGATCAATCCAAATGCACCAGCAGCTAAGCGGGTATTGATTTCCAAAATATTATTGTTGGTAGTGGCATTAGCAGCTGCTTATGTAGCTGCTCAAAAACCAGCAGATATTTTGTTCTTGGTATCGGCTGCATTTTCCTTTGCGGCAGCGGCATTCTTCCCCGCCCTAGTTCTAGGTATTTTCTGGAAACGGGCTAACAAGGCTGGGGCTTGTCTGGGTATGATTGCTGGTTTAGGCGTTACTTTTTACTACATGGCGACTACCCAAGTTTGGTTGCGTGGGGTGTTTGGAGTAACTTCTCCGATTGAGCTTTGGTATGGAATTTTGCCGATTTCTGCTGGAATATTTGGTGTACCACTTGGTTTTGCAGTGATTATCTTAGTAAGTCTGGTTACTCCAGCACCTAGAAAAGATATTCAAGAGTTAGTCGATCATGTGCGTTACCCAATACTTCGCGGTGATACGGTAAATACGATTGCAACATAATATGTGATTGTTTGATTAATAAAAAACCCGCAATTTGCGGGTTTTTTATTAACTACAGATGATTCTTGTTTCAATCAAGTACGTAATGTGATAAATAAGGGCGAATATCGATAAAAATTGTTTAAAATTTCATCGTGTCCAACAACGAGTCAATCAAAGGAAATCATGCAAGCAGCTATCTATCATCAATTTGGTAAAGCCAAAGAGGTTATTGAGGTTCGAGAAGTAGAAAAACCAGAGCCTCAAGAGGGACAAATTCGGGTCAAGTTATTTTGTGCCGGAGTCAATCCGTCCGATATCAAGATGCGCTCTGGAACGTCTCGGCCATTAACTGGTAATTGGCAAATACCTAGCAGTGATGGTGCAGGGATTGTTGATGCAATCGGGCCTGGAGTAGACCGTTTTAAAATAGGCCAGAGAGTTTGGGTGTTTAATGCCGCCTTTATGCGGCCTCAGGGAACTTCCTCTGAGTACACGGTGATTGAGTCTTGGATGGCATCTTCTTTGCCAGATCACTTATCCTACGCTCAGGGTGCTTGTTTGGGTATTCCTGTCATGACGGCGCATCGTTGTTTGTTCTCTGATGGGCCTATTGACGGAAAAACTGTCATGATTAGTGGCGGTGCTGGGGTGGTAGCGCATTATGCAATTCAGCTAGCCAAGTGGGGTGGTGCCAGAGTCATCACGACGGTCAGTTCGGATATAAAAGCCCAGCATGCTAAAGCCGCAGGCGCTGATTGCATCATTAATTACCGCACAGAAAATGTCGTGGAACGCGTTTTAAGTTGGACTGAGCAAGTTGGGGTGGACCGCGTGCTTGAAGTGGATTTTGGCGCCAATTTAACGACTAACGCTCAAATTCTAAAGCCTGGTGGTGTGAATGTGATGTATGCCGTTGTTGATCAACCAGCATTGCCTCTACCGGTACCAATGATGATGGCGAAAAATATTATCTTACGATTTACTTTGATCTATACCATTACCCCATCTGAAAGAGCTCAAATCTTAAGTGATATTGATGCTTGGTTAAACACTCGAAAATGTCAATTCGCGATAGCAGCAAAGTTTCCTTTAAAGGATGTTGTCCAGGCTCATGAATTGATCGAGTCAGGCAACAAGATCGGGCACGTCATTTTAGAGATAGATTAGGGTTTATCAGGCTTGTTG
>CAISJL010000026.1 GCA_903885665.1 uncultured beta proteobacterium | reverse complement strand
ATCTGATGCTACTTACTGACAGACGAACACGCGTCTGCTTATTTTTAGAGGGAGGGTGGATGCATTAATGATAGATAGGCTAGGCTTTTTATCCTGGCGGATAAAAATGATTTTCTAGCAAATATATGATTGATTAACACAAAAATATAACCTATCAAATTATTAAAAGAACAACTAATATATCATTGGTTAAGTAGTAGGTCAAAAAAACTGCGTATTTAATTATTTTCTATAAATTCATATTCATAATATGACCTATTTATATTTGAATTTTCTGTCGATTGTTTTAAAAGTATTTTTAAAACTTTATCGAAATCGCTTATCAAGCTAGATTAATAAAATTAATATTTAAAAGGAAGACAAACGCAATGAGTAACTTACCTTTGGAGGGGATACGTGTTGTTGAAATAGGGCAGATTGTCGCAGGACCCACTGCAGGTTTGCTTTTAGGGGACATGGGAGCTGATGTTATTAAAGTTGAACCCCCCGACGCTGGGCAGGAAAGTCGCATGGGTAACAGGCGTAACGGGCCATTTTTCTATTTTAATCGTAACAAGCGTGGAATAGTAATCAATCTTGCTACGCATGAGGGGCGTGAGATTGCGATTCGACTGATTAATAATGCTGATGTGCTCATTGAGAATATGGCGCCAGGTTCTATGGAAAGGTTGGGTCTAGGTTACTCTACATTGCGTGAAGTTAATCCACGGCTAATTTATTGTAGCCTCAAGGGTTACCTTAAAGGTCCGTATTCTTCAAGACCTTTGATGGACGAGCCGGGTCAGATGGCCTCAGGTTTGGCTTTTATGACAGGTCCTGCTGGTCAACCTATGCGTGCAGGTGCATCCGTTGTTGACATGGGCGCAGCAACTTATGCGGTACTCGGTGTTATGGCTGCACTGATGCAGCGAATAAAAACAGGAAAAGGTCAACTCATTACAGGTGGTCTGTTTGAGACTGCACTGTTCTATGTTGGCCAGCATATGGCAACTGCGCAGTTCACAGGTGAGCCATCTAAGCCTATACGTGCACAACGACACGGCGGGAAGCGCAATGGTACTGCGATTTATGATCTATTTACGTGTAAAGACGACAAGCAAGTTTTTATCGGAATTGTTAGTGATGGACAGTGGCGCAGGATATGTCCAATATTCGGAATGGAAGACCTCGCTGCAGATTCGAACTACGACCATAATCCTGGTCGCGCTGAGAACCATGATATCTTGAAAAAACGTATCAGCGAGGTATGTGAGCGTTACACGCGCAGTGAAATTGTTGAAATGTTAGATGCCGCAAACGTCTGCGTAGCGCCACTTCACTCACCGTCTAGTGTGCTTGAGGAAGATGAGCATGTTCGTTCAGAAGGGCGAACCTTGCAAGTTCAAATTGGTGATTTGACTGGTCGATTACCCCCAATGCCATATGAAAGTGATGCTTACAGTTTTTCTGTTCGATATTCAGCACCCAAAGAACCTGGTCGTGATACTGTAGAAATTCTACGAGAACTAGGTTACTCAGATGTAGATGCCCAAGCCTTTGCAGCTAAAGGTGTTATTCGTGGTCCTGGCTTGAGTTAGAAAAAAATGCAAAGTAATTCTTATCGTCCTTTAAAGATTGGTTGGCGTTTTTCACGGAATGCCAGCCGTCCTTCTTGCACGTCTTCAGTTTTGTGAATCTTATTGAGAAGATTTTCTTCGTAATCGGCTTGTGTTTCTAAGGAAACCCCCATTGCGTGGTAAACCGCTTGCTTTGTTAGTTCAATGGTAATTGATGGGCCACGTGCCAACCGATTAGCTATTTCCATAGTAGTTGCCATAAGTTCTTCGTGGGGTACAATTTTATCAGCAAGTCCTATTCGTAGTGCTTCTTCAGCTCTCACTTCATCACTGAGCCAGTGCATTAGTAGAGCTCTTGAAGTTCCGACAAGGTGGGGTAGAAGCCAGGTTGACGCTTGATCCGGTAGGATCGCTCGTCGAATAAATGCAGAAACAAAACGCGCCTGGTCTGAAGCAATTCTAATATCGCATGCCAGCGCTAATGAAAAGCCCCCACCAGCGGCTACACCGTTAATGGCTCCAATTACGGGCTTACGCATGGTGCGAAAGCGACCGATCCAACCAAATCTAGATTCTTCTATGTCTTGTCGGCCTGGTGGAGGTGCGTCAGAATGAGACTTGCCGATCATGTCTGCGCCAGCGCAGAATCCACGACCTGCGCCAGTGATGACTAACACTTTGGCATCGTCATCATCGTTTACGTCTTCTAGAATTCGTTTTAGGCCTTCACGCAGACCGGGTGAGAGTGCGTTTAGTTTATCAGGTCGATTTAGGGTGAAGACAACAACCCCGTCAACCTTCTCTATTATGGCATCTTCGTATCCCTCATATGGAGTTAGACCATCAAATTTTCTGGGCATTGGAGTCTCTTATTTTGAATTAAGTTTGCATTGAATCAGTAAAGGTGTATTTAACGTACAATAATATTTTATTACATTAGATGTCTTCGGCGCATTACTTCTAGTACCGTTTCGAGTTTAAGAAAGACCAAATTGATTGACTGCCGATCTAGTCCAGTATGAGTGAAAGGGCTCTGGTAATGAATTTTTATTTATTTGCTGATTTAATAATATACCGCTATCTAATGTTGGAATTTGATTAAATAAAGACGTTGCAACTCCAGATTTTTTTCGTGTCATAATTAAGAATGGATTTATTTCTTTGGGATGCACTAATCCGGCTGCACCAATCATTTCAGCAAGTGCTTCTAGAGTTTTTTCTTGGTAATTTTTAACTCGAGTTGCTTTATCATTGACTACTAATCCGCGTTGACGAAAAGAGTCTTGAGTTGCAATGCCGGTTGGACAGAAATCAGTATGACAGGTCCGAGACTGTATGCAACCAAGTGCAAACATAAATCCACGAGCAGAATTGCACCAGTCGGCACCTAAGGCAATCGCACGAACAATGTCAAATGCGGATATTATTTTTCCAGATGCGCCAATCTTAATGCGATCTCTGATACCAATCCCAACAAGGGTATTATGCACTAAACGCAAGCCATCTCTTAATGGCATACCTACATTATCAGTAAACTCTACAGGTGCCGCTCCAGTTCCTCCCTCGCTACCATCAACCACAATAAAATCCGGATAGATTGCTGTTTCTATCATTGCTTTGGCAATTCCAAATAAATCCCAGGGTTGACCAATACACAATTTAAAGCCGATCGGTTTGCCATCACTTAATTTTCTTAATAGGGCAATAAATTCCATTAGTTCCAACGGAGTAGTGAACGCTTGATGAGCAGCTGGTGAGACGCAGTCGACATTTACTGGCACGCCCCTTGTGAATGCGATCTCTGAAGAAACCTTAGTAGCTGGTAGAACTCCGCCATGTCCTGGTTTCGCACCTTGTGAAATTTTGATTTCGATCATTTGAACCTGGGAATTTTTGCTTTTGAGAGAAAATTGCTCAGGACAAAATTTGCCCTCAGCAGTCCGACATCCAAAGTATCCGGAGCCTATTTCCCAAATGATATCTCCGCCAAATTCTAGATGATATGGTGATAAGGATCCTTCACCAGTATCATGTGCAAAGTTACCAAGTTTTGCACCTTTATTTAATGCTCGAATTGCATTGGCCGAAAGAGCGCCAAAACTCATTGCAGATATGTTAAAAATAGAGGCTGAATATGGTTTGCTACATTCAGGACCGCCAATGCTAATCCTGAATGTGTTGTGGTCTGCATGCTTTGGAATGATAGATTGGCAAAGCCATTCAGTATCTTGATCGTAAACGTTTTTGTTTGACCCAAATCCCCGTTTATCATTTTGAAGCTTTGCTCGTGAATATACGAGCGATCGTTGATTTCTTGAAAACGGTACATTGTCTTCATCATTTTCTAAAAAATACTGCCTGATTTCCGGTCGGATATATTCTAGTAAAAATCTACAATGACCAATTAATGGATAGTTGCGTAGAATTGAATGGCTATTTTGGATGAGATCTATACAGCCGACTATAAAGAAAGCAATAAATAGCGCGGAAAGAATCTCACTGTGGTGCAAAAGAATAACGGATAGTGGCAGCGTTAAAATCCATATAAGAAATCGTAAATTTTTCATTTTATGCTTTATTTTTTAACTAACTTAAAAGCGTCTTTGGAGTGGGATGTTATTTTTTAATTTAACTTAATTAAATTAAATTAAATTTTAATCTGTATGAATTATATATATTCATATACCCATATATTATGCACTACAAATTAATGGCTGGTAGATAAAATGATAATGTAATGAAAAAGAAATTTTTTTATAGTATATGATACGATACTTATATACTTAATGTCTCGGTTGAATCCGCTGATTTCATCTCGAAGATTAACTATTTAAAGGGTCTTCGATGATTAAAAAATTATCAATTGAGAGTAATCAAGTTGCAGTCTCAGTGAGCTTTTGGCAAGCTTTGTGGTTTTGGTTAAAAATGGGCTTTATTAGCTTTGGTGGCCCTGCAGGTCAGATAGCCATTATGCATGAGGAGTTAGTGGTAAGAAGGCGTTGGATTTCAGAAAAGCGGTTTCTTCATGCGCTCAATTATTGCATGGTATTGCCAGGACCAGAGGCGCAGCAATTAGCAACCTACATTGGTTGGTTGATGCACAAAACCAGAGGTGGCATTGTTGCTGGTGTTTTGTTCGTATTGCCATCATTGTTTATACTGGTGGCACTTTCTTGGATCTACATTGCATTTGGTGAGAGTCCTTGGGTTAGTGGGTTGTTCTATGGCGTTAAACCTGCTGTAACCGCTATTGTTGTTCAAGCCGCCCACCGCATTGGTTCAAAAGCGTTAAAAAATAGTCTAATGTGGGGTATAGCTACAGCGAGCTTTGTAGCCATTTTTGCGCTGCATGTTCCATTTCCTTTTATAGTGCTCGGTGCAGCAGTAATTGGCTTTATAGGTGGTCGTATTTCACCAGATATTTTTGCAGTCAATGTAGGGCATGGAGGATCTGTTAAGTCGTATGGGAGAGCGCTGATCGATGATCATACCCCAACTCCTGAGCACGCCCTATTTAAATGGCGCCAATTGATTCAAATAATATTAGTTGGTGCGGCGTTTTGGATTGTGCCTATGGGATTATTAGTTTTCCAATTTGGCTTGGAGCACACGCTTACGCAAATGAGTTTGTTCTTTACCAAGGCATCGTTATTGACATTTGGTGGTGCTTATGCAGTGTTACCCTACGTTTATCAAGGTGCAGTTAATCAGTTTGAATGGACTACAGCCGTGCAGATGATCGATGGGTTGGCGCTTGGTGAAACAACACCCGGTCCTTTAATTATGGTGGTGGCTTTTGTCGGATTCATTGGGGGTTATGTCAAAGCTATATTTGGCCCTGAGCATTTATTTTTAGCAGGAGCAGTTGCAGCAACTCTGGTGACTTGGTTTACTTTCCTGCCTTCATTCATTTTTATTTTGGCAGGTGGTCCATTTGTAGAGAGTACGCATAATAATATCAAATTTACTGCTCCATTATCTGCAATTACTGCATCTGTTGTCGGTGTCATTTTGAATCTTGCATTATTTTTTGGTTATCATGTTCTATGGCCTTTGGGTTTCAGTGTTCGATTTGATTGGATATCTGCAGCAATAGTATTAATAGCTTCAATAGCGCTGCTTAAGTTTAAATGCAATGTGATCCATGTGATTGGTGTTAGTGGTCTTGTTGGCATAATTGTTCGATGGCTAACTACCTAAACTAGGTATTAATGATATTCCGATTAACTTTATTCAGATTAAATTTTAATTAATTTTTTGCCAAATTTGATTGTTCCAGAATGTTGAAATTTATTACGTTTTTTTTGATCACACTCAATGCAAGCGCTGGTGATGTATTAGTCGCCGTTGCGGCTAACTTCACTGCGCCTATGCAACGCATTGCGCAAGAATATCAACTAGATAGTGGTCATCAGGTATCACTATCATTTGGATCGACTGGCAGTTTTTATACGCAGATCAAGAACGGCGCTCCTTATGAAATACTATTATCTGCTGACGATGAAATGCCGTTAAAACTAGAAAGAGATGGTCTTGCTGTTATCGGTACTAGATTTACTTATGCCACTGGGAGGCTTGTGCTATGGAGTAAGCAGCTTGGATTAGTTGACGCGAATGGGGAGATACTTCGAAGCAATAAATTTCAAAAAATAGCCATCGCTAACCCTAAATTAGCACCTTATGGCGCGGCAGCTATTGAAGTCATGACAAAGATGGGGGTGATAAAAGACTTAACATCAAAGTTAGTCCAAGGAGAGAGTATCGGACAAACTTACCAATTTGTAGCGACAGAAAATGCGCGAATTGGTTTCGTTGCATTATCTCAGATTTCTTTTAATGGGCAGATCACCCAAGGATCTGCTTGGGTAGTGCCCAAGAATTATTATAATGCGATACAGCAAGATGCGATTTTAATCACCAAGGGTAGAAATAACCCTGCAGCAATTTCATTGCTTAATTATATGAAGAGCGACAAGATAAAAACCATTATCAAATCATATGGCTATGATTTTTGATTATTTCCTATCGCATTTCAGTTAGGCCAGAATTGCCATATAACTGAGCCGCTAAGTTAGCATCAAATGATTGCGTATTACTATCTACAACTAAGCGTCCATTCGCAAGTCCAACAATGCGATCAGCATACTTTTGGGCAAATTGTAATTGATGCAAACTACAGATTATAGCCACACCATCTTTTTTACAGATGTTATATAGAATATCAAGTATTTCAGAACCAATTTTTGGATCCAAACTTGCAACTGGTTCATCAGCAATAATTACATCAGGTTGTTGTGCTAAAGCTCTGGCAATAGCAACCCTTTGCTGCTCTCCACCAGATAACGTATCCGCTCTTTGCATTGCTTTGTTAATAAGCCCAACTCGATTTAAGCAATCAAGTGCCAACAATCGATCCTGGCGTGTGAACTGCTTTAACCAGCCACGCCATGCTGGCGTATGTCCAAGACGTCCAGCTAATACGTTATCTAGGGCGCTAATTCGGTTTACTAAATTAAATTGTTGGAATATGACAGCCATACTACGGCGCTGGGATCGGTGAAGTTGAGTGATATTATTTCCCAAAAGTGACACATGACCGTGATCAGGTTTTAGTAGCCCTACCATGCAGCGGAATAGCGTTGTTTTTCCTGCGCCACTTGGCCCAAGGACCGCAACAAACTCACCAGCATGAACGCTAAAAGTAATATCTTTAATTGCTGTTTTTTGATGATAAGTCTTACTAACACTAACAACTTCGATGCTTAACTTTGATTGTTGATTGAACTGACCTAATTTTTAGTACCACTCCAAAAGCGAGGATTTTTTGATAATCTATCTTTAAAGGAGTTAAAAATGCCCAAAGGT
>CAISJL010000025.1 GCA_903885665.1 uncultured beta proteobacterium | reverse complement strand
CTAAAGTAATGCCAATATCTTCGACGGTGTGATGCGCATCAATATGTAAGTCACCGTTAGCGGTGATTTCTAAATCGACTAGGCCGTGACGCGCAATTTGATCAAGCATATGATCTAAAAATGGCACACCAGTAGCTAGGCAAGCAGCGCCCGTACCATCCAAGTTGAGTGTTACCGAAATCTGAGTCTCTTGCGTGTTACGCGCGACCTGCGCCGTTCGATGGATGATTGACATGATAATTAGCCTAGTAGATTGAAGCGCGGAGCGCAGCAATAAATTGTGCATTCTCCTCTGGTTTGCCAACAGTAACTCGTAAACAATTTACCAATGCCTTATGCGAGCCATTTAGATCCTTAATTAACACGCCCTGGTCTTTTAATCGATTAAACACTGTCGTTGCATCAGCAATCCGAAACAGCAAAAAGTTTGCAGCACTCTGATACACCACCACCCCAGCGATGGTTTGCAACGCCAAATATAACTGTGTGCGTTCAGCTCGTAATAGCGCTGCCTGCTCCGCTAATAAAGACTCATGCGCTAACACCTTAGCCGCGGTTAGTTGTGTTAATACATTGATATTATACGGTAAGCGTAGTTTATCAATCGCTGAAATCCACGCCCGAGCACCGACCAGAACTCCTAGGCGCAGCCCAGCCAAACCAGACTTGGATAAGGTTCGCATCAACACTACGTTCGGATACTGTAACAATCGGTCCATAAACGTTTTCTCGGCAAAAGCCTGATAAGCCTCATCAATGACTACCAAGCCGGGGGCGGCGGCTATCACACGCTCTATCCGCTCTGAATCAAATAAGTTTCCGGTTGGGTTGTTGGGATAGGCAATAAAAATAAGTTGCGGCGACTCTTTTTCTATTACCGCCAACATGACATCCAAATCAAGGTTAAATTCTGTATCTAGTGGCACGCCTACAAATCGCGCACCACACAATACCGAAATCATTTTAAACATTACAAATGCAGGCTCTACACCCAGAACTACTGCACCAGGCTTGGCGACTGCCATAATCAACATCTGAATAATTTCATCAGAACCATTACCGAGCAGAATCTCTAATTGATCAGGTATCTGCAAACTCTGACGAAGCATCGCCTTCAAGGCTAACGCTTGCGGATCTGGATAACGATTAATCTCTGCAGTGATGGTGACTGCTGAGAGCTGATCCAAAACCGCCTGAGGCAGGCGATACGGGTTTTCCATGGCATCTAATTTGACCATGCCAGTTGCATCAGCTACATGATAAGACTGTAGCGCCATGATTTCCGGACGTATCACTGTCTCTGGCGAAGGCCGCATTGAATTATTTATACGCTTAGAATTACTCATGGGATCTATCATTACCTATCTATTCATACTAGAGTCGATACAAAGCAGATTGCGCATGGGCATCCAAACCTTCACCAGAAGCCAATTCTGCAGCCGTCTGTCCTAACCTGACCGCACCTGCGGCTGAAGCATGAATAACGCTAGAGCGTTTTTGAAAATCATACACACCAAGCGGAGAGGAGAACCGCGCAGTGCCTGAGGTGGGTAGAACATGATTGGGGCCTGCACAATAATCACCTAATGCCTCAGAGGTATAAGCACCCATAAATATGGCGCCAGCGTGGCGAATTTTAGGGAGCAGTATTTGTGGCGCTGCAACCGACAACTCCAGATGTTCAGGTGCAATACGATTCACCAACTCGCAAGCCTCATCTAAATCACGCACTTGAATCATCGCTCCGCGATGCTGCAATGATGTAGCGATCACTGATTGACGCGGCATTTTAGGCAGCTGTCGCGTAATACTCTGCGCCACAGCATCTAAATACGCAGCTTCTGGCGCCAAAAGAATCGCTTGTGCCGACTCATCATGCTCTGCCTGCGAAAATAAATCCATCGCAATCCAATCCGGATTGGTTGTTCCGTCACCCACAATTAAAATCTCTGACGGGCCGGCAATCATATCGATCCCTACTGTACCAAACACCCGGCGCTTGGCCGCTGCAACATAAGCATTGCCAGGACCAACAATTTTATCAACCCGAGGAATAGTGGTCGTACCATAAGCAAGGGCGGCAATCGCTTGCGCGCCGCCAATAGTAAACACGCGGTCTACGCCACACATAGCGGCCGCGGCAAATACCAAATCGTTACGCTCACCTCGTGGGGTTGGCACCACCATAATGATCTCGCCGACACCAGCCACCTTGGCCGGTATCGTATTCATAATCACAGAGGAGGGATAGGCTGCCTTACCACCGGGGACATAGATGCCAATGCGATCTAGCGCGGTGATTTGCTGCCCAAGCTCATTACCTAGCGCATCGGTATAACGCCACGATTCACTGCGCTGATGCAGATGATATTCGCGCACCCGCGCCACCGCCTCAGCTAACGCCTCGCGCCGGATTGCAGGAATCCGTGCCAATGCATCTTGTAATTCGCTGGGTGCAACTTCCAGTGCTGCTACCGTAGACACCGACAAGTGATCAAACTGCGCGGTATATTCCAGCAAAGCAGCGTCACCCCGATTTTTAACTTGCGCCAAAATCGCAGCTACCGTTGCATCAATTGCACTGTCGTCACCCACGTCATGGGCTAATAATGCGCAAAGCTTCGCATCAAAACCCACATCTGTAGTCACTAAACGTTGCATCACTAGCGTACCGCCTGTGTAAACGCCTCAATCAAAGGCTGCACATGCCGACGTTTCACTTTCAAAGCGGCTTGATTGACAATCAATCGCGAACTAATTTTACAAATTTCCTCTACAGCAACAAGATGATTCGCTTTGAGCGTAGCGCCAGTGCTGACCAAATCCACAATGACATCAGCCAAGCCCGTGAGCGGGGCAAGCTCCATCGATCCATAGAGCTTGATCAGATCGACGTGCATACCCTTTGACGCAAAGTGCTCACGTGCGATGAGCGGGTATTTTGTCGCTACCCGCACCCGTGCGCCTTGGCGTACCGCTTGTGCATAGTCAAAATCTTGGCGCGTCGCCACCATCATGCGGCATTGGGCAATTCGTAAATCAAGTACCTGATACAGGCCCTCACTACCATGCTCATCGAGCACGTCTTTACCCGCCACGCCTAAGTCGGCACCACCGTATTGCACATAAGTGGGAACATCGCTAGCACGCACAATAATTAATCGCACTGCTGGTCGATTCGTGGCAATGATCAGCTTGCGCGATTCGTCTGGATTTTCGCTAGCAACAATGCCAGCCGCTTTCAGCAAAGGCACTGTTTCGTCAAAAATACGACCCTTAGAAAGGGCTATAGTGATCATGATTAAGAATGGTTAGAAGTTGAGTAAAGCAGCGTCAATCAGGGGTTGTGCAAGGCTCAATAGCCTTTAAATGTAAATTTACCCCTAAAATTGCCGCTATCATGCTGCCGATTGTATCGTATTTCCGTGCACTTACCGCAATCGAATCAATCCCAAGCAGAAGATTCACCAAAACTCTGCTACGGGTTACACTGTGCGCCATTCTTTGACCACTTGAGACCACATGTCCAACCCAGCGATCGTCACCATTAAAAATCTGGCCTTCTCCTACCTCAATCACACGGTGTTTGACGGGCTCGATCTGAGCATACCCCAAGGGCAAGTTGTCGGTATTATGGGCGCTAGCGGCTGCGGCAAAACCACCCTCCTGCAGCTCATTGGTGGGCAGTTAAAGCCGGATCACGGTGAGATTCATGTATTTGGCGACAATATCCACGCCCTATCGCGTGATGCCCTGTTTCGCTTACGGCGCCGCATTGGGATGCAGTTTCAACAAGGCGGCCTCTTTACCGACCTATCGGTCTTTGACAATATTGCGTTTCAGATGCGTGAAAACACCCAGTTGCCCGAGGCCATGATCAATGATTTGGTGCTGATGAAGCTGAGCGCTGTTGGCTTGCGCGGCGCAGCGAACCTGATGCCCTCAGAATGCTCAGGCGGCATGGCAAGGCGGGTTGGGCTTGCCCGCGCCATTGCCCTAGATCCAGAACTCATCATCTACGATGAACCGTTTGCAGGACTTGACCCGATATCTTGCAGCTTAGTTGGGCACTTAATTCGGCAACTCAATCAAGCATTAGGGGCTACTTCTATCGTTGTCACCTACGATGCCCAAGAGTCCCTCAAAGCCGTCGACTACGTATATCTACTCGCCCAAGGCAAGGTTACGGCGGCAGGCACAAGCGCTGAAATCCGTAACTCTCAAGCGCCATTTGTACACCAGTTTATTGGCGGACACGCCGACGGCCCAGTACCTTTTCACTACCCACAAGAGCCTTATATGAGCGATCTGTCACTTAAAAATATCAAATAAATCAAGTTCTTAGATAAAAATTTTTACCGTAGGCGGCGAATCCGAGCGCCCAAGCGCGAGAGTTTCTCCTCAATCCGCTCGTAGCCTCGATCCAGATGATAAATCCGCTCAACCGTGGTCGTACCGCTCGCCATCAAACCCGCGATCACCAAACTGGCCGAAGCGCGCAAGTCGGTTGCCATAACCGTGGCTCCCCGCAACTGCGGCACCCCCTTAATCAAAGCGGTATTCCCCTCAACTGCAATATCTGCGCCCAGCCGTTGCAGCTCTTGGACATGCATATAGCGATTCTCAAAAATCGTCTCTACAACACGGGATGCGCCCTGAGCCTTACACATCATCGCCATGAACTGCGCTTGCATGTCGGTAGGAAACGCTGGGTAGGGTGCTGTGCGCAACTGAATCGCTTGAGTCTCCCCCGAGGCCTTAATCTGTAACCAATCGCCACCGGCTTCGATCTGCACACCGGTCTCACGCAACTTTTCTAATACCGCATCCAGCGTGTCTGGACGCACCCCATTCAAACACACATCCCCACCCGCAGCAGCCACTGCCACTAAAAACGTGCCCGTTTCTATGCGATCAGGCATCACTCGGTAGCGTGCGCCGTGCAGTTCGCCGACCCCCTCCACCGTAATCACATCGCTACCCGCCCCGCTGATCTTAGCGCCCATTGCCTGCAGACAATGCGCCAAATCGACCACTTCTGGTTCGCGCGCGGCATTCTCAATATAGGTAATCCCATCTGCGAGTGTTGCAGCCATCATTAAATTTTCAGTGCCGGTCACTGTCACCAAATCCAAGCAGATCCGCGCTCCCCGTAGTCGTTTAGCACGCGCAATCATATAGCCATCTTCCATGACAATAGTCGCACCCATCGCCTGCAAACCTTTGAGATGCTGATCCACGGGCCGCAAACCAATCGCACACCCGCCCGGCAAAGACACTCGTGCCTCACCCAAACGCGCAATCAGCGGACCTAAGACCAATACCGAGGCACGCATGGTCTTGACCAGTTCATACGAAGCCACCGGAGAGGTAATAGTTGCCGCATTGAGCGCAACACTGCCGTGCTCATCAAGCGAAGCGCTGACCCCCATCTGCATCAATAAATTGAGCATGGTTGAGACGTCACGCAGATGCGGCACATTATCCACAATCAGCGGCTCGGCCGTCAGTAGCGCTGCAGTGAGTATCGGTAGCGCTGCATTCTTTGCACCTGAGATCTCTACAGTACCGTTGAGCGCCGCACCACCATCAATCGCTAATTTATCCATACCCAGTGCCTAGCCAGGCCACTGGTCGGGTGTCAATGTTTTCATCGACAAGGCATGAATCTCTTCCCGCATACGCTCACCTAAAGCGCCGTAGACCAGTTGATGTTGTTGGACCTTACTCTTACCTTGGAATGCAGTGCTGACAATGACCGCCTCCCAGTGATGGCCATCACCGGCGACTTCAACATGCTGGCAATCAAGGCCGGCCAAAATAGACTGCTTAATACTATCGGGAGTTACCATATTTAAAATCCTCTAAAAACAACGCATTAAGAATTATCCTACTGCCCATATACTAAGGACGTAACTTATAACCAATCTTGAGCAACCATAAAGTCAGCCATGACAGGCAGAAAAAGCAGGAGACCACTATCACCAAACTCAAGCTCGGCGAGGTGTCAGCTACACCAAAAAAACCATAGCGAAAGCCATCAATCATATAGAACACTGGATTGAGGTGGGTAGCCAATTGCCAGACTGGTGACAACGCATGAATCGAATAGAACACACCAGACAAAAAAGTCAGCGGCAAAATAATGAAATTAGTAAAAGCCGAGAGTTGATCTATTTTATCGGAATAAATACCTGCAACGATCCCCAATACGCCCATGACTGCACTACCAGCCAGACCAAAACCCAAGATCCACAATGGATGCGCCATCGGCAAATCAATAAACCAATAAGTCGCAGCAAACACACCTAAACCAACCACTACACCACGGGCGATTGCAGCCAGCAAATACGCCAAAAAAAACTCACGATGGGAGAGCGGCGGCAACAACACAAAGACAATATTACCGGTCATCTTCGACTGCATCAAACTCGAAGAGGCATTCGCAAACGCATTTTGTAAAACGGCCATCATCACCAAGCCTGGCAACAGAAAAGTTGTATAGTCAACGCCAGGAAACACTTCCGTGCGGCCACGCAAAGCTTGGCCAAACACCAATAAATACAATAACGCAGTCAGCACCGGCGCCAATACCGTTTGCACCCGCACTTTCCAAAAGCGTAACCACTCTTTATAAAATAAGGTATAAAAACCGGTCATCACTGATCCTGTGGAATTTCAGAGGCGCTTAGTTTGTGACAAAGGCTCATGATCGATTCATAATTTGCACGAATACATCTTCCAGATCAGGCTGCACAATCTCCATCTCCAAGACTTTGACTTGGGCTGCTCGCAGGGTAGCCAGGACAACTTCAATATGATCGAAGTCAACGACCGATAATCGTAGCGCACCGTTTTCTTGGCGCTGCAACAATTGCGGTAGCAATGCCGCCGGTAGCTCAGCCGACAAACGCAACTGGATTTGACAGCCGGCCTGAGCACGCAGCAAATTTCCAGTATCATCTAGCGCAACCACCCGCCCTTGCTTAAGCATCGCCAGCCGAGTACACAAAGCCTCGGCCTCCTCTAAATAATGCGTGGTCAAGACAATAGTATGACCATCACGATTGAGACGCTGAATAAAGCGCCACAAGGCTTGGCGTAATTCAACATCCACACCCGCAGTGGGCTCATCCAAGACAATCACCGGTGGCTTATGCACTAAGGCTTGCGCCACCAACACCCGCCGCTTCATTCCACCAGAGAGCGCGCGCATATTGGCATCGGCTTTTGACGTTAGATCGAGGTTCTCCATCACCTCATCAATCCACGCTGTATTGTTTTTTAAACCAAAATAACCAGACTGAATCGTCAAGGTCTCGCGCACCGTAAAGAACGGGTCAAATACCAGCTCTTGCGGCACCACGCCAAGCGCATGGCGAGCAGCGCGGTAATCACTGACCACGTCATGCCCCATCACACACACCCGACCGCTATCGGCATGGGTAAGGCCCGCCAGAATGCTAATGAGTGTCGTCTTACCCGCGCCATTGGGCCCAAGCAAACCAAAAAACTCGCCGGCTTCAATACTAAAACTCACACCGGCCAGGGCCTGCACCTGAGAATAACGCTTTGTGACCTGCTCGATCTCAATGGCAGACGTCATCTACCACCCCAGACCTAGACTTATCGGGCATTCAGCATGCATTGATCAAGTCCGTCACGCCATACAAGGCCATCAAACTCAACAGATTGGCCGGCAGCTGGGTAAACCGGATGATGCGCCCTAGGCGCAAGGCTTCGCGCTGCCACTCAAAGAATACACTGATAGCAGTCGAATCTACTGCAGTAACTGCTGACAAATCTACCGTCACTATGAGCGCCGTAAATTGGGCCAAGCCGTCTGCTCTGAGGCTCAAGGCCTGCTCTAGTGTCATAGGTCCACTGACAGTAGCTTGGCCGTCTACACACTGAATCATTTTTGCGACATCGAAAAATTACGGTTCTTATCTTTGAGCATTTTAACCAGCCCATCGATACCATTTTTACCGATTTCCGAATTAAAAGTGCTGCGATAACTCTCTACCAAGCTAATCCCACCTACCTTCACGTTATAAACCTTCCACCCAGCGTCTGTCTTCTCCATGCCATAATCAACTTGCACCGGCTCGCCGCCATCTGTTTTCTTGACTACGGAACGCACCAACACATCGCTATCTTCAGGCGCCATCTTCAAGGGTCTAAATTCGATTTTCTGGTCTTTAAATAGGACTAGTGATGAGGTATAGGTCTGGATCAATAGCGCACGAAACTCCGCTACTAGCGCTTTGCGTTGGTCGGGGGAGGCTGCTGCCCAATGCTTGCCCATGGCCAGTTGCGTCATACTGCTAAAGTTAAAGTGCGGGGCAATCGCCACTTCAATCAACTCCCGGGCTTTTTTGGAATTACCCCCCACAATCTCTTTGTCGTTACGAATTGCCGCCAACACCTCTTCGGTTACCGTGCGTGCCAGCACATCCGGGGCCGTCTGAGGTGTAACGGCAGCCATGGCGCTCAAACCCACCCCAAAAAACAATAGAAATCCAAAATTAATCAGATACTTATGAAAATTCAACGCTGCTCTCCTTATTTCTGGGTATTCGGCTGACCTTGGGCCGCCTTATCAAACATAAACTGACTAATTAGCTTTTCGAGGACGACAGCCGACTGCGTGAGTCGTATGTTGTCGCCCGCCTTAAACATCTCCCCATCACCCCCACCGTCAATGCCGACATACTGCTCACCCAACAATCCGGAAGTAAGAATTGCAGCTGTCGAATCCTTAGGAAATTGCACCGCTTTATTAATGGTTAAAGTCACCTTGGCGGTGAACCGATCATTATTAAATTCGATCCGCGTCACCCGCCCAACCACCACACCAGCACTCTTCACTGGTGCCCGCGGCTTTAATCCACCAATATTGTCAAAGTTGGCCTGTAGTGAATAGGTCTCACCAGCGCCCGTACTCGACATATTGCCAACTTTAAAAGCCAGCACCACCAAAGCGGCAAGACCAGCAATCACGAACAAACCTACCCATAGATCTAACATGGAACGTTGCATTACACACCCCTAAACATAAAAGAGGTCAGGATAAAGTCCAGACCCAATACCGCCAATGACGACGTCACTACCGTACGGGTAGTAGCGCCCGACACCCCCTCGGCTGTCGGCGGCGCATCGTAACCCTCAAACAAGGCAATCCAAGTAATCGCAATACCGAACACAACGCTCTTAATTACGCCATTGAGAATATCCTCACGCACATCCACAGCACTTTGCATTTGCGACCAAAACGACCCTTCGTCGACGCCAATGAGCACCACCCCAACAATATAACCACCGAAAATACCCATAGCGCTGAACAACGCCGCCAATAGTGGCATCGATAGCAGCCCTGCCCAAAACCGCGGCGCGACCACACGCGCAATCGGATCGACAGCCATCATCTCCATAGCAGCCAACTGCTCGGTTGCTTTCATCAAACCAATCTCGGCCGTCATTGCCGAACCAGCGCGACTAGCAAACAACAACGCCGCAATCACCGGACCCAGTTCACGCACCAAAGATAAGGCCACTAAAACACCTAGCACCGACTCCGAGCCATAAGTCACTAAGGTTTGATAACCCTGCAAAGCCAACACCATGCCAACAAACAGACCAGACACCAAAATAATCACCATGGACAAGGTGCCGGTGTAATAGAGCTCTCGCACAATCAGACTAGGACGCATCAAACATGTCGTCGATTGCCGCAAGGTCAATAGCATAAAGCGCGTGGCATAACCAAGCCGCAACACCATATCAATTACTTGGGCACCAAGAGCGCTCACCGAACTGGACAATCTATGCAGCACACTGTTTCCTTAACTTTAAAGCGGTCGCAAAATCCCCTACAGGATATTGTGCAGCCACCGGTCCATCAATCTCGCCATAGACAAACTGCCGCACCATAGGATTTGTATGGGCACGCATGGTCTGCGGAGAGCCATGCGCCAACATTTTACCGTCTGCTAAATAATACACATCGTCCACCACATCTAGCGCTTCTGCAACATCATGAGTTACTAATAATGAAGTGGTTCCCAACGTATCGTTAAACTGCCGCACCAACTGCGCTATCGCTCCCAATGAAATGGGATCTAACCCAGTAAACGGCTCATCATAGAGCATGAGCATTGGATCAAGCGCAATGGCGCGGGCTAGCGCCACCCGCCTAGCCATACCACCAGAGAGTGCTGCCGGCATCAACTGATGCGCACCACGCAAGCCCACTGCATGCAATTTCATCATCACCAAATCGCGAATCATCGCCTCGGGGAGTTGGGTATGCTCGCGCAATTGAAACGCCACATTGTCAAACACCGATAAATCGGTAAACAAGGCGCCAAACTGAAATAACATGCCCATTTGCCGCCGTAATTGATACAAGCCGGCCTGATCCAAATCGTTGGTACAAACGCCATTGACCCAAACTTCACCAGAGGTCGGCCGCATCACCCCGCCTATTAATCGCAACAATGTGGTTTTACCTGAACCACTAATCCCCATCAAAGCAACAACCTGGCCCTGAGCAATCGTCATATTGATCCCGCTCAATATCAGCCTCTTTCCGTAAGAGAAGCTCACATCCTTGATTTCAATCAGATTTTTTGAAGCCACCTGCAAACTCACTTTTATTCGATCGATTCGATGATCACTAATTTATCAAACTCGAGAGACTCAATACTCACTAAGATTAGACTCTGACACCTTGAAATATACCCCTGATTCTAAACGAGAATCGCATGCCGACCAAATAAGGTTTAGCGCGGCTATCGAGATCGATCGCGGCTATTGCTAGAAGCTGCAGACAGCAATTACTAATTTCGCACTATTAAAAATCATCTCCACGCATTGATATTTTCCTGAGCAGCGACCACCATGGAGCAT
This sequence comes from uncultured beta proteobacterium, assembly GCA_903885665.1. Taxonomy (GTDB): domain Bacteria; phylum Pseudomonadota; class Gammaproteobacteria; order Burkholderiales; family SG8-41. The sequence goes on along the minus strand of CAISJL010000025.1, from coordinate 10,380 downwards.
CAAAACTTAAGTAAAAATTGGCGGATAGCTTTGCTATACTCCGCCCATGAACACCTCAAACACCCCAGACTCTGCTCTGAACCCGGCGATGAGTGCAAATACGGCCATTGCGGCCGCGCGTGAAGTGCTCGCTATCGAGGCCCAGGCCATTAGTGCTCTAATCCCCCGATTAGACGCCAAATTCACACAAACTATAGAAACTATCCTCCATTGCAAAGGTCGTGTTGTTGTCAGCGGCATTGGCAAATCTGGTCATATTGCACGCAAAATAGCCGCCACTTTGGCGAGCACCGGTACACCAGCTTTTTTTGTGCATCCTGCTGAAGCCTGCCATGGCGATTTAGGCATGGTCACGCGGGATGACGTATTTATTGCTTTATCCAACTCGGGCGAAAGTGCTGAACTACTGACGTTAATTCCTGTCCTCAAGCGCCAAGGTGCAAAACTAATCGCGCTTACTGGCAATGCTGAGTCGACCCTAGGACGTGAGGCCGACATCCATTTATATGCAAGCGCACGCATTGAAGCCTGCCCACTCAATCTAGCGCCGACTGCTAGCACTACTGCAGCGCTTGCCCTAGGCGATGCAATTGCTGTAGCGCTAATGCGTACACGTGGCTTCACCCAAGACGAATTTGCTCGCTCTCATCCTGGTGGTTCTTTAGGTCGAAAACTCTTAACCCTAGTGCGTGACGTGATGCGCGCTAGTGTTGATACCCCACGCGTGCGCCTAGATGCGACATTAAGTGATGCCCTTATAGAAATGTCCCGAGGACGCATGGGAATGACAGCAATTGTAGATGATCAAAATAGGGTAAAGGGTATTTTCACCGATGGCGATTTGCGTCGTGCACTTGCCACTAAACAAAATTTACATGACACTGCTATCTCCGCAATGATGACTGCAGCACCACGCACTATCCAATCTGACCGTCTGGCCGCTGAAGCCGTTGACATTATGGAGCGCAACAAAGTCACTCAGTTACTGGTCATCAACCTCCAACAAGAGCTGATAGGTGCACTCAACATTCACGATTTATTTAAAGGCAAAGTTGTCTAACTTGCAATGCCCCTAACATGCCATTTGAATGATCAAACTAGAACACAAAAATAATTCTTTAGCACCTCATCAACACCCATGATTAATCGCGCACTCTCACTGCTTCCCATGCTACTCGTTGGCCTACTGGCAGGACTCACATTCTGGCTCAATGAAGCGGTACAACCTGAGGCGGTGATATCCAAAACAGCGCGCCATGATCCTGATTATATGGTCGATCACCTCACGGCCAAGCGCTTAGATGGAAAGGGAAATACCAAACATACATTATATGCAGAACGACTGGTGCATTACCCAGATGATGACTCGACCTATCTTAATTCTCCACGCTTTATTACCACTGGATCCCCCGCTACATTAACGGTCACCGCTCGTACGGCAACTGTTGCAAGCAAAGGTGAACAAGTCAATTTCGAAACCAATGTGCGTGCAGTTCGCAGCGCTTATGGCAACCAAAGCGAGTTAGTTCTAAGCACCGAATCCCTGCAAGTCAACCCTGACGAAAAAATTGCTCATACACATCAAGCAGTTACCGTAAGCAATGAACACACCATCGCACGGTCGATTGGCTTAAAATTAGATTATGCGAACCATATTCTTACCTTCATCTCCGCTTTCCGGGGAACCTACTATGATCCTAAACGCTCCCCACGCCAACCTTAGGCACAAGCCACTCCTCAACATGCGATCAGTCATGGCCATACCTATGACTTTGGTCATCGCATGCCTGTTGACTGTAACCGGCGTATATGCCGAAAAAGCTGATCGCTCCAAGCCCATTAACATAGAAGCCGATCGGGTGACGGTTGATGATGCGAAACAAATTTCAATATTTGAAGGTAATGTCTCTCTAACCCAGGGCACTATGCTGATTCGTGGTGACCGCATGGAAGTGCGCCAGGATAAAAATGGTTTTAAATACGGCACTGCTTGGGGCGGCTTGGCCTACTTCAAACAGAAACGCGAAGGCTATGATGAGCTGATTGAAGGTTGGGCTGAGCGAATCGAATATGATGGACGTGCCGATAAAGTTCAGCTATTTAATCGTGCTGCCCTGAAAAAAGTTGGCGACGAAGTGCGAGGGAATTACATCTCTTATGATGTTGCAACTGAGCTCTCTCAAGTGCTTGGCGGCGGCACGAAAGCAGCGACCCCAGACAACCCTAATGGTCGCGTTCGTGCCGTGATTCAACCTAAGTCTAAGGAACCGATTAGCGCACCCAGCACAACACTGAATATCAAATCAGATAAAGCACTCCCCATGAGTAGGCCTGATCTGGTTACACCAACACACTGAGCCCACCTTTGGATACCAACACCTCCAGACCTGCAGACCAATTAGCGAATCTCGCACCTTGCAATGTACTCTCAGCCCAGCATCTCAACAAACGTTATCGTAGCCGCACAGTCGTCAAAGACGTCAGTGTAGAAGTGCGTAGTGGAGAAATTATTGGTTTATTAGGGCCTAATGGCGCCGGCAAAACAACCTGTTTTTACATGATGTTAGGCCTAGTAGCTATGGATGGTGGCGAACTCTATCTTGACGAGCTGCGTCTAACCCACATGCCAATCCACCATAGAGCGCGCCTAGGTCTAGGCTACTTGCCACAAGAGGCGTCCATTTTCCGCCGTCTCTCCGTGGCCGATAATGTTCGGGCAATTCTCGAACTCTATCATCAAGATCCCGATATGATTAACCTAGAACTCGATACCCTATTAGCAGACTTACAAATTAGTCACCTCCGTAACAACCCAGCCATTAGCCTATCTGGGGGCGAGCGCCGCCGAGTTGAAATCGCTAGAGCATTAGCCGCTAATCCCCGCTTTGTCTTGCTCGATGAGCCGTTTGCTGGAGTTGACCCAATTGCCGTAATCGAGATTCAGCGGATTATTCGATTTCTCAAAAATCGTGGCATTGGAGTGTTGATCACCGATCATAATGTACGTGAAACCTTGGGTATTTGTGATCGCGCCTACATTATTAATGAGGGTTCAGTCCTTGCCTATGGCAAACCTGACGAGATCATTTATAATGAAAGCGTCAGAAAGGTCTACCTTGGTGAACACTTTAGACTTTAATCTCGATCTAATTCTATGGGCAGATTAAACTGGGCCAGCGCACACAGAGGGGCAAGGTCATGTCCATGACCCCATGAAACACTCTCTACAACTCAGGCTATCCCAACGGCTGACGTTGACGCCGCAACTGCAACAGTCAATCAAACTGCTGCAACTGTCTACTATTGAGCTTAACCAAGAAGTCGAGCGGATATTACTAGAGAATCCTTTGTTGGAGCGTGTAGACTCTAACAACTTGCCTGAGCCCGCCGCTAAGAATCCGGATGCAGCGCCATCAAGTGACGAACAACGTAACGCAGATAGTTATACCGATGTGGTCGATGGCGAGATCAGTACAGAGCCTGTTTACGATAGTGGTAGTGACATGAGCAGCGAGGATCACCCCTCAACCGATTACGCCGCCGCTGACGCGCATGATAATCCGTTTGATGCTCTAGACAAAGTCTCCTATGGTAGCAATAGCGATGGTGATGACGAAGATTTCTCACCCGTTGCCGAACAACCACCTAGCCTACGGGCACACTTAAGTGCTCAGCTAGCCCTCTTACACTTATCTGATCGCGATCGGCAACTGGTGTTGCTACTGATTGACTCTCTAGACGACGGCGGCTATTTGCCGCTATCACTCGAAGAAGTTGCAGAAATGCTGCCGCCAGAACTTGAAGTAGAGCCTGAAGAGCTGTCGATCGCACTCCAGCACTTACAGCATCTCGAGCCGATTGGCATTGGTGCCCGCACGCTCGCCGAATGCCTTACACTACAACTACAAAGCATGCCGGCGCACAAATCACAACGTAACGTTGCCTTAGAAATCGTGCAGCATCATCTCGACGCACTCGCAGCGCGTGATTTTAGTCGCTTAAAACGTATGCTTAAATGTGATGATGCCGTCTTAAAATCTGCGCACAAACTCATTGTGAGCCTTAACCCTAAGCCTGGACGCGACTACTCAGTCGAGGAGACTCGCTTTGTCATTGCTGATGTTATTACCCGCAAAACTAAAGGCATATGGGTCGCCGAGCTCAACCCAGATGCCATGCCCAAGTTAAAAATCAACCAACTCTATGCCAACATTCTCCAGCGCAATCGCGGAGGCGGCACCCAACAAATCTCATCCCAATTGCAAGAGGCGCGCTGGCTGATTAAAAATGTACATCAACGCTTTGAGACCATTCAACGAGTATCCCAAGCAATTGTTGATCGCCAACGTAATTTTCTGGAACATGGTCCTGTAGCGATGCGGCCCTTAGTACTACGTGAAATCGCCGATACTCTAGAGCTACACGAATCCACCATTTCCCGAGTAACTACGCAAAAATTCATGCACACCCCCAGAGGTATTTACGAACTAAAATACTTCTTTGGTAGCCAAGTATCCACAGACTCTGGCGGTTCTGCATCCAGCACCGCTATCCGCGCCTTAATTAAACAACTGATCAGCGCTGAGAATACCCGAACCCCTCTTAGCGACGGTCATATTTCCGAAGTTTTATCACAACAAGGTATCGTTGTTGCACGTCGCACTGTTGCAAAGTATCGAGAGTCAATGCAAATCCTCCCCGTCAATCTCAGAAAAACGCTTTAACTGGAGACGTCATGAACCTACATCTAACAGGACATCACCTAAAAATTACTCCCGCAATTCGTAGTCATGTGGAGAGCAAGCTCAGTAAATTAACTTCGCATTTTGACCATGTAATTGATGTGCATGTAATCATGACTATTGAAAAGCTCATGCACAAAGTCGAAGCCACAGTACATTTAGCAGGCAAAGACTTATTTTGCGAGTCGAGCTCTGAAGATATGTATGCGGCCATCGATGAGTTAGCCCATAAACTTGATCGCGCTATTATCAAGCACAAAGAAAAAACGCTCACTCACCGTCACGATTCGGTTTCGCTAAAATCCGAGTCCATCGAATAACTGGCCTTCTTCTAGTTTTCACATACCGCATGAACCTGATCTCCGGCATCCTACCCGCGTCCAATATCCTTGTCGACGCTAACCTCACAAGCAAAAAAAGAGTCTTCGAGCAAGCTGGTCTACTATTTGAAAATAACCAACACATTTCTCGTAGCGAAGTATTTGAAAGCCTGTTTGCCCGTGAAAAACTGGGCTCTACCGGCCTTGGCCATGGCATTGCAATCCCCCATGGCCGCATAAAAAATCTCAAAGCCGCAACTGGTGCATTGATACGTTTGCGCGATGGCATACCCTTTGAGGCCGCAGACGGCCAACCCATACAATTATTATTTGTGCTCTTAGTGCCTGCACGGGCAACCGACCTGCATCTACAAACCCTTGCAGCATTAGCTGAAATGTTCAGCGATGCCAGCATCCGCGACCAATTATTACAAGCGTCTAGCGCCGCTGACATTCATCATTTAGTTACCCTTTGGACACCCAATGCCACAGCTCAGCATCGCTAAACTGTTTGAAGAGACCGCGCACAAAATAAAACTCACTTGGGTAGCGGGCCAGGCAGGTGCTGAGAAAGGTATCAATAGTGAACTGACTAAAGATTCCTCAAAAGGCTTGGTTGGGCATCTTAATTTCATACACCCCAACCTCATCCAAGTACTCGGAAAATCAGAGATAGACTATTTAAATAGTTTAGATCAAGCCGAAGCACAAGGACTACTCGAACAAATTGCCACCCGCGAACTCGCGTGCTTTATCATCACTGGTGATACTGATATACCAAAGTTACTCATTGCGGTTGCTGAAGCCACCCAAACACCACTCTTATCCTCACCCATAGCCAGCGTCGAGCTGATGTGGATGCTACGACCCTATCTCGCACGCACCCTGGCAGAATCCAGTATCACCCATGGTGTGATGCTCGATGTTCTGGGCGTCGGTGTGCTACTGACTGGTGACTCGGGTGTTGGCAAAAGTGAACTTGGTCTAGAGCTCATTAGTCGTGGCAGCGGCCTTATCGCAGACGACGTGGTTGAATTGTATCGACTAGGTCCTGAAAGTATAGAAGGGCGCTGCCCGCCATTGCTACGCGACTATCTTGAGGTGCGTGGCCTAGGTATCCTGAATATTCGCACCATCTTTGGCGAAGCAGCTCTGCGTCCCCGCAAAAATATTAAACTCATCGTACATCTCGAACGCCCGAGTAGCATCGACCAACCCCAATATGAAAGACTGCCACTCAAACCTGGCACAGAATCACTCATGGGGATTGAAATCCGCAAAGTCACCATACCGGTTGCTGCAGGGCGCAACCTTGCCGTGCTCACCGAAGCTGCAGTGCGTAACCATGTCTTACAAATGCGTGGCATTGATACCACGCGCGAGTTCGTCACCCGTCAGGCGCAAGCCATGAAACAACCCCCTCTGAACACCATCGACTCATGACCAAGACCACACCCTTACAACTCATCCTCATTACTGGACTTTCGGGCTCTGGTAAAAGTGTGGCGCTTGCAGTGCTCGAGGATGCCGGGTTCTACTGCGTTGACAACCTACCTGTTGAACTGTTCTCACAACTGGTTCATACCCTACAGAGTACTGGCACACAGCGTATCGCTGTAACGATTGATGCCCGCACCGGACATGCAGTTGCACAACTACCTGAAGAAGTCAAACAACTCCGTCAGGCTGGATACTTGGTACAGATTCTATGCTTAGATGCCAAAACTGATACCCTCATCAAACGCTACTCAGAAACTCGTCGCCGCCACCCACTTGCATCTAGCGGCCTCACACTACCCGAGTGCATAGCGCGTGAGCGTGATCTCATTGCTGACATCTCGGCACTTGCCCACCACATTGACACCAGCGACTTAAGACCGAATACCTTACGTAACTGGATTAAAGAATTTGCTGCGGTTCCAAACACTGGTATGACCTTATTGTTTGAGTCCTTCGGATTCAAGCATGGCATTCCACTAGACGCTGACTTTGTTTTTGATATTCGCTGCCTCCCCAACCCTCATTACGATCCGCATCTACGACCATTGACTGGGCGCGACCCCGAGGTCGCACATTTTCTACAACAAACCCCAGAGGCGATGCGGTTTCTCAACGACATTCATAATTTTGTCTCTAATTGGTTACCCGCTTTTGAACGGGATAATCGTACCTACTTTACAGTCGCTATTGGTTGCACGGGCGGGCGTCATCGCTCTGTATTTTTTGTCGAATCATTACACAAACAATTTAGCGACAAAACACGCACCCTGGCGCGCCATCGCGAATTAGACCTATGACAACTACCCCATCACTACCTCTTTCTCTACCCCTATTTCCCTTGGGACAGGTACTCTACCCTGGTGGACTACTGCCATTAAAGATATTCGAACAGCGCTATCTCGAAATGACTAAGGCTTGCTTGCGCGATAACACACCGTTTGGTGTGTGCCAGATTCAAGAGGGCAATGAAGTTGGCGCACCAGCCGCACACTATGACATCGGTTGCATTGCCGACATTATTGAATGGGATGTGCCCCACCCCACTTTATTTAGCCTAATAGCCCGAGGTAGCGATCGGTTTAGAGTATTGCGTACCAGCGCCGCTAGTAACGGCTTAATTACTGCAGAAATAGAACGCCTAGCCGCACCTTCTATGCCTGAACAGTTCGATACCACTTGCCGCGAAATTCTACGAATGGCTATCGAACACACAGGCCAACAACCTACCGAACCCCTAGAACTCGACAATCCAGTGTGGGTCAGTTATCGCCTAGCCGAGCTGCTGCCATTATCTGGAGCAGAGAAACAACAACTCTTGGCTGAGGATGATACCAATGCACGTCTGGCCCAACTAAAAGCCGCAATGGAGTATCACGGTATTATAGAAAAAATCAATAAGATCAATTAGTTACTTAGATAGTTTAATTTTATAGTGTTCGCGGCAAACCGCGCAGTGTCAACAAATGCGCGACTGCCAAGCGACTATCATCGGCCGACAGCGCAAGTAAGGCCTGACCGCCAGCCTGAGAGCAGGCTAGTTCAGTGACTACGAAATCCATAGGCACATCATAGGATTGCGGCACAATACTCGCCATCGAACTACCGCTATACCCCACACCAACAGCCACGACGCGGCGCTGGAGTGCAGCCAGCGTCCGATCAAAATAACCGCCACCATAGCCTAAGCGATAACCAGTATGGTCCACTGCATTCATGGGTGCGATGACCATATCTGGTATCAACACAGCGCTATCAACGGGCACTGGAATATCATATACGCGGCGTGCCATTTTTACTCCCGGCCACCACTGCCGAAACTGCAAGGGCTGGCCGGGCGCAAGCACTTCGGGTAAGACCGCCTTCACCCCCATATCACGCCATTGCCGAATCACTGGGCGCACATCGACTTCAGACTTAAACGGCCAACAAAACCCAATCACCATATTGGCGCTCACCGGCAGATGTTGAAATAACAATGCATTAATCGATTGATTCCAAAGCTGTCGATCGACTGCCGATTGCGCCTCGCGCCAAGATACCCAATGCGCACGCTGCGCCCGTCGCCACGCACCCAATGCTGTACCACTAAGCAGCGCGACGCTCAAGGTCGACTCCGTTGCCATTGCTCGAGCAACAGCCTTACTGGTTGCGGAATGCCTGCACCCAATGCACGATCGAGACTGAACCAAGCATGGGCATCATCCGCTACTACTAAGGGCCAACGTCGCACCCGCAGCGGCTGCGGCACAATAGCTAATTTAAAATGGGTGAAGCCATGGTTCAGTGTCGGTAGCGCCAGATCACTACTCACCTGCGCTTGGTAACGCTGCAAACACCAATCAACAGCATTCATCTCCAATGCTATTTCTGGAAAACTCCACAAGCCACCCCAAATACCCACATCGGGGCGACGTTCTAACAACACCTCAGCATCGCGATACAGCATCAACATCTGTGTCCTGCGCAGCGGAATATTTTGATGCGGCTTTGGTGTAGGTAACTCTGCGACACGATCCGTCTGCAAAGCCACGCAGACTGAATGCATGGGACAAGACTCGCAAAGCGGTTTGCGACGCTTACATAATGTCGCCCCTAAGTCCATCAAACCTTGCGTATAAGACTCCAAATGACGCTTCGGTAACAAGGCCTCCGCCATACTCCACAGTTCGGCAGCGACCGCAGACTCTCCTGGGTAGCCAGCAATCCCACAAACTCTAGCCAATACGCGCTTCACATTGCCATCGAGAATGGCTGCACGCTGACCAAAAGCAAACACCGCAATCGCTGCGGCTGTTGATCGACCAATGCCTGGTAAACCGATCAAAGCATCCAGCTCTTTTGGCATCGCACCGCCATACACGAGCATAACTTGTTGTGCTGCGCGGTGTAGATGACGTGCGCGCGAGTAATAGCCCAAACCGCTCCATAAGGCCAAAACCTCATCAACCGATGCAGCTGCTAAACTCGCTACCGTAGGGAAGCGACTTAAAAATCGTTTGAAATAAGGAATCACAGCTGTGACTTGGGTTTGCTGCAACATGATCTCAGACAACCAAATCACATAGGGATCACGGGTGTTCTGCCACGGCAAATCGTGCCGGCCTTGTCGCCGTTGCCAAGCAATCAATAACTGTGAAAATTGATCGGGTAGCTTAGGCTGTGGCTTAGCGGGCATCAGATCTGCCATTCATCGTAATGCAACACCTCACACGACATCGGAGTCTCACAACACCCATCACAAAAAACCTTTATTAGTCACTACCATCCAGCTATCTAGAAGCGGAGGGTTACTTACACGCCTGTCATCACCCCCATGCCCGGTGCCAGCTCAACAAACTAAGCGTTTGAGTAGGCCTCAATCAACAAACCCATATAGAGCAATCCTGCATTCATCGAGTCGATGTCTTTATCCGCAATATTTTTTAGAGCAGTAGGGTTGTTAATACATCCATTTCAACATATTTGACGTATTGGAGCGGGTGAAGGGAATCGAACCCTCGTATTCTGCTTGGGAAGCAGATGTTCTGCCATTGAACTACACCCGCGTTTCCCACCATTTTACTGGATTTTTCGATTATAGGTGCGGATCATCTATTTGGCAGGGGATTCCACTAAATTCCATTTCTTCATATAAAAAATCCTAGACATTGCCTAGGATTATAAGTGTTAACTATTAAATTTATATTTAATCCTAACTTAATTCCAACCGTTAATTCACATCAATCAACCACCTGCGCCTCAAAGTAGAGTTCCTAATCTTATCCATAATCAACCAGCCATGTTTCAATGATAAGATATGCACACTCTCTTTACCAGTG
>CAISJL010000024.1 GCA_903885665.1 uncultured beta proteobacterium | reverse complement strand
TTGTCTGGGATATTGCCGCCGATCATTAATACCATACCAAATTCACCAATAGTATGTGCGAATGTTAATATCGCAGCGTTGATAAACCCAGATTTCGCCATTGGTAGTGCGATGCTAAAAAAAGCATCTGTTGGCGATGCACGTAATGTTGCAGCGACCTCTAGTGGGCGATCTCCAAGTGCTTCAAAAGCATGCTGTATCGGTTGCACTGCAAAAGGTAAAGAATAAATTAATGAACCAATAAGTAGACCGCTAAAAGTGAAGGCAAGGGATTCTATGCCGAGTATTTGTGTAAGGTATCCAATAAACCCTTGCGGTCCAATAGCTATGAGTAAATAAAAGCCGAGGACAGTGGGCGGCAGTACTAATGGAAGTGTGACTATAGCTCCAACCGCAGAGGACAGCCAAGATTTAGATTGTGATAGCCACCATGCAATTGGAGTGGCAATCACAAGGAGTAGGGCAGTTGTAAGTCCAGCGAGTTCAAGGGTAAGTTGTATCGCTTTAAATGCATCCATGATTGAGGTCTGTAAATAGGATTAGATTGAGCAGGGTTGGATTGGATAGAATTAGAAGAAATTAGAAAGATTTAGAAAGATTTAGAAAAAATTTTATAATTGATGAATATACGCTAAAAAGTGTTGATTGTGCTCTACATGGTGTATCCAAAAGAGTGAGCTTTTTTTAGTGACTCAGGGCCTTGTAAAAAATCAAGAATTACTTAGCCACATCATTATTTTTAGCGTAATTAAGCAGAACTGTATCTTGTTTGATCGGTTGATGCAGCTCTGCAGGGATAACCCAAGCCGAACCTTAGTTAAATTTCTCATTCCAATATATTGGTAATAGAGCAACAAATCCTCTAGCCACATTCTCAATGGCAATAGAATAAAAATTTTTTGAAATATTTTCGCCTTGTATAAAAATAATTTTCTGCGCATCGAGTAAGCCCATAGACTGTCATGTTTCGATAGCATTCCGACTGTAGAGTGCTGTTTTCTATTGGACTTATGAAATTTCCTGCCAATTCGATATTGAGGCCTGCTGCACAGACTGTCATAGATCATGTGACGAGCACCCATATTGTGATACTGTGAGCGATGGATTTCGTATCCTCATAATATTCAGTGATAGAATGCTGAATAGGTTTAGTACGCATGAATTTATAGAAGATCTATTTTCATGAAAATGATAGGTGAACTGCAGTAGATTATAGTCTATATAAATTACATCGATTCCTCTTAGATGATATAGTTTTTTGATTGGATTGGTTTTTTGATATGTATAGAAATGATTTATTTAAAATGTTGGGTTTGATTGCCATAGAAATCCTAGTGTTGATGGTTTGTGTCAACGTGCAGGCAAATGAGGCATCGTTTCCCAATCGGCCTATACGTTGGTTATCACCATTTGCGCCGGGTGGTGGTGCAGACATTACAACCAGAGCTGTTGCTGGAAAGCTATCTGAGTATGTGGGTCAACCAGTAGTTGTCGATAGCCGCACGGGCGCCTCTGGAAAAATTGCAGTCGAGATTACTGCGCGGGCTCGTGCCGATGGTTATACATTAATGACGATTACGCCGTCTATGGTTGCCAATCAAGATACAGCCTTGTTTGTGCCGATTACTCAGATGACTGCACAGTTCTACATTTTAGTAGTTCATCCATCGATACCCGCAAACTCAGTCGCTGATTTTGTTGCAATCGCTAAATCAAAGCCTGGCTCCTTGCATTACGGTTCTTCAGGCATTGAAACGACTCAGCATTTGGCGGGCGCCTCTTTTGGATTGTCGACCAATACGGTATTGACACATGTGCCCTATAAAGGTGGTGCTCAGGCTATGGCAGACTTATTAGCAGGCCAAATTCAATTTTTATTTAGTTCGGTGCCTACTGCTATTCCACAAATGAAAGCCGGTAAGATTAGAGCGCTAGCGGTGACTAGTGCTAAACGCACAACATTGATGCCAGAGTTGCCTACTGTTTCTGAGTCAGGGGTGTTAGGGTTTGAAGTGAATAATTGGTATGGGGTTGCTGCACCACCCAAAACGCCAAAATCAGTTGCTACTTATTTAAATACACATATGGTTAGAGGATTGCGTTCGCCAGATGTGCGGGAGCGTATACTGGCTGATGGTAATGAGCCTGTGGGGAATTCTCCGGAAATATTTGCTGAACTGATCAAGAATACCATCGCACGATGGAGAGTTGCTGAAAAAGCCGCTCGTGTAAAAAATTAGTAACTGAGAACAGCAACTGAGAAATATATTAAATTGATTAAAATTGGTATCTGGAGAGGAGACCTTAATGTCTAACAGAAAAGTTCAAGAAGCCTTAAATAACTTTGATTTACGGTTAATGGCTCGTGATCGATTGCCAAAATGGATGTTTGAGTTTGTGGATCGAGGCACTGAAGACGAAGTTGCCCTGCGGAATAACCGCGCTGCTTTTGAGCGCATTAAATTGAAAACACAAGTACTCGTCGATGTCTCGGAGAGGAAATTAGATATCGAGTTATTTGGAAATAAACATAAGTTACCCATTGGTATCGCGCCCACAGGTCCTGCTGGAATGCTGTGGTACAAAGGAGAGTTGGAATTAGCGCGTGCTGCAAAGGCGGCTGGGATTCCTTTCACGTTGGCCACCGGCTCGCAAACAAGTATGGAAGAGGTTGCGCGAGTTGTTGGTGGTACATTATGGTTTCAGTTGTATATGTGGTCTGATGTGAAAATGTCGCATACCTTGGTTGAGCGCGCCAAGAATGCTGGCTTTGAGGCGCTAGTTGTGACTGTCGATGGTCCAGTGAACACTAATCGTGAATACAATACGCGTAATGGTTACACAGTCCCGTTCTCATATAATCGACGTAATACTGCTGCAGTCTTAGCAAGACCGGGATGGTTCTTTCAGGTGCTTATGCGTTATTGGTTGACTACTGGAATGCCGCGCCGCGAAAACTACCCCACGGATATGAAGGAACGCCTAACCCACGTTTCTGCAGCAGAGCGTAAAACTAAAAATGACTCACTGTCTTGGCAAGATCTTCAAGTTTTGCGTGAGATGTGGCCAGGTAAGTTGTTGGTCAAAGGAGTACTAACGGCCAAAGATGCTGAATTGGCGATTGCTAATGGCGCAGATGGCGTTATTGTGTCTAATCATGGTGGCCGTAACTTTGACAGTTCAATGGCGCCTATCGAAGCGCTACCCGCTATCGTGGATGCTGTAGGGCACAAGACCACAGTAATCGTGGATAGCGGTTTCAGGCGTGGTAGCGATGTTGTTAAAGCATTAGCAATTGGTGCTAAGTTGGTAATGGTGGGACGCACTACCTTATGGGGTACTACAGTAGGTGGACAAGCTGGTGCAGCAAGAGCGATACAATTCTACAAAGAAGAAATTAGCCGCACTATGGCCTATTTGGGCTGCAATCATGTTTCAGAATTAAGCCGCGATTGTTTGGAGTATGTGGCTCAATCGCATGAACCTATAGCTTTGTAGGGTGATTTTTTATTGATCTACCTCTGCGTGTGCTTGCTTAATTAATTAAACTCCCTCATCTGGCAACTTCATTTTCTAGAAGTTGCTAGAATGATGCGGGAGTGTTGGCAATCTGGATAAAAGTACATCGATTCAAGTTTGATTTTGCATCAAGCCCCATCTAGAACTTTAGGACTTGTTGCATGCGAGCTTTATTGCTTGGCTAGCCACGTCTTCTAGCCATTCTAGATTAATACTTTTGTGCGCCTCGCAAATAAACCAAGGCTCACGAGAGTCAGGCTCTAGCATGACTCCTAAATCGATTAAATGCCATGCAAAGCGCTGATATAACGCACTATCGGTAATACGCCAGTCTCTGTAGTTATTGGGAACATAGGGGGTGAAATGAATGCCGAACATGGCCGGTGGACCTGCAAAGGTGTGTGCTATGCCGGCAGCGCTAAAAACTCGACCCAGGACTTTTTGAATCTCTGTGCCAACACTGTTTATAGTGCTGAGGGCATCGGTGTCGGATAGAATTTTTAATGTCGCATGCGCCGCACTTAAAGCGACTAAGTTTGCAGTATATGTACCCCCATGCACTACGCCACCAGCGTGGGAACCAACAACCCCCATGACTTCTCTACGGCCACCAAAAGCAGCAATCGGATAGCCATTGCCCATTGCTTTTGCATAAGTCGTTAGATCGGCATGGATGCCATAGAGCTCCTGGGCACCACCTTTGGCAACTCGAAAGCCAGTTTTTACTTCATCAATAATAAGTAGTGTGCCATGTTCATTGCATTGATTGCGTAGGTATTGCAACCAGTCTGGTTCTGCGGATATGCTGCCGCAGTTACCGATAATCGGTTCCAATACGATACAGGCGATACTGTCTTGATGTGTTTTGAATAGATGGTCTAGTGCTTCGTAGCTATTTAATGGAATGATGTCTACAAGCGCTCTGCTGTTATCGGGGATTCCAGCGCCAAAAGGGATGATAGAAGGGTTAGCTTGTTTTTCAGGGCTCCAGTGTTCAACATCAGACTTCCACATCATTTCGTCATAGAGTCCATGAAAGCCGCCCTCGACAATAGCCATACGGTTGCGGCCAGTGTAGCCGCGTGCCGTACGCACCGCGCCCATAACTGCCTCAGTGCCGGAATTTGCAAATCGTACTAAATCGATATTTGGACAAAGCGCTTTAATTTGTTTGGCGACTGTGATGTCTAGTGCAGTTGAGAATCCAGATAACGTTCCGCGTTGGGTGATTTGCTCAACCACAGCTTGATCAACTCTGGAGTCTCGATAACCGAGTATGATTGGTCCATAACCTAAGCGGAAATCAACAAATTGCTTGCCATCACAATCGGTTAGGTAGCAGCCCTTTGCTTCCTTGATAAATACAGTACGGTCATCGCCCCAGTAGCGATAGTTCTCAGCGACACCCTGCGGCATATGCAAATGTGCCTCACGCATTAAGTCTGATTGTTTTGAGTGAGCCATATCAAATTCTCTATTTAAGGTGGTTTTTCGAGTCTGGGGTTGTGAGGGGTATACCAAGTGGGGGCCGCAATAGCAGGCCGACGCGCTCTTCTAGTAATCGTGCCACATACAGCTCACCAGCAGACTCACCATATTTTGCCATTGCATCAGCAAACAATGATTGGGCAAGCGCACCCATGGTGAGTGAGTAGCCTTGTTGTTTGGCGATTTCATTGATGAGATTGAGGTCTTTACAGCACAGTGCCAGGGAGAAGCTCGGGTCATAGTGACCGGCAAATATCGAAGGCACATCATGTTCAGCAACCCAGCTATTGCCTGCGCTCGATTTAATTGCAGCCCAAACAGTATCTAGAGGTATTCCGGCTTTAGCGCCTAGCATGAGGCCCTCGCCGATAGCAGCAGCACTAACAAACCATAGCAAGTTGGTGAGCAGTTTGATGGTGGCGCCATTGCCAGCTGGACCCACATAAAATATTTTTTCGCCAATCACTTCGAATATCGACTGATGACGTTTAAAACAATCTTCTGCACCACCGACAAAGATAGATAGTCGACCTAAAGCAGCAAAATCCACTGCATTAGTGACTGGCGCTTCTAGATAGTATGCATTTTTTGATATGGCAGTTCTAAATAGACGTTGGGCAAGTTCTACAGAGCTTGTCGACGTGTCAATAATGGTTGCGCTTGGTTTAATGTGTTCAAGTACACCAGATTGACTGAACATGACATCTTCAACCTGGGCCGGGCCGGGCAGTGAAGTCATGATGACGTGTGCGTTGGCAACGCCTTCGGCAATCGATGGTGACCACTTCGCGCCAAGCGAGATAAGATTTTGGGCTTTGTCTTTATTGAGGTCGAAAACAGTCATTGGAAAACCTGCTTTGAGTAGGTTTTCAGCCATTGGGTTGCCCATATTGCCAACACCGATAAAACACAACTGAGGTTTTGAGGTCATAATAATTTAAATATTGGGAGGAGACTTTTGCAAGTCAGTTATAGGACTGTATTGTCGCGCCCTTAGGAACAGAGCGTGCAGTCTTATATTGGTTATTGTTTACGGAACTCAAGAAATTGTGGTTGTTTGATGGCGCTGTGTTGATAATGAAAGCCGTATTGCGCTAATAATTTTAGTGCCTCTGGAAAGCTGTAGGTTCGGTAGTGTATGGTTTGAGACATCACAACAGTGCTGGCATCGCTTAAGTAATAGCTTTTGATAAATCCATCATCACATGGCAATATTTTTTGTGAGTAAGTCATGCCGTTAGTAATGACTTTTTCATAATCAAAATGTGGTCCTTGAACACCTAAGAGTAATTGTCCGTTTGACTCAATATGTTCTGTTAGTTGTTGTAGACCGTTGTGGTTGTCAGCGTCTTTGGCCAAATGACTGACCATGAAGGGTTCATTATCGCCGTCTATCACAAAGTACCAAACTCCTCCATAGGAGTATGCAAGTTCATATTTTTGAGTTAACTGTAACTGGATAATATTTTGTTGTGACAAAGAAATATTAGGAAAATGTTTGAGTCTGTCCTCGGCAATTTTCAGCATAGATGCTGTTAAATCTATGCCAGTCATCGTTGCTTGGGGTTGACGGCTTGCAAACTCTTCTAAAATTAAGCCTGTGCCACACCCTATTTCTAGGACGCTATTAATGCTGCCGTGGTGCAGCAACGCATCAACGATTTTTGGATAGTTGTAATAACCTGATGTCATGATTACATCGTAGTAAGCAGACATGTTTGTATAATCACCCATAAAGTCTTTCTTTGAATGTATAAAACTAGTATTAGTTTTTAATTGCGATTGACCTATAGTGTAACTGATGCAGTGATTATTGAGGGCGCAATCCAGTCCAAGTATATTATTGTAGTGTTTTTATTGAACGCTTGATTGCTGAATTAATTGATTGGGTTGGTAATGCTTCTAGATGCGATTTTTCTGTTTTTCTTTGAGTAATCGCAATTTCCAGTATTATTTTCTGTTGCGCATGTGAAACTTTAGGGTGTGTGTGCAGCTTGTCAATCAATCAGATCGGTATTTATGGTGTTCAATTAATCCAATAATAAGCGCTTCACCCCCTTCAAAGTGAATAGTCGACCAGGATTATTTTGTTCGCTTAAAATGCTGGCAATGCTCTGTCGAAGCCGTGGGCTTTTTTGTGCGCGCCATATGACTACATCAACTAACCATGGATACTCATTGACGCTATTTGCTCTTGCGTATGAATTAAATTGGGGTAAAAGCGCATGAAGGCCTTGTTCGTATTGTAGGCAAGTTTGTGTTGGGGAGTGGTTTTGTTGTCGAGCTTTGATGAGCGCCTCAGCTGCCAAGATTCCGGTTTCCATGGCTTTACCTATGCCTTCGCCAGTAAACGCATAAGTACTGCCAATCGCGTCTCCAATAGCGAGCAAGCCTGGACGTGACCAGCGCGCCCCAGTGAGTCCGCAACGCAGTGGTGCGCCTTTGACTTCGCTAATAATTTTGCCTTGTTGCAACAGCGTTACTAATGGCGGGTGTTGTTCAATAAATCGTTCAAAAATATTTCGTAGATTTCCAAGGCGACGTTGTGGCTCATGCTCGCGGGCATGACCTTGATTTTTTAGGGATAGGTATTTATGCGATGTCGCTGGCTTGGTTTTTTTGTTTAATTTCTGTTGATTAAATAGTCCGATTCCAACATTAAAGATACCGTTTGGTCCTGGGAATATCCACCCATATCCAGGGCGTATCAATTGACTCCATACAATAGACATGTATTGCCAATCTGCTGCTAAGGATGGTGCTTCTATATAACAGCGTAGCGCAACGGCGCTGGGGGCGGTGCGCTCGCACAGATCCGCTGCAGTTAAAGCGGCACTCTGTGCACCGGTTGCTAAGATTACATGTTTAGCATTGATCTCATGGGGATTGCCATTAATTTCAACATGCGCTCCACAAACGGATCCAGAGCCATCTTGAATGGTTGATTGGAATTTCACGCCAGAGACAAATCGAACGCCAGCGTCTTGTGCGCCAAGGCATAACAGTTTATCAAGAACCTGGCGTGGTAAAACCGCTAATTGACCGGGCACTTTGATTTGGCCGCCGCGTGGTCCAATGCACTCTAGGGTGGGTAAGTGTAGCGCCTGATCAGCAACCTGGTTCCACAGGCCGAGTTTACGCAATGCCGCATGGGCATCGGGGATGAGTCCGTCGCCGCATACTTTATCTCTGCCAAGCGGGTGTTGATCAATCAGCAAAACATCCACACCATTTTGTGCAAGGGTACGTGCGGCAGCACTACCGGCAGGCCCTGCGCCAATGACAAGAACTTCACATTTCAAATCGAATTCCTAGCATATGAATTATCTGAATAGCTATCAAATTTTGCATGAAAGAAGTGTTTTATTGGCGCTTGTAGGGGTATCTTGCCTAATTAAGGTTGAAAGTATATAACTACTATTTACTGTATTTACTGTTTATTGTGTTTATTGGATTTATTTTTTGCTAAATAGTAAGCAATAAATGATAATTAATAAATGATAACTAATATATTTTGAGTAAAAATTGTTTACAACTTCCAATGATTATAATCGATATGAATGTTACCCATAATAATATTTTTATAACTCAAATTATGCGCCTACTGACTGTTGTTGTTACGATTGCTTGTACCTTGTTTAATTGTTCGATGGGTATTGCGCAAGATCAGCGCGAGAGCGCATCCGATCCTGGATTAATTTTTCGGATGGGCATTGATCGTTTAGAGACTAATGCATCGACGATGCAAGGCGGCGTGACTTGGAGCTTATTGCGCCCATTGTCAGATGGTTATTATATTGGTGGTTCTGTTTACTCGGCTGCACTTGGAAATGCGGGTGGATTGTATATTGGTGGTATAGAGTTTGGACGATCTATTTCTTTGAATCAGTCTTACTTCATGGATGGTAGTTTTTTTGTGGGCGGCGGCGGTGGGGCTGCGCAAGTGCCTGGCGATGGACTGACTACGCGGGCTCGCTTGGCCATGGGTCGGCATTTAAATGAGTTTGGTTTACCCGGTTGGGACGTGCTGTTGGGATTGGGACGTATGAATGTTGCAGGATCGCAGATCAATGCCTCTAGTGCAGAGTTGGCATTTCAACGCAGAATCGATTTTGGTATACACACTCCGCAGTCTAGATATTCTGATGCAGAATGGATAGATAATCCACTGCAAATAAAATTATTAGACATTTCTCCGCGTATGGTTTTGTATAAGCCTCAAGCAAAGGGCTCATCTGCGATTGATTTAATAGGTATAGAGGCTGAGTTTTCAATTGCTCATTCGCCATGGCGGCCAACTCTTAAAACGATGGGTGCGTTTACAAGTAATGCTCAGGGTTATGCCGACTGGGTCTTGGGCGTGCGCCGTTACATAAGCCAATCAACAAACAATGTTGCAATGTTTGTAGATGCGGGAGTTGGAACTGGCGGTGGTGGTGCTGTCAATACGGGTGGCGGCTTATTGCTGCAAGCCGGAGCCGGAGTGAAGGTTTCGTTGACTCCATCTTGGGCTATCGTTTTAGATGCTGGCCGATTACATTCCCAAGGCGCATTTCAAGCGAATTACTTAGGCGCCGCAATACATTGGCAAGACAAGCCAGGTTTGTCTACGCCATCCAATAGTCATAGCCGCAGTCAATGGAGATTGCGCCCGAGTTTGACTCAAATTATGGGCAACTCAAAGTTACGTAAAACGGAGGTGAATAATTATGATGATCTCTGGTTGATGGACTTGCAGTTTGAACGTGCAATGAGCCCTCATCAGTATTTGCTAGGACGTGCTTCTACTGCTTTTCAAGGTGATGCAGGTGGATTTGCAGGTGGTCAATTAGGATGGGGACTGTATTACTCATTAGGGTCTTGGTATTTAAATCCAGAGTTGACTCTAGGCGCGGCTGCAGGTGGTGGTATTAACACTCGAGGAGGCAGTGTCGCTTCAATGCAATTAAACTTAGGTTATCCGATTGCTGCGGGTTTAGATGGTGTGATTGGCATCGGTCAGATGCAGTCTGTTCGTGCCGGTGGTATGAGTAGTCCGATATTGATGTTGGGCTTGCGCCAGCACTTTAGCTTATTTTAAATAGTGATGATGTAGATTGATTCTTACGAATCATTAATCTTTGCTGCGCCCGCACAAACTATCTAGGCGCTATACTGCCTTAGATTGATAATTACTTTTTTATGGGTGCTCAAACTACTATGCTGACTTCAACGCATTGGGGTGTCTACGACATCGCTGTGGATAACGACGTAATCACTGGTGTTACACCTTTTGCACACGACCCAGACCCCTCTTTGATTGGACAAGGTTTGTTGGGCACAGTTCAAGGACCACTACGTATAAAATATCCGGCGGTGCGTAAGAGTTATCTTGAGGGTGGTCCAGGTGCTCAGCGTCATCAAAGAGGCTTGGATCCCTTTGTTAATGTCAGTTGGAATGTAGCCCTAGATCTGGTTGCTGCAGAGCTGAAGCGAGTTGTTGCAGATTTTGGTAACAATGCAATTTTTGCAGGATCGTATGGTTGGTCGAGTGCGGGTCGATTCCATCATGCCCAAAGTCAAGTGCATCGCTTTATGAATACCATTGGTGGATACGTTGCGCACGTGGGCACTTATAGCTTAGGCGCTGCGCGTATTATGTTGCCCCGCATCTTGATGGATATGGATGCAATGCGTTCACAGCAAACACCCTGGGTGTCATTAGAGCAGCATTGTGAATTACTAGTGGCATTTGGAGGAGTGCCTACAAAAAATTCACAGGTTAATGCCGGTGGTATTAGTCAGCATCAAGTTGGCCCTATGCTTAAACGACTTGCCAGCGCTGGTGTAAAGTTCGTTAATGTGTCACCAATTCGTGATGACTTAGTTACCCAACCACAAGCGCAATGGGTTGCATTACGACCCAATACTGATACCGCTTTAATGTTGGGTCTTGCGCATACAATTATTCAGCATCATAAACATGATAAAGCCTTTTTAGCGCGATATTGCACAGACTTCGAACCGTTCCGGAAATACGTGTTTGGCGAGATTGATGGCGTAGAGAAAACTGCGCAGTGGGCGGCTTCGATATGTGAGGTCGCACCAGAAGTTATCACTACATTGGCAGGGCAGATGACCAGTCGGCGCACGATGATTAATGTGGCGTGGTCGCTACAGCGTGGCGCACACGGCGAGCAACCTTATTGGATGGCGATTACGCTAGCTTGTTTGCTCGGTCAAATTGGAACCCCAGGCGGAGGCTTTGCGCTGGCCTATGGGCCGGTAGGTATTGAAGGTGCGCATGCCTATCCGTTTTCAGGGCCTGTGTTGCCGCAAGGCCAAAACCCAGTCAGAACGCCTATACCGGTAGCCCGCATTTCTGACATGCTAGAAAGCCCAGGTGCTCAATATGATTTTAATGGGCAGTCGTGCACTTACCCAGACATACGACTTATTTATTGGGCTGGTGGTAACCCATTTCATCACCATCAAGATTTGAATCGCTTTATGCGAGCTTGGCGCAGCAAGCCTGAAACGATTGTGGTGAACGAGCAATATTGGAACCCTAATGCCAAATTCGCAGATATTGTTTTGCCCGCAAACACTATGCTGGAGAGAGATGATATTGGTTCCAGTAGTCGTGATCGTTACATGATTGCGATGAAGCGTGCCATTAACTCAGTGGCTGAATCGCGCAGTGATTATGATATTTTCACTGAGCTCTCAAGGAGATTGTCAACCCATCAACAGTTTACAGAGGGTCGGACTGCTGATGAGTGGTTGCGTTACCTTTATGATGAGTCTGCAGTACGAGCCCAAAAATGGGATATTCAGCTGCCGTCCTTTGATGAGTTTTGGTCGCAAGGGTTGATTGAGATGCCGGAGCCTGTGCGACCTGTTGTGCTATTAAAAGCATTTCGTGATGATCCCGAGGCGAATCCGCTGCCGACCCCATCGGGGAAAATAGAAATCACATCTGAAACTGTTGCTGCATTTAAATATCACGATTGCCTGGGTCACCCTGCATGGTTTGAACCCTTTGAATGGTTAGGTAGTCCACTTGCTAAAAAATATCCGCTACATTTAATTTCACCCCAACCAGCTACTCGATTGCATAGTCAATATGATCATGGTTGTGTCAGCCTTGCTGAGAAAATTCAAGGGCGTGAAGCGATAACTTTGAATCCTGTGGATGCATTTGCACGTGGCGTTAATGCTGGTGATGTTGTCCGCGTCTTTAATGACCGCGGCGCATGCTTAGCGGGCGTAAAAATTGATGAGGGTATTCGCCCTGGTGTGGTAGTGCTGCCTACCGGAGCATGGTTTGATCCGCTTGATTTAGCGCAGGATAATTCCTTAGAAAAGCATGGTAATCCTAATGTATTGACCATTGATAAAGGTACTTCCAGATGGACACAAGGTTGTAGTGCGCACACGACCTTGGTGGAGGTTGAGTTGTTTGTTGGTAAATTGCCACGGGTCACTGCATTTGACCCGCCTCAGTTCGTGCAATGACAGGCACTTTTTTGCAAGAGCGCTTTAGAGGGACTTTGTTAAATGGATTTGGCGCTCTCCGCAGTCCGCAAGAACCTGTGCAAACACGCGGTAGTAGGCAAAAAAAATCAACCCTTATGGGTTGCTTTTTTCTTTATTGGTGGTGGGGTGCTACCAGAGGGCAAACGGAACGGGAATAGCGATTTCCGGTCCTGACTAACCCAACAATATCTCTATATGGTTAGGTTGACCCGGCTGGTCATAGATTTCGGGCTGCGTGATGCAATCTCAAAATTTCAACATCGTCGCCACGCACGCGGTAAATGGCGATGTAGTTCTTGTGCAGGAGCAGCTCGCGCGTGCCGGGGACGCGGCCAGCCCGTCCCATGCCAGGATGGGCCTGAAGTTTGGTCACCGCGGCCTGCAACTCCAGTACAAAGCTGGTGGCGCGGGTCGGGTTGTCTTTGGCGATGAAGCCAGCGATTTCATCCACAGAAGCGAGCGCTGTCTTGGTCCACTTGATCAACATGGATCAAGCGCTGTATTTGGCAAATACCGCTTTGACCTGCTTGTCGGTTGCGAATTCGCCTGCATCGGCTTCCTTGATGCCTTCGTGAAT
>CAISJL010000023.1 GCA_903885665.1 uncultured beta proteobacterium | reverse complement strand
TAATACAGCACTAGCAAAACTGCAACTGCTAAAGTAAAACTTTTCACCCATCCCCCTGCCCCGATCAAGTCAAAGCAAGGGGATGTGCAATACGCTAGCTATTCGTTGGCGGTTGCTCAGTCTCAGCAGTCGAATCTGCATCGCCTGACTTGCTCGCCAAATACTTGCCGGTCAATACCACACCTACTGCACCCATTATTTGAGCCAAGCCAATTTCAAAACCTAAGAAATAGACACGCGCCCACTGTAAGTTCTGTTTAATCCATTCAGCCCACACAGGGTCGGTCATCAACATTTCACCAGCTACCCAACCCAGCAAACCTGCACCAATGGTGATAATAATCGGCCAACGCTCCATCAGCTTCATCAAATATGTTGCGCCAAAAATGACCATGGGTATCGACATCGCCAAGCCCAACACCAACAACGTCGTATTGCCTTTAGCAGCCGCAGCAACACCAATCACGTTATCCAAACTCATGACAAAGTCGGCGATCAAAATAATTTTAATCGCTTTCATCAGGCTATCCGCACTATCGATATTAGCCTCGTCGTCTTGAGGGATTAATAATTTTATTGCAATCCAAAACAGCAAAGCAGCACCGATAATTTTCAAGTACGGCATCGTTAGTAATTGAACTGCAATTATGGTGAGCAGAACCCGTAAAATCACCGCCGCACCTGCACCCCACATCACTGCTTTTTTCTGTTGTTCTTGGGGTAGCGAGCGCGCTGCCAATGCAATCACTACGGCATTGTCTCCAGACAATACAATATCAATTAACGTAATCTGCAATAGACCCAACCAAAACTCAGCACTGTTTAACATGTCCATAAATCACTTCTTTCATTAAATAAATTACCGTCGCTCATTTTAATCGGCCGTGATAACTCCACTCTACAATGCAGTGTTTAGCAATCATGCAAGAATGACTCTAGCATGACCCTAGAATCAATTGAGTCCATCATTCGGCCAGATCATAGAATTAATTTCCTGCCTCGAAATATACACGATCTCCCCCCCGATCAACAACAGCTGTTAATTGGTCGGGTCAGCCTTAGCTCAAACGCAATTTAGAATAGACCAACCACCTTACCATCATCAGTTAAATCAATTTTCTCCGCCGAGGGCACTTTGGGCAAGCCAGGCATAGTCATAATGTCACCGCAGACCATGACAATAAACTCTGCACCTGCAGCTAGGCGTACTTCACGAATATTCACGATATGCCCTGATGGTGCACCACGCAAACTGGGGTCGGTTGAGAATGAAGATTGGGTTTTGGCCACACACACTGGATAGTGACCATAACCGCCCTCCTGCAACTCCTTGATTCGATTGCGTACTTTACTATCAGCCGAGATGTCAGCAGCACCATATACTTTAGTTGCTACTTTCTTCATTTTGTCCCATAAGGGGTCGCTATCCTCATAGACAAAAGTCGGCGCAGAAGGTTGATCGCACAACCCAACTACGACATGAGCCAGATTAGCCGCACCTCTACCTCCTTCCGCCCAATGATTTGCTACAACAACTTGCACGCCTAATTTTTCTACGCGTGCTGTCAGCAATTGCATTTCAGCTTCAGTATCGGCAGTAAATCGATTAATGGAAACTACACACGGGATACCATAGACATTTTTAACATTGTGAATATGGCGCTCCAGATTCACCATGCCTTTATCAAGGGCTGCGATATTCTCCACATTAAGTTGAGTTTTATCGACACCCCCATGATGCTTGAGCGCGCGTACTGTCGCCACGATCACAGCCGCTGCTGGCTTCAGACCCGCTTTGCGACACTTAATATCTAAGAACTTCTCTGCACCTAAGTCTGCACCAAAGCCCGCCTCTGTCACCACATAATCAGCAAGCTTAAGAGCTGTCTGTGTAGCAATGACGGTATTGCAACCATGGGCAATATTCGCAAATGGTCCACCGTGAATAAATGCCGGATTGTTCTCTAGTGTTTGTACAAGATTGGGGGCCAGCTGATCTTTTAGCAAGACCGTCATTGCACCATGCGCATTCAAATCCCTTGCATGCAAGGCCTTGCCCTCACGAGTGTAACCAAACACGATATTTCCGAGTCGATTTTTCAAATCTTTTAACGATGTCGCCAAGCAAAATATCGCCATCACCTCTGAGGCCACTACGATATCAAAGCCATCTTCACGGGGATAGCCGTTAGCGGTACCGCCCAATGACACAACAATATCGCGTAGCGCGCGGTCATTCATGTCCATTACCCGCTTCCAAGTAATACGGCGCGGATCAATGCCTAAAGCATTGCCATGACTGATGTGATTATCAATCATGGCAGAGAGTAGGTTGTTAGCCAAACCTATCGCACTAAAATCACCGGTGAAATGTAAATTAATATCCTCCATCGGAACGACTTGCGCATAGCCACCACCCGCAGCACCACCCTTGACCCCAAATACAGGGCCTAAAGACGGCTCACGTAAGCAAATCACCGCTTTTTTACCAATATGATTAAGTGCATCACCCAAGCCAACGGTGGTGGTGGTTTTGCCTTCACCGGCTGGCGTTGGACTGATCGCCGTGACTAAAATCAGCTTGCCGTTTTTATTTGTTTTCAAAGAGTCTACATATTCTAAGGACACCTTAGATTTGTAATGACCGTAGGGCACCAGATGATCCTCGGGAATCCCTAGTTGATGAGCCACTGCTACGATACGCTGCATTTTCGCCGCTTGGGCAATTTCAATATCAGACAACGCCATGATGCAATTCTCCTCGACAGTAATGAACACAACCACATTTGAAATCAAAGCAATACGGTGTTGGTGTTCTGCTAAAACCATGGCTAATCTGGATCAATCAATGATCACAGATTGCGCTGGTCAGATCTTCTATTGCAAATGAGATCTGCGCCTGCAGTCCAACAACCCCTCCTCAACTGAGTGCTGACGACTAGATACGGATGTCCAATTGCTGATTAACTGATACACGTCACTGCTACGATGGTTAACCGATAGCACTTACCTTCAAACCTCGGTTATATTCTTGGTTATTCACAACGGATGCAATGACTATACTTTATTTTTGTTCTACCTGACTCATTTTTTCGTCTCGTTACCACGACGATTTAAATCTATTATTTTCTTCCGCCTTTTGAAAGCTCGATTCGGACAATGCGCCCCAAGCACTGAGCGCAGCGTCCGAAATCTTCTACAAAAGGTCAATACCTGACCAATTAACGTAATACTGACTTAAGTAGCTTGCCCATCTCAGCGGGATTTTTTGTCGTACGGATACCACACTCTTCCATCACTGCCAATTTCTCCTCAGCAGTGCCTTTGCCACCTGAGATGATCGCACCCGCATGCCCCATTCGCTTGCCTTCGGGCGCTGTCACACCAGCAATAAACCCCACCACAGGTTTTTTCATATTAGCTTTAATCCAACGGGCACACTCTTCTTCATTGGAGCCGCCTATTTCGCCAACCATGATCACCGCTTCAGTTTGCGGATCGTCATTAAACATACGCATGACATCAATGTGCTTGAGACCATTCACTGGGTCACCGCCAATACCCACGCAAGACGACTGACCTAAGCCAATCTCCATTAACTGACCGACAGCCTCATAGGTCAAGGTGCCTGAGCGAGAAACCACGCCAATCGGACCACGCTTATGAATGTGTCCTGGCATGATCCCAATTTTAATTTCATCTGGGGTAATCACGCCCGGGCAATTTGGTCCAATCAACAACGTCTTGCTGTTGTTTTTTTCCATCTTATACTTCAGACGAATCATATCGCGCACCGGAATACCCTCGGTGATACAAATGACCAAATCTAACTCGGCATCAACCGCCTCCTCAATTGCTGCAGCAGCAAAAGGAGGGGGTACGTAAATAACCGATACATTAGCACCAGTTGCAGATTTAGCATCTTTAACCGATTCAAAAATTGGAATGCCTTCGTATTTCTGGCCACCCTTTTTAGGGGTCACCCCAGCAACGTAACAATTCAGACCATTGGCATACTCCTTGCCGGTTTTGGTATGGAATTGCCCAGTCTTACCAGTAATCCCTTGGGTCATCACCCGTGTATCTTTATTTATGAGAATAGACATTAGTGTGCTCCTTTCGCTGCTGCGACAACTTTTTGTGCAGCATCTGCCATGTTATTGCCTGAGATAATGGGCAAACCAGAATCGGCTAGAATTTTCTTGCCCAAATCTACGTTAGTGCCTTCCAGTCTGACTACTAAAGGCACGCTCAAACTGACTTGGCGAGCCGCAGCAACAATGCCATGCGCGATCACATCGCACTTCATAATCCCGCCAAATATATTAACCAAAATGGCTTTGAGTTCGGGATTACGTAACATAATTTTAAATGCTTCTGTCACTTTTTCAGCAGTCGCACTACCACCGACATCTAGAAAGTTAGCTGGGCTACCACCGTATAGCTTGATGATATCCATAGAAGCCATCGCTAGTCCCGCGCCATTGACCAAACAACCAATGTTACCTTCGAGTTGAATGTAGTTTAAATCATGCTTTGAGGCTTCAACTTCTGCAGGATCTTCTTCCTCAACATCGCGCAAAACGACCAATTCAGGATGACGGAATAGCGCGTTACCATCGAAATCAATTTTCGCATCGAGTGCGATGACGCGACCATCACCGGTCAAGATCAGTGGATTAATTTCAGCCAACGAGGCATCGGTCGCATCAAAGGCTTTATACAAGCCTTGTAACATAGCGCGGGCTTGCGGCACAGAGGCGGCTGGCACACCAATTTTTTGCGCCATGTCATCGGCATCTGCATCGGTTAAGCCTAATACCGGATCGATCGCCACTTTATGAATTTTCTCAGGGGTATGTGCTGCGACTTCTTCAATATCCATACCGCCTTCACTTGAGACCATCAACACTACGCGCTGCGTACCGCGATCAACTACAAGACCGACGTAGAGTTCTTTCTTGATGTCTGCACCTTCTTCCACCAATAGCCGCCGCACCTTCTGGCCTTCTGGTCCAGTCTGATGGGTTTTCAATTGCATACCCAAAATGCTACTGGCATAGCTCTTCACATCCGCCATGGACTTGGCCACTTTGACACCACCACCCTTGCCGCGACCGCCGGCATGAATTTGTGCTTTAACAACCCAGACGCTACCGCCCAAAGTCTTCGCTGCCGCTTCTGCCTCATCCACACTGAAACAAGGAATTCCACGTGGCGTGACTACACCATATTGCCGCAATAATTCTTTGGCCTGATATTCATGAATTTTCATTGCTTTAATCCGCTTTAATATTGTGCTCATCATGAGCAGGAAAGCGCCTTATGCCTACAAGTCGCCCAATCTAATACACCACATAGCAAATTCTCCTTGACCAGAGTCAATGCCAATGCTCTAACCTAACCTAACAACCCAACCACTCTGCATTGTAGAGGACGAGCCCCACAAGTGACCCATACGCATATCCTGCGCAATAAGCCAAGCAATCGCTAGCGCTTAAATTACCAACTGCATCTCAAACTACCTCGAACACAGATTATCCACTGTGAATAGATTAATAATTAATCCTGATGTTCTGGCAAGTCTTTAAGTATAGCAAACCACTGATGCAGTGCCGCATAATCAATTCGCAGAATATGCAAAAAAAAACGCAACTCATCAGAGTCGCGTTAAAAGTCCACCAAAGGAGGAGGTATTGGAGGACAAGGTGTTGATGTCTGGAGAAGACACCCAACACAGTTCACATTGTGCAATGTAAAAAATAATATGTCAAGCATGGGCAACTATTGGTATTCATACAAAAACCAGAGCTCTCATCTTTAGGGTTTAATTAGCTTTCATTTCGATTAACAAATAATCTAGCCTGAAGATCCACATCCTAAAAAGATTAGGCTACAATGACGCATTGCAATATGCACAAAAAAAGAGCGCAACCCTAAAGGGTTGCGCTTAAGTTCCACCAAAGGAGGAGGTTTTGGAGGACATGTGCCGATGTCTGAAAAGACACCCAACACAGTTCCTATTTTGCCCGAACCCCTACGAAAGTCAATCTTTTTTGTTGCTTTGCAATATAAATTTTATCACTCTTCAGATTAGAAAAATTTAACTATCAGGTGTTTCTATATGCGCTTTAGCGTAAGCAATAAACCTATTGGCTGAGTCATGAAGCACACACTACACTTGCGCTTCTATCGCAAGCACGCTACAACATCGCCTAAGGTTAACCACAGCTCTATAGCGCTGCGGTGATTTATTCAACTCCCATGTTTTAAGGAAATTGCTATGAGTTCCACTTTGATGATGCTAACCGGTGACATCAACTTAATGAATGTTACCGACGCCACCATCCCGTTTCGCCAAATCGCGAGCACTCTCAATAGCGCTGATGTGCTGTTTGGCAATTTAGAGTGCTGCTTTTATCAGCCTCCTGCTGCAATATCTGTAATGGACGAGGGTTTTTATGCCAGCCCCGCTGCCGGACAAGCACTTAAGATTGCCGGCTATGCTGCTATTGGTAACGCAAACAACGTAAATTACGGCACCGAAGCAATCTCCGCCTCCCTTCAAGCGCTCAAAACTTTAGACATCCCCAGCACCGGTGCAGGGCTCAACCGTAGTGAAGCGCGCGCACCCGTCATCCTCACCCATAATGGTGTTAGATACGGCTTTATTCAGCGCACATCGGTGTATTGGCCAACCAACCACGAAGCACTAGAGCATTCACCTGGTGTCGCCGCTCTGCGCGGTATCACTGCCTATCAATTACCTTTACACAAAACACGCCCGGAAATTCCACCAGCAAATCGCCCAGGCGTACCGCCCGTGATTGTGACTTGGACTGATCCAAAATATCTTGCTGAATACGTGCAAGAGATTAGTGATTTGCGCAAGCAAGTGGATGTTTTGGTTGCCTCTCAACATTGGGGTTTACACGAAGAGGTTTTGGAATACATGACTGAGATTAGCCATGCGGTCATCGATGCTGGTGCTGATATTGTCATTGGTCACGGACCGCATTATTCGCTACCTGTAGAACTCTACAAAGGCAAGCCAATATTCTATGGCTTGGGTAGCTTCTCGTTTCACACCGGCCATGGTGGTCGCGCCCATGGCGACTGGCTGGGCATGCTAGCGCGGGTTGAGCTCAAAGGTAATACCGTAGAGCGTGCCTCCTTTGAGTTCGTGCGGCATAACGCTTTGAATGAAACCATCATTTGCGATACTGCTAAGGAGATGGCGGCAATCGAAACCTTGCGCCAACGCAGTGCCCCGTTCGCGACTACTATTGCCATTGATGGCAACCACGGCATACTCCAAGTTGCTGTCCCAGGAAAGTGATAACCATCTGAAAATATTGGGATCTTTAATCATTACCTTGTAATGATTAAAGTTTTCCAATACTTCCTGTATTCATTGCAAAGTAGACCGTTAGCGGTGCACTTGTTGCATCAGGTGTCC
This sequence comes from uncultured beta proteobacterium, assembly GCA_903885665.1. Taxonomy (GTDB): domain Bacteria; phylum Pseudomonadota; class Gammaproteobacteria; order Burkholderiales; family SG8-41. Next base: position 7,951 of record CAISJL010000023.1, on the reverse strand, counting down.
CGCTAACGCGTCTATGACTAGAGCAGGCGTGGCTGTAGGTGTAACAACTGACCAATCCGTTCGCCACTTTTAAGCCCACTACCCGTCAGCACAACTACTGTATCTTCATCTGCACCAATTACGCCCTTCTCTAACCATTGACTCAAGCCAGCAACAGCCGAAGCACAAGTTGGCTCCACATAAAATCCCATCTGGGCAAGCTCACCAAGAGCGACCACAATTTCACCCTCGGTGACTGCGGCGATTTCACCTGCCGATTGCCGTATTGCTTGCACCACCTCTCGGAGTCGAGTCGGTTGGGAAGAAGCAATACCTTCGGCGATAGTGGGGCGGATTGTGGTCAAAACAGGCGTCTCCAACCCCGCCTTCCACGTTGCATAACAAGGCGCACAATTCGCTGCCTGTACTGCAAACAGTCTAGGTAGACGCGAAATCTCACCATTGCGTAACAGCTCCTCAAACCCGCGAGCCAAACCCAATACATTGCTGCCGTAGCCCAAAGGCGTAATCACATTATCTGGCGCACGAAAGCCCAGAGACTCCCACAATTCATAGGCAAGCGTCTTGGTGCCTTCAATAAAAAACGGTTGCCAATTATGACTGGCGTAAAAAATCTCTTGGCTCATGGCTAAGGCGGCATCGGCTACCGCTTGGCGCTTCCCTGGAACGGTCACCACATCCGCGCCACAAGCAGCAATCTGAGCAATCTTGGGATAAGAGGCGGTCTGTGGCACTAAAATTCGACAATGGATTTGTGCCGCAGCGGCATAGGCAGATAACGATGCTCCAGCGTTCCCTGACGAATCCTCAAGCACTGCTTCGACCCCTAGATTTTTGAGGTGGCTGACCATCACTGTCATGCCGCGGTCTTTAAACGAGCCGGTTGGCATCATAAATTCCAGTTTAAAGCGCACTCGCACACCATGCCAATACCGCGCCAATAAGGGCGTATTGCCTTCACCTAGACTAACCGCCTGCAGCGGGTCCACCGCAATCGCCGCCGCATAGCGCCAAAGCGTAGAGTCTTGGGTGCGAATTTGCTCTCGCCGCAGACCTGCACTCGGTGCCAAATTCAAATAGGCACCATCAGCACCACACCAACGGGGCTGATCAGCAGAATAGGTGGCACCACTCGCAGAGTCTATATAGTGCATTAATTATTAATAGAGATTTAGGTTTTAACGATTGAGCGTAGCACCAAGTTCGAAATATAAATCGGTAGTGTGCGCTTAAAAAAAGCAGGCGCTAGGCACCTGCTTTCGACTTAAACATTTGCTACTCAATGTCCAATTTTACTTATTACCCTGGTCCAGGAGCTGGTGCTGGTGCGGGCTGCTGATCAGTGGCTACGGACTTAGACTTCTTGGCTTTCTTTTTAGCTTTCTTGGCTTTCTTTTTAGCTTTCTTAGCGGGCTTGTCCGCTTTCATTTCTGGGGCTGGAGCTGTTGTTGGGGCTGCCTTAGCGGGCTCAGTCACAACTCGTTGGGTAGGTGCTGAAGCAGCAGCTGGCGTTTGAACCGGTACCGGCACGGGTGTTGGCGCTTGATTCTGTGCGGTTGCATTTAAGGCCAGCGCCGTCAAGCCGGCGGCAAGCATGCTACTTAAAAAGTTATTCATAATTTCTCCAGATTAATTAATTTAAATGTAATGCAACCATCCTCAGCGAAAGTACGCTACCACTATTTTAACGTGAGATGACCCTCGTGGTTGACTACAATGCATGTGCCGCATGGAAATTTATTCAAAACTGTAAAACACCATCATCAAATCACACAAACGGCAAAGCAATCATGAGCATCACAATCTACCAACAACAGTCACCCTAGCGCGACAAACACCAACTTCAGTCGAAGTTTGCCTCTGGCAATCACATAACTAACTGATTGCTTTAAACTTTTATTTCGACTGTTGATCGGTATTTTTTGGCACTCCCGAGGTTCCTCGGTAAACATCATCAACGGCATTGATTGCACCATCGTAAGATTTCTGAGCTGTAATAAATTTTTCTTTAGCTGCCACAAAACTCTGCTGCGCCTGCTCTAACGCTTGTTTACGTTGCGCGAGCAAATTAACTGCCGCCTGATACGACTGATTAGCCGCAGTCACATCTTGCTCAGCTTGTGACATGGCATAGCGTGCACGATCCAGTTCGCGCAACGCAATACCCGTACGTAACTGCCCTTGCATCAGCACGCGACCATAGTCAACTACGGGCGCTGGTGCTTGCTGGGCATACGCAACACCCACCAAACCACAGGACAACACTAGGGGTGTAAATCGGAAACCTCTGAGCATAAATAATAAACGGCTCATGGTACTAACACCGTGGAGCCAGTGGTTTTACGCGCTTCGAGATCGCGATGTGCTTGCGCTGCATCGGCGAGTGCATAACGTTGATTAATCGTAATTTTAACTGCACCTTTTTTGACCACAGCAAACAACTCGCGTGTCGCGGTGAGTAAATCTTCACGACTTGCGGTATAGCTTATCAAAGTTGGGCGCGTTAAAAATAATGACCCCTTTTGCGCCAAGATCCCAATGTTCACCGGTGGCACTGCACCCGACGCATTACCAAAGCTCGCCATCATACCTAGCGGTGCTAAGCAATCCAGAGACTCTGCAAAAGTATCCTTACCAACCCCATCGTAAACCACGGGTACACCACGGCCTTTGGTAATCGCTTTAACGCGCTCAGAGAGCTTCTCGCGCGACATCACCACTACATGCTTACAGCCCACTTTTTTAGCCAATGCCACTTTGTCATCACTACCGACCGTACCAATCACGGTGCCACCTAAATGCTTAATCCATTGACACAGAATTTGACCAACGCCACCGGCAGCCGCATGCACCACAACAGTGTCGCCAGCCTTGACGCGGTAGGTCCGGCGACACAGATACCATGCCGTCATCCCCTTGAGCATCATCGCCGCAGCCACTTCATCGCTAATCCCCTTAGGAATCTTCACCAGGCGCGCTACCGGACGAATCAAGACTTCTGCATAAGCACCAATCGGTTGCGCATAAGCCACCCGATCGCCCACTTTAAACTCTTTCACGCGCGGGCCAACTGCCTCAACCACGCCTGCCCCCTCAGAGCCCAATACCAATGGCAAGGGTAAGGGATACAGGCCGGTACGATGATAAGTGTCGATATAATTTAAACCCACTGCGGTGTTGCGCACCCGCACTTCACCCGGACCCGGCTTACCGACTTCGATCTCTTCCCACTGCATCTGCTCAGGGCCACCATATTGGTGTACTCGAATGACATGAGACATGACTATACTCCTCTTAAAAGTGGACATAAATGTCCTAACATGATTTCAGATCACATTCTCGATCTTTAATTTCGCAATCTCTAATCACTAATAACTAATACTGTTTAAATGATTCACTGCCATCAATGCTTAATCAGCCTTGATACCCGCATCACGTACAACCTTAGACCATTTTACAGTCTCTGATTTCAAGAATTTGCTATAAGTTACAGAATTCATATAAGCGACTTCCGCACCTTGAGAATCAAATTTTTTCTGCATTTCAGGTGTTGCTAAAATGCTCGATAATTCATTTTCTAGGCGCCGCAAAATCGCTACAGGCAGTCCAGCAGGCGCTAACAACCCCCACCAATTATTGGCTTCATAGCCAGGCACACCACTTTCAGCAATCGTCGGCAGGTTGGGCAAAGCGCTATTACGCTTCAAACTGCCCACGCCTAAGCCTTTCAACCGACCACTCTGAATATGCGGTATTAGCTGCAACAAGGAACCCATAGTAATTTGAGTATTTCCGGCAATCACATCGGCCATTGCAGGACCGCCGCCTTTAAAAGGTACGTGCAAAATATCAATGCCGGCACTTAAGCGAAACAACTCAGTGCCAAGATGCTGAAAGCTACCAACACCTGCAGTCGCGTAGGTGAGAATCCCCGGCTTTGATTTGGCCAAGGCAATCAGCTCGCGTGTACTGTTCACCGCTAGCTTCGGACTGACCGTTAACGCCCCGGGGCCAGTGCCCAACAACGCAACGGGCACAAACGACTTGACGGGATCGAAGCGTACTTGGGATTTAAAAATCGATGGATTATAAGCAAACGCTACCGACGCAATCAACAAGGTATAACCATCAGGCTGAGCATTGGCTGCAATCTCTGAGCCAATAATACCGCCAGCACCACCACGATTATCAATCACCACTTGTTGCCCCAAACGGTTCGCCAACTCTGCAGCTACTTGCCGCGCCACAATGTCATTGCTGCCCCCAGGAGGGAACGGCACAATGACCCGCACTGCCTTACTGGGGTAAGTCTCAGCAGCAAGGCTACTACCTGAAACAAGGACTAACATGACCTGAACGGTGGTTAACATCAAATAGACTAATGTACTCATACCCGCTACCCTTTTTAAAAATTACACAATGATTTTAATTAATGTGATGAACATTCAGTGGTAAGCCTATAGATACCGCACTCCAGCAAAAGCCAAGCTGAAAAACTTACACCCCTGCCTCTTGCTGGGCTTTGCGTAGTTCGGTAGTGACTCGAGTTGCCTCTGCCATTAAGAATGCAATCTCACTATTGGTTGTAATAAATCGCGCACCGCGACGGATATAGTCCATCTGCCGCGGCAAGTTACGGTCACCACCAACCCCAGCAATCTTGCCATGACGCACTGCAGCGTCAATCACTTTCTCAATTGCGGCAGCACCCTCAGGGTCACCAAACTGCCCCGGCTTACCCATCGCAGTTAACAAATCATTTGCCCCAACATGAATCACATCAACGCCAGGCACCGCGGCAATCTCATCCACATTCTCAACACCTTCACGATTCTCAATCATACAAACCACCAAAGTATTATCTTGCAATGCTGGCACTGATTGTGCAGTAGACATTGATCGGTAATCAAAAATCGAGTATGCGCCAGCCACCGAACGACGCCCGATCGGTGGGAACTTAGAACGTCGCACCGCACGCCTTGCCTCTTCAGCATTGCTGACGTCTGGAAACACAATGCCAGTCACTCCATTGTCCAATAGCACAGAAATATTAGGGTCATCACAACTGCCTACACGCACCAGCGGTGCGATCCCGCAACCCAATGCGGCTTGGGCGATATGACCAATCGTCTCCAAGTTAAACAAGGCATGTTGAGCGTCAATGAAAATAAAATCATGTCCCGTGGTTTTAGCAATCCGCGCAATATCGCCCGAGCGGGCAAGACGCACATTCATGCCTAGGGCTACTCGGCCCTCACGCATCATCACTTTCACTGGGTTAGGCATACTGACTGGTGTTGGCGCTTGGGACATGGAGTGTTTCCCTCAAAAGTATTTACGTTGATTCCGCGACAATGTGCGCAGGAAAATAAATTAATCAATAAAATCAAATAGTTATGAAATACCTGCAGCGGTGGTTACTCGACCAGCGAGACGCTAGACTGAAATCACCAGCCTCATACTATAGCCTATCCGCAATCTGATGGGAGGCCGTCCTCATCACAGTGGTGATTCTAGATCAACGGCGCCAATAAAACCCTACCCCACACTATGGTGGTCTAGGGTTATCAAAGGCATCAGGTCATCAATAGGGCGCAGTGCCTGATGCACACTACAATATAGCGCCTACAATCTGCGCTATTAATGTAATTCGGGTTCCACCTTACAAGTCTTAATACCAAGCAGCATATAAGCTGGGCAGAACTTAAATAAAGCAGTAGCCATTGGAATCAAACCCATCCAACCCCACAGACCAACCATACCCAATACACGCATAGCAATCAAAGTCAGACCAATAAGCAACCGAAGCAATCTGTCTATACGTCCTATATTTTCATACATCGCATCACCTCTCTAGCCATCGTTAAACTTCATCGAGTTTGCGCTCGTCCATTGCGCCCAGTCTGTTATCTGAAACGCCATCTACAACGATAGTCTGCTAAACCAGCAAAAATCATCATGATCTGGATCAACTCCATATCAAATTCAAATTTAAGGATAGCGCAGCGCAAACCCAGATCGACTATTGATGACGTCCAATCTGAATCGGGTGAAACTCCAAAAATCTCAAAATTGAAGCTCTGCATACGCTATAATTTTACGACTCTGCAGGTGCGCGTCCAGATACCTGATGAACGATCAAAACGATATCAATTAACAGGGAAAACTACGATGAACGCATGGATTGATTTTTACAAACCTTTCTTCGCCACTCCAGAGGCTGCAAGAAGCTTTGTGGAGTCGCTCGAGAAAAACAAACCCAGCGATCCGCGCTACCCTGCAACCGTCATGATGCACCAAGCACAACGACTCATCAGCATCGCTGACGACATTGATGTCATCCGCCCAGAACAATACTCTTTAAAACTGTTTTTTTGGTCATTTGTACCGAAACAATGAGCAAGCTGTTTCAGCGATCACCAGAGAATTGCGAATCACGACATGCGGTGAGATTTTTTTTCGATCAGTTCATTTCAGATCATAATCAAGAGGTTCTGACCAGTGCATTTAAAAAACCCTACCACCCTAAATCCACCATCGAAACCGTTGCTGACTGCTTATATGACGTGCGCGCCGATGTCGTGCTCGAAGGGAAACACTGGGAATTTAAATTTAAAGAAAATGGCACGCCCATGTTAAACCTAGACCCAGAAGGCAATGTGTATATTGTTTCTATCGATTACGCAGAGCTACGTCATATCATTGTGCAAGGCTGTATCAAGGCGATACAAGACTACGCCTAACTACCGTTTTGAAGTGCAAAAATGCTGATAAAGCAGCTGTATCATCTCTAGCGCGACTGGGTTACTGATTGAATAATATATGTTCTTGCCGTCTCGCCTAGACTGAATAATCTTTTGCTCTCGCAGCACACCAATCTGTTGGGACAAGGTCGGCTGACGAATGCCAGTTGCACTCTCTAATTCAGTCACATTTAACTCGCCTGCACTTAACTGACACAACAACAGCAGCCTATTTTTATTTGCTAAGGCAGTAGTCAGGGCATAGGCTTGCTCAATAGACCTCTCCATTTTCTGTGGATTAATAGACATACAAATAACGTCCTACAAAGTGTTTAACGGTATTTTAATATAAGCAATACCATTGTCTTCCACTGGCGGTAGATAGCCAGCTCGAATATTGACTTGTATCGCCGGTAAAATTAATACTGGCATCTCTAAGGTCTGATCTCTAGTAAATCGCATCGTCACAAATTGCTGCTCCGAAATACCATCCCGCAGATGAATATTGCCCTGTTGTTGCGCACCGACTGTAGTCTCATAGGCCTTCGGTCTGTCATTCGGAGGATAGTCATGGCACATAAATAGCCTAGTCTTGGGCGGTCGGGATAGTATTGTTCTCGCAGAACGATACAATTGCTGGGCGTCACCTCCAGGAAAATCACAACGCGCACTACCCACGTCAGGCATAAATAACGTATCGCCTACAAATATAGCGTCCCCAATCTCATAAGCCATGCAGGCAGGCGTATGCCCTGGCACAAACAACGCTTTAAAAGATAAGGCGCCAAATGAGATTTTCTCATCAGCGTTGAGCAAATAATCAAATTGGGATCCATCGACAACAAAATCCTGCCCTAAATTAAAAATATGTTTAAACGTCTGCTGCACAACTTTAATCTGACTACCAATGGCGATACGCCCTCCCAGTTGTTGCTTCATATAAGGCGCCGCACTGAAATGATCCGCATGCGCATGCGTCTCCAAAATCCATTCGACTTGGAGACGATGTTCTTTGACGAAGCGCACCATCTGATCGGCAGCGATTGTTGCTGTCCTGCCTGACTTTGAGTCGTAATTAAGCACGCTATCAATGACAATAGCCTTCGACCCTGGCGCTTCATAAACCACGTAACTCAATGTGCTAGTGGATTGATCAAAAAAGTGTTGCACGACAGGATTCATAAGATTCCTAAATTATTTATTTATTG
>CAISJL010000022.1 GCA_903885665.1 uncultured beta proteobacterium | reverse complement strand
GGCAATATCCCAGACAAAACCCGTGTCATCTCTACACTCATTTACGGACACGTTGAGGCACTCGAATACACACAAGCACATTGGCTTGCTGGTGGCATGTTAATCTTCTCTTTTGCGATTTTATTATGCCTTAAGCTTCTCAATCGCCGTGCTACACGAGTCATGTTATGAGCAATCAATTCATTAACATTCAACTTCAGCTCAAACGCGGCATTTTTAATCTTGACGTCGGTCTATGCGTACCCAACTCTGGCATCACCGTTTTGTTTGGCCCGTCTGGATCTGGCAAGACCAGTCTTTTGCGCTGTGTTGCAGGTCTAGATCGGCCGGATAACGCTTACATCTCGATTTCAGAGCAAGTTTGGCAAGATGATCGTCATGATATATTTCTGCCTGCATGGCAACGCGCCATTGGGTATGTATTCCAAGAACCCAGTTTATTTGACCATATTAATGTTCTTGGTAATTTACTATATGGATTAAAGCGCAGCTTAAATCCTCATGATACGTCTGCGCTAGATGAAGCAGTTCAGCTATTAGGTATATCAAACCTACTACAGCGTCACACTCAACAACTCTCAGGCGGGGAGCGTCAACGTATTGCTATTGCTAGAGCATTAGCAACACACCCCAAACTACTATTACTCGATGAGCCACTATCGGCGATTGATTACTCTAGGCGCCAAGAAATACTACCTTGGCTGGAACGCCTACGTGACAAGCTCAGCATACCCATGCTATATGTCACTCATTCTATTGAGGAAATGACCAGACTTGCTGATAACGTCGCGATCCTTGAGCAAGGCAAAATCGTGATTGATGGCCCTGCAGAGACAGTCATGGTCTCATCTATTGTATCCGCGAGCCTAGGCGATGAGGCTTGCACCTTGCTACATGGGACTATTAGTCAACGCGATACGGATTGGCAGCTCGTGCAATTCGCATTCGATGGCGGCAATTTATGGCTCAATGATATTCATTTGACATGCGGCGCCAAAGCGCGAGTCCGTATACTTGCAAAAGATGTCAGTATCGCCACTAGAAAACCAGAGTACACCAGCATTCAGAACTTACTATCCTGTATTGTTGAATCTATTACGAAAGAGCCTAACGGATCACAAGCATTAATCCATCTGCGCTGCGGAAACTCACCACTAATTGCTCGCATTACTGCACGTGCCGTTGATACATTAAGAATTCATAAAGGTCTTGTAGTTTGGGCGCAAATTAAATCTGTTGGGCTCACTGCTTAACCACAAATCCAAAACATATCCATAGAGATAAACTATGAACAACCATTCCACTCAAATACCGCGCATTATTTTTTTGATCAGCATATATTGTTTGCTTGATCTCCGTATTTTTTCTATTGCTCACGCTCAAGCCAATACTGAAAAATCGACCATATCGATGCCAATCAGGTTAATTGTTCCCAATGCACCTAGCGGCCCGACTGATACTGTTGCAAGAATTGTGGGGCAGAAATTAGCAGAAAAATTGAAGGGGCCTGTCATCATTGACAACCGCCCCGGAGCAAGCGGTACTGTAGGTGGAGATATTGTCTTTAAATCCGCACCGAATGGGCGAACTCTGCTCCTAGTCAGTAGCAGCGCCTTTGTCTCTACGCCTATTTTATTACCTCAAGCACCTTACGACGGCAGGCGTGACTTTAATTTAATTACGGCAGTTGTTTCAGTGCCCTATTTATTATTAGTTAACCCGAGCATTGGCCTAAGCTCTGTTCGGGAATTTATCAGCTACGCCAGATCTAAACCGAATGCGCTTAATTATGGCTCAGCTGGGACTGGCAGTACATCGCATTTAGTCGCGGCCTTATTTACCTCTGCTGCTAAAATTAATGCGCTACATATACCCTATAAGGGTAGCGCGCTAGCCGCGATGGATCTCATTGGCGGCCAACTACAATTTGAATTTGAGGCAGTTGCCGGCGGCATGCAGCACATAAAGTCAGGTCGGCTACGCGCTCTAGGCATATCATCTACCAAACGACTTGATACGTTACCCGATCTAGCCACCATTGCAGAGTCTGGCCTACCTTCATTTGAAGCAATTGTAACGCATGGTATCTGTGCTACCGCTAAAACTCCGACTGCTATTATTTCAGAACTGAATAAAGCGATTACAAATGCCATTCAAACTGCTGATACCAAAGAACGCTTAATTGCCATAGGCGCTTTTGTAATTGGCAATAGCCCTGCAGAGTATCGCGCAATGACTGAAATTGAGATTAAACGTTGGGATAAAATTGTTAGAGAGATTGCTAGTAAAGACATCAAAATTAACTAGGCTTTACCATATAAATCCTAATTTTTAAATCAACCAGATCGCATCTAATATTTTTCAATCATTTTAATTTTTTAAATTTTTTAAATATACAATCTTCAGTAACTAATCACCATGTGTAGCCACTACGAATCTGTAATCGATCAAAATATCATCAACGCACAATTTGATGCTGAGATTGATCACCAATTACAGAAAGCTGATCTATGGCCAGGTGATACTGGTTTATTTATCAGCAATCTCAATACTCTTCATACAAACAGTATGCGCTCGCGCGCCCAATCTGGTTTATTTGGTTTAGTTCCACATTGGTCTAACAATCTTAAAATATCACGTCATACCTATAACGCACGCAGCGAAACAGCGCACACCAAACCGAGCTTCAAATCAGCTTGGCAAAAAGCGCAGCACTGCATTATTCCTTCGACCGCCATCTTCGAGCCAGACTGGCGCACAGGCAATGCTATAGCGACGCGTATTTATCGTAGCGATGGTAAAGCTATGGGCATTGCAGGATTATGGGATCGCCACATAGACGCCAAGGGTGGCACTTTATTCAGTTTTACTATGCTCACTATTAACGCCACGAATCATCCGCTCATGCAGCAGTTCCATAAGCCTGAAGATGAAAAACGTATGGTAGTCGTTTTACATGAGGATCAATACGCCGATTGGTTAACTGCAACAGCCGATCGTAGTATGGCTTTTATGAACCCCTATCCAGCGGAACAACTAATTGCCCAAGCTCAAACATCGAAAATAAAATCCGACACCCTCGATCTATTTCAATAACTCGATACACACTTAACGTGCAACTGGCAGCTCATCCCAAGAGGTTGTATATCTCCCCGATCGCCGATCGGCACGCATCGCCCACCGATGCTGAGTACCCATCGCCGCTGAGCGCAAAGTGTGACGACCAAACTGACGATTCACTGCATCTATCACGGCCATGAGCTGTGCCGACCGACGTGCAGAATCGACATTATCGAATAACGCACGCTGTTCGATGCGCTTATCCGACAATAACAGCAATATAATCCCAGCCTTTTTATATTGATAATGTGGTCGATACATCACATCCAACGCCTTCAAAGCAGCAGTAATTAACACCAAAGTATCATCGCTCGGCGCAAGCAAAGGAATCGTCAAACTTGGGTGGTATTGCGGCCGATCTCCCTGGAAGCGATTAGTCTGTATAAATACGCATACAGCAGCACTCACTAAGCACTGTCGCCTCAGTTTTTCGGCAGCACTTGTAACATGCATCGCCACCGCCTCACGCAACTCCTCAATCTCACTGACCATAATCCCAAAACTTCTAGAGTTAATAATTTGCTTCTGCGCTGGCGCAACCTCCTCTAGCGATAAACAAGAAACATCATTTAACTCTTCACAAGTGCGTTGCAATACGACACCAAATTGATTACGTATATATTGTGGCGATGCCTTGCGTAAATCCAAAACTGTATGAATACCTATCGCTGTTAGGCGTCGATATAATTGGCGACCCACACCCCAGACCGTATCTACTGGTAGCCCAGACATCCACGCATTAGCTTCTTTTAAGCTGAGCTGATCGATATCACACACCCCATCAAATACATCATTTTTCTTGGCTAAATGATTCGCAAGTTTTGCCAAGGTTTTAGTACTGCCAATGCCAACACAGACTGGCAAACCCGTCCATTGTTTAATACGCTGACGAATATTTTTACCCAGCAGTATTGTATTTTCATAGCAACTCTGCATTCCCTCTAGCGCCAAGAAACTTTCATCGATGCTATACACTTCGAGATTGGGACTAAATCCGCGTAAGATATGCACAACTCGATTGCTCATATCTCCGTAGAGGGTATAGTTTGAAGACAAGGCGACAATTTTATAACGTCGCGCAAGGTCTTTAATCTGGAACCAAGGCACTCCCATTTTTACACCCAAGGCTCTAACCTCGTAACTACGCGCCACTACACAACCATCATTATTTGACAGCACCACAACAGGTCGTTGCTCTAGCCTCGGTCTAAACACGCGCTCACATGAGACATAAAAATTATTCACGTCCACTAACGCAAATTGTGGCCGCAATGACACTATGCACCTCTCATCAAATAACGACGCACGACACCAACTACTACCCCCCAAATTTGCAACTCTGCACCTTCTTTAAAAATAATTGGATGATATTCAGAGTTCTCTGGATGTAACTCTATCTTTCCTTGATTGCGATACAGTCGCTTAATAGTGTAATCACCATCAACCACAGCAACCACAATGTCATTGTGTTGCGCTTGTATACTACGATCAACAATGACTTTATCGCCATCCTCGATGCTAGCGCCTACCATTGACTGCCCCTTAACCGTAAACATAAAGGTTGCAGGCTTATTTCTGACCAGGTAATCGTTGAGATCTAACCCATCTTCAGCATAATCAGCCGCAGGCGATGGAAACCCCGCAGACAAACGATGTTTCAATAATTTAATCTCCACCTGATGCGGTAACGCGCGCAGTGGTTCTGGCTGCTGACTCAGACTATTGGTCTCTAGCGCATCAATTGGAATACAAAGCATAATATCCACCATAAATACTGTAATTATATACAGTATTTATGGTGGATGAGCTGGGTTATCTAGGAATACCGTATCTAGTCACCATTAAAAACCGATAAGTTATTGATTTAAATAAATTATCTGGCAATGGTCAGAGTGCGGTGTGCGGTTTACAGTAACCACTCATACCCTAAGAAGGTCGAGCTGCAGTCAACCCGCCATCAACTACTAAATGTGTCGCCGTAATATAGCGTGACTCATCAGCAACCAAAAACAATACTGCGTTAGCCGTGTCCCAAGCCTCACCCATACGGCCTATTGGCACAGCAGCATTACGTTGTGCCACTAAATGAGCAGCCGCTTCTGCCCCTAATTGCTTCATCAAACGCTCCTCGACTAATGGTGTATGCATAGTACCAACAACCACCAAATTACAGCGTATTCCTTTCTTGACATAAGCCATAGCCGTAGAGCGCGTGAATCCTAACAAACCAGATTTAGCAGTGCTATACGCGACATGCACACGACCATCGACTTGATGCGCGAAGCCTGCAACTGATGAGATGTTCACAATTGCACCACTGACTTGTCGCTCCATCACTGGTAAGACATGCTTACAACCTAAAAAAGCGGTCTTTAAGTTATGATCTAATTGCGCATCCCAAGTCTCAACACTCATACTCACTGGATCACCAGGGACTGAACCACCGACATTGTTCACCAATATGTCAATGCGACCAAAGTGTGACAGACACGCCTCTACTGCAGCACCCACCGACTCCGAAGCGGTCATATCACACACATGTGCCACACAAACCCCACCCTCTTTAAGGATAATTGCACGCGTCTCTTCAAGCGCATTTGGGTTGATATCAGTAATAAACAATCGAGCGCCTTGACGTGCCAATAACACTGCAGTGGCTTTGCCGTTTCCCCAACCAGCGCCGATAGAGCCTGCACCAGTCACCACCGCCACTTTATCTTTTAAATTCAACATGCTTTCATCCCCCAGATTAGAGAAATCAAATTTATTATGCTTACCCTAGCAAAAACTAATTACCAACGGCGAACCAACAACCACACTATAAGTCCACAAACAATCAACAAGGGCAATGCCCACATCAGGCCGCGCGTTCGCCACTGCGTTGGAATTTTGTCAACTGCAATACGCCGATAACCATATAACATGGGCTTAATCAAATTATCTGAACAGACAATCCAATAATAAAAAATCGCACTAATATGCATCGCGACCAATATCAGCAACACATTAAAGTTGAAATGATGAATCGATGTTAACTGATCACTCAACTCTTTAGTGATATAACGATACAGTGGACCTTCAACCATAATATCGTCATTAGCACCAAGTCCTGTCGCCGCTTGTATCAACAAGCACAGCAACATCACTAACACACTTATACCACCCAAGGGATTATGACCAACAGTCGACTGATAGGACATCGAAGTTCGGCCGAAATGACGACGCAGATAAGACCATACCTCATGAGGTCCACGCACAAACCGAACAAACTGGGCCGATGAACTGCCCCAAAACCCCCACAGCAAACGGAATAATAATAAGGTCAACAAACATAAACCCGAATAGAGATGGCAGTCTGTCCATTGCATTTTGGCAGAAACCCAAGACAACACAAACAATCCCACCAAAAACCAATGAAACAAGCGCAAGGGCAAGTCCCATAGCAATATCACTTGCGTAGCAGGCTGAGCGCTATCGTCCACAACAATCCTCCAAACTCATTAACGATTCTCAATCATTGATTATTCTAAATAGGCATTACAACTTTGGGTATCTACCCCTCGCAAACTGTCGAACTACCAAAGTCCTTGACGAATCTTATCAGCCCATAACAATCCGGTTATGGCTTTTGCTTCAGTAATTAAACCCGTCTGCACCCACCGCAAAGCTTCATCTAGCGAGACCGTTAATACCTCTAAAAATTCATCAGAGTCTAATGCATGACCTACTTGGCTTAGGTCTTGCGCATGATATAACTCGATTCGCTCGTCAGCGTAACCAATGCAAGGATGTAATGTTGTCAAATGTCGCCATCGTGCGGCTTGATAACCACACTCCTCTTGTAGCTCACGTTGCGCCGTCAATAACGGCTCTTCACCGTGCTCTATCTTACCTGCAGGCAGTTCAATGAAATGACGCCGTAATGGGTAGCGAAACTGGCGTTCAAGAATGACGGTATCAGGATCTGGCTGTGCCAGAATCATTGCAGCACCTGGGTGATGTATGTATTCACGTATTGCCGACTGTCCAGTATGCAGTTTCACCACGTCACGCTGCACTGCTAACAATACACCACGATAAACCGTATCACTGGAAACCTGCACTTCAGTGAAGTCGTCGCTATCGTGCCAATTCATCGGTAATACGAAAAGAAAAATCTAATCGGATGATCTACGCCAAAGATAGCGGTAGACGAATCCAGGATAGGCAAATACCAAGAACATACAAACAGTGATTGCATAAAATTCCCAGTTCTGATGTTGAACCTGACCAACACGCGACTCCATCAGCCAAGCGGGACCACCAACCACTACGTATAGAATAAGCAACTCGAGCAAACACCACCCAGCTGATTTTCCGGACCGGGTCGGTTTAATCCAAAAAATCCGATCAGACAAAAATGGAGCATTAGCCAATACAAAAGCGAGCAACAGCAAGGCTATCGTGGACTGCGACATATTCTAAATTGAGGCGCGCACAGCTTCTATACAAAATACCATTAAGGGCTGGGGCGCAATACCTAAAATCAGCATCGCTAAGCCATTCACTGACAACAAAGCTCGAACCTCGAACGTTGGCTTAAGCACGACTTGAGTTTGAGGCTCATCAAAATACATCAGCTTAACAATTCTCAAATAGTAGAAAGCGCCCACCAAAGAAAATATCACAGCAATCACGGCCAGCCACCACAAGCCTATTTCAACAACTGATTGCAATACTAATAGCTTGGCATAAAACCCAACCATGGGTGGCACACCCGCCATGGAGAACATCACTAATAACATCAAAAATGCATACCAAGGATTACGCTGATTCAGACCTTTATAATCATCTAGGTTTTCAGCTTCAAAACCGTCTCTAGAGAGTAGTAAGATTACACCGAATGCGCCAAGACTCATTAATACATATACAACCACATAAAACATACTAGAACCATAACCTTCTGTGGTTCCAGACAAAACCCCTAGCAACATAAAACCCATGTGCGAGATTGCGGAGTAGGCCAGCATTCGCTTCAAATTGGTTTGCATAATCGCGGTGAGATTACCAATTGCCATAGACAGCACAGCCATGATCAACAACATTTGTCGCCATTGATCAACCAAAATATCATCGCCTAGCGCTTGTGCTAATAAACGCATGACGATTGCAAATGCCGCAAATTTAGGCGCGGAGCCTATCAACAAAGTCACCGCAGTTGGTGCACCTTGATAAATATCAGGCACCCACATATGAAAAGGCACGGCACCTAACTTAAAGCCTAACCCAGCAACCACAAACACCAAACCAAATACCATCACTGCAGACAAATAATCACCATCTGCAGCGCGCTGTGCAATTTCTGTGATTTCCAGGCTTCCGGTTGCACCATAGATCATCGACATACCGTAGAGCAACATACCCGAGGCTAAAGCCCCAAGCACAAAATATTTCATGGCTGCTTCAGTCGACTGCAACGAGTCCCGCTGTAGTGCCACCATCGCATATAAACAAAGCGACAAGAGCTCTAACCCCATGTACAAAGTCAGCAAATGGTTAGCAGAAATCATCACCATCATACCCAAGGTGGCGAACAAGGTCAGCGTAAAGAACTCGCCACGAAACATACCGCGCGCACTCACGTACGCCCTACTATAAGCCAATACGGCAATCACTACTACACAGGTCAGCAACTTCAATACATCGGCCATCAGGTCATCTACAAACATACCGTTAAAGGTGTAGATCGGTTCAGCATTGCTCGTTAAAAACGTTAATGCAGCACAGCCTAGCAACGTAAATTGCGTTAGCGCATATGTAAATACTCGATGATCATCACTAATGAATAAATCAAGAATCAGTATCAAACCAGCCATTACCAGCAAGAACAATTCTGGATAAGCAGGCCATAAAGGGGTAATGTATTCCATCGGGGACCTATTGTGCTGGTAGCGGTAGTTTACTGTAACTAACATGCGCTAATAACTCACTCACCGAGGTGTGAATCAGATTAGCAAACGGTTGCGGCCACAGTCCCATCACTAGGACTAAAATCGCAAATAAGCCTAACGCCAGAAACTCTCTCGCATTAACATCGACTAGTGCGTCAACTTGCGGATTTACAACGTCGCCAAAGACAACGCGCTTATACATCCACAAAGTATAAGCGGCTCCAAATATCAAGGTAATGGCTGCAGAAAATGCAAACCAGAAGTTAACTTGTGTAGCACCCATAATGACTAAGAACTCACCGACAAACCCGCTCGTTCCTGGCAAGCCTGAGTTTGCCATTGCAAACAACATAAATAGCGCCGCAAACACTGGCATCCGCTTTGCAACACCACCATAATCGCTAATCTGCCGAGAATGCATTTGATCATATAGCACCCCGACGCACAAAAACAAACCGCCCGAAACAAAGCCGTGAGAGATCATTTGAATGATTGCACCTTCAACACCCTGAGTATTGAAGAGAAATATCCCCATCGTGACAAAACCCATATGTGAGATTGACGAATATGCAATCAACTTCTTCATATCAGACTGCACTAATGCCACTAAGCCAATATAAATCACTGCAATCAAAGACAAACCAATCATCATTGGGGCTAAATAAATACTGGCATCAGGCACAATGGGCAAGCTCAAGCGGAGGAAGCCATAAGCCCCTAACTTCAGCATAATCGCAGCCAACACTACTGAGCCACCAGTTGGCGCTTCGACGTGGGCATCTGGCAACCATGTGTGAACAGGCCACATGGGGACTTTGACAGCAAACGCCACAAAGAACGCCATAAACACTAGCACTTGCAGATCAAATGGCAATGCCAACTGATAAAGATCTCGCATTGCGAAACTACCACCTGCCGCATTGTAGAGATAAATTAGTGCCACCAGGGTTAACAAAGAACCCATTAAGGTATAGAGAAAGAACTTCAGTGCAGCATAAACTCGATTAGGACCACCCCAAACTCCAATAATAATAAACATGGGGATCAGAGTCGCCTCAAAGAACACATAAAACAGTAATGCATCTTGAGCAGCAAAAACCCCATTCATCAAACCCGATAGCACTAAAAATGCCGCCATATATTGTGCAACGCGAGTTTGGATCACCGTCCATCCAGCAATCACTACGATCACAGTCGTTAGGCTATTGAGCAAAATCAACAGTAAGGAAATACCATCAATACCTAAGTGATAGTAAACGCCGAAAGTTTCTATCCACGTTTTTATTTCGACAAACTGAAAGTCACGCTGATGTATATCGAACCCGGCATACAAAGGCAATGTCACTACAAAACCCATCACAGCACCAATGAGCGCAATCACGCGAGCGACTCGCGCATCGCGGTCGCCACCTGTGAGCAGCACCGCTATCCCTGCAATAATCGGCAACCAAATAGCTAAGCTCAATAATGGTAGTTCGTGCATCATGTAATCGTTTTCTTTGGTATTAACTTATAACTAATAACTAATAAACGCTAAGGTCAATAACAATAAAGCACCAATAATCATTGCGAAAGCGTAGTGATAAATATAGCCCGACTGTAACTGCCTAAACAGCGCTGCGAACCACGAGACCACTCGAGCCGCGCCGTTCACCAAAGTGCCGTCAATAATAGCGACGTCACCAACACGCCATAAACCACTGCCAAGAGCGCGCGCTCCACCCGCAAAAAACCAATCGTTAAACCGATCCAAACCGTATTTTTCCATCAAAATAGTGACTGGCACGCTCAACTCTTTACGCATCACGCCAGGCCATGTGGGGTATGCAACATAAAGCACCCAAGCACAACCGGCCCCTGCTACCGCTAGCCAAAATGGTAATGTGGATGTGGCGTGCGCCATCATTGCAGTCACACCATGAAAGTGTTCGGCAAGTGTTGCCATAGCCGTGTGTGAAGGACTAACAGTCAATGTGCTGCCAAAATAAGAGCCATACACAAAAGTACCTATAAACCAACCTGCACCAATCGATGGGATCGCCAATAAAACCAAAGGTAACCAAACCACCATAGGTGACTCATGAGGCGTGTGCGCTTTACCATGGCCATCATGATGGTCGTCGTGATCAGACTGTGACTCCAGCTCAGCTGCAATTACATCTGGGTGATGAGAATCTGCAAACCGTTCTGCGCCATGAAAAGCGTAGAACATTAAGCGGAAGGAGTAGAACCCCCCTACAAAAACACCGGCAACCGCTAACACATATGCAAACTGTGCGCCCGGTATGGTTGCATGATGCAAGGCATCGACAATTGTTTCTTTAGAGAAAAATCCTGCAAATGGCGGCAAACCTGCATTAGCTATTGCACCAATTAGCATAGTGAGATACGTGATCGGCATATACTTCGCCAACCCACCCATCTTACGCATATCTTGTTGGTGGTGCATAGCGATAATCACCGAACCCGCACCTAAAAATAAAACCGCTTTGAAGAACGCATGGGTAAATAAATGGAAAATTGCTGCCGAGTAAGCCGACGCACCTAAGGCCATTGTCATGTATCCCAACTGGGACAATGTCGAATAAGCAATCACACGCTTAATGTCATATTGAACTGTCGCAACTAGCGCCATAAAGAACGCTGTAATCGCACCGATCACTAAAATAAATGACAATGCTGTTTCTGACAGTTCAAACAACGGCGACATCCGCGCCACCATAAAAATACCTGCAGTAACCATTGTCGCAGCGTGAATTAATGCTGAAATTGGGGTGGGGCCTTCCATCGAGTCTGGCAACCACACGTGTAATGGGAATTGCGCTGACTTACCCATTGCACCAACAAACAACAAGATACATATCACAGTCATTAATGACCACGAGTAACCCGGGAGCAACTCGATGACATTGCCAGCTAATTTCTCCGAGCCTGCGAATACCGTTGCGTAATCAAGCGTTCCGAAGTAAGTCAGGATCAAAGCAATACCAAGCAAGAATCCAAAATCACCAACTCGGTTCACTAAAAATGCTTTTAAGTTAGCATAAATCGCTGTTGGGCGCGTATACCAGAATCCAATCAATAAATAAGATACTAATCCAACCGCCTCCCAACCAAAAAATAACTGGAGAAAATTATTACTCATCACCAACATCAGCATCGAAAAGGTAAAGAGCGAGATATAGCTAAAGAACCGTTGATAACCAGGGTCTTCAGCCATGTACCCAATAGTATAGATGTGCACCATCAGCGACACGAAAGACACCACCATCATCATGGTAGCTGATAATGGGTCAATTAAAAATCCCACGAAGAAATTAATATTACCTGACACTAACCAGGTGTAGACTGGGCCATTAAAGGTATTGCCTTGCATCACATCTTGATAAACCAACCACGATGCCGCCAAACAAACCAACATCCCCAATATGGTGACCACATGGGCAGCTCTGCGACCTATAGCCCAGCCTAGCAAGCCGGCAATCATTGCACCCCCCAACGGTGCTAACGGGACTAAGAGATACAGTTTTTGAATGTCCAGCATCACGTCTTAACCTTTTAGTCGATCGAGGTCATTAACATCGATCGTCTGCAAATTGCGAAATAAAACAACCAAAATAGCAAGGCCAATAGCTGACTCTGCTGCAGCAACAGTCAGGATAAAAAACACAAAGACCTGACCTGCGGTATCTCCCAAGAAATGAGAAAACGCAACAAAATTGGTATTCACAGCTAACAACATCAACTCAATAGCCATCAATAACACAATGACGTTCCTGCGATTCAAAAAAATACCAATCACTGAGATCGCGAATAGAATCGCACCAAGAATCAGAAAATGCGATAAAGAAACGGTCATGGACGCACCTCTGCAGTTTTTTGTTCGGCCTCAGTAGTCACTAAGGCACTGGGCTGCTCAACCTCACTGGGCATAGTGACTACACGCACTCTATCCTCTTTACGCACCCCTGCCTGCCACGCTGGGTCAATCGATTTGGCATGCTTACGACGACGCAGCGTCAGCGCAATTGCAGCGACAATAGCAACCAGCAGAATCACTGCCGCCAATTCAAACGGATAAACGTAGTCGGTATAGAGTAAACGGCCTAACTCCTTGGTATTACTATAACCAACTGGTGCAGCGTCTGGCTTAGGCATTGCCAATAAGTCAAAATAAGAGCCACTCAATATCAATGCCATTTCACTGACCAACAAAAAAGCAACTAAAGCGCCCATCGGCAAGTGACTCCAGAAGCCTTCTCGCAACTTCAGCAGATTAATATCGAGCATCATCACCACAAACAAAAACAGTACCATCACCGCACCAACGTATACCAAGACCAGTGCAATGCCCAGGAACTCTGCCTCTAGCTGAATCCAAATCCCAGCCGAGGTGCAAAACGCAAGCACCAAAAACAATGCAGCATGCACTGGGTTTTGCGCGGTAATCACCCGCAATGCGGCAAAAATCAGTATGGCTGAAAATACATAGAACAATAAACTTTGAAATGTGCTAGGTAACATGTCTATTCCAAGATTAGCGATAGGCCGCATCAGCTGCGCGGTCTTTGGCTATTTGTTCCTCGTATGCATCACCGATGGCCAATAACATAGGCTTGGTATAAATTAAATCGCCACGTTGCTCGCCGTGATACTCGAATATTCGGGTCTCAACAATAGAATCCACAGGACAAGACTCTTCACAAAATCCACAAAAAATACACTTAGTCAGATCAATATCATAGCGGGTTGTTCTACGAGTTCCATCATCACGCTGCTCAGACTCGATAGTGATTGCCATCGCCGGACATACCGCCTCACACAACTTACAGGCAATGCAACGCTCTTCACCATTGGGGTAACGCCGCAATGCATGCAAACCTCTAAACCTAGGGCTTTGAGGAGTTTTTTCTTCGGGAAATTGCACCGTAATTTTTCTAGCAAACATATACCGGCCGGTCAGCGCCATACCTTTGACCAGCTCAAATAGCAAGAATGTGCTAAAGAATTGCCGTATTGCACTCACCATTATGACCACCATATCCAAAACGAAGTTTGCATCCAAGCGCCTAGTACGGCCACCCAAATCAATGTCACCGGGATAAATACTTTCCACCCTAGGCGCATGATTTGATCATAGCGATAACGCGGAAATGTTGCCCGAAACCAGATAAACAATGACACCACAAAAAACATTTTCAAAATCAACCAACCAAAACTGGCCTGCCCTAGAAGCGGCCAACTCTGTGGAAATGGCGACAACCACCCGCCCAAAAACATCAGCGATGTTAATGCACCAATTAAAATCATATTGGCATACTCAGCCAAGAAAAATACGGCAAAAGTCATACCCGAATATTCAACATGGAAACCCGCAACAATTTCTGACTCGCCCTCAGCAACGTCAAACGGCGCACGATTAATTTCAGCGACACCTGCAATGAGGTACGTTACAAACAAAGGAAACAATGGAATCCAAAACCAATTAAAAACTCCGACATTACCTTGTTGGCTTTTCACAATATCCACTAGATTTAAACTCTGCGCCGCCATCAATACGCCAACTAATGCAAAACCCATCGCTATTTCGTAGGACACAATTTGCGCTGCCGAACGGAGCGCGCCTAAAAAGGCGTACTTAGAGTTTGAGGCCCAACCAGCAATGATCACTCCGTAGACCCCTAAGGAGGTCATCGCCATAATGTATAGCAGGCTCGCATCAACATTAGCTAGCACTAACTCAGGCGTAAAAGGTACCACAGCCCATGCGGCCAAGGCCGGCATAATCGCCATGATTGGCCCTAGAATAAATAAGAAGCGACTAGCGCCCGTCGGTACAATGATTTCTTTAGCCAACAATTTCAAGCCGTCAGCGATCGGTTGCGCCCAACCACCCAATACACCGATACCAAAAAATGTAGTACGATTAGGGCCAATTCGACCTTGCATAAAACCAATCATTTTGCGCTCCCACAAGGTGAGATAGGCAACGCAAATCATCAATGGTGCAACGATAGCCATAATTTTCAAGACCGTCCATACCACACTAAATACCGGATCCCACCAAGCGCCAAGCCAGGCTTGTGGATATGTGAGTAGGGCCTCGATCATGATCCCATCACCTGCTGTTGCGCAATCCGGGTCAGTGTGATCGGCGCACTTTCAGCACCAAGTTGTGCAGTTTCTGGACAAGCCGTTGCCAATCGCACACAACTTAGCGGCAGCTGATCGTCAATAGCAAACTCTAGCTCGGTCTCACCACCATCTTGAGTGATTCGTAATCGATCGCCTGCATTCAAACCTAACTGCTGTGCTAATTGGCTATGAATATGTGCTCGCGGGACTTGAGCGTCGCGTGTCTTTTGCAAGCTCACTGCTCGCCGCACCAGTTGATCAGCAGCGTAAATCGGCACTTCAGCAATTCGACTATAACCCGATGAAACCGTGGCTTGTGCTATTACAACCGGATTGAATTGGGGTAACGCATTACTGCGATTTGCCACCTCTGATTGTCCCTGTAACAGTTCAGCACGAATATCAGCAACACTATCTTGCTCAAATCCATCCAAGCCTAACAAGTTACCCAATACCCGCAATACTTTCCATGCTGGACGAGTCTCGCCTAGCGGCTGCACTACACCTGAGAAGCATTGTACACGACCCTCAGTATTCACAAATGTTCCAGCTGTTTCAGTAAACGGTGCAATCGGTAACATCACATGGGCATAATCAACTGCATGATGTTGGAATGGGCTCATAGCTACCACTAACTCAGCTTGCTGTAATGCAGATACAGCTTGACGGGGATTATGCATGTCAAGCTCTGGCTCTACGCCTAAAAGAAAGTACGCTTTTAATGGCTGCGCCATCATCTGTTGCGCATTCAATCCGCCCTCAGGCAAGCAAGCTGCAACATGCACCCCGGCACTGTTAGCCGCTTCACCCAAGAAGCCCATGGACCCACCTAACAGTTCAGCCAAGGCCGTGGCAAGCACATGTAACATGCTGGACTGTGGATGGTGTTCTGCAAAGTTACCTAAGAATACGGCAGCGTTCTTACCAGAAACCAAACTCTGCGCAATCTTCTGAACAGCATCAGTATGTGCTACAGCTGTGATGAATACTTGTACTTGAGAAGGAATTGCGCACTGCTTTAGGTCAGCAACAGCTTTGACAATCGCAGCAAGTGTTTGTGGCAAATATTCTGGTGCAACAATCGCTTTCTGAGCTACTCGCATCAGCAAATCATCGTCTGCGGCATGCAGAATACACAGCTCGCCACCTTTACGGACGTTTTGACGCAAACGCTGCGCTAATAGGGGATGATCCTTACGTAAAGTAGAGCCCACAACCAAGACTCGATCTAAATCAGCGATATCACTAATATTCATCCCTAGCCATGGCACGCCTGCCCAATAACCGTCGCGACTAAAATCGGTTTGGCGCAAACGGGCATCGACATTTTTGGTGCCACTTGCCTTTAATAACTTTTGGAACAAATATAACTCTTCCAAAGTCTGATGTGGTGAAGCTAAACCACCAATGGCGCTAGCACCATAGGTTGCTTGAATTTTACGCAATGACTGCACTATAAAATCTAGCGCTTCAGACCACTCAACCTCACGCCATCCTGCAGCTTGCCGCAACATGGGCTTGGGCAACCGAGAAGCGCTATTTAAGGCTTCATAGGCATAACGATCTTTATCCGACAACCAGCACTCATTAACCGCTTCATTGAGCCGCGGCAATACCCGCATCACGCGATTTTGTTTGATTTGAATTGTTAGATTCGAACCCAAACCGCAATGGGGGCTGACCGAATCGTGCCGCGTCAACTCCCAAGTGCGAGCGCTATAACGAAATGGCTTAGAAGTCAGTGCGCCAACCGGGCACAAATCAATCACATTACCTGACAACTCAGAATCTACTGTTTTGCCAACAAAAGTCACAATTTCAGAATGCTCACCACGACCCATCATTCCCAATTCCATCACGCCAGCAATTTCCTGACCAAAGCGCACACATCGCGTGCAATGGATGCAACGAGTCATATCAGATGCAATCAGCGGTCCGAAGTTCTTATTCGACACCACGCGTTTATCTTCTTCGTAACGCGAATCACTGCCACCATAACCGACCGCTAAATCTTGTAACTGACATTCGCCGCCTTGATCACAAATAGGGCAATCTAGAGGATGATTGATTAACAAAAATTCCATCACCCCTTTTTGCGCATTAACAGCCACGTCTGAATGCGTCCACACCTTCATCCCGTTAGTGACTGGGGTCGCGCAGGCTGGTAAGGGTTTGGGCGCTTTTTCAACCTGCACTAAACACATCCGACAGTTGGCAGCTATAGATAGCTTTTTGTGATAGCAGAAATGCGGAACGAATACGCCAGCTTTATTAGCAGCATCCATGACGGTGCTACCTTCGGGGACTTCCAGCATTTGCCCATCTAGTTCAAGTTGCAACATGGCTTCGATCTAAATATAAGGAGCGACCAAGCACTGCTTATGGTCGATATGATATTGAAATTCATCGCGAAAATTTTTAACAAAAGCGCGCACCGGCATTGCCGCCGCATCGCCTAACGCACAAATCGTACGCCCTTGAATATTATCCGCAACGCTATTGAGCATGTCTAAATCTTCTGGTCGACCTCTACCATTCTCAATCCGATCTACCACACGATACAACCAACCCGTACCTTCACGACAAGGCGTGCACTGACCACAAGACTCTTCATAATAAAAGTAAGATAGACGCAATAAAGATTTCACCATGCAACGCGTCTCGTCCATCACAATTACAGCGCCCGAGCCCAACATCGAGCCCGCTTTAGCGATAGAGTCATAATCCATATCAGTTGCCATCATCACATCTGCCGTCAATACCGGCATCGATGAACCACCAGGGATCACCGCTTTGAGTTTGCGACCGCCACGCACCCCACCTGCCATCGCCAAAAGCTCCGGGAAAGGCGTGCCTAGCTTCACTTCAAAATTACCTGGGCGTTCAACATCGCCAGAGATCGAGAAAATTTTAGTGCCGCCATTATTGGGCTTACCCAGATTGAGAAATGCTTCTCCGCCATTACGCATAATCCAAGGCACAGCAGCAAAGGTTTCGGTGTTATTAATTGTAGTTGGTTTGCCATAGAGTCCAAAGCTCGCAGGAAACGGCGGCTTGAAACGCGGTTGACCTTTTTTACCTTCTAGAGATTCCAGCAATGCAGTCTCTTCGCCACAAATGTAAGCGCCCCAACCATGATGTGCATGCAATTGAAATGAGAAATCCCCTCCTAAAATACGGTCGCCCAGGTAACCCGCTGCACGCGCCTCTTCAAGCGCCTCTTCGAAACGATCATATACTTCGAATATCTCACCGTGAATATAGTTATAACCAACACTAATACCCATGGCATAACCACCAATAATCATGCCCTCAATCAGCACATGCGGGTTATAACGCATGATGTCGCGGTCTTTAAATGTGCCAGGCTCACCCTCGTCAGAATTACACACTAAATATTTCTGACCAACATACTGCTTGGGCATAAAACTCCACTTCAAGCCAGTCGGAAAACCAGCCCCACCGCGACCACGCAAAGCGGATTGTTTCAGCGTGTTAATAATCTCGTCCGGTGTAATTTTCTCAGTGATGATTTTACGTAACGCAGCATAACCACCTCTGGATTCATAATCTTTCAATCGCCAATTAAGGCCGGTAATGCCCTTCATAATTAAGGCATCCGGACCAAACGCATTCTCAGAAAATGGTGGGATAGGCAAGGCCATTATGTGCCCCCACTAACTTTTAGCGTCGCTAGAAGTCTATCAATCTGTTCTGGATTCATTCCGCATAACATCCGCTTATTATTTTGCAGCATCACCGGGGCGTCACCACAAGCCCCCATGCACTCACCTTCTTTAAGAGTAAATAATCCATCTGCTGTGGTTTCATTAAAACCCACACCCAAAGCGGATTTAAGGTGCTCTGCAGCAACACTAGCACCTTTTAATGCGCACGGTAGGTTAGTGCAAATCGTCAGTTTAAAGCGGCCTACAGGCTGGAGGTCATACATCGTATAAAACGTGGCAACCTCATACACGGCAACAGCAGGCATTTGCAAATACTCTGCAACAAAATCTATAGACTCCGGCGACAACCAGCCTTTTTCATCTTGCGCAATGGTTAAGGCCGCCATCACTGCTGACTGCTTTTCGGTTGAAGGATACTTGGCAACCGCCTTATCAATTTTAGCTAAGGATGCAGCGGTTAAATGGGTAGAAGAAGCACTCACCGATCAATCTCCCCAAAAACAATGTCTTGTGTTCCAATAATAGCAACCACATCGGCAATCATATGCCCCCGCACCATTTCATCAAGCGCCGCCAAATGGGCGAAGCCTGGTGCACGAATTTTTAAACGATAGGGCTTGTTAGCACCATCAGAGACCAAATAAATACCGAACTCTCCTTTAGGATGCTCAACTGCAGCATACGCCTCACCTGGGGGCACATGCATACCTTCAGTAAATAACTTAAAGTGGTGGATCAACTCTTCCATGTTCGATTTCATCGCAACACGTGATGGCGGGGCTACTTTGTGACTATCCGCCATTACAGGGCCTGGATTTTTACGCAACCACGCCGCACACTGCTGAATAATTCGGTTCGATTGACGCATTTCTTCAATACGTACGAGATAACGGTCGTAACAGTCACCATTTACACCAACCGGAATATCAAAATCGATACGATCATAAACTTCATAAGGCTGTTTCTTACGCAAATCCCATTCAATACCAGAACCACGCAACATTGGGCCAGTAAAGCCTAGTGATAAAGCGCGCTCTGGTGAAACTACGCCAACGCCAACGGTACGCTGCTTCCAGATCCGATTGTCCGTGAGCAGTGTTTCGTATTCATCAACATAGGTAGGAAAGCGCCGAGTAAAGTCATCAATAAAGTCTAGCACCGACCCCTGACGATTAGCATTCATCGAACGAATTGCAGCAGCGTTATGCACTTTAGAGGCGGTGTACTGCGGCATGCTATCGGGTAAGTCACGATAGACGCCACCTGGCCGATAGTATGCAGCATGCATACGCGCTCCAGAGACCGCCTCATACAGATCAAATAAATCTTCGCGCTCACGGAAGCAATACAAAAATACCGTCATCGCACCAATGTCTAGACCGTGACAACCCAACCAGAGCAAATGATTTAGTAGGCGCGTGATCTCATCAAACATCACTCGAATGTATTGGGCGCGTTCAGGCACTGGCAAGCCGAGTAGTTTTTCGATCGCCATGACATAGGCGTGCTCGTTAACCATCATCGAGACGTAATCTAATCGATCCATATACGGCACCGACTGGATAAAAGTTTTACTCTCAGCCAATTTTTCGGTGGCACGGTGAAGTAAACCAATATGTGGATCAGCGCGCTCGATTACTTCGCCATCTAATTCCAAGACCAGACGCAACACCCCATGCGCAGCTGGATGTTGTGGGCCAAAATTCATGGTGTAGTTTTTAATATCTGCCATGGTCTAGCCCTTACGAAATCCTTCCGCATCTGCATAATTAGGAGCCCGCACAATGCGCGGAGTGATCACCCGTGGCTCAATAGTCACAGGCTGATAAATAACACGCTGCTGGTCGGGGTCATAGCGCATTTCAACGTGACCAGACAACGGGAAATCCTTGCGGAACGGATGCCCCACAAAACCATAGTCGGTTAACAAGCGCCGCAGATCCGGATGATCC
This sequence comes from uncultured beta proteobacterium, assembly GCA_903885665.1. Lineage (GTDB taxonomy): Bacteria > Pseudomonadota > Gammaproteobacteria > Burkholderiales > SG8-41. Next base: position 5,210 of record CAISJL010000022.1, on the reverse strand, counting down.
GTAAATAGAATGCCAAACAAATCAAATGCTTCGCGCTCATACCAATTAGCAGCTGACCAAATCTCATTCACGGAGGGCAGCAGCGGAAAACCATCATCTGCAGCAAACACCCTAACGCGTAGGCGATAATTATGAGCAATGCTCAATAAATGATAGATCACAGCAAATCGCGCATGCTCAGGGTTACCCTGTTCGGTGCCCTCGCCATAAGTGCTGTAATCCATACCGCACAAATCGACTAACTGCTCAAAGCGCAATTTCGGATGATCACGCAATTGGGTCATCACCGTTAAGGCATCAATTGCATCGATGACGATCGTGACTTCACCGAGAGCAAACTTCATATTTCGTATACGCTCACCAAGAACATTTTGTAATGCGGTGGTCAGCTGATCAGTTCTTAGACTCATTAAATATGTCGACTTTAAATTGCAGGCTAGCGTGCGATAGTGTTGGTGCGTTTAATTTTATTTTGCAACTGAATAATGCCGTAGAGCAAAGCTTCAGCGGTAGGCGGACAACCAGGGACGTAAATATCTACGGGCACGATCCGATCGCAACCTCGCACTACCGAATAAGAGTAATGATAGTAGCCTCCGCCGTTGGCGCATGAACCCATAGAAATCACCCAACGTGGCTCAGCCATCTGATCGTAGACCTTACGCAACGCTGGTGCCATTTTGTTGCATAGGGTGCCAGCAACAATCATCACATCCGATTGCCTAGGACTTGGACGAAACACAATCCCAAATCGATCTAGATCGTAGCGTGCGGCACCAGCATGCATCATCTCAACCGCGCAACAAGCCAGGCCGAAGGTCATCGGCCACAAGGAGCCAGTGCGCGTCCAATTCACCAAAGCATCGACCGAGGTCGTCATAAAGCCTTGGGTATTTAGATTTTCATTTAGCGTTTCAATGGCGCCCATGATTACGCAATCACTCCCATTCTAATGCGCCTTTTTTCCACTCGTAGATAAATCCTACGACCAAAATGGCCAAAAATACCATCATTGCAGCAAACCCAAAAAAACCAATTTCCCGCAGCACAACCGCCCACGGGAATAAAAAAGCAATTTCGAGATCAAATAAGATAAACAATATGGCAACCAAGTAATAACGCACATCAAACCGCATGCGCGCATCTTCAAAGGCTTCAAAGCCACACTCGTAAGGGGAGAGTTTTTGTGAGTCAGGGCGATGCACGCCAAGCAGACGGCTGGCAACCCAGCCGGCAACCACCGGGCCTACACCTACGGCCAAACCCACCAAAATAAACAATAGAATCGGGAAATATCCGTCTAACATGCGCCACTTTCAAAACTGTTCGATGACTATGTAACTGACTGCACACCACAACCGGTCACACACATGTATCAACAACCTTCTTGACGTTTACCGCACTACAATCTGCGAGGAGCAGAGTAACTACCTAAATCTTTCGAGCTGACTATTCAAAAAATAAAAATTTAACTTTAAATTTAAATTTAAATTTAAACATTAAAAAATTGAAAAAATTGAAAAAATTGCAATTTGCAATTTGCAATTATCAGCTCAAAACTTACATCATTCACTTTGGTGTCGACGGAGAGACTCGAACTCTCACGGCTTTCGCCACCGCCCCCTCAAGACGGCGTGTCTACCAATTCCACCACGTCGACCAAAGTACTACCCAACACATTTATGGAGGCTGCATCCAACACCAGCACAATCCAAACAAAAACCATTCAATTCTTGCGCACACCTTCGATTCAACATACCCGCAACCCGTACTAAACTCAAGCCCTCTGATCAAACAAAGCGCTTTATTTACCTGATTTTATTTCTTCCCATCTTCTGCCGGCGCACTAGGCACCGGCACAGCTGCATTGGGCTGGGTTACTGGGGCAGTAGGCACTGAAGAAGGCAAATTGGGTATGGGACTCGTATCTACGGGCTTAGTCATCAAACCCGCTTGTTTTGACTTATGCGAGGAGAATACGGTCAAGCTAATACTTGTCACAAAAAATACAGCTGCCATAACGGCCGTAGCCCGACTCAAAAAATTAGCTGACCCCGATGAACCAAATACGCTCCCGGCAGAACCGCTACCAAAAGCAGCGCCCATGTCAGCGCCCTTACCATGCTGCAACAAGACTAAGCCAATAATGCTAATGGCAGCAATTGTGTGCACTACTAAAATCAAAACATCCATGTCCGCCCTACCTTTATATTCAATTCGCTAATTGTTATGCTGCGACTGCTGCCTGGCAAATTGCAGTAAATTCAGCTGCTACTAATGCCGCACCACCAATCAAACCGCCATCAATATCCGGCATCGCAAATAACTCAGTGGCATTCGAAGCCTTTACACTACCACCATAGACAACGCGCAAACCCGCAGCAACTTCGCGATCATGTTGAGCAATACTTGACCGTATAAATGCGTGCATCGCTTGCGCTTGCTCGGGTGAGGCAGTCTTACCCGTGCCAATCGCCCATACTGGCTCATACGCTAGCACCGCCTGTTTCAATGCATGCACACCCACGCGATCAATCACCATTCGTATTTGCCGAGCAATCACCAACTCAGCTAATCCCGTCTCACGCTCTTGCAATGACTCACCGACACACAAGACCGGTTGCAAACCCGCCGCTTGCGCAGCAATAAATTTTTTTGCAACGCGCACATCTGTATCACCAAACAAAGCGCGTCTCTCAGAATGACCCACTAATACGTAACGACATCCCAAATCAGCCAACATAGCAGCTGCAATTTCACCGGTATAAGCACCAGGTCCATATTCGCACACATCCTGCGCACCCAATACTGTTGAGCCCTGACCTAACAACCCAGACACTGCGGCTAAATAGACATATGGCGGAAATATCGCCGTCTCAAGCTGCTCTGCAGGTAGCGGCAACATGGCCTGTAGTAATGCCGTATTAGCGGCAATACTGCCGTTCATTTTCCAATTACCTGCAACAAACTTAAGACGCATCGGGAACCCAGCGATCTGTAAACCGTCTAATTTTACCGACTCGCGTAGTCTCGGTCAATTTTACCCACCTGCCATCGCTAAATTCACAGACTTGCGGGCGCAAATCCGTTGCACCATGGCTAGTTTTGGCTGTGATACCAGTACGTCCTCATAGGCTAACACTCGGGACTCGTTCACCACACCCAACAATTCACCAGGGCGCAGCAAATACTCGGGACGCGCAGGTCGCCCATAATTGGCGTTTCCTTCGGTAAAGGTCTCGTAAATCAACAGGCCTCCAGGAGCAACCGCCGCCCAAATTTGCGGCATTATTGGTCTATGCAGATAATTGGTGACGACCACAGCGGAGAATTGCTGTCCGCTGTAGGGCCAAGGCCCATCTTCAATATCGGCAACAGTGGCTCTAATATTGGGTTCATCTGTCAAAGCGGCAATCGCCTCGGCGGCTTGGTCAACTGCAAACACCACATGACCACGGCGAACAAAATAACGGCTATGTCGACCGCGGCCGCAGGCAACATCTAAAACCGTACCGCCCGCCGCTACCTCAGGCGCCCAACGCACAACCCAAGACGATGGGTCCGGCGCTAATGGCGAGTCGGGGGCTAACATTGATTACAGCCCCGAAGCCTGCGCCCAAAGAGCATGACCTACGTGACCCGAATGTTCTTAAACTGCCACGGATCATCCATATCCAAGTCTTCGGCAAAGGGATGATGACGGCCTGCCAGCGGCGTCCAGTCAGAATACTCACCACTGACCGCGCCTAAATACGGATCAGCTAAGTCCAACACCCGTTGAAAATCCATATCCTCGGGCTCAATAATGCCGGCATTGGGATTTTCCATCGCCCACACCACCGCCCCAATGACGCCAGCGGCGACCTGCAAACTGGTTGCATTATTATAGGGAGCAAGTTGTCGGGCCTCTTGAATCGAGAGTTTAGAACCAAACCAATAGGCGCCACGAGCATGACCTAACAATAGCGCACCTAATTCATCTACGCCGTCGCTGATATTGTCACGGTTTAAGCGGCGCGCTTCCTGCCCTACCCATTGCCGACCGGCTAACTCATGCACCGATAACACCGTGTCATCACTGGGGTGGTAGGCATAATGACAAGTAGGCCTATAGATTATTTGATCGCCTTGGCGCACCGTTAGATAGTCGGCAATAGAGATCGCCTCACCATGGGTAATTAAGAATCCATGAAAAGCGCCTGCAGTCGGCGTCCATGTGCGCACTTTGACTGAAGCACCTGGTCGGTTTAGGTAAATCGCCGACTGACAGCCAAAATCGTGACGGACACCATCTGCCGGGAAATGCCGCTCATGACTACCCCAACCCAACTCACAGGGCTGCGAGCCTTCACCAATAAATCCATCAACAGACCAAGTATTCACAAATTCACCAGGGGCCTTACGTGGCAGACCCACTTGGGTATCGCGCTCAGAGCAATGAATCGCCTTAATGCCTAAATTCATCGCTAAGTGCGCCCATTCCTGACGACTTGCGGGAACTGTGGTTTGACCAAGGATATCCTGGGCCAAATTGAGCAAACCGCGCTTCACCCAGTGCGAAATCAACCCAGGATTTGCGCCATGGGTCGGAATGACGGTCGGACCGCTCTTGAATTTCTTTTTTAAATCAAGAACTTCTTCACGCTGGCCGTAGTTAGAACGGTGAGCGATTGGTAATTCTGGATCCGTATATCCACCGGACCACGGCTCGATACAGGTATCGACATACATCACGCCTTGCTCACAGCAAAACTCGATCAAAGCGGAGCTAGCTACATCTACAGACAGATTAATTAGAAAGTCGCCCGGTCCCAGCAAAGGGGCAAGAGTCTCGCGGAAATTAGCGCGAGTTAGTGGACGGACGGCGTAGCCGATCCCCAGCGCTTCGGCTTCAGCGCGGCCACGGTCATGCCCGGTAATAATTGTAATTCGGTCTTTAGGCATCTCAATATGGCGCAATAAAAGGGGTAGAACACCCTGCGCCACTGAACCAAATCCGACGAATACAATTCTTCCCGGAAATTTGAAATATGTGTTTTCTGCCATTTCATAAACTGGAGTTGTCGTTTTTCGGGAAACCGGAGTCTATCAATATTTTGCACGAACGCAAGATATATACACATACGCTCCATTCTAGATTGCAGATTCCAAGACCAATTCACCAGAGTTTAGGGGTTATTTGACGACTATCCAGCCTATAACCAATACAT
>CAISJL010000021.1 GCA_903885665.1 uncultured beta proteobacterium | reverse complement strand
TTTTTAAAATTATAAAAGTATTACTATTCCTGGCTACTTATATTTATAGAATTTTGGCCAATTAAAAAAAATGCTTGCTTATAAAATATTGGCCATTAGAATAAATCTGACTAAATAAGCTTGTGTAATAAGCCCTTATAAAACATTGTTTTTTGACATTTAATGTATTGGCTGAGGTCATGTGAAAGCATCTTCATAAGGCGGTTAATTTAGTGAGTTGCATATACGCAATTAATTTTTTAATACATTTAATTAAATTATATTATGAATATTTACAAATGGTTGCTTGAGTGGCTTGCGCAGCCGGTTAGTCACGGCTTGTTTATTGTTTTATTAATTTCTGTGATGGCCTGGCTCTTGGTTCGTTTACTGAGTGACTGTCGGCGGTTATGCGCTGAGCTGGACGCAGCGAATGTCAATCTTGGTGAGTATGTGTTGGGCAATATTGATTTTGATACACTTAGCGATCGCTTTGGGAAGATTGGCGTCCTCGCTTCTGGTTGGCAATCGCTCAGTGCATTGGCTTATGATGAACGTGATGCGTTATCAAAATGTGCCTGCTTTGATCATCGCTATGGGCGTGTTCTTTACCGTTATTGGTCTGGTGCTTGCATTGCAAGTTGCTGGTTCAGGTATGGCTTCGGGAAATGTAAATGATTTGCAGTTAGCTGTGCAGAAGTTGACGGATGCTGCAGTTTTAAAATTTAGCGTGATATTGTTGGCGGTTTTGTGTGCATTTTTATTTGCTTGGATTAGGGCTAACGCTGTATCCAATTTACGCACTCAGTTGTCAGAGTTAATTGCTGCGATTGAATGTGCATTTGAAACCACCTCATTAGAGCGCTTGACCTATCAGCGTAACCAAGAGTTAGCGATGCATAGTCAGTTATTGATTGCTCAGCTTGAAGAGGCGAAGTCGCAAACAACCGCATTGCAGCGTGCAGAGTTAGTTATGCCTCAGGTTTTAAGTTCTGAAATTGTAAAAACCATGTCACAACAAAACCAGCTGTTGAGGGACCATTTGGCCCAGTTAATTAGTCAACATATGAATGCTAATCCATCCGCAATGCAGGATCTTTTTTTGCAAAGCATGGCGGAGATGCGTGAGACCTTGGTTCTCCTATTGCAAGCCGAAGTGGATAAGGTATCTGGTGTGCTCGTTAATTTGACTACAGCGATTTCTCAGGTACATCACGATATTCAGTCTATTAATGTGCAGGATGGATTGGCTAGTTCTGCACAAGCGTTGGTAGCAGCGACTGAGCATTTAAAATCTGAAAGTCTGGCGATTGCCGCCTCTTTAAGGCAGGTAACAGAATCGGCTGAACGCTCGGCAAACATTTTAGGCCGTAGCACCGATGAGTTAGTGATTTTACATGGCTACATTGATTCTACACTCAGTGGCTTGAAGGAGGCTGGCGACAGTTTTAATTTGACAGCAAGTCGTATAGATAGCGTCCATTCGGCCCAGTCCACGGCATTAAAGCAGGTGCAGGAGTTGTTTGCTGGAGCTACCGCTGCGGTGCGCGATATTTCCCAAGCTGGTGTGCAAGTAGAGTCCATTTCAGATGCGCTTAAGCATGCTTGGGAATCTTATCAGCAACGTTTTGAAACGGTTGACCAGAGTGTGCAATCAGTATTTATCTCTTTGCAGGAGGGCGTTGATCAGTACTCACGTAAGGTTCGTGACTTTCATGGAACTTTGGATATGCAGTTGGGTATAGGTATTCAGGGGCTTGGCATGATGATGCAGGAATTATCTGAAAAAGTTGATGATCTGACTGTCGCGCGTCATTAATGCTATTTGATTGATTAATGCATATAGGGTAATTTAATTTGTCCTTGTTTTCTAATTCTGAGCCCTCATGGGTTTATTTTGTAGTGCTTTGTGATGTCGTTATGGGCATTGCTTTTATTTTTTTGATTGCATTATTGGCTAGTAGTATGAGTCAGCGCATTACTCTGAATGCAGTTGAGCAAGAAAATAAACTGTACGCTGAGCGCGCGCAATTTATTGCCAAAAATTTTGAAGCGCGCGCTGATTTTTTGGGGCAAGTGCAAGATGCGCTACATGAGCGCGGTATCGTTGTTGATATTGATGTGGATAACGGAATTTTGCGTTTGCCAGAATTTTTATTATTTGACTCTGGCAGTGCTGAATTGCGCTCTGGTGGTTCTACGCTATTACGCTTGGTCTCTCATCAATTGGGCGCTTTGTTGCCGTGCACTACAAAACATCTCAAGAATCTCTCCTGCACCAAAGATTTTGAGCGCTTGTATATTGAGTCCATAGTCATTGAGGGTCATACTGATAATCATCCGGTAATATTTTCAAGCTACCGTGATAACTGGGACTTGTCGATGGCTCGTGCAAAACGTGCCTACCTTGAATTAGTAGCTGGCGCTCCTCATATTGGGAATGTCACCAATGATCGGGGGCAGTCATTAATTAGTTTTAGTAGTTTTGCTGATAAACGACCGATTGCTGATAATGATACAGAGGTTAATCGTCGGAAAAATCGGAGAATAGATTTGCGCTTTTCGTTATTTAATCCTGAACAGGCTGTACCACTGAATGGTTCAGCCAATATTTCTTTGCCTCAACCAAGGCTTGCTAATAATTAATTATGAGTAATTTGAAAGACGTTATGTATACTCATCATCCGGTAGATTTTACGTCTGCGGCAGATTCTTTTCCGCAACCTGTTACTACACAGGCAGTCTCTGCTCAGTTGCTGTTAACCGCTGCTTCGCTAAGGCCTCCAACCTTACGCATTTGCGGCGTCAGATGGCGGCCTATTTGCTGTCTGCCGATGATATTAGCCAGGGTTTATCTGCACTGGGCTTATTAAGCTTGTCTGAGCGAGGTGAGTCTCGTTTTGTAACCGCCAGCCTCAAGGCGGCGATTGACCTGGCGCACACCCAATTCAAGCATGAGTTTGCGTCTTCGTTGATATCCTCGCTGATGTCATGGGCTTTGTTGGTTACAAATAAAAGTCTGGCGGAGCAGTTTCCAAGCCTGCGAATCTTATTGGTTGATGTTTTGCAGCACTCTAGAACTGAACTAGACCCTCACATACAGCCACGAATTACCCATTTTTTGCGTGATCACTATGGAGACACTACCGTGGTTTCATTCAGCCCGATTGAGCCTCAAACGAGTAAACGTGTAAACCCTTTAGGGCGGCT
>CAISJL010000020.1 GCA_903885665.1 uncultured beta proteobacterium | reverse complement strand
GGCTGCACTGGAGTTTCTATTACTTCTTCTACTGGAGTTTCTGTTGTTGTAGCTTTTATTTGTTTTGACATTATTTTACTTTTTCCTTTGGATTGGTCGGTACTTCAAATGCATCTGACGACGCTTGGGCAAGATTTAACTGTATGGTTAGTTGCTTTATTGTAGCTTCTTTAATCACTAATTCTGTTATTAACTGCCCTACTTTTTCTTGAAAAGCTTGCATGATAATATTGATATCTAAATTTTGTTCGTTCATAACTAGTATTATACCAGAGTAAATTGTTGTTGATCAAGATTTAGCTAGATAATTTCATTATATTAATAATATGCAGTATCGGATTGATAATTTTGCGGAGCCCACTCTCTTTCTAATATCTGTATATCTCTAATAATTGCCCTATAGCTACTTGTAGTTGCATTAGGCCATCTGTCCATATCCCAAATATAAAGTCTTACGTAATATCTTCTACCTGAATGCTGTTTTACATTCGTAAAATTAAATGTATCGTAGTTTCCCGTACTATTATAGGTTGAAGTGGCAACATATTTATACCCTTGTATAGTCCCTGTCCCTTGCCATGTTATTACCCCACTAGCATTAGCTAATCCAATATGTAAAGAATAACTTTGTGCATATCCAGATCTAATTCTTATTTGCCCTATTTCAGTATAATGCGTAGTAGAAGATTGGCCGCTTTCGCCACCTGTACCCTGTCCTTCAATGAAAGGTAAAATACTAGAGCCTGAGCTTCCTGCTGAAGAAAACCCGGTAGACACCCAAGCAGTGGATGCATTATCGTCACTAACATTCATAGCTTTGTATGTAGTGCTAAAATCTCCACTTGATATTATAGTGTCGTAGTCGTAGTATCCAAAGTCCCACCAAGTATCTGAGTACGCTTGTCTTACGTCCATAATTGCAACTGAATTGTAGTTATCTGTTGTTTCTGATTGTTTTGTGCCAGCTATCTCATCTTCTTGATTATCTACTGATACTAATCTAACTTTATATGTAGTATTATAACTTAATGCCGTAAATTCATATGTTAGAGTTGTTGCCGATGTGACTAAGTCAAAATTATCGCTAGTCTCCAAGGAACCATCCGCAGAATCTAAAAGCTCAAAGTAGCAATACTGATTATTGGCTTTACCATTGTATGATAGAGAGCAGGATATGCTTCTGGTTACATCAGCTAAGCTATAGGTAGCTGGATCGGCATCTATGTCAGATTTTAGTACTGCATAGTCAGTACTGGTCCAACCATCATTCCCCTTAGTAAGAGTTGGAGCTGCTGGAGTTGGTGGTAGCGTGTACGATGAAGTAGTATCGTCTGCAGTGTTTGCTCCAGTGTCTTCAATTCTAACCAGTAAATTGTAATAGTCTCCAGCGGTTAGCCCAGTAAATGTATACGATCTTAAAGCTGAATTAGTTGAATTAACCCAAGTAGATCCTCCATTGCTAGAAAATCTCCATCTTAAAAAGTCCCCTGGAATCACATCAAAATCCCAACTTACAGTTAGTGATGTTTGAGTTCTTGAATCTACAGTTAAGTTATATGGAGCTTCTGGTGGAATATTATCCGTTGTCAATAATTGTATTGCTTGAGCGGTTTTTCCTGCTGTGTCAACCATTCTTACACCAATGTAATAGGATGTTCCTTCGTTTAATCCTGTTATAGTTTTTTCTCTTAGAAATTTATTAGTACTATCTTCAATCCAAGTTGATCCATTGTTTTTGGTAAATTGCCATTTTACAAAATCGAAAGGAACCTCATCAAAATCTCCTGATTCCCAAGTAATTGTTATCTGTCTTTCATCTGCAACACTATCAGTAATTACAGGCGTTGGAGGGATTCTGTTCCATGCCTGTGTCCATGTTGTTGCTCCAGTTTTAACGTAAACAATTTCAGCTTTTGGCCAAATATCTTCATCTACTTGAAGAGCAAAATTAGAAGAATAATTCTCAGATACTTGAGACCAAGTAGTAGCTCCTGTTTTTACCCAAAGACCTTTAGTCATTTTAGTATCCTAATATGCTATCCAAATATCGCCAATTGCACCCGTGGCTGCTGGAGGTTCAGAGCCATTTGATAACCATATTGATTTAGGGCTTGGAGCTCCGTTGTATGCTCCGCCTACTGATATAATACCACCGCTAGCTCCTGATGTTCCCACCGATATGCTATTAACTTTTAGATTGCCATCTGAGTCTAGTGAGAAGTTTGCATCTGCTGGATCTTCAGCTCCAGACCATATTCTATATGATGTTCCACCACCAGCTGATTCATTATCAAAAAATGTAATTATTGGTTTTGTTGCTGCAGAGGAAAAGTTGTATAAATTTTGTAAATTGTTTTGATGTATTTCATCAAGATCTTGGTCTTCTCCATAAATAGCTATTATGACTCTGTCCCCTGGCAAATTAGCCCCTGCTGTAGCATCATCGGATGTAAGGGTATAGTCTTGTTGATAAACAGATTGAATAGCAAATCTTTTATTGTTTAATATACTTAACGTTGAAGTAAACCCACTTAAAGTTACTAAAGTATTTTCCAATAAGCTTGTGTCAGCTTCTATTGCTGCAGGCAGTTGACTTTTGTCCAATTTGATATACAATGTAGAGAAATAGGGAGGCGATGTTTGATTGTAAACGTCAGCTTCATCATCAATTAAAACTGACACAATGTCGTTTTGCACTAACACTCCGGTGTAACTAGTATTTCCCGATGCTAACCCAATAGTACTTGCCCCTATACCTGAGACTAGAATCCCATCATCGCCAAACAGCCAACCGTTATTGCCTCCAATCCAACCTCTATCAGCTTGGATTTCTCCAGTAATAGATAGGCCATCTTCTTCTCTAAATGTTAATTTTCGACCTAAGCTAAATTGCCCTTCTGCATCTGCATAAAAACTTGAATGTTCAGTGCTCCAACTTGGTGCCAATTCTCCTATTACAATACTTATAGAATCATTTCCCTGATCAGACGATTCTAGTAAAATTTTATTTGTGCCTGTTCCAGTAACTTTCAAATTGCCAAATTCTGCATCGCCGTTGCCTTTAATAATCCAACCAGAATATGGATCATTAGAATAGTCGGAAGACCTAATAATTGCTTGACTAGCAATATCTGTATATTCCGTTACTGGGCCAGCTTGAGATAGTATTATTTGATGCGCACCAATTGTACCAGCGGTAATTTTGCTAGCAGTTAAACTATTTATAAACTGGCTTTCAATTAATGGAGTGTCTTGTTCACTTAGTGCTAGATTTGTCCATTCACTGTAATTAGCTGAAGTATCAGCTGCTTTTAATCTTCCATAATATCTCTTAGGTATTAATGCCCCAGTGGTTGGATCTGTAGAGGAGTTTTCAACAGCTACTGTAAAAACATTTGCTGTTGCGTATCCAGTTGATACTGGATCTCCTGTAATGACGTAATTGCTAGATGTTCCCGTAACGTCACTTTGACGGTAAACTTCATATATGTAGTTAGAAAGATCGGAATCTATTCCGTTGTTAAAAACAAACATTACCGTCTCATAAGAGGCGTAAAGCTTTAGGCCAGTTGGGGCGTTGGGAATGGTACTGTCTTTTGGTATCTGAAATCTAATAGTATCTACGTAGTCGGAAACTATATTTAATTCTGGATCTTTAGCCCTTACTGATACTAGATATTCTTTTCCGTGGCTTTAGGTCTTGTACGGTTCTTTTGACATTTGCCATTATCGTATTCCTCCTACTTTAACGAAAGATAAATCTGGATTAAATTCTTCTTTTTC
>CAISJL010000019.1 GCA_903885665.1 uncultured beta proteobacterium | reverse complement strand
ATATCATCCGCAAAAAGAAAAGCGCTGGCGCTGCACCCCATCAATCCATCGTTGACGAATTCAAAAGCCAATGCGATGTGATCGTTGCCGGGATTGGTGATTGAGGTTCATGCAGCTCGGGCAGTGTGCTCGACAGCATTGTTTTCGAACAACAAGGTATCCCTTCGGCTTCAATCGTCACCCACGTATTTACTGTCACTGGTAAGGCCATGGCCAGGACTTGGGGGCTACCCAATTTTAAATTTTTATCTATGCAACACCCTATTGCTAATTTGAATGATGCAGAACTTGATGAACGTGCAAAATTAATTACGCCTCAAGTGGTGCAATTACTTCTAGAAGGACAGCAATAGTTTAAAAATTAAAACTGATATTTTTAATCAATTGGTTATTTGGTTATTAATATCTATAAATTTTAATACATTTAAAAAAAACAGCGCATTTTCATGCGCTGCTTTTTCCTACTAATCCAGCCAACTCAACTGACCCTACTAACAATATCAACTACTGCAATCAATATACTTAAACAACACCTGTTGCATGCATATCTTTAATATCGTCAGCGCTATAACCTAACTCTTTTAACACCTCGTCAGTATGCTGGCTAAATCCAGGAGGGGCACTGGTTACTTGTGGACCGCCATGTGCAAATTTAAACGCCATTACTGGCACGGTAACCGGACCCTCTATACCTGGTACTTTTGCATGTGTATGCAATAGGTTTCTAGTGTTTAATTGCGGATCTTTTAATGCATCCGATAAACGTCGAGTACGAGTTGCGGGTACATGCTGGCTTTGCAAATAATCCTCCCACTCCTGCGCAGTTTTAGTTGCAATAATCTCAGCGACAATAGCGGTTTGTTCGGCATATTGCTCACGTCTTTGCTTATAGCTTGACTGATTAGCAATATCAGGGCGTCCGATTGCAGTAAAGAACCGTTCGTGCTGACCCTTGTTACTTGCAGCGATCATGATGTATTCGTCTTTAGCTTTATACGCCTGACTACTTGCATGATCCATGCTGTTGCCCTTTGGCTTTGGTTCTTTACCAGTACGCATATAATTCGTAATGTGCGAGCCCATCAAGATTAAAGCCACATCCAACATCGAACTATCGATATATTGACCTTTGTTAGTACGTTCACGCTGGTATAGTGCTGCCGACAATGCAAATGCGTTCATAGTTCCCACTGCATAATCGATCACAGGCGATCCAACTTTAATTGGATTCACTTCAGGGGTGCCGCTGGTATACATCATACCCGAGGTTGATTGAATGGCGTGATCATAGGCGGTCATATTGCCTCTTGGACCATCTTGACCAAAAGCAGTCATCGAACAATAAATCAAACGAGGATTAATAGCTGACAACTCCTTGTAACCCAATCCCAATTTAGCAAAAGCTCCAGAACGGTAATTTTCTACAAAAATATCTGCATCCTTAACAAGTGCTTTAAGTATTTCACGACCTTTCTCAGACTTCAGATTCAAGGTGATCGAACGCTTATTAGAGCCTTGAGTCATAAATTGCAAGCCCATTTTCATATCAGCTAAATCATGATCCGAACCACCTTCTCGACTCTGATCGCATTCGTGAGGATCTTCAACCTTAATCACATCCGCACCAAGAAGCGCTAATTGATAGGCAGCAAATGGACCTGCAAGAACATGAGTTACATCAATAATCTTTATACCTTCAAATGGTCTCATCAATATTTCCTCTATCTGGACTATTTAGTTTGCAATAAATTCACACCAATTAAAAATATAGCGTACATTTGCTGTATTTATTTAATTCATTTAATTTATTTAATGCCATATTCATATTGTTTTAATTCATTATTGTGCATATTTTTATCTTCGATATATTCAGCACCACTCTTGAAATATAGTGGACTATACAATAGCAATTCAACTCACTTTGATATGCCTAATTCTAAAAAAAATACCACAAGCACAGATGTAAATAGTGATCAATACCCGCACTGGGAACGCAACTTACAGATACTGCCGTGCGCAAATTTGCTCACCTCTATGGGTTTTGCACTGTCATTCCCATTTCTACCATACATGGTTAAAAGCTTGGGTGTTACTGACCACTTAGAAACTTGGGTAGGCAATATGATGTTGATGTTCTATATCATCAGCTTTATTTGCGGCCCAATTTGGGGAGGTATTGCAGATCATTATGGCAGGAAAATAATGATTCTGAGAGCGATGCTGGGCATGGGGATCTGTATGTCTATTATTCCATTGGCACCAACGCCCTTGTGGTTTGCATTTTTATTTTCACTAGTCGGCTTATTTAATGGCGCCACCATGTCAGCGCAAGCATTAATTGTGGCTAACACGCCACCCAATCGTATCAACAGTGCTTTATCAGTATTACAAACTGCAACCTTAATTGGTCAAACTATGGGACCTGCGGTCGCAACTACATTAGTCGCTTTAGTTGATAAACCCCACTGGCTTTTTTGGGTCAGTGGGGTTTTATTGCTCACCGGTGGATGTTTAGTGATTGCCTTCGTTAAGGAAATCAAACAGCTCGCACCTGGGCCATGGCGCCCTCTGTGGATTAGCAGCTTACGCGAATTACTTGCAATACCCAGAGTAGGATTACTCTATTTTTTATGCTTTGTATTTGCCGCACTCGGCTCCGGAAATACGACGATACTCAGTGTTTATGTATTGCAGCTACTCGGAACTGCGCAGAATGAACATGGCGCAGTAGCATTTTGGATTGGCATGGTAGCCATGAGTTTCGCAATATCCAGTGTGGTGGGATTATTTATTTGGAAGCGATTCATCGATAACTTAAACCCCTCCAAAGTGTTAATTTTTGCAAGCGCAGCCGCAGCGATCACTCAAATTCCTTTGCTGTTTTTACACTCTCCGCTACAACTCGTGATTGCAAGATCTGCGTTTGGTTTATCTGCATCGATCATGCTACCTTGCATCATTCGCTTACTGAAAAATTGCGCACCAAGCGGTATGGATTCTCGCGCTATTTCTTATGCGACATCATTCCAATTCATTGCCATGGGCCTTGCCCCGTTTGGGGCTGGCCTTATTGGACCAGCGCTTGGCTTACGCACTTATTTTGCATTCACTGCAGCGATGACCGCTCTGGCTACAATGCTTTGGATTCGGTCTATCAGAAAGGGATAAGGATCCCTCTTTAAACTCTTGCCATAGAATCAATCAGCCTTGACTCCAACCTTCTTAACCACCATCAACCATTTAGCCATTTCATTTTTAATATAGGTCGCGTATTGATCCGCGCTGCTTGCCGCCGCCTCCGAACCAATCGCTAAGTATCGCTCTTTAACCACTGGGCTTTGCAGCGCCTGCACTATAGTGGCATTAATTCTTGTCACTAAATCTCGCGGCATTCCCCCAGGACCAAGCAGTCCAAAGTGCGAATACACCTCATAACCTTTTACACCTTGCTCAGCGATTGTTGGTAAATCTGGCAAAATCGCTGTGCGTTGTCCACCACCCAAACCGATAGCCCGCAGTCGACCAGACTTAATGTGTGGCAAGGTTGGGGGTAGTGCAATAAACATCATATCCACTTGTCCACCTAAGACCTCAATCATCGCCGGTCCTGCACCTTTATACGGAATATGTAACATATTGATTTGAGTCATCATCTTAAAATATTCAGCACTCAAATGTAATGAACCGCCATTACCAGAAGATGCATAAGTCAACTTGCCTGGGTTTTTCTTGGCTAACAGGATGAGTTCCTTCACCGATCGCACCGGTAAGGTTGGATTAGCAATCAATACCAGACTGCTACTAGCCACAGGGGTAATCGGAGAAAAATCTTTGATCGGATCAAAAGGTAGATTCGAGGTTAATGCTGGATTGGTTAGAAAAGAACCGCTAATCATTAGCAGGGTATAGCCGTCAGGTACTGACTTCGCCACGTGATCCGCGCCAATATTACCAGCAGCACCACCACGAAAATCTACCAATACCTGATAACCCCAAATTTCTGCAGCCCGTTGCGCTACTGGCCGCGCTATCGCCTCAGAAGGACCGCCAGCCGGGAAATTAACCACCAGACGGACTGGTTTCGCTGGAAAATCCTGCGCCAATAGCATGCCAGGGTTCACTACCAGGGCCAACAAGCAGATAACGCCCACCCATTTCAGGGTTCTGCAAGCGCGACTCAATCCCAGAGCATTGAAATGATTAGCGGACTGATGTAACAATCGTAACGAAATTCCAAACAATTCTGTCACTCCTCAAGTGGATAAATTTCGGCATAAAGCGGTTATGCGGCAATCATTTGCCGCTGCTACGGCAATAAATTGCATCTTCACCCCCCAGACTGCATGAAAATTGGGTAAATACGCTCTGCAATTGGTGGCATATTAATTGCTTATAAAAGTCACATCAATGTACTTTTTACATACATACATCAATCGTATTAAAAAAGATGTCCTAGCTCATGGAGTAACACATGTCCTACTACAGCGCTTTAACGGGATTAAATAGTGCCACCTCGCAACTATCCGTCACTAGCAATAATATTGCAAACGTATCGACTAATGGATTTAAGCGCTCTCGCGCCGAATTCGGTGATTTCTACGCCAGTTCAATTTCAGAATCATCGTCAGATATTGTGGGCCAAGGCTCAAAGCTAAAACAAATCAGTCAAGAATTCACCCAAGGTAGTATAGAGACCTCTGGCAACTCATTGGACCTTGCCATCACTGGTCAAGGTTTCTTTCCACTCAAGTCACCAGCCGACAACAATCAATTGCTCTACACCAGAAATGGTTCTTTCTCACTCAATGACAAGAATGAAATGACCAACTCTGCAGGTCAGCAATTAATGGTACCTACCACTAATGGTACAGGTGTAACTTTCAAAGGCATGAAAGGTCAATTTAGTCCCATGACTATATTACCGAGAACCATAGGACAAGCAAAGCCCACCTCAACAATTGATTTAGATATTAACCTTCCTGCCGACGCACCCGTTATTGATGTACCGTTTAGCCGGACAAATCCCCTAAGTTATAACCATTCAACCTCTTTGAATGTATACGATGCCAATGGAACCGCTTTTTTAGCAAAAACATACTACGCCAAAACAAAGTCTGCAGATGCCCAAGATCCAACAAATCACTGGAGCACCCACACCTACATTGGCAATACAGAAATTAAATCCGGAGAAATTAAATTTTCCGCACTGCCGGCTTTTATCAAAGAAAGCAAAGATGGGAACTCATTTAAGGTTGACGGACTTGGCAATCCGATTGACAAAGATCCTGACGGCAATCCGATTATTTCAGATAAAAATGGAACCCCGCTCACATTACACAATAATTTATACTATGAGGGGATTAAAATTGACTCTAATAATGGGGAGCCTATTCCGTACAAAGAAGGGGCAAAAGTTGCAATAGACCCAGATGGCAATTTAACTATAGACAACAGCGGCAACCCCACTCTGGACCCAAAAGGTAAACAGATTGCCGCCGACAAAAACGGTAATCCAATTTTTGACAGCAATAAAAAGCCAATAATTGTGTACACAGACAACAATAAAAAACTATTCATCCAAGATGCATATAACGAAAAAATCTCTCCTATATTGGCGGATCAAAATGAAAATAAGATCATCATTAATGAATTTAATGTAAAGACCATTCCGCCCAAGGTTCCCATTGGCAAGTTAGACACTCCGAAAGATGGCATTGAGAGAGTTACTTTAGATCTAGAAACTGGCCCCTTAAATATTAAAATTAATTACTCTAACGTCACTTGCAAATCTACACCATTTGCAGTTAATGCATTACGTCAAAATGGTTCATCTGAAGGCGACCTAACAGGCGTATCGATTGCTGATAATGGCGAAATCAATGCGTCTTACTCAAACGGCACTGAAGCCGTACTGGGGACGATTAACCTAGTCAGCTTTCGAAATGTTAATGGCCTGGTACAAGTTGGCGACAGCACATACAAAAGCAGTGACTTAACTGGTGAAGCGCAAATAGCTAAGGCTGGAGATGCTGGCCTTGGCACAATACGATCTGGGGCACAAGAAAAAGCAAACGTTGATCTGACTCACGAACTCATCGACTTGATTGCAGCACAAAGGAATTTCCAAGCAAACGCAAAAGCGATCGAGAGCAATTCAACTATTGAAGATTCAATTATCCAAAAAGCATAACCAGATCTGGAGTAGTTGATCAAATATGATTAGTCAGCACATATTTAATTAATGGTGTAATGCCATATTAAATATGTGCTGATATGTTACATTATTCACAGTATTTTGAATCGCTGAACGCAATTGCATGACCTAAACTGAGCAGAGCGTCTCCCGTCATGTCAGCAGCCCACTCGACTCTGAATTAAAATACGTCAACACTCATCACAGGCATAGCAATTGGGTTAATTACACGCAAATTTTTAATCTTGCGAAAAAATTGTAGCAGCCGAGCAAGAAATTGATCATGACTCTTGGGTAATGGGTAATGTGATTTCGCTATGACTGCTTCGAATTCCGTGAGGTACCGCGATTCAATAACGGGAAACCAGATTACAATAAAAATCCGCTCTTAAATTTGCATACCTTACCATCTCAAGCACACCTATATTCCAGGGGTATCCATTGTCAATTCCGATTTATGAAGTATTTGCTATTAAATATGCCATGCGCGATGCCAAAAGAACCGAGCATTTTATCGGTGGCGATCCACATGATGCACCCATGCCCATGGATTACTTTGTTTGGCTAATCAGAAATAAAGATAGGCTATTTGTTATTGATACTGGTTTTAATGCCGAAATGGCAGCACGTCGTAAGCGAACCTTTTTGAGATCGCCCAGTGAGGGTTTAGCTTTATTAAACGTTCAATCTGAAATGGTTAAAGATATTGTTCTAACGCATCTACATTACGATCATGTAGGCACTTTTAATGAATTTCCAAATGCGCAATTCCATATTCAAGATAATGAAATGGCTTATGCCACCGGTCGTCATATGCGTCACAGCCACTTCAATAACAGCTATGAAGTTGAAGACGTTGTCGGGATGGTGCGACTCACTTACAAGAATCGTGTGAATTTTTATAAGGGTGATGCTGAGCTTGCTCCTGGAATCAGCGTACATCATATTGGCGGTCATACTGCAGGCCTGCAAAGCGTGCGCGTGATGACAGCCCGTGGCTGGGTTGTATTAGCCTCCGATGCCACACATTATTATGAACACATGGAAACTGAGAAATGTTTCCCAATTACTTTTCATTTAGGCGACATGATTGAAGGTTATGACAAATTGCGCCGACTAGCAGATTCACCACAACACATAATTCCTGGGCATGATCCACTAGTCTTAGCACGCTATCCGGCACCATCTCAAGCGCTACAAGGTATCGTAGCAAGGCTAGACGTGATGCCAAAAAACTAAAAGTATTAAAAAATTAATCAATCAAAATAAATAGAAACACCGCAGAAAAAATAATAGTACTTAAAGCCTAAAATATCCATGATGGCATGAGAGGCAGAATGCCGCTACTCATGGGGTTTAAATAGATCAATAATACTGGCCACATTGCTCACCTGCTCAATTTTCCATAACTGAGACAATGCCTGCACAGTTTGCTGGCGACCCAAGGTATGGCTAGCCATTCCTATAAATTTAGCTTCAATCTCTACATCTGACATCGGACTTTTCTCATGCCCTTTAGGATAGCGAATTTCAGAAGTCAGAACCTCCCCATTGTGCAATGTAATGCTAACCCTTCCTGGAGCGCCATCTGGATACCAATTTGATAAATCTACATCTTCAGTAACAGTTACTTTTTTCATTAAGCTGATCACAGCAGGATCAACAAGTCGATCATTAGAAAAAGAATGACCGGTAACCTCACCATCCAGTAATGCAATAGCAACACAATAAGGTAAGCTATGGTCTGCAGTTTCGCGTGTAGTCGGCGTCCATCGTGAAGCGTCACTGCCCATCATCAATACTGCAGTCTTATAGCCCTCTACATGTATGGCGGAGATATCACTGCACTGAAAACGATCGCGTAACTCAAAGGCTGCTAATACCGCAGACTGACCGTGATAACAAACAGGTAAGCTTTTCGTATGCGTTTTTACAATCATTGGACTTTCAGGTAATACCCAGTCAAATTCACCAATTGCCTGCCATAAGCCGCCAACGCCTTCAAACACTGCGGTCGGCCCAGTAAACCCATCTTGCGCCAATTGTGCCGCAAATACAGCGTTACGTGAAGCATTAGCTCCAGCGCACCCTTTCCAACTCGATAAATGTCCACGACGAGCTTGTGCTAATGCCATGTTAGAGGTCAATGCTAAGGACAATGCATGTCCTGTTTGATCGGGTGTAAGCTGCATGAGTTTAGCGATACCTAATACACAACCAATCACGCTATAAACCGGTTGATCCCAGCCCTTTGCATTCACATCCATCACATCACAAAAACTACAATATACATCGTATGCAATAGAGGTAGCGGCAATTAATAACTTTCCATCAGCGCCTATACTCTCCGCAACCGCAATTAAACCCGATGTCATATCACTCGGGTGGCCGCGACTTTTACCCAAGTAGGTATCACTCACATCTAATGAACGTGTCATGACTCCGTTCGCAAATGCCGCTAACTCTGGAGTAGTCATCGTATGCGTACCCCAAACACGTGCCATCTGGTCAGAGCGAGAGCGCGAAGCAATTTTGCAAGCCATCTGGCTTACCGGCTCTTCCCAGGCGCCCAGTGCACTGGCAAACGTATCAATCAATCGACGTTTTGTTTGATACACCACCTCATCAGATAAGGACTCATAACTAACACGATGTGTATGGGCAATTAACCGCTGGCTTATACGATCCCACGCAAGATTCTCTTGACTTAATTCAAATTTCAATTCAAATCTCCATTCAATCACCGATAAATTATATTATTCAAAATAAAAATCAAACACATACTCAACGGTAAATTTTGCACCAGCAATCACCCGACCTCATCTTGAAATATTGTTGCAAATCTTCTTTGCAAACGCTTAAGGGCACTACAGACTAAAATAATACTACTGGGTTGCTATGGATAAAATTAACATGCACAACCCCAAATTATAATGATCTAATCTGCAGCTTACGCCATTTTATAGGTCCACCTTCAGCACCATTCACACCTGCCCCGTACTGTAAAGAAACTGGACCTTTTGAAAATTTCGAATGGTTAGCCCTTACAGTAACAACGCTATTCAATGTCACTACCATTTCAGCACCTTGCGCTTTGATTTCCATAACATTCCATTGACCACCAGCCTTATTCGCAATCGGTACCGGGACAGTAGCCACATCAACAATTGCACCTGTACCATACTTAGGATCAGGACGAATATCCCAGATATTGACCTCATAGGCATTCACAGAGCCAATATTTTTGGGATCAGTGATTCGGATAAAAATACCACTATTGGTATTGGTCGCAGCCCAAAACTCCGCACGAATCTCAAAGTCTTGATATGAATCTTTTGAAAGCAAATGCCCACCCTTACCCTTGTCTGCAACGATAGCACCGCCCTCAGAACGCCAATTTGCATCACCGATGCGATTAAAGTTCTCGAGACCAACACCTGCATCGATTAAAGTATTCCACGAATTTCCGAGCGGATTGCTAGTGCAACCACTAACGATCATTACCAAAATAGTTAGCTGTAAAAAATTACGTATTAGTTTTTTCATAACACCCCCTCCAGTTTGAATGAAAAATTAAATCGATTACTATAGATTTAGCACCATTTTTATGATGGCAAGCGCTAAAAAATTTTAGCGCTGCGCTAGGCTTCCACAGCAGTATGGCAGATATTAGCGCTGCTATGCATGCATTGAATCAAAATCTAATAACCTATCGGTCATTGAGTGATTTCCATAAACTGGCTTCAGTTAAAAGTCCATAATTTTACAAATCGATATTTACTGTGCCTGAATAAACATAATATTGAAATATGTCTTACTACAATATCCCTAGAGCAAATCTTGGGATGTGCTGCAACGCAGCATAAAATCACCCTGTCATAGTTGTAAATTAAAATTATATCGAGTCATAAAAAATGATGCCTTAAAGGACTAAATAATAGCCCTCGAAGGCATCAATAATTTCAAATACAACAAATATAGTTTCTAACCCATAGATAGCATCAGTTGATTGAGTTTTTTGACAAATCCTGCGGGGTCCTCTAACTGTCCACCCTCAGCTAACAATGACTGATCAAAAATCACGCTAGCCAAATCTGCGAATCTGGTTTCATCACTTTCTGCCTGAAGACGTTGCACCAAAGGATGGGTCGCATTCACTTCCAGAATAGGCTTTGCAGTAGGAATTTTTTGTCCTGCTGCTTTGAGCATGCGCTGCAGACCTGCCGTCATATCATTGTCATCAGCAACCAAGCACGCCGGTGACTCAGTCAGACGCAAGGTCACCCTAACATCTTTTACATGTGCATCTAGTGCCTTCTTAATACGTTCAATCAAAGGCTTATGCTCAGTTGCTGCCTCTTCCTGAGCCTTTTTATCTGTTTCGTCTTCTAGTGCACCTAAATCTAGCACTCCTTTTGCAACAGACTGTATTGCCTTACCTTCAAATTCGGTCAAGAACGACAACATCCATTCATCAACCCGATCAGACATCAGCAGAACTTCGATACCTTTTTTACGTAAGACTTCCAAATGCGGACTCGCCTTAGCAGCTGCAAACGTTTCTGCAGTGACGCAGTAGATTTTTTCTTGGCCAGGCTTCATCCGAGAAACATAATCAGCAAGACTGACTTCCTCATCAGCAGTATCTTTCAGCGTAGAGGCAAAGCGCAACAACTTTGCTATCCGTTCAAGATTGCCACGATCCTCACCAACACCCTCCTTGAATACCTTTCCAAACTCCTTCCAGAAGGTACTGAATTTCTCAACCTGATGC
This sequence comes from uncultured beta proteobacterium, assembly GCA_903885665.1. Taxonomy (GTDB): domain Bacteria; phylum Pseudomonadota; class Gammaproteobacteria; order Burkholderiales; family SG8-41. The sequence continues at coordinate 32,129 of CAISJL010000019.1, read as the reverse complement.
TCAGCCAACTCCTCTACCAAAGAGAGCACACGTTTCACTGAGGCCGTTCTAATGGTTTCAATGTCTTTAGACTCTTGCAGTATTTCTCTAGACACATTCAGGGGCAGATCGTTAGAGTCAATCACACCACGCACAAAGCGCAGGTAGTGAGGCATTAAATGCTCTGCGTTATCCATAATAAATACACGACGCACGTATAGCTTTATACCTCGCTTTTGCTCCCTATCCCACAAATCAAAAGGTGCACGTCCTGGGATATATAGTAATTGTGTATATTCTTTACGACCTTCAACTTTATTGTGCGTCCAAGTTAATGGTGCTTCAAAGTCATGTCCAACGTGTTTATAAAATTCGACGTACTGCTCTTCAGTAATTTCATTTTTAGGTCGCGCCCACAGTGCACTTGCTTGATTAACTGTTTCATCCTTACCCGTGAGTCGTTGCTTATTAGTGTCTTTATCCCATTCTTCCTCGGGCATTAAAATAGGTAAGGTAATGTGATCTGAATATTTACGTAAAATAGTGCGCAGGCGCATACTTTCCAAGAATTCATCTTCACCTTCACGCAAGTGCAGTGTCACTGAAGTGCCGCGATCTGATTTCTCTACCAATTCAATGGTGTATTCCCCGCTACCATCAGACTCCCAGCGCACTGCTTCAGTGGCTGCCAGACCAGCACGACGTGACTGCAAGGTGACCCGATCAGCAATCACAAATGCGGAATAAAAACCAACGCCAAATTGCCCAATCAAGTGTGCATCTTTAGCTGCATCACCGCTCAAATTCGCCAAAAACTCACGGGTGCCTGACTTTGCAATCGTGCCTACGTTGTCGATCACTTCCTGGCGAGACATCCCTATACCATTATCTGTAATCGTCACCGTGCGCGCTTCGGCATCGATAGAAACTTTAATCTTGAGTTCACTGTCACCATCTAACAATGACTTATCGGTTAGCGCCTCAAATCTCAGCTTATCGCATGCATCAGAAGCGTTAGACACCAACTCACGCAAAAAAATCTCTTTGTTACTATACAAAGAGTGAATCATTAACTGCATTAACTGCTTAACTTCGGCCTGAAACCCTAAGGTTTCTTTGCTAGAAGTAACGGACATTATGCCTCCGGAAATTAAAAAGACTCAAACAAACGCTGCAGACACAACCAACCATAATAGTTAAGTCTAAAGTCCACCTAGCGCGCTAGATACCACTTAAACTGATACACATCCAAGACAGAATTCATCTGCCGTTTTTTGGCGGGTCATCATCAGATTGGGTCTACAGCGTTATATTTCAAGTGACCCGATCCAGCGCTAATGTTTATTCTCAAGTATCTGATTTCTATAAATTTTTAATTTTTATCCAGCTCAGTAGCAGAGCACCTACCCCTAATACACCGATCCCGACTAGGGCATGTCGTCCATGATACGCGAGACTGGAATACAGTAAAAATGCACACATGAAAACAAACACTAACGGGACCAAGGGGTAGCCAGGCACTCGAAACGGACGAGGCAAATCGGGCTCTTTGTATCGCAAAACAAAAAGCGCAATACCTATCAACAAAAAGAACGCCCAAAATACAGGTAGCGAATATTCAACCAGCCCTTTAAATCCAGATTGAAAGACCGCACCAAACCCAACCAAAACTAGAGCTATTAAACCCTGAACAAGCATGGCATGGCGCGGTGAACCACTGGCCTGGTCCCACTGACCCAGATAACTCAAAAGCGGCCAGTCACAGCCCAAAGCATAATTTGAACGCGCACCCACAATCATTGATCCGTTCACAGAAGTGAGCGCTGCGATGGCAATCATCACTGCAATCATTTTCTCTCCTGTAACGCCCCATGCGGACTTTAATAGGTCAGCGGCAACTGCATCTGAATGCGACATCGCATAAAAACCAAGCCCTTTAATATAAGCATAATTGACTAATACATATAATAGAGTTACTAATCCAATCGCAATCAATAAGGCTCGGCGCATTGCAGTCTCATCACGCACCTCTGCTGAGATATATGCAGCATCATTCCATCCACCATAAGTGAATAATACAAAAATCATTGCAGAACCGATGCCCGCACCCATGTACCATGGTTCTGAGGTCCCTGCAATGACTGGCGCAGTTTCAACAGCAGGCGATGCAAAAAACAATCCGGCGATCACAATCAAAACCAAACCACTCACCTCAAGAACCGTAAACAAATTTTGTATTAATTTACCTTCACGGATACCTCGGTAATTAAAGTAAGTCAATACCACTACAACAATAGCAGCCCAGAGAGCTGACGAATGCGCACCAAGATTAATCACTCTCGACATATAGTCGCCAAACAGATAGGCAAATACCGCAATTGATCCGGCAATAATCACCGTCATGCGTGCCCAGCCATATAAAAAAGCTAAGGATCGACCATAGGCACGCTGCAAGAAATAATATTCTCCACCAGCTGAGGGCAAGGCTACTGCCAACTCTGCATAACATAATGCACCGATGATTGAAAAAATACCGCCACCTAACCAAGCCCAATACAGCATGGCAGAGTCACCCACAGCACCAGCGACAATCGATGGCGTACCAAAAATACCTGCGCCAACAATTAATCCGACAATCATGGCACACGCATCGGTCATTGATAGCGAACGACGGGGAGTATTATCTAATAGCTCTACACTCATAAGAATTCCTAATGATTTAAGCGTTATGGAGAAACTTCATCGGCTGCGCGTAGCAAGGGTCTAGCCTGCTTTAACTGAGCACGCCATCTGCTCTCTTGTCGACTAGCGCCCTCACCAATCACAACAGTGCCTTGCATAACACCGTCGCCAATTTGACCATGAAATTCGTGGCGTAACACACCATTTCGACCGCCGGCCAAGATACGCACATCTCGACCTTTAATATGGCCACGAATATCAACAGTCCGATTAGACAAATCTAGTTTGCCAATGAGCTCTTGGAAGTCTTGCTGAAAATCAAACTTTAACGCCAAATCTCGACCACCGACCACTGCTGCCCCTTCCCACAAACCAGCAATTGGCACAGGCACAATGTACAGAAACACATAACTAATTCCTTCTTTACCAACCACTTTGTCAGGAACGACAAGCTCCCGTTGCTCTTCTGGCAACCACTTACCTAAATGGTAGTCATGCGCAACAATTCTAGTCCCTGGTGGCATTGCCATGAGTTTCGGCCTCAGTTTGACATTCATCTCCGGAAGTAAATACGTACTAATTACAGTAGCACGCGATAAATCAGTTAAAAATAAATTTTCCTCACGAAAATGCACGCGTTGATCGACTTTTGCAATCTTAGCGTTAGCATTTGCCAGCCCCAATAAATAAGTATCTAGGTCTACTCCAAATCCACTAGCGCCATACTTTGCAGCAGCAGTAATCACAATACGACCATCTCCAGAACCCAAATCGATTAAATAATCATTGGGGCCAATAGCCGCCATCTCAAGCATCGTATCAACAACGATTTGCGGTGTCGGCACATAAATCACATCTCCTCTCCCCTCTTGAGCAATGCCCACGCACGAGAGTGCTAACAAAATCACACCCCAAAAGAATTGACGCACAGAAAAAAATACTGACTCCATATCTACTCCTTATTTATTTAACCGCACCTATTATTCTCATTAAACAATAACAGCATTACTCATTGAAACGTTCAGCCTGCCAACTTGTCAGCACTTGAACATTACCTGTGCCACGCCGCAATTGCCCTGTCATCAATCCATCATCAACAACACCTTCAAAATACAAACTTGTCTCGCGATCTCTATCTCTATCATCTACAATAATGAAACCAATCCGATTGCCAACTAACTTAGCTTGCCAAACCTGCATTCCACGTCCATTAATTTTTGCATAACCATCAATTTCCTGAAACTTTTGTCGCCAATTGATTTGCAACTCAATTACTTCATTTTGCAATTGAAATCGCGCAACCCAAGGTCCTGAAATTTTCGCTGGCACTACCCATAAAAAAGTATTCTTGCGAATTTGAGTCACCGCATCGGGTCGCCATTCACCCAAATCAAAATCATGAGAAATTAAGCGAGTGCCCGGTTTTAATGCATACAACTTATCCTGCAAACGCATCATCACCCGCGGCACCAAATACATCGTAATTACAGTAGCTGGACTTAAATCTGTTTGAAATAGATCTTGATTTAAAAACTGCACTCGATCTGTAATACCTGCTTCAGCAGCACTGTATTGACTCATCGCAACCAACTCTTCATCCAGATCAACCCCTAAACCTCTAGCGCCGTAGCGCTGAGCAGCGGTAATCAATACCCTACCGTCTCCAGATCCTAGGTCTATCAAAAAATCATCAGGCCTAATACTAGCAAGCCTTAACATTTCTTCAATGACGACATAAGGCGTGGGTACATAAGGGACATCCAACTGCTTTACAGCTTGCGCCTGTGCCAGTGATATGCTTAGAAAACTAAGAATCGCAGCAAAACAGAATATATACATTCTGAAATTAATCATGATATTAGAAATTGACGCCTAGCTCGCGCGGACTCTCCATGGGCTTCAACACATGCATAGGCACAGCCATCTCAACACGCACCGCACTCCAAGGCTTAGCATCCTGCCCTGATTGGGTTTGCGAGCCTTCGAATGCATTATTAACACGCTCGCCCGAGTATACGAATTGCTCGCCCGTTGACAGGGTCAGTTTAAAGCTTAATTGCTTACCTATTAATTGTGCTTGTTCTACTTGTACCGGATTACCATCGAGCTCAGCCTTCACATCTAACTTCTGGTAATTTTGCTGAATCAGCATTGTCACTTGATGCGTTGCTGTAGACCTTGCGAGCAACCACATCCATCGACCAGCAACATGATCAGGCACAATCCAATATAAAACTTTACTCATTTTTGAACGACCTACTGGCTTGTTAGGAGCATCAATTTCATACTCACTGTCCGGAGTCCAGTCACCAATACCGTAATCATGCGAAACTATACGGGTTCCCGGTCTTAGCGCTAGTAACTTACTACTAGCCATGATATTGACCTCAGGCAACAAATATAAAGTAACGACGGAGGCCCTTGATAAGTCTGTTTCAAACAAGTCTTGCGCATAAAATTTAGCACGTTCAGCTACACCTGCTTTTCGAGCGTTAATATTGGCTAGATTAACTAAACGACGATCGAGATCTACGCCAAATCCTTGCGCGCCATGTTTTTTTGCCGCAGTAATCACCATCCGACCATCACCAGAGCCCAAATCAATTACATAGTCATCACGCTTAACCCGGGCAGTCTCTAACATTGCATCGACAACATTTTGCGGGGTTTGAACATACGGAGTATCGCCAAAATCTTGAGACCAAATCCGTGCACTCGCAAATAGCATTGCAATAATTAATAATATTCGAACATGCATGAATCAACACCTCTTTGGTTATCTCTGAACTTAAAATCGTGAACTACGCATCTGACTAAGACTGTGGTAGATTGACCGTTCATTATAACTGACAGCCAAATCAACTGAGCCTATGTCCATTCATAATCAGAAAAAATTCTACTATTCATCAATATTTGTAACAGGCGGTGCAATTCTCGCGCTCGAATTGCTGGCTTCTCGGATCATGACACCCTATTTTGGGGTCAGTTTATTCATCTGGACAGGTATCTTATCAATCACACTGATTTCTTTAGCGATTGGCTATTGGTGGGGTGGGAAACTAGCTCAATCTAGTACAAATAACCTTCATAGACTGGCATTTCTTTTCTCAATCATGCCGGCATTTGCAGCGATTGCAATCATTTTAGGCTGCTTAATATACCCACAACAATTTTACGCACTTGCCCGCTGGGACCTTGTCTACGGTGCATTTGCCGCTTGCCTCATTTTGCTATTTTTACCGCTGGTGGTGACATCAGCAATGAATCCCTTATTAGTGGCACTGGTTATTCGCTCGCACCCTCACAAAGATGGCGACGCTGGTTCAGGTTGGGTATTTTTTGTTAGCACTATTGGATCTGTAGCTGGAGTCATTGTGACTGCATTTATTCTCATACCTAATCTCAGCAATTTCACTGCAGTTCTGATGATCGCTATAGCCCTATCGACAATATCCTTAGCTATTGCCGCGCAAAAAGATCTGCTCACAGATCAGCGCCCAACTATACTCACCACCAGTATCTTGGCATTATTTAGTGCGGGGCTACTCGCATGGTATGGTGATGCATACACTCAACGCCAAGGGCCATTGAGCTATAACGGCAATCAATGGTACGTAGAGAGCATGCAGAGCTCGCTATTTGGGACAGTAAAAGTGTTGCGTAGCACACCTGAACCCAGCGGAAAATTTGAGCGTATTTTTTTTCATGACGGCTTAACCCAAAACACCGTTGATTCCAATCAGCAATCCCTATCTTTCTACACCTACGGCTTAGAGGCATTGACACGAGCTTATCAACCACACGCAAAAAATATATTGCTGCTGGGACTTGGCGCAGGAGTTGTCCCTATGCAATTAGCCAGCATGCAAGCAAACATTGCTGTTGTAGAGATCAATCCATCCGCTATCAAAGTCGCTCAGCAATACTTTAATTTTGACGACCAAAAAGTAACCGTGCATCAAGCCGATGCAAGAACTTATATCCATAATTGCAATACGCCACAAGATGTCATTATTGTTGATTTATTCCATGGCGATGGCACACCTGACTATCTCATCACTCGTGAATTTTTTGCAGACCTACGGCGTTGCCTCAGTCCACAGGGAGTTGCAGTGTTTAACACTTTTGCAAACCTTGATCTACCACGACCCTACGCCCACCTCTTAACCACCCTGTTGAGCGAGTTGCCCTATGTCGATATGTATCGACCTCACTGGCAAGGCGCAGTACAAATAAATAGTTTTTTAGTTGCAGGGCTCAAACCACTGCCTAAACCACAAAAAATTACTCTCAACAACATCCCAGTACATCATGAAAAAAAACTCTGGGATATGTTAGCCACTCCCCAACCGATCACTGCCAATTACATCGCAGACGGAAGTATCATTCTTGATTCTTGGAATCCTGCGGCTATTGATATGGCCGAGAATCAAACCGCATTTCGTCGCAATGTATTATTAAATACACCCAGCACGTTACTGATTAATTAAAACATCGAAAGCATTATTGTCGCTGGGCGAACCACGGCAATACTAGATTGCCGCGAAGTAACTCCCCAGAAATTTTCTCACCCTCAACATTACCGCTAAACTGCAGTCGATCTGCGCCCACAACAACTTCAAATTTGATTTGATTACCCATTAACTGGGAATATATCAACGGATGTGACTGACCATCTATCAATAGGTCGCCACTTAAATTTTGGAAATTCTGTGACAATCTAAGCCGATTATGATTATTACTATTGAATTGCACTGCCCAATTACCCACTACTTTAGCGGGCACCACCCATAAGTACAAATAAGCATGTGGCACTCCAGAAATGAATTCTTTCTCAGGTATAGAAAAATCGACTTGAGCACTGTGCTTCCAATTTGGAAAGAAATAATCGTGAGATACAATTCGAGTGCCGGGCTGTAATTCTGAATACAGCTTACTCTCTAATCTCTCCATCATTTCGGGCAGCAAATATAGAGTTACTACCGATGCCTTGCTCAAATCGGTTTTAAAAATATCTTTTACTTCAAATAAAACGCGCTGATTGATCCCTAAATTTTTAGCCCTCAAATTACTTAATCGAATCAGCTCTTCATCAATATCAACCCCATATGCAGTTAATTCATACTTGGTGGCCGCAGTAATGACTATCACACCATCACCAGAGCCTAAATCAATCAGATGATCTCCCGCCCGCACCTGTGCTAGGCTCAACATTCGATCAACAACAATATTTGGCGTAGGCACATAGGGGCCACCATCACGCTCATACTCAGGAGGCACTACCGGCTGACGTTCAGCACTGGAGCTCACCTCGACATAGCAAAAACTTAGCAAGGTCCCAAATAACAAATATAAAAATTTATAAATATGCACTACCCTTCCTTTATTAAATATATTTCAAAACTAAAATACTTAATATTAAATAATCAAAATTGAATATCAGGCGCCTAATACCTAATGCTTCGCCCCCTTTGCTTCCGCCTGACATTGACTCATTAAATCATATATAGAAATTTCAGCCGTAAATGTCTTGGCAATCACCTGTCGTATCAATATCAATTCTTCTGCATTGAGCGTCTTAACAATGCCTGCGTCTAGCAACTCTCTTTGCACCATACTCAGACTTGCACCTTGATCACGTAATGACAATCCCTTTTCAGCATACTCCAGGAGTTGCGGACAAGTGAATTCCGCTTGTGCCAATTCGGCATAGAAACTGACGCCACAAGCCATCATCAGACAAACTGAAATATGACACATCCAACACATTCGCTGCACCTGAATACCCATAACACCCTCACAACAAAGATGAATCAAAATCTAAAGTACTCGATGCGCCAGCGATAATGACTTGCTCATAAGCACTCACCTGAGGTAACACATTTTTAATATAAAACTGCGCTACACTCATCTTGGTATTTGAACGCGAAGCCCCACGAAGTATCAACCATACACCAACCACAATCCCTGTCATACGCATATAAGTCACTGCTACTGCAGCCACTGCCATTGGATGTCGGCTTTGAGAAACTACCCACTTCGTAGCACGTTCAAATGACAATAAGGCGTTTAAATAGTGATCAATCAACAGCTGCATCTGATTATCAGCAACTTGGATATTTAATTTCAGGCCACGCATTTCATCAATCAACGCTAACATCTCAGCACCACCATCTAATCCTAGTTTACGATTGACTAAATCATTGGCTTGTATTGCAGTAGTGCCTTCATAAATAGTGGTAATTCTGATGTCACGATAGCACTGTGCTATTCCAGTTGCTTCAATATACCCAGTGCCCCCATGGACTTGCATGGCCATTGACACCAAGTCGACGGCATTTTCCGTACACCACCCTTTTGCTACTGGATTTAACAAATCTAATCGAGCTTTAGCGGCTATACGTTGTTGATGGTCATGATGACGATGACTGCGATCCATCATACCTGCCATATAACAACACAATGCACGCATTGCATCAATTGAAGCGCGCATCGTTAATAACATCCGTTTCACATCAGGCAGCTCAATAACACTGACTCGCTCCCCCTCACGCACACCAGGCAGTCGCCCCTGAACTCTGGAGCGGGCATATAAAAGCGCTTGCTGATACGCACTTTCTGCAATTGCAAGCCCTTCAACACCTACACCCAGACGCGCGTGATTCATCATAGTAAACATATACGCCAAGCCATGGTGTGGCTCGCCCACTAAATAGCCAATTGCCCCTTTGTGATCGCCATAGCTCATCACACAAGTTGGGCTTGCATGGATACCTAATTTGCGCTCAATCGAAACACAGCGAACATCATTCATTTCGCCACATTCACCCTCAGCGTTAGGTAAGTATTGTGGCACTACAAATAAGGATATGCCTTTAACACCCTCAGGAGCGTCAGGCAGTCTGGCCAACACTAAATGCACTATATTTTCAGCAAGATCGTGCGCTCCCCAAGTAATATATATTTTGGTACCAGTAATTCGAAAATAATCATCCTCAGGAACTGCACGTGTACGTATTGCCGATAGATCTGAACCAGCTTGGGGCTCAGTCAAATTCATCGTGCCGGTCCATTCACCGCTGACTAATTTTCTTAAATAACTGTTCTGCAACTGTGCTGAACCATGTCTTTTCAATGTCTCCTGCACACCTGTTGTCAACATAGGGCAAAGGCAAAATGCCATATTGGCACTATTCCAAATTTCTTGCACCATCATCGCTAACGAATAAGGCAGGCCTTGTCCACCCCATAGTGGATCAGCCGATAAACCACTCCAACCTGCTGCAATAAATTGCTGATATGCATCTCGGAAACCATCTGGCGCAAGAACCCGACCATCTACCCACTGCGCACCTTGCATATCGCCTGTGCGATTCAGTGGCGACAATACACCATTAGCAAACTTAGACGCTTGATCTAATATCGCCTCTAGCAACTCGGCGCTCCAATCCTCTGCACCCTCTAAGTGCTGCCAATCATCGAAACCGCCAAACTCTTGGATTGCAAACTGCATATCCTGCAATGGTGCCGAATAGATTGTCATGTCTCCTCCATCATAAATGCATCCATTAAGCAATCAACTCTATAACTTTACTTTTTAAATAAGGATGCCATCATAAATAAAAACGCCCCATTATTAGGGCGTTTTTATTTACCTCACTAGAAAATATAATTTTCTAGGACAATTGTTGCGTCAATTCAGGCACTGCTTTAAACAAATCATCAACCAACCAGTAATCAGCAACTGAAAATATAGGTGCTTCCGCATCCTTATTAATTGCAATAATGACTTTGCTATCTTTCATCCCAGCCAAATGCTGAATTGCACCCGAGATACCAACAGCGATATACAAATCAGGCGCGACAATCTTACCGGTCTGACCCACTTGGTAGTCGTTAGGCACGTATCCAGAATCTACAGCAGCTCTTGATGCACCTACCGCAGCGCCTAACTTATCAGCAAGCGTTTCAAGAATCTTGAAGTTCTCGCCACTACCCATACCTCGACCACCAGAAACAATGATTCTTGCAGCGGTTAACTCTGGGCGATCTGACTTGGAAAGCTCCTGACCATTAAAGCGTGACAATCCCGTGTCCGGGCCAGCAGCCAGTGACTCTACCGCTGCACTGCCACCAGTGGCTGCCGCCTCAAAACCAGTCGCACGCACGGTAATCACCTTTATTGAATCAGTTGATTGCACAGTGGCCATGACATTGCCAGCATAGATAGGACGCACAAATGTATCTGCAGACTCTACCGCGCTAATATCTGAAATCTGCTGAACATCCAGCATTGCAGCCAAGCGCGGCATAAAGTTTTTACCAAAACCCGTTGCCGGAGCCAAAATGTGTGAATAGTGCTGTGCAATTGATTGCACAAGTGCAGTGATGTTTTCAGCTACAGCGCCAGCGTAATGCGCAGCATCAACATGCAACACCTTAGATACACCAGCAACTTGTGCAGCAACCTGCGCCGCACCACCACAATCATGACCAATCACTAACATGGTGATATCGCCACCGATTTTGGTTGCAGCAGTCACGGTATTAGTGGTACCAGGCTTGAGTAGTTTGCCGTCATGTTCGGCTATCACGAGAACTGCCATCTAGATCACCCTTGCTTCATTTTTAAGTTTAGACACAAGCTCTTTAACATCTTCAACCTTAACCCCAGCACTACGCTTAGGTGGTTCAGCAACCTTGAGCGTTTTCAGGCGTGGGGCTATATCTACACCCAAATCTTCTGGTTTAATAATTTCTAAAGGCTTTTTCTTAGCCTTCATAATATTGGGTAGCGTTACATATCTAGGCTCATTTAGGCGCAAATCAGTCGTAATCACGGCTGGCAACTTAATCGTCAGCTGTTCCATACCACCATCAATTTCACGCTTAACTTCAGCTTCATCGCCATTTACTGTAATAGCTGAAGTGAATGTTGCCTGTGGCCAACCTAATAGCGCAGAAACCATTTGCCCTGATTGATTCGAATCATCATCAATCGCCTGCTTACCCATAATCACTAATTTTGGTTGCTCTTTATCAATAATTGCTTTCACAATCTTAGCAACTGCCAATGGTTGAACTTCAGCAGCAGTTTCAACCAAAATGCCGCGATCCACACCCATTGCCATTGCAGTACGCAATGTTTCTTGACATTGTGTAGCGCCAATCGAGACGGCAATAATTTCCGTGACCACTCCAGCTTCTTTCATACGAACCGCCTGCTCAACCGCGATTTCACAAAATGGATTCATTGCCATTTTGACATTTGCAGTTTCAACACCGGTACCATCTGATTTCACGCGAACCTTAACGTAGGGATCGATAACCCGTTTGACTGTGACTAAAACCTTCATGGGCACTCCAATAAGAAAACAAACCTAAAATCAACATAACGCGTAACAACAAATCGTCAATACACTCACTTTTTATATAAGCAACACGCGCATTCGGACAGAACCTCTCTAAATCAGATCATGCATTTTACCGCATCAACTAACGCAAGGTAAGCATTATTGACCACACTGTGGTCAATTAGATTGCGCAACATCCTGATTTAACGCGACTTTTAAAAACCATCACGAAAATGCAATACCGCATCTTCAATTCTACGTACCGCAATGACCTTTAAGCCATCGATTGCTTGCCGTGGCTGATTAGCATGCGGAACCAATGCGTGCGTAAAACCTAATTTTGCAGCCTCCTTAAGACGCTCCTGCCCACGCTGCACGGGTCGCACTTCACCAGCAAGACCAACCTCACCAAAGACCACCAATTTTTTAGGGAGCGGCTTATTCTTAAGTGAACTGACAACAGCCATTAACACCGCCAAGTCAGCAGCAGGCTCAGTAATCCGCACACCACCGACGGCATTCACAAATACATCCTGATCATAACAAGCAATGCCAGAATGGCGATGCAACACAGCCAGTAATAATGCGAGTCGATTCTGCTCTAAACCCACACTAAGTCGACGCGGATTAGGCGCATGCGCAGCATCCACTAAGGCTTGCACTTCAACCAATAATGGGCGAGTGCCTTCTTGTGTCACCAACACGCATGAACCTGCCACTTCAGTGTCATGTTGCGATAAAAACAAAGCAGAAGGATTAGCTACACCCTTTAGGCCTTTGTCGGTCATCGCGAAAACACCTAATTCATTCACCGCACCAAATCGATTCTTAAATGCCCTAATCAAACGAAAACTAGAATGGGTGTCGCCCTCAAAATAGAGAACTGTATCGACCATATGCTCCAACACCCTAGGACCAGCAAGAGTCCCTTCTTTAGTCACATGCCCAACAAAGATAATAGTTGTTGCAGTTGATTTTGCCAATCGAGTTAATTGTGCAGCGCACTCGCGCACTTGCGCTACTGAGCCTGGCGCAGAAGTGAGTAACTCAGAGTATAAAGTCTGAATCGAATCTATCACTGCAATCTCTGGCTTTTCTGCTTGAATCACTGCCTGTATTTTACCGAGACTAGTCTCTGGCAAAATCTGCATTTCTGCAGAATCAACAGTTAAGCGCCTCGCTCGTAACGCAATTTGCTGAGGCGACTCCTCACCGCTGATATATAACACTTTATGCGCAGCACCAATCGTTGCTAAAGACTGCAATAACAATGTTGATTTCCCAATCCCCGGATCGCCTCCTATTAAAATCACCGCACCGGGCACTAATCCGCCACCTAATACCCGATCAAACTCAGCAATCCCACTTGATATCCTAGATTCCTCATTCGCCTCAACTTCAGACAAACGCTGCAACTGTCCAGTCTCGGCTATCAATGAGTAACGATTAGCAGAGGCCACAACCGGCTCAGCAACAGACTCCACTAATGTATTCCACACCTGACAATGCGGACATTGCCCCTGCCACTTATGGGCTTGACCACCACAATCCGTACACACATAAATCGTCTTGGCTTTGGCCATCATTATTCCTATGTAATCGATCTAAATCAGCACCGGTTCTATGTCATCCATGACCAAGGGCTACACTGCCGCTCTATATCTTGTAGCCGCTCACGCTAAAAACATGAAGCCTCACCCATAACCTATTCTTGCTTACGAACAGCAACTCTATGATTCAAAGCGCACAGCAATTCATAACTTATTGTTTGGGCGGCCTGAGCAACATCATCAATTGGATTACCCTCTCCCCACAACACAACTGGCGCACCCAGATCCAACTCAGGCCATGGCGTTAAATCTACACTTAACAAATCCATAGACACCCGGCCAACCGTATGCGTGAGGTGGTCGCCAACGCGGACCGGCGTACCGGTTGGCGCATGCCGCGGATAACCATCAGCATAACCACAAGCTACAACACCCAAGCGCATTGGCTGACTCACCTTATAAGTGCCACCATAACCAACACAATCACCAGCCTTAACTCGACACACACTAATAATTTCAGATGACAAAGTCATTGCCGGACGCAAATCTAGAGCAGCTGCAGAAACCCCAGCAATCGGTGAGCTCCCATAGAGCATAATGCCAGCACGTACCCACTGACGGTGCGCCTGTGGATAGCGAATAATCGTAGCCGAATTAGCCAGACTCTGAGACACATCACCACCCCCTATAGCGGTGTCAAACTGCTGCAATTGACTCGTTATTCCGGCACCATCGGCATCTGCAAAATGCGTCATTACATTGACCACCGATACAGCGGGGCAGGTTGTAAGCGACTGATACACACTTGCCACATCTGCCACAGCAAAGCCTAAGCGATGCATACCACTATTCACCTTTAAATACACTTTGAGTCCAGCACCTGCAGACAATTGCTGCAACCAAACGAGTTGATGCCGATTGTGTACAACAATGGTCAGCTGGTATTGCGCGCACTGCACTGTTTCTTGAAGATCAAAACAGCCCTCTAATAACAATATTTCTTGGGTAAAACCAGCTTCACGTAACTGAATTGCCGCATCAAACTCTAAAAGCGCAAATCCATCTGCGGTTTGCAATGCATGAGCCACGCGCATGAATCCATGCCCATAAGCATTGGCTTTAATGACAGCAAAGACTTTTGCATTGGGTGCTAATGATCGAACGCGTTGCAAATTATGCGCCAAAGCACTGCAATGAATTGTTGCGAGTGTGGGTCTAGGCACGGGGCGCTCCAGATATCACTGACTCAGAATCTAATGATTGCACTGACAAGGAACCAGCCATATGATCGCCTTGCGCAGCACTTAAGCGCTTGCACAATTGCGCACATTCAGCAATCACTGCGGCAGCAGGTCTATCCTCTAACATGTGCTGCGCCAATAACCTTGATAATGGGCCCAATAATTTACGCCGCTCTAACATCGGATACTGACGACGTAGACGGCGAATCGCCAACACTACACTCTCGGCATTCCCATCCTGATCCAAAACGGTGTGCGGCTCAGCCAAGGAGTGCTGAGGACTGACCAAATGAGCATTAATTGCCTCGTGGCTTTGTAGCAATATTTGATCCGCTACTGATGCAGACACCAATAACTGTGCGTAATCTAATAGCCGAGCTTGATCAACATCATTTAAGCGATGCCACAGCGTCAGCAGTTGTTGTGGGTGTTGATCAATCATCACAAGTCATCTGATTCATGATTCAAGCGGTAAGCGTCATTGCCCGCATCCGCTCGATCGCAAACTCGGCAAACGTCAACAATAACTTAGATCGAAACTTATCTAACGGTGTGACCACAGTCAAATTGCGGATTAGCGGCGGATCGAGAGATACAGCAACCAAATGACCCAACTGCAACTCCTTAGACACTGTAGAGCGCGACAATACAGAAACCCCTAAACCAGTCGCAACAACCCCTTTAATCGACTCCGGGCTACCCAATTCCATCACCACATTCATCGAATCTGGGGATAGCTTATTTTGCTGGAAATACTGATCCGTAAACTCCCTCGTACCAGACCCCAACTCCCGACTAATAAAAGGCTCCAGAGCAATTTGTTGGGCTGTCACTGTTGATGCTTGTGCCAAATGATATTTAGGGGCGCAAATCATCACCATCACATCCTCGCAGCAAATCGTTGACGCTACAGTGGGCAGACGCGACGCTGACTCGATCAAACCAATATCTAATAAATGCTCAGCAACCTTAGACTCAATGGTGTCCGAATTTGCCACTGTCATACGTAATTGAACATGCGGATACAAGGCCTTAAATTCACCCAGAATTTGCGGCAAAAAAAACTCAGCCACTGTAGTGCTCGCCCCTAACAATATAGGGCCACTCACTACATTAGTGAGCTCACCCACTCGTATCTCCATCTCCTCAGTCAGCACCAAAATCTTCTCGGCATACAACAGCACTAACTCTCCGGCAGGGGTTAGGGTAATTTTGCCTAAACTACGCTCGAACAAGCGCACATTTAAATGCTCTTCAAGCTGCTTCACTTGAAAAGTGACTGCAGGCTGCGTCATAAATAACTGCTCAGCCGCCTTGGTAAAAGATAATTGACGGGCGACAGCATGAAACACTTGTAATCGACGGTCAGCCATAAAAATTAATTTTCAGATTAATTATCAATAAGTTAGATGGATGTTCATAGGATGCGCAGCATCTTCAAATCGATACTTGGCTTAGGCATTGTAATCAATAATGGATGAATTAACTTGATGATGCAATGCAACAATTTCACAAATCCATGCAGTTTCATGTTTAGAGTGGCATTTATCGTCACATAAGCGCAACCAATGCGAATAACTGTGGTATAAAATGCGCGCTTGATTGTAACTTGTCACCTCAAAGTGATGGTAATTGCTTATTCGCACATCATCGCTTTTAATAGACCTCTCGCACCTAGGATTCGCGACACAATGCCTTTCGGTTTTTACATCATCATGGCGGCACAGTTTTTCTCATCACTTGCCGACAACGCCTTATTAGTGGCCGCCATTGCCTTATTAATGCAGATGCAATCACCCGAGTGGATGACTCCACTACTCAAATTCTTCTTCACCATCTCTTACGTTCTGCTCGCCGCCTTTGTCGGCGCCTTTGCCGACTCCATGCCAAAATGGCGAGTGATGTTTATGACCAACTCAATCAAGGTCATTGGCTGTGCGCTATTGTTTTTTCATGAGCTGTGGCAAATTCCAGGTGTCCCACCTTATATCGCAGTATTGCTCTCTTATGCGGTTGTAGGTATTGGTGCAGCAGCATACTCGCCTGCTAAATACGGTATTTTGACGGAATACCTCCCTCACCATAAACTAGTCATCGCTAACGGCTGGATCGAAGGTTTAACGGTTAGCTCAATCATTTTAGGCACACTGCTGGGTGGCTTGCTGATTAGCCAATCAGTCTCTAGTAACCTACTTGCCATTGATATCCCGCATATTAATACAGGTGTTGATACACCAGCAGAAGCGGCTATAACCATCATCATGCTGTTCTACGCCTTAGCTGCTGCATTCAATCTCTATATACCCAATACCCATGTCGAACACCCACCATCAAGCACCAACCCTTGGCAGTTAATCAAAGACTTCATTGACTGCAACAATCGCTTGTGGACTGATAAGTTTGGACAAATCTCTTTAGCGACCACCACTTTATTCTGGGGGGCGGGCGCTACATTACAATTTATTGTATTGAAATGGGCTGAAGTATCCCTTGGTTACACTTTGTCCCAAGCCTCATTACTGCAAGGGGTATGCGCTGTCGGCATTGCAGTCGGCGCCGTGATTGCCGCTAAAGTGGTTCCCCTACATCGCGCGGTTGAAGTCATACCCGTTGGTATTGCGATGGGTCTAGTCGTTATCGTATTGAATTTTGCAACATCACTCATCGTTGCCATTCCATTACTACTATTTATCGGGGGGCTCGCCGGCTTCTTTGTTGTCCCCATGAATGCATTGCTACAGCATCGCGGCCATTTATTAATGGGTGCCGGCAACTCCATTGCCGTTCAAAACTTTAATGAGAATCTATCCATCTTGGCTATGATCGGCCTCTACTCGACGCTGATTTGGTTAGATCTATCTATTCATATTGTAGTTGTTATGTTTGGTTTGTTTGTCACCCTATCAATGACCCTAGTGCGCAAGACCTATTTAAAATCTAAGGCGCTGGGTGCGCTGCCAGATATACCGCAAGATGCTGCGCACTAACAAACTTAAATAACGCAAAGCTCTGCAAGCAGTTACAAACCAACAAAAAAGCCACTGCAAGTGGCTTTTTTAACCCCTATTCGCTCCGCCATTACTCAGGATACTGGCTCATACTTAAATCGTTTGACCTTTGCCATATTGGTGCCTTCAATCCGAATTAAGCTCGTAGACAACACACGCTTAGGCGAGTGTAAATCACCCTCGTTATAGACATGTGCCATGCCCGGGCTTAGCGTGTAAGTGCGCGTATGACGCACTTTGCCGGGCTGATCTGCGCTAGCAGCAGAAATCAACTCATAATCACGCATTTCTGTCTCACCACGCGCCTGTCCGTAAATAGCCCAAGAGTGGGCATGATCGTGCGGCATACTGGTTTTAGCATCGTCATAATGATGCGCCAGAATACAAAACCCTAACTCTGGGTCTTCATGCAAAATTGTGCGCTCACCAACACTAGGGTCCACATAAGTATTTACAAATTCAGAATCTAATAGCACTTCTTGCAGCAAACTAGCTAACTTAGCGCGCCCAGCAGGGCCTGGTTCGGACTTAATCAAACGATGACATTGGGTTGCAAACTGCGATAAATTCATTTTCATTTTAATCACTCCCTCTGATACAACATTATTAAATTAAATTAAATGAATTTAAATTTATTTAAATCATTAAAATCATTAAAATCATTTAAATTCATTTCTAGCAACTCATTTTCTACTAGCTGATTTTCTGCCAGTTCATTTTCTACTCGCTCATTTACCACAAAATCCCACTAAATTAATGCCTACTCAATAAAACTGACTCAGTTACAAATTACGCTGTTATAAAATTACTTTTTTATAACCTACTCAGTCATAACCAACTCAGCCATAAGCAATTCAATAATCAACACTGACTCAAGCGCTTGTCTAATCGCTTAACTAGCGACGCAACTTCAAATATATCTCAGGCAGTTTATTAGGCAAACTATTAATGTGATCTAATACCATGTAATGGCCAGGGCCAAAAATTTGCGGCAGGTATTGATTAGCCATGGTATCGACTGTCACGCAAAATGGATGAATACCCTTGGCTACCGCCTCTTTCACTGCCATACGCGTGTCTTCATGCAAATACCGTCGATCGCCACCATCATCGTAGTCTTCTGGACGACCATCGGACAATAGTAACAATAGTCGACGACGCGACTCCACCCCCTCAAAGCCAGCAGTCGCATGGCGAATCGCAGCCCCCATACGAGTCGCAAGACGCCCTGTTAATCCACCAATTTGGGCACGAATATCATCAGACATGACTTCATCAAAATTCTTCATCGTATAATAACTGACATTATCACGATACTTAGAACAAAATCCGGCAATCGAATAAGCATCACCGACTTCTTCCATACTCTCAGCAAACAACAACACGCCAGCGCGAATCCGATCGACTAATCGACCACCACCATCGGGTAAATGTTGCATGATCGACGTCGACATATCGGCCAACAAAGTCACTGCCACCTCACGCTGCCGAATCTCGCGGCGTTTATAAATTGCTGGGTGCGGTGACTGACCAGCACGTCGCTCAGCTACATAACTGACCACCGCATTCAAATCTATGTCATCACCATCTAACTGCTGTGATAGTGGCGCGGTACGGGTTGGTTTTTGCGATTGAATCGCTTTCTTTAAGCGCTTTAAGGCAACAGCATACTGACGCATTAAGCGATGCGTCTCAGCCATGTTAGATTCACCAAGGCGCTTCTCCTGGACCCAACTCCAATTCCGCTTATACCGCGACTCGCGATAATCCCACTCTGGGTACGGTATGCCCTTATCACTAGTGCCTGATTGCGGACCATCTTTTTCGTGCGAACCCGATGAACGAGTCGACTGCCCTGCAGACTCACCGTAACTGGGCACATCCTGCGCCTGCCCAGAATCTGTTTGCTCAGCAGACTCCGAGCCTTTAGCAGCTTCCGATTCCTCGCCCCCCTCATCCTCTTGCTCTTGATCACCCTGCTCCTGCCCCCCTTGCTGGCTTTGATCAGACTCCTCTTCATCTTCTTGTGGGTGTGCCATACGCGTTGCATTCGGGCTCCGACCAGGCAAATAAGCCGCATAAAATGCTTCCAAATCGGTCACTACCGGCAAGCTCATACTGGCATACAGCTCACCAGCAACCCGATAGGCATCTGCTACTGTCGCAGTCGGTTGGAACAATGCCGTAAAACGCGTATCTTTAGCTTGATCAGCACCGCCCGCATTACTACGCGCTGCGTAACTGGCTATGGCTGCATCCACACTCTGCATAGCCAAATCAAAATAAACAGCTGATTGAGGATGACGTACACCAGAGCTCAAAGCCGCATTACGCATACGTTTCAGATAATTAGGCACATTGCTTTGCACGCCAAAATCAATCCGCAAATCCTCACACAAATCAAAAATCAACTGAAAGCGCAAAGTATCATCACCAAAGCGCGAAAATAAAGGCGTCCAGGAAACAGCACCTTGCGTCGGAAAGTCTACCTTCGCAATCTTGAACATCTCTTGCATGGCGCGGCGATCAAATGTCCGATAGCGCATATGCCCTGCAGTATGCAGAACCGCTAAAATAGCCTCTTCACGATCCGCCATCACTGCCGGCAAGTAAATAAATTGCCCATCGGTTTCAATAAACGGCCGACCGTGCTCGGGCGACCAGGTGCTCTCTTTTAACTGAAACTG
Organism: uncultured beta proteobacterium; assembly: GCA_903885665.1. Classification (GTDB taxonomy): domain Bacteria; phylum Pseudomonadota; class Gammaproteobacteria; order Burkholderiales; family SG8-41. Next base: position 11,629 of record CAISJL010000019.1, on the reverse strand, counting down.
ACCTCCAAACCAGACATCCAATAACATGGCTAACAAACGATGACGGTCAGTTAATCGATAACCCGGTAAGCGATCTAACAATATCGCAATGCTGTCTTCGGACTCGAGTCGAAAATAAACTTCACCGCGAGCGCGACCTGTTTGATAAATATCTGCGCCACGCACTGCCCATGGCAAAATCGCAGAAGCGCCCAATAAATCACGCACTCGAATCGCACCTGGCAAGTAGGTCGACCACATTAACTGTCGATCTCGATATAAGGTTTCTGCAGGTTGTGCCAATTCCTCAATAGCAGCAATACCGCCATGCCGACCTGCTAACACTACAACCGGCGTTGAAAAATAAGCTGCACCACTTTCAATATGACGTGCACACCATCCAAAACCAATCTCAACCCAGCGTTGCGCACCGTTCTGGCCGAGTGCACCGTAGGCTCTTGGTAGGTTAGTTAAAAACCCCTCTAGGGCACGCCACGATGAACGCCATTGCATAAACTGCATGGCTTGATCAGTCCACCGCCCCACCTCACCGGTGATCGATGCAATCCCTGGACTTTCTTTCACAAAAGTGTGACCAACATCACGCTCAAAATGAATGAATGCCTGGCAGGCTGCCAACCAATCAAGGACTGCCCCTGCTTCACAGCGAATAATAGCGGGCAAAGACGCCTCAACGAGCTCGCGCGAACCCATGTTGTGTTCAGCAATACGCGCAAGCGCTGCCTCAACTGCGGGGCTATAAGTCATATTAAATCACGGGCCATAGCAATTCAGCCTAAGACAGACGCAGTATTTGTAGCAAAGCTAAGCCCACGTTAGGCCAAGTGCGCATGCACGATTTCCATTAACGCATCGCTTAACTCTACATCATCGGTAATGGGATTCACCATGGCTACTTGACAAGCGACAACGGGGTCTAGCCCAGCAGCCATCATATTGGCGGCATACACCATCGCCCGTGTGGAAGTCGACTCCTCCAGTCCGTGATCTTTGAGTAACCGCGCTTTAATGCCGATACTCACCAACTGCTGCGCAGTCTGAGCAGAAGTGCCTGGCACTTCATTCATTAAAATCTTGCGCTCAACCTCTTCGCGCGGGAAATCAAAATTGATCGCAATAAAACGCTGCTTAGTCGACGGCTTTAAGTCCTTCAATACCGTTTGATAGCCTGGGTTATACGAAATCACCAACATGAAATCATCATGTGCGTCAATCTCTTGGCCTTTTTTCTCCAGTGTTAATTTACGACGATGATCCGTTAATGAGTGAATCACCACGGTCGAGTCTGTGCGTGCCTCCACGATTTCGTCCAGATAACAAATCGATCCCGTCTTGACTGCGCGGGTCAATGGCCCATCTTGCCAGACGGTATCGGAGCCTTCTAATAAAAATCGACCCACTAAATCCGAACTGGTTAAGTCTTCATGGCACGATACGGTTACTAAAGGGCGTTGCAATTGAAACGCCATATACTCAAGAAAACGTGTTTTACCGCAGCCCGTAGGGCCTTTGAGCATCACTGGCAAGCGCCGCTTAAAAGCCGCCTCAAAAATCGCTACTTCATTACCCTGCGGCTCATAATAAGGCGACACGTCACCGACTTGAGGTCTCTGCACAATATCGTGTTCAACGCCACGCACGCGTTCAGTTCCAATCTTCATTCAGGCTCCAAGTATCAAAATTCATCGTCAGCAATACACTAAAACGCCACGCCACCACGAATATTAATACAGATATGACAATCCCCCCATGCTCTATTGCCAAACAGTGCATATGTTGTCACTAATAAAATATCCATCTAATTAATTTACCCTTTACAATCAAATACTTAATTAATTCAAAAAAACCAAAGTCGGATAAGTTGTGCACGATACGGACAACCCTATCCCTATCCGTTCGTAGTGCCGCTATCATGGGCGCTGATGGAATATGCGCCCCTAGACGCCGTACAGAATCGAGCAATCATTGATTGATCAATTCAGCATTGATTTACCACTCAAGATATCGTTCAATTTAATGTTCAATTTATCTTTAAATATATAGCGCCATAGATCGCTCGACATATGCCTCCACATATCCCCTACATATCCCTCTACATATTACTCAAGACACACTCTACATCCTTCATAACTAAACACCCCTCATAACTCAGCAGCAATCTATTGATCATACCAAAAGGACAAACCATGCAACGTGCCACCAGTAAGTTACGCGCTCTTGTTAAAGCAGGTAAATTTTTAGAATTACCTGCAGCGCACGACCCCCTCACTGCCAAGCTTGCCGAGAGTGTTGGCTTTAAAACCATCTATAACGGTGGCTTTGTCACTGGTGGTAGCACGACCATTAGCGAACCACTGCTCACCATGAATGAACAAATCAACATTGCCAGCAATATGGCCCATGCTGTCGACATACCGGTAATTATGGATGCAGGTGCCGGCTGGGGAGAGCCTCTGCATACTATGCGCACGGTGCGCGAATGCATTCGTGCTGGTATTGCAGGTGTGCATATTGAAGATCAGCTGTTTCCTAAGCGTGCGCACTATCATACCTACATTGCGCACAACATCCCCATGAATGAGTTTCGCGACAAAATTCGACTCGCCTGTGTGCAGCGCGATGAAACCGACAAAGACTTCGTCATCATCGCCCGCTCAGATGCTTGTCGCGAGCAAGGCTACCAAGAAGCGGTCAAACGCATGCGGCTTGCGCAAGACCAAGGTGCTGATATGGGGTTAATCTTTCCACGCACACCGGCCGAAACCAAAAAAGCCCCTGCTCAATGTAAATTACCGATGATTTATGTGCAAAGTCGAGGCAATCGCGATGGTCGCCCGCTCTACTCGTTCCGGCAACTCGAAGACATGGGCTACGCCGGATGTATCGATGCTATTTTATCGGTTGGAGTGCAATTTCACTTCATGCGCCAAGCACTGGTTGAGCTGAAAAAAACTGGCGACTACACTGGCATCTCGGAGCAAGACTACATCACAGCGCGCAAACAAATCGAAGACCTCATCGGGCTCGAGGAATATTATCGTATTGAGCGCGAAACCGTAGAAAAAATGACTGCCAAAAAAAGTAAACCACACCACAAAAAATAAACCCAACCAACATTAATTCTCACAACATCTGCAATTGCATTGACATTCAATGCGTGCGACAGGAGCCCCCATGCCTAACAACACCAACACTGTCCACGGACCCACGCTAACGCTGGCCACATGGATTAGCCAACTTCAATATCACCAAATCCCCAAACGCACACTTGAAGTCGCGCGCATCGCTATTTTAGACACTGTGGGGTGTGGCATCTACGGGTATTGCACACCGTGGGCAGACATGATGTTGCGCTGGGCTCGTAAAGGTGACAACAACCCCTCTTTCAATACTGGAGAGGCCACCATCTGGGGTGAATCTAAAAAATCCATGCGCGTTGCTGATGCAGCACTGGTCAATGGTGTAGCCGCGCACGCTTTTGAACTCGATGACTACCACAATAGCAAACTACACGCTGGTGCGGTGGTCATCCCTGCGGTGTTAGCAATGGCTGAAAAACTCAATAGCGATGGGCAAGCCATACTCACTGCCATTGTTGCGGGTTATGAGACGATGATACGTACCAGCATAGCCTCCAACCCATCTGCTACGCGCCTACGCGGTTGGCACATCACCGGGATCTATGGGCCATTTGCTGCCGCGGCGGCTTGCGCGTCGCTACTGCGATTAAACCCCGAACAAACTGCATGGGCACTTGGGCTTGCCGGCACGCAGGGTGCAGGCACCTGGGCCTTTAATGCCGATGGCACCATGAGCAAACGCTTACATGCCGGTAAGGCCGCGCACTCCGGTGTACTCGCCGCAGAACTCGCCAGCATGGGATTTAGCGGTCCGACCCAAATATACGAATATCAAGATGGTGGCGTATTACGCGCGTTCTCGGACGCCAGCAATCCTGCGGAACTCACCAAAGGTCTGGGCGAAGTGTGGCATACCGACACCAACTCCATAAAACCCTACGCCTGTTGCGGCAGTGCGCATGCTTATATTGATGCAGCACTTGCACTGCGCGCACGCACAGGTGCGCCATGGGATACCAAGCGCCGCGTTAAAGTGGGTTTATCTACAGTCGTCGCAGTACAATGCGGATTTGACTACACCCCAGGCAGCGCACTGAATGCACAAATGAGCGTGCGCTATGTCGTTGCGGCTGCACTACTTGACGGCCAAGTGCTACCACCGCAATTTACACAAGCGCGTATGACCGACCCTGTCATCATAGCATTGGCTGCACAACTCGAATGTGAGCACGACCCCAAACTCGACGAACTCTATCCCGCACACTTTGCCGGTTGGGTTAGCGTTGAGCATCAAAGCAACTGGATACGCGAGGATATTCTCAACCCCAAAGGCTCAATCGACAACCCTGTCGATGCCAGTGGTGTGACAGAAAAATTCCGTGGCATCAACCCCCACTCACCAGTCGATGCGATTGCACAAGTCGCATTACATATTGAACAACATAGCGTGGGGGAGCTACTGCAGTTGGCTGGACAGCATCACAGTTAAAACTAAAAAAGATCGTTTATGTTCAAAACAGGAGGAGTGCAGCATGAGCACTAACACGTCTTTAAAAACCATGAATCAACGCATCGCTGTTCTCGGTGTTGGTGCCATTGGCGGCAGCATCGGCGCAGACCTCACTCACGCAGGCTATGATGTCACCTTGATCGATCAATGGCCTGCGCATGTGCGCGCTATGAAAAGTAATGGCTTGCAAGTGCAATTCAAAGACTCGCAATTTCAAGTGCCGGTTAAAGCACTCCATATCTGCGATCTATCATCGGCCAAACTGCAATTCGATATTATTTTTCTGGCAGCAAAATCTAACGATACCCGTTGGATGAGCGAGCTCATCCAACCCTACCTTGCCCCCAAGGGATTACTGGTTGCTACGCAAAATGGCATGAATGACGATACCATTGCCTCTATCTTGGGACGTGACAAGGTAATTGGTTGCGTCATTGGGATGCAAGCCGAACTCTTCACCCCAGGCCATATCAAACGCAACACCACGCGCAAGAGCACGTGGTTTGGCATTGGCGAGCTCGACGGCAAACTTTCCGCTCGAGTCAATGCAGTTGCCGCTATCATGAGTAAAGTGGGGCACTGCGACATTACTCATAATATCTATGGTGCAAAGTGGACAAAACTCATTGCCAACTGCATGACTATGGGGCCATTTAGCCTGCTTGGATTACGCAACAGCGAGGCCGCAGCACTACCGGGCATGTTTGAAGTCTCTGTGCAAATCGGCAAAGAAGCGCACGCCGTGGGAGCAGCACTCGGTCACAAGACCGAGCCCATCTATGGTCTACACGCCGACGAATTTGCAGGCACTGGCGAGGAAAATCTAATCACCACCATGAAAACACTGCTCTCGCATGTCGGCGGTGGCCGCACAGCCCCCATACACGACCACATCAAAGGGCGCACTAGCGAGATCGCCTTTATCAGCGGCCTGATCTCTTGCAGAGGGCTTGCACTTGGCATTCAGACACCTGCGAATGATGCAGTAGCCGCTATTGATCGCAAGATCAATATTGGGGAAATCACGATGGACATTCAAAACTACGCAACCCTCAAAAAGAAGCTCGGACTACATTAAAAAACGCTGACTACAGCAGCAAGAATCAATGTTTGCAAATGATCAAGGTAAACAAGCAAGTATTTAGCAAATACAAGCGCTGTAAAAATGCTTGGTAAGACTGACAACACCGAACGCCAGTATTACCGGTAATCTGTCTGCTGATCATCAAGCACCCTTAGCCCCTTGTCATTGTTCAAAGTTACACTTCGTAATAGAATTCACCATTTAATACTGATCAATCACTAATCAATCATCAATAGCTCACCTTTTTAATCTACCTTATTTAAAATAAAGAGATTGCAAAATGAAACAGCTCCTCACCGCTAGCCTCACGCTCTGCTTGATTTTCACCAGCTCGATATTCACCAGCTTACTTGCCACACCAGTCAACGCCCAATCCGACAAATACCCCACCAAACCGGTGCGTATGCTAGTCCCCTTTGCACCCGGTGGTGGCACTGACATCACCGCCAGACTCATTGCACAAAGCGTATCTGCCGCATTCGGCCAACAAATCATTGTTGACAACCGTGCTGGTGGCGGTGGCACCATGGGTGCTGAGACCGCAGCGCGCGCCTCCCCCGATGGGTATACCGTCATCATGGTCTCAGGCAGTTATGGTGCCAATGCCGCACTCTACACACTACCCTACGACCCAGTTAAAGACATTCAACCGATCGTCATGATTGGTGACACCGGCTTTGTATTAGCCCTGCACCCCTCGGTCAATGCCAAAACAGTGCCCGAGTTAATTAGCTACGCCAAAGCCAACCCCAATAAACTCAACTACGCCTCTACCGGCACTGGAGGTATTACACACTTAGCCACCGAGTTATTTAATTTATTGGCTAATACCAAAATGACGCATATCCCCTACAAAGGCACAGGCCCAGCCTTAAGCGATATTTTAGGCGGACAGATACAAGTGTTGTTTGGTGCACTACCTGCCGCCATCCCGCATGTCAAAACCAACAAGCTTCGCGGCATTGGTGTGACCATGACAAAACGAGCAGGCCCTCTGCCCGATGTACCATCAATTAGCGAAACACTGAAAGATTACGAAACCGTTTTATGGTACGGCCTGTGGGGTCCCAAAGGTCTGCCCAGGCCGATTGTCATGCGCTGGAATCAAGAAGTCGCACGCAGCCTCCAAAGTGAGGAAATGAAAAAACGACTAGCCAGTGACGCCGTAGAACCTGCCGGCGGCCCGCCTGAGCAATTCTTGCAAGCTATCGAGCGCGACGTTGCCAAATGGAAAAAAGTCGTCAAAGCAGCCAACATTAAAATCAGTAGTTAATTCAGCAACTGAATTCAGCAGTTCATACAGTACCATCGGGGCTAGTCATCACATCGCTTCATTATATTAACGGGCACTTGTGGCCTATTTATCGGAGAGCAAATCAATCATGTCATTTCGTAGAGTTGTTACTGGCGTTAACAAAGAAGGTAAAGCATGTATTAAATGGGACACCCAAATTGAGCCCATCCCAATGCGCAAAGGCTTTAACAATATTCCGATGTGGGCAACCAAAAAACTGCCCTGCGAAATGACTGAAGAAGACCCCAATAACTGGGATCTGGGCACCAGCATGGCCGGCGGTTCGGTATTTCGCTTGGCCAAGTATGAGCCTGGTGTCATCAAGCGTTGGCACCGCACTGACTCTGTAGACTATGCAATCTGTCTATCGGGTGAAATGTGGATGCAACTCGAAGAAGGCGAAGTTCACCTCAAGCCTGGTGATGTCGTCATACAACGTGGCACCAACCACAACTGGGAAAACCGTGGCACGACCGATTGCGTCATGGCTTTTGTGCTAGTCGCTACCGAAGGCGGCGCAGACACCGGTTGGTAATTGGTAAGTAAATAATCAGTAAATGATCCGTAAAAAACGGATCATTTACCCATCGGTAAGCCGCACCACTACCACACTACACACTACACGCTACATCAAGACAATAATGGCTACTCACTGTAGTGGTGTGCACTGTAGTAGCGGGCGCTATAGTCGTGCGGCTCTTTTCCATCCATAATTAATCCATAATTCACACCTATTCGTATGTCCTATATTGACGACTCTTTATCGCAAGGCGAAACCGTAGTTGCCCTGTTTCCGCAACACTGGATTACCCGTCTGCTACTCGTGCTTTGGATTGTGCTGGCCTTTGTGACCTTTGGCGCGAGCTTAATTCTCGCCCTCTATGAATATTTCAGATTGCGCTGTGTTGAACACGGTGTCACCAACAAACGCGTTATTTACAAAAGCGGCATCATCAGCCGTCATACTGACGAGATGAAAATCAGCTCGATTGAAACTGTTGAAATCGACCAAAGCATACTCGGCCGCATCCTCGATTACGGTGACATCAAAGTCACCGGTCGGGGCACCAGTTATGTCATCCTCCACGATGTAATCAACCCCATGGGCGTAAAACGCGAGATCGAAAGCATTAGCAACCCCGCACCTTAAACACCTACTGCGCTTAAACCAATAAGCGCTACAATCAACCCCCAGTGACGCACGATCTAAACAGACCTAAACACCAACAGTCCCCAATACCTTCCCTAATACCATCATTAATACCAGCCCCAATTTCATACCCCTTACCTTATCCATCACCATACCCAACACCATGCCCAAGAAAAAACTTTTCGACGACGAACTCGAAGACGCCATGCAACAGCTCTATGACGAGACCATCGAAGCCATGCAGCTCGCCAAAGTCAGCCCTGACCTCGACGACCTGTCTGCCACCTTTGCCGTAGCCCTCCTCAAGCTAGGCCTAGCCACTGGGCTGGTGGAACAGCGCAACCCCGGGTTTGCCAAAGAAATCGAAGACAAGCGCCAACGGGTGATTGCTGCACTCAATCCTGTACATTAAGTATGCGACATCTGCAGCCCATCAAACCCCTGCGACCAAACCATTACTTTATAAAATTTTAATTATTAATCAAATATTTACATAATTATTTCCAACACTACCGATTATTGACTACCCAACGCACTGTGGCTCCTACTCACCGAATGCCCACCCTAAAAAACACCTTAAACAACACCAAAACAACACCTGAATCAACGCCATGAACAACACCATAAATCAGCCCCTAAACCCCAGCGCCGAACACCCCATCTACCTAGACAACTCATCCACCACACCGGTTGACCCTACAGTCATCGACGCCATGCTGCCGTGGCTAAGCAACAACTTTGGCAACCCCGCCAGCAACACCCACAGCTACGGCTTAAATGCTCGCCGCGCCGTTGAAGCCGCGCGTGCCGAAGTCGCACAACTGGTGCATGCCGAACGCCCAGAAATCGTCTGGACCTCTGGCGCAACCGAATCAAACAACCTGGCCATCAAAGGCGCAGCACTGGCCTCGCAAGCACGCGGGCGCCATCTCATCACCTTACAAACCGAGCACAAAGCCGTGCTCGACACCATGGGCTGGCTTGAGCAACAAGGCTTTGAGGTCACCTACTTAGCGCCTCAAGCTAATGGCTTGCTTGACCTCGACACGCTACGGGCAGCGCTCCGTCCAGACACCACGGTAGTCTCAGTCATGCTCGTCAATAATGAAATTGGCGTTATTCAAGACATCCACACCATTGCCACACTCTGTCACGAGCGCGGCATCCTCCTACATGTCGATGCCGCCCAAGCCACCGGCAAAGTAGCCATCGATCTCACTAAAACCCCAGTGAGTTTAATGTCGCTAACTGCCCACAAAACCTACGGCCCCAAAGGCATAGGCGCACTATTTGTACGGCGCACACTACCTGTGCGACTCGAGTGCCAAATGCACGGCGGTGGACACGAGCAAGGTTTACGCTCAGGCACCCTTGCCACCCATCAAATCGTTGGCATGGGTGCGGCCTTTAGACTCGCAGGTGCCCACATAGCAACCGAAGTGCCACAAATTCGTGCATTGCGCGACCGTCTCTGGGCACAACTCAAAAATATCCCGGGCGTGATACTCAATGGCGATCTTGAACAACGCATCGCCAACAACCTCAACATCAGCCTCAACATCCCCAACTGCGATAGCCTAGTGAGCAACATCAAAGAGATCGCCATCTCATCCACATCGGCCTGCTCATCAGGTGGGGTATCGCATGTACTGCAAGCACTCAACCCCAACAGCTTCAACGCTGGTAACGCTATGCGCATCACCATAGGGCGCTTTAACACCGAAGCCGAAATCGACTGGGCAGGACGTTATCTACTTGAAAAAATTAGCGAATGCAGCGGGCAAGGACAACGGGCGGCGTAGGCGCTGAGTTGTCGGGCGGTCACTACTGCACCTTTGACGGTGGTGTCCCCACCAGAGGTGAGGCTGACTTGGTTGCCCGCTTGTAGGGTTGCGCCTTGGGTGGTGTGTGCAAGCAACGGCACACACACGAGAGTAGAAAGCATAAAAGTGATATTTTTCAAGTAGTTAGATGTATTGGCTACAGTTCATGTGTCCTGGCGTTTTGCACCCTGACCCACCCTCACTTCACCATCGGGTTCTTTTGGTGCCAGTCGACAGTGTCAAGCAGAGTGACTTGCTGAATGACGACGTTGCAGTGGTCTAAGGAGGGCATTCGCACTAATAAGTCCCGGTGTAGCGGTATTCGTAACCTTTGGATTTCATACATTCAACCCAAGCCATCGATAACCTTGTTCTCGGCGCAAAATCATTTTTATCTTCGAGTTGCCTAGCCGCATTCAGTTGCTGGGCGCTGAAGCCTGGCCCTCTATCGCCGTTACCGCCACAACTGATCGAGTCTTGAATCCGACTCTCCCTACTCATCCCCTCCTTGATCCAGCGCTCAATGTAGGGTTTGATGCTTCTAATCATCTTTTCACGTTCAAGCGCACACGGTCCATCCAGACATTGGCCATACAAACATCCGTACAAACTCAAAATCAATCCAATAACTAAAATATGTCTGAGAAATATTTTCATCTTGCCGCCTCCAACAAAATACTGATCGCATTCCAGACTTGGGTCGGTAAGCTTTGAGCGGCAGCAAATGGAACAGTCACGGGGATAGCAACCTCCGCCCAACGGTCATGTACGGCCTTCTCTGTCGGACTCATCCCCTGTTTTATGTTCCCTTGACTATCATACAACCCACTTAACTTGCCCCCAATCATGTCGTGCGTTCCACTAAAAGATTCAATAAGCTTGTCTTGCCAACTGCCAGCCTGATAAGGCATTCCAAACAACATACCCAAACAGCGGCCAGTAGCTTGATCATTAACATGATCTATGGTGCGGTTTGCAGCTGCTATAGCCCACTGAAATTGATCTGCGCTGTCACCCACCAATGTGATAAATTTTATTAAAATGCAATCAGGTTCAGTCATCGGCAAGCGCTCGGCAGACTGCAGGGTATCAGGCTGAGGCAAACGCACATCTGGCGTGCGTTCGAGCTGCTCACGTAATGCACGCTCACGCTCTTGTTGACGAATATATTCTTCAGCTGGGGCGACTTGCGCTGCAACTGGCAATACAATCATACCGACCATCGTAACCGCGATAGCGACCCTAGCACCACCCACCAACGTCGGCAAGCGTACACCAGCAGTGGGTTCAATATACACATTACGCAAGTTAAGTTTAGCGCGCTTGCAACTGAAAGCATCGTGCACTTCAGTATTGAATATGTAATCAATAAAAAAATTTTTCATTAGGTCAACAACGCATGTTTACGCTTCAAAATTTAGACAAAAGAAAATCAAATGCATTGAGTATCACCGACTATACCGCCCAGTCAAAACCACATACATCCTGTATGACCATAGCTACCGCACGAACCCACGGGGGGGGAGGATAATAATCACAATTAATTCAATGCTCAAACGCCATTTCTTGATAACTTTTTTGCATAATCATTATTTATTTTAGTAAAACGTTACTATTAAAAAATAAATTTAATAGATATCAAAAATATGATATTTAAAATAAACTTTTAAGGAAATTTTTATATATTT
>CAISJL010000018.1 GCA_903885665.1 uncultured beta proteobacterium | reverse complement strand
GATATATCAGGTACTCGCCTTTGCATATCCTCAAACCCTTCTGGATATGCCTTCTCATAAGCAATCTTTTCAATAGAAGATGATGATCCAGTAATTTCTATGACTTTCTTTGCTAACTCCATAATTGAGATCTGCTGGTTGTTTCCAACATTAAAAACTTCACCAACAGCTTTATCTGAATCCATCACCAAAAGCAGGGCTCTAACAGCATCATCTACATGGCAAAAACATCTAATTTGATCACCACTGCCATAGACAGATAGTTGCTCATTCTTCAAAGCAGCACTTACAAATCTTGGAACTACCATTCCGTAATGGCCAACCTGGCGTGGTCCTACCGTATTAAAGAATCTAACAATGCGTACAGGTAATTTGTTCTCTAAGAAGTAAAAATATGCCAGGCTTTCATCAACAGCTTTTGCTTCACTATATGACCACCTAGATTTAAGGGGATGGCCAATAATTCGATCATCTGTTTCTTTTAGAGACTCTTTAATATTCTTACCATACACTTCACTAGTTGATGCAATTAAAATTGGTTTTTTATATTTATCCGCTGCTTCTATGACAATTCCACTACCCTTTAAGTTAGTCATTAAACTTTCAAGAGGCTTATTAACTATATTGAAAACACCCAATGAAGCAGCCAAGTTTACAACAAAATCTGATTCTGCGACTAAATTATTTACTAAATTTTGATCTAAAATATTTCCTTGCACGAATTTGATTTTCTCTTTAATGCCAGAAAGATTTTTTATATCTCCAGTTGATAGATTATCAAAAATGACTACTTCGTCACCCCTGTCAATCAATTTTTCAGCAAGGTGAGAGCCAATAAAACCTGCCCCTCCAGTAATCAAATATTTCACTAGATAGATCCTCGAGTGTTTAGTATTGGAACATCCCCAAGTTTTGTTAAGTCAACATAATCATGAGGTGTTGCAAGAATCGCTAAATCATATTTATCACTCAGAGCAACTGACTTTTCACTATTCCACTCTTTAACTAAATCATCATGCCAAAAGACTTCTGCGCCTTTATTCCTGAGCCCTAAGATCAAGGCTTCAACTGGAGTCTCTCTGACATCTGCCACGTTTGGTTTATAAGAGACTCCAACAACCAACACATTCTTTGCCTTTAAACTGCCAAGTTTCTCCGTAGCCCGACCAACAAAGTAACCAGGCATCTCTTGATTAACTTGATCTGCTAATTCAATAAACCTGCTTGGTGCTCCGACAGCCTTGGCTGCATTTGCTAAGTAAATTGGATCTACTGGAATGCAATGTCCACCAGCTCCAATACTTGGATAGAAGGGCATAAATCCATATGGCTTAGTTGTGGCTGCTGAAATTACCTCACTAATATCAATACCAATTTTCTGGCAAAAGATTGCTAGCTCGTTAATAAATGAGATATTTACTAATCTAAAGGAGTTCTCAAGCAATTTTGCAGTCTCTGCAATTTCAAGGGATGTGCAAATAGTTATTGAATCAATAAACTTTCCGTAAAACTCGCCTGCCCGTTTAGCCGCATTTTCTGTTAGGCCAGAAACTAGCTTTGGCGTATTACTAATGCCCCACTTTTTGTTTGTTGGGTCTATTCGCTCAGGTGAATAGGCAAGTTCAAAATCACCAGGTTTTAATCCAGATTCTTTCAAAAGGCTAGGGAGGAGAATGTTTCGGCAGGTACCGGGCTCAATTGTGGACTCTACTATTACCAAAGATCCTGCCATTAAATTTTTACCCACCGTTGTAGTT
>CAISJL010000017.1 GCA_903885665.1 uncultured beta proteobacterium | reverse complement strand
TCTGTGCAGCCTTGGCTATTTCACTAGCTACATCACTCGCAAAGGTATTGGGTGAGACTGCTAACAAAGAGTTAAATGCTAAAAATTCGCGTGGCTCAGTGTATACCCTATATGTGTATAGTAAAAATGATTTAGGCCGACAAGACAGGCAGAAGTTTGAGAAGTTTATAACGTCAGTCCCAGGGCTTAATGCAAGCAGTGCGAAGTCTGAAGATAATTATATGTATATGAATATTCAAGTTGGCGCATCTTTATCTGATACGTTAGGAAATGATTTGACCGCTTTAGAGAAAGTTGATCCTAAGTGGAATAATGCAGACTTTGTAGAGAGGGCTAATTGGAAAAATAAAGTTTGTATTGGTTTAGAAGGTAAAAGTTCATGTCCTAAAGATCTATAAAAGTAGCATATGAATAAGTCACTGATTTTGGGATTTGCTCTATGTTCTAGTATCGCAACTGCAGCAGAATTTCAATATTACGTAGCACCCTTACAGGGGATTACGGGTATCAGTCAGTCGGTAAAGACTGGTATAGCGGATGCGAGCAACTTGCCAAAGTATGGAGGCATGATTAATGAGAAATACGCAGACCTTTTTTATGATGGGGCTGCGCAACGAGCGCTCATACTGCAATTTAACGAGAACGTTAAAAAATCATTCCCAACTTCAGTGATTGGACCAAATCAAATTGTCTCAGCTGGCAAACAAGGTAAATATGCATTTGAACCAAAGGAGACTGCTGAATGTTCACCGCAATTTCGAGTTGGGTATAAGGATACCTTTGCAATTTCTATAGGGATCAGCCGTTTATCGGCTTATATGATTGATTACGGGGCATTAAGTGAGATTTTAGTTCCGGTCACTTATACCGTGCGTTTTACCAAGCTAAATGGCGCAGCAACTATTTTCTCTAAAAGCGAAACGATCTATACACAGTATGTCGCCCCCAAAAAAGATTTATACAAAAATAATACCCAAGAAATTGTAGAAGAAAAAGCCAGAATACTCAAAGATGCTATTTTGCAAGATGGTAAATTGGTTGTAGATCGCTTAGTTGGCTTGGCTGCTAAGAGTTTTTCGCCAAAACAAACTGCGGTGACATTGATCGCAAAAGATGGACCCTATTTCATTTTTGATCGGGGTAGTGAAGTTGGTTTTCAATCGAATGCAGATTTTTATCCGCAGGATGATTCTGGTAAAGAATATGGATTTACCGTTAAATTCGCTACAGATAAGATTGCAGTCGCTGTTGCAAGCGAATTCTCAGATGAAATTAAGCGTGATACCAATCGCTTGCGCGAGGGAGCAAAGTTAAACTTCTCTTTCGAGAGCCAAGGCCGGGATGATGCTAAGCTGTCAGTATTGGCGGTGCAGTACACATCTTTGGACGGCAATCCAATCGATACTGGTTTGATTCGTAATAATGCCTTGCAGTCGATTATATCTGATGACATGGGATTTTCTGCCCCTTTTAATTTAATTAAGCAAGATCCAGATTTCGCTCGACTCAAATTACAGATTCGTTCAGAGGCAAATTGTGAGGCAACTATGTTTGAGCAAATGCCCGGCTTTGCGGATAACTCAACAACCCCACGCCCAGACCCAGACTTCTTATTAAAAGTTGAGCACCTCACCTCGCCGACATTTACTGCAGCTGGCGTGGGCGGTGTGACTACAAATACGGTATTTACAAATTCTGTGGGTTTGAGTCTGATTGATAGATCGACGATAGTGCGGCAAATGTTCTTAGGTTCAAATCAATACGAATTGAAACGCACTGATGGTAAAGGTTTGTCTTTAGAGCAAGCAACAGAAATTAATCTAAAAAATGCCGCATTGAATGCTACTAAGAGTTTAGTTACAGGATTCAATCCGAAGCAAAAAAATATAAAAATAACAGCAATTGCTAATAATACGGCTACATTAAGTGAGCCGATATCTCCCGCATTATTTAAGCAAATTAAATTGTTGCGGCCATTAAATATCTCTAAAGCCAACAAAGTAGTGATGCTGCCTATACCTCGTTCCGGTGAAGACGGTGTGCTGTTCGAGCAGCCTATAGAGACTAGCAACAAACTGACATTTAAAGGAAAGAACCTTAAAACTACCGATATCTTGACCTTAAGTGCAAGCGGTGAAGCGGCAAATTACATTAAAGCTTGTCCGGCAACGCGTAACGGTCGATTTTTACAACATACGTTATTAAAACACCCCTCAGGAGCAGATGTGCTGACCTTGATGAGCTTGAGCGCATCATTAAAAAGCTATGAATTTTTAGAATCATCAAATCGATTTATTGAAAGTGCTGAATACGCGCTGAGAGATGGATTCTTTCAAACGCAAAAGATTGTTTCTGATGTGGCCACACCGTTTTGCGTAGTGCCGCTTGAATTACAGCAACTGACTAAGATAGATTGTGCCGGTGGCAAATGCAATGGCACTGGCAGCCTTGCAGTCGGAGCTAGGGTATTTAACGTAGATACCAAGGTTGGAGAGTCTATTGTGGGTGCAAATTTTGAAATTAAAGACGTACAGGAGGTGCAACTCTCTTTGTTATCTCATCCATACCAGAAACATTTTCCTTCTTCATAATAACACAAACTCTATGCACTATTTTCTTAGAAGGGATATTTCCAAACT
>CAISJL010000016.1 GCA_903885665.1 uncultured beta proteobacterium | reverse complement strand
TATTTAATAAGCTGTGCTACCGCGCACAGTAGTGCGATATAGCAAACGGGGCAATGGGTCGTAGTCAAAGGTTGCTTTATGTTGGACAGCGATGTTGTCCCACATTAACAAGTCACCCTCGGCCCAGCGATGGCTATAGATAAACTGCGGTTGAGTGATGTGTGTGTAGAGTTGAGCAAGCAAGGCATCGCCTTCAGCAATAGGCATATCAGCCATATGTGAAGTGTGTCCTTCGTTAGCAAATAGTCCTTTGCGCCCAGTCACCGGGTGAGTGCGCACCAAAGGGGTGAACATATCTGGCACACTGGCGAGTTGTTCTGGCGTGGGCGCGTGCTCTTGTACTGTGCGAATGCCGCGCCGCATATCTTCTTGTTGTGCTGCATAATTCTTGAGGCGATAGTCACGATAACTGTGAATGTTACGCAAGCTGGCAAGCGTTTGCTTTTGTGAGTCCGGCAATGCGTCATAGGCCGCAGTAGTGCTGGCAAAGTGCGTGTCACCTAGGGGCCTGCCATCTTTGACGGGAACTTCAATGGCATATAAAGCTGACAGTAAACTGGGTTCTTCTTTATAAGATAAATCACTATGCCAGAAGCGACCGGCATCTTGTGCGCCAATCGCGTTACCAGCGGCATCAACTTTGTTAGAAAGAATGAAAATCTCAGGGTGATCGGCCAAGCGCGCTTCTTTACGCACGTGATGTTCCAATACGCCGAACCGTTTGGTGAAGGCGATTTGCTGATCTGGTGTGAGATTTTGTTTGGGGAAAACCACAACTTCGTTGGCAAAAAAAGCGGCTGCGACATGGGCAAAATCAGCATCACTTAATGGTTTGGAGAGATCAACGCCGTCTACGCGGGCGCCAACGTGTGGTGTGAGTTTGGTGACAGTAATCATGGTGAGCAATCTGTATTTATTGGTAATTTAATGAAGGGATGTGAATGGTCATTTTACGGTAGACAATACGCTTAAAAATCTCATTTAACGCTAATAAGCAGTTGCTTGAACAGTTTTTGGGAGTGTTTGTGCTTAAATAGAAAATAGTTTGCTCTGGGCTCGGGTGCTGTGTAGTAGGCTGGGTAACTGTGCTAAGTCATTGATTGTATTAATATATTTAAAATTTGTGCAAACAAACAAGTGATGCAAGTGTATTAAGCAATGGTAGCAGTGTGGGTCCTTAGGATAAAGCAGGATTCCATCTTGCGGATATACTGAGCTTGTCCTGCTAGAATGGGGATCGAGACTAGCGTTTTGGTATGTGATGCTCTAGCGCCAATGGTATTGAAATGTGTAAATACTGTCTGGGTTTTGGTGGTGACTATGCTATGGTCGTCATTGAGGATTGTGTTCTGATGGCTGTTTGATATTGCTAGGCATTGACTTCAGTATCCGAATGTTGAGTTTTCTTATTTTTTATTTTTCAAATAATTGTTTTAATAATTTATCTATTTGGGAGTTGTCTTACTATGAAGCTTTACGGCTCACTTACTTCACCTTATGTGCGCAAGGCGCGCGTTTTAATTCACGAAAAGAATATGGCCGTTGAGTTCGTGAATGAAGACCCTTGGACGGAAGATAGTCCGGTTATTGGTAGAAATCCACTCTCTAAAGTACCTGTTCTGGAAATCGGTGTGGATAGTTATATGTTCGAATCGCCATTGGTGGTTCATTATCTAGACCACGTTGATGGAAAATCCTTCACGCCACGTGATCCAGCGGGGTATTGGCAATCGCAGTGGTGGCAGTCTTTAGGTCAGGGGATTATTGATGCGGGTATTGCTCGTGTATTCGAGACGCGCCGTCCTCTAGATAAACAAATGCCCGAGAAAATGCAGCGCGAAGAGCAACGTATTCATCGTGCAATTGATTTAGCTGAAAAAACTATTAAGGAAAATAGCGAATTTTTGCTCGGTAATCGCTATGGGCTTGCCGATATTGTGATGGGTGTGGCAATGCAATATACGGACTTCCGCTATCCCCATGATTGGCGTAGTCGCGCCCCTAAGTTGAATCAATGGCTCAAAGGGATTGCAGCACGTCCTTCGTTTGTTGATACCCAACCGCCAGGGTTTGAACCACCAGCGGCTTAGTGCTTAGGGATTAGTGCTTACTGCTTAGTCATTGGTATTTAGTAATTGGTAACAACCGGTATTCAGTGTTAAAGGCGCAGTGATCATTCTATGACCACTGCGCCTTGCGCTGATAGTATACCCTATTTAGCGCATAATAAATGGATTCGGCACTTCAGTTGCCGTTGAGATCCATACGCTTTTTGTTTGCAGATACTCTTTGATCATTTCTTGCCCGCTCTCACGTCCCAGACCCGAGCGTTTATAGCCACCAAACGGTGACAAATAAGACACTGCACGATAGGTATTCACCCACACTGTGCCTGCTTGGAGTTGATTGGCCATGGTGAAGGCCCGGCGCATGTTTTGTGTCCACACGCCAGCAGCTAAACCATAGACGACGTCATTGCCAATTGCGATTGCTTCTTCTTCGTCCTTGAATGGGATCACCGATAGCACCGGACCGAAGACTTCTTCCTGAGCGATCCGCATTTGATTATGTACACCAGTAAAAATAGTGGGCTCTACAAACCAACCCGTACCGCATTCAGGCCGATGAGCGCGACCGCCACCTAATACTGTGGTTGCCCCTTCGCTTTTCGCAATGTTGATGTAATTTAATATTTTTTCAAGCTGTGGTTGATTAGTGACTGGGCCAATCTGGGTGCTCGACTCCATGGGGTCACCCATTTGCGCAGTCTTTGCAAACGCTACTAACTTATCGACAAATTCATCGTGAATCGATTGTTGCACCAGTAGGCGAGAGCCTGCAATACAAGTCTGACCAGTTGCTGCAAAAATCCCTGAAATCACGCCTTTGATGGCGTTATCGATATGCGCATCATCAAACACAATATTCGGCGACTTGCCGCCTAATTCCATGCTGACACGCTTCAAGCCCTTCGCTGCTGCGGCATAGATATGCTGTCCAGTGGTATCAGAGCCGGTGAAAGTTACTTTAGCCACCAGCGGGTGTTCAACCAACGCCGAGCCAATCTCTGGTCCAAAGCCAGTCACTACGTTCACTACACCAGGTGGGAATCCAGCTCTAACCACCAGCTTCATAAACTCGAGTGTGGATGCAGAAGTAAATTCGGAAGGCTTCAGCACTACGGTGTTACCTGCAGCAAGAGCAGGTGCGAGTTTCCATGCGGTCAGTAGCAGAGGGGAGTTCCACGGAATAATGCCTACTACAACGCCCAGTGGCTCATAGCGGGTGTAATTAAACATCTCGGCTTTATCGGTGGGGATAACATTGCCTTCAATTTTGTCAGCCAGGCCGCCATAGTAGTGATACCACTGCGCCATATAAGCGGTTTGTGCGCTCATCTCAGCGTAGAGCTTGCCGTTATCACGAACTTCAACGGCAGCCAGTGCTGCAGACTCACTGCTGATTAAATCACCCAGTGTGCGTAGCAATGCGCCGCGTCGAGTAGCCGTAAGCTTGGGCCATTCGCCACTGGTAAAGGCACGTTGGGCTGCGCGCACTGCGCGGTCAGCGTCTTGTTGATTGCCGCGTGGTATGGACGCCCAAGGTTTGCCGGTATAGGGGTTATCACTTTGGAAGGTCTCGCCTGATGTTGCGTCAACCCATTCGCCATCAATAAACATTTGATAGCGGGTTAAGTTTGTTTGTGTAGATGTCATGTTGTCCTCGAATTTATTGAACGGCTGTAGCACCGAGTAGCGCTTCACGAAAGCGATAACGAATCGCTGTGCCATCACGTAATGGTAGTTTCATGGGGGCAGGTTTGGCAGAAACCATAATGTCTCCGAACATTGGCCCGGCTTGTTGATAGCATTGTGTCGACCAAGCCTGCACTTCGGCCTCTGTGTGAATGGTTGCCGTATGCGCAAAACCAGCGGCAGCAGCCATGGCT
Source organism: uncultured beta proteobacterium (assembly GCA_903885665.1). Taxonomy (GTDB): domain Bacteria; phylum Pseudomonadota; class Gammaproteobacteria; order Burkholderiales; family SG8-41. Next base: position 934 of record CAISJL010000016.1, on the reverse strand, counting down.
GCAAGATTAACGCCGCGACTGGTGTGCGCTGCTTGCATGCCGGTCTCGCCGTAGTGGCCATTGTTAATCACCGCGATGGATAGGTTTTGAGGTGCAGCAACAGCAATCGTCGCCAGGGAACCTAAGCCCATCAACATTTCGCCGTCTCCTGTGATGACTAATACCCGTCTTGTGGGTTGCGCTAGTGCCAGCCCTAAACCTACCATGGCAGCCCCGCCCATTGCTCCCCACAAATAAAAATTGAGCGCATGGTCGCCAGCCGCAAAGGTATCGTAGGTGGGCGAGCCTAGGCCAGTAACGACTAAGGTGTCTGTACGATGTTGCAGTATAGTTGCTACGACAGCGCGGCGATCTAGGGTTGATGTGTGTTGCCTTGGATTGCTTTGGGTTGGATTACTTTGAGTTGGGATAGTCATGAGTTATTTACTCCAATTTTTAAAGCCAATAACGCGCTGTTGAATCAGCACGGCTACGGGGCGATAGGTATTAAAAGCTAATTGCGAAGCAGCATAAACGGTTTGACGAATGTCATGCGCCTGTTCAACCGAATGCACACTCACGCCTGCAGTGGTGAGTGCATCAGCAGTACTGCTGCCCATAGGTACTTGCCAAGGATTAAATTCACCCCAAACTCCGCGCATGGTCACAATCATCAACAAGGGTAGGCGGCACTCCTGAAATAGCGATAGCATATTGATGCAATTGCCAACGCCGCTTGATTGCATGAGTAACACACCGCGTGCGCCCCCAAGCCAAGAGCCTGCTAGCATTGCAACGCCTTCCTCCTCACTGGTTAATGAGATAGTGTGCATCTGCGGGTTGGCTTGGCAAGATTTAATCAGTGCGCTGTGACCTGCATCAGGCACATAGGCCACTTGAGTGACATGAGCGTCTTGCAATACGTCATAAATATCCTGCGGCCATTGTAGACTTT
>CAISJL010000015.1 GCA_903885665.1 uncultured beta proteobacterium | reverse complement strand
TTATTTATTATTTATTTATTGTTGTTCTGTGCTACTCAATGGACTGACCCAAGGTATTCTGTCCAAATGTGCATAATGTATTTATGCGTGCTTATCCAATCACTAAATAGAGTAATTGTAAAGATTAATACTCAAGCAAATCCGTAGATTTGCGCTAAGCATGGCATTTTATTGAATTCAGAGGCATACTATAGCCCTCTTTGGCGGGCCTCCCCGCAGCGCATGGTAGTGAACCTGGTCAGGTCCGGAAGGAAGCAGCCACAGCTATTCTCTGCGAGTGCCGGGGGTTAGGCTCGCCACCCATTTTTTTGGTACACTTTTTAGTATCTAACCCGTACAGAGATACCGTGACTCAGGTTTTAGCTCGTAAGTGGCGTCCCCGTAACTTCACTCAACTCGTTGGTCAGGAGCATGTGGTTCGTGCCTTGACAAATGCACTACGTCAGCAACGATTACATCATGCTTACTTATTTACTGGAACGCGGGGGGTCGGTAAGACAACGATTGCTCGGATTTTAGCGAAGTCACTAAATTGTGAGCAGGGCATTACTGATGCACCATGTGGAATTTGCAGCGCCTGTACTGAGATTGATACCGGTCGGTTTGTTGATTTGATTGAGTTGGATGCAGCATCCAATACGCAAGTCGATAATATGCGTGAGTTGTTAGAAAACGCATTATATGCACCCACCAGTGGTCGATTTAAAGTTTATATCATCGATGAAGTGCATATGCTTTCGCGTAATGCATTTAATGCAATGTTAAAGACACTTGAAGAGCCGCCGGGTCACGTCAAGTTTATTTTGGCGACAACAGATCCCCAAAAAATTCCTGTGACGGTGTTGTCGCGATGCTTACAGTTTTCATTAAAACAAATTCCGCAATTGCAGATTCGAGATCGCCTATCGACTATTTTAGAATCTGAGACCATTACTGCAGATGTCGTGTCTATTGCCTTGATTGCACGTGCAGCCGAGGGTAGCCTACGTGATGCCTTAAGTTTGTTAGATCAAGCGATTGCGCATGGTGGGGGGCAATTAGACGAGGAGTCTACACGCGCAATGTTAGGTGCGGTAGATCAGACCTATTTGTTTACGGTGTTAGATGCCTTGGCGATTCAAGATGGCGCTGCTCTGGTGGCGATTGTTGATGTGATGGCTGAACGGAGTTTGTCTTTTGAGGCTGCACTCCAAGGTTTGGGTACCCTGCTGCATCGCTTGGCCTTAGCGCAAATTGTGCCCAATGCGATTGCCGACTCAGATCCGGACCAAGTGCGCATTTTGCAGTTGAGTCAAAAATTTTCTGCTGAAGAGGTGCAGCTCTATTATCAAATTGCCAATCAGGGCCGCGCTGAGATTGGTTTGGCACCCGATGAGTATGCTGGTTTTATGATGACCTTATTGCGGATGTTGGCTTTTTCGCCTGAGGGCATCGCCACTAAGCCGCTAGGTGTGCAATCAGAGCTCGCACCTTATGTGAAGCCTGTAGCGACCATAGGCGCAGTCGCCAAACCATCGGTTCAGCAGTCTGGTCAGCAGTCGATGGCATCCGCGGATGCGGATCCGAGTGCTTGGAATCAACTGGTCTCTCAGCTCGGTTTAAATGCGATGGCCAAGCAGTTAGCATTGCGTTGTGAGTTAGTGTCCAGGAGTGCTGAGCGTGTTGAGTTACGTATATCTGCATCTGAAGAGCGTCTATTTGACCAATCGACGCGCGAAAAGTTAATCCAAGCACTAAAGCAGCACATGGGTGCTGGGGTTGTGGTGAAATTTATTTCTGGCAAGTCCGAAGGGGTTTCACCGAAAGCACTCACCGAGCGTAAAGCGGCAGAGGCGCATAAAGCTGCAGTGGTTCAGATTCAGCAGGATCCATTTGTTCAGGAGTTAATTTCTGATTTTGGTGGCGCTGTTGATAATTCGTCGATTAAGTCTCATTTAACCCAACAGGAAGATAAGCAATGATGAAAGGTCAGTTGGCTGGCTTGATGAAACAGGCGCAGCAGATGCAAGATAATATGCGCAAGACGCAGGAGCAGTTAGCCCAACTAGAAGTTGAGGGGCAATCAAGTGCAGGCGCGGTCAAGATCGTCATGACTGGCAAGTATGCGGTTAAACGAGTCAATATTGACCCTAGCCTCAAGGGTGAGGAATTGGAAATGTTAGAGGACTTATTGGTGGTTGCAATTAATGATGCAGTGCGTCGCGTTGAGGCTATTTCGCAAGAAAAAATGGCTGGCGTAACTGCAGGCTTGCCTTTGCCTCCAGGCATGAAACTACCTTTTTAGTGGGCGGCTCCAAACTGTAGTGTTGATCTGGGTGGGGCGTTGTGGGGCACTGGCTGACAGCCTTATTCCCAATAAAAATTCTTAAAAATCAGTATATTAGATGTATAATTGGAACACATGAACGCGCCCCCATCATTTAGAGATTTGATTGATGCACTCAGGTGCTTGCCTGGTGTTGGGCCGCGTTCTGCGCAACGCATGGCTTTCCATTTAATGCAGCGTGATCGCAATGGTGCCCAACGTCTAGCCAGCGCGATGAGCAATGCCTTGATGACACTGCAACACTGTGAGCGCTGTAACAATTTTGCTGAGGCGACCGTGTGCTCCTTGTGCCTAGCACCAAGACGTAACCCGAGTCTGTTATGCGTTGTTGAGACGCCTAGCGATTTATTAATGATGGAACAGGCGCAGTGTTTTGACGGTTTATATTTTGTATTGATGGGAGTTTTGTCTCCTCTAGATGGCATTGGCCCTAAAGATATTCATTTGGAGCGCTTAATTCAGCGCAGTTGTGATGGTGTGGTTGAAGAAGTATTGTTAGCCACAAATTTTACGGTTGAAGGTGAAGCAACAGCGCATTATGCTGGTGAGTTGTTGCGCTCAAAGGGATTGCGTGTGACTAGAATTGCGCGAGGGTTGCCAGTTGGTGGGGAGCTAGAGCACGTTGATAGTGGGACTTTGGCACAGGCTGTCCGTTCTAGGCGGGTAGTATGAATCCACGTTCAAAACGTCGCCCTACAGGTGGTTCACGTTCGCCTATTCGCCCAAAACGTCCAGAAGTCGTTGCTGAATCCAAATCGAATGACGATGTTGGCGCATCAACAGCAGAGGTAAAGGGCGAGAAATTACATAAAATGCTTGCTCAAGCTGGTCTTGGTTCAAGACGGGCGATGGAGGAGCGGATTCGTGCTGGTGAGGTCACCGTCAACGGTAAGCTAGCAACTGTAGGTGATCGGGTTACCGTTGAAGATAAAGTTAGGGTTGTGGAGCGTTTGGTTGCTTGGCCTCAGGCTGATCAGTTACCCAGAGTAGTGCTCTACCATAAGCCTGAAGGTGAGATTGTCAGTAATAGTGACCCTCAAGGTCGACCCACCGTATTTGACCACTTACCGCGCACTCGAGGCGGAAAATGGTTAGCGATTGGCCGTTTAGACTTTAATACCAGTGGATTGTTAATTTTTACGACCTCTGGCGATTTGGCTAACCGTATGATGCATCCGCGATTTGAAGTGGAGCGCGAATACGCAGTTCGCGTTTTGGGTGCAGTGAGCGCACCTACGCTGGCCACTTTATGTAGCGGCGTTGAACTTGAAGATGGGCGGGCTAATTTTGAGTATGTCGAAGAAGAGGGTGGTGAGGGTGCTAATCGGTGGTTTAGAGTCTTATTAAAAGAAGGTCGTAATCGTGTGGTTCGGCGATTATTTGAATCGCAAGGCTTAACGGTTAGTCGTTTAATGCGGGTGCGGTTTGGGATTTTGGGGTTACCCCCAAGACTCAAGAGAGGGCAGTTTATGGAGCTGGTCGGAGCTGACGTTGAGACTTTGATGTCTTGGACCAGTGAGCCTGCTGCTCATACGCAATTAATGTTGCCCTCTGTAATAGAAGAACGCAGTCATCCCCGCCGCTCGTTTGCGCCCAAATAAAAGGTAGCTTGGGGAAGGCGCGCTCTAGTTGATTGCGCTGATGTCCCACTTCCATCATTAGCCAGCCTTGTGGCGACAGATAACTAGCCGCTTCAATTAAGATGCGACGCACCAGATCAAAACCATCGGCCCCGCCATGCAGTGACATGCTCGGCTCGTGTTGGTATTCATGGGGTAGGCGACGCATCACAGCTTCTCGGACATAGGGCGGATTAGTCAGTATCAGATCAAACTGTTGATTTGGAATTTTATTAAATAAATCAGATAGATACAGATTTAACTTTGTGTTGAGCTGATGCTCTCGAACATTGCGCTGGGCGACCTTTAAGGCGGCAGGTGAAAGGTCAGAGGCAGACACCTGCGCTTTGGGAAAGGTGTGGGCAGCAACTATGGCCAGGCACCCTGAGCCCGTGCACAAATCAAGAATGGACCGAATCTGTTGGCGCGGTTTGACCCACGGTCTGAGTTTTTGAGCTAACAGCTCAGCGAGATAGGAGCGAGGTACAATGACGCGTTCGTCAACATAAAAGCGATATGCCCCTAGCCACGCCTCTTGCGTTAAATAGGCAGCCGGTCGACGTTCCTCAATGCGTCTGTCAAAAAGTGCCAAGGCACGGCGAATTACAACAGCCTTCAGCGGCTCATCGAGCAAAGACTCAAGGTCTTCGAACGGGCATTGCATGGCATGCATCATCAACCAGGCCGCTTCATCTGAGGCATTTAAGGTGCCATGACCATAGCTAAGCTTAGCCACCTTAAAGCGCTGCGTTGCCTGCGCGATTAATTCGCGCGGGGTGCGATACAGCACTTCAATTACTGTGGTGCGCGACATTGCGACAGTAGGGGTGATTATTCGTCGCTACGGAGTAAATCGTTAATACTTGTTTTTGCGCGTGTTTTGGCATCGACACGTTTGACGATGACAGCGCAATATAAGTTGCACAGTCCATCTTTGGATGGTAGCGAACCTGGCACCACCACAGAGCCTGATGGCACCCGACCGTAGAATACCTGACCGGAGGCGCGATCGAATATTTTTGTGCTCTGGCCGATGAACACGCCCATGGAAATGACCGAGCCTTCTTCCACAATAACGCCTTCGACAATCTCGGAGCGCGCACCAATAAAGCAATTGTCTTCAATGATGGTTGGGCTTGCTTGCAATGGCTCTAGTACGCCGCCAATACCCACACCACCGGATAGGTGCACATTTTTACCGATTTGGGCGCACGAGCCCACTGTTGCCCAAGTGTCTACCATTGTGCCTTCATCGACATAGGCGCCAATATTGACAAATGAGGGCATTAGCACAACATTTTTGGCGATGTATACCCCATGCCGAACTGTGGCAGGAGGCACTGCACGAAAACCGCCCGCTTTAAATTCCTCGGCGCTGTAGTTGGCAAATTTAGCAGGCACCTTGTCATAGTAGCGAGTGTAACCATCAGTGAGAACGGTATTGTCTTGAAGGCGAAATGACAGCAAAACTGCTTTTTTAGCCCATTCGTTAGTTTGCCACTGTCCATTGACGCGCTCAGCCACGCGTAACTTGCCGGCGTCTAACAAGCGAATAGTTTCCTCCACTGCATTACGAATTGCATCCGGTGCATTGGTAGAGGTGAGTTCTGCGCGTTGCTCCCAGAATTGGTTAATACAGTCTTGTAAGGATTTCATAATTTTCTCAATATAATCAAATAGTTGAAGTAAATCTTTGAATTCGAGTAGCTGCTTCTGTGCATTCTGCTACGGTGGCAACGAGCGCAATTCTAATTCGACCAGCGCCCGGATTCTGGCCATTGGCCTCGCGTGCTAAATAACTTCCAGGAAGTACCGACACGCCTTCAGCAGCATAGAGGCGGCGCGTAAATTCGACGTCAGATATGGGCGTCTCAAGCCATAAGTAAAAGGCTGCATCAGGCCAAGACACTGGCAGGGTACCTTCAAGGATGGGGACTACTGCGTTAAATTTTGCGAGATACATTTCACGGTTAGCAATGACGTGGGCTTCATCTTGCCATGCGGCAGTGCTGGCCGCTTGTATCGATTGACTCATAGCACTGCCATGATAAGTCCGGTAGAGGTAGAACTGTTTCAAAATCGAAGCATCCCCTGCGACGAAACCTGAGCGCATTCCCGGCACATTTGAGCGCTTGGACAGGCTTGAGAAAATCACCAGGTTTTTAAAGTCAGGACGTCCCAGTTGCACAGCCGCAGCCAGCGCACCCAAGGGAGGGGCAGACTCGTCAAAGTAGATTTCTGAATAACACTCATCAGCGGCAATTACGCATTGATAACGATCTGCATATTCAAATAAACGCTTCCAATCGGCCAGTGTTAATACTTTTCCCGTTGGATTGCCAGGTGAACAGACATAAATTAGCTGCGCATGTTGCCAAACTGAATCGGGCAACTGTGCTGGATCAAAAGCATAATCATTATGCGCTAAGGTATTGATAAATTGTGGTTTTGCGCCAGCCAACAATGCCGCACCTTCATAGATTTGGTAGAACGGGTTGGGGCATATTACGACGGGCGATGGCTTGGAGGTGTCAACAACAGCCTGTGCAAACGCAAAGAGCGCTTCCCGGCTACCGTTCACAGGTAGGATTTGAGTCGCCAGATTAGGCGCTGAAATGTTGTAACGTCGGGCAATCCATTGCGCGATTGCTTCGCGCAAGGTGTCGGTGCCTAGAGTCAGTGGATAGCTGGCTATTCCATCAAGGTTATTAATCAACGTTTCTCGAATAAAACTTGGCGTAGGATGCTTGGGTTCGCCGATATACAAATTGATAGGGGTGACTCCGGCGGGGGGGTGATTACCGGTGAGTAAGGTGCTCAGGCGTTGGAAAGGGTAGCTCTGTAGTAGTTCGAGTCGAGGATTCAACGGAGTTCCATGCGTAGTTTAGATAAAGTGATGATGCACTAATAGGATGGGCGCAAGTTGTCATTATAGAACGGCAAAGGCTAGACGAGCGAGTGCTCTAACACTTCTAATTTACCGGGTTGGTTGTTGCGGCACGAGTAATGGCATGTCGGGGATATTGCTTCGTTTAAATCCACGTTTGAGATGTTCTGCACTCACAGTGGTGTAAACGCCGCCTCGCACGTAGAAGTGCGCGGTTAGCCGCATCCAACGGGGACGGGTTGCCTTAACTAAATCATCCAATATGTGGTTAGTGACGGCCTCGTGAAAGGCGCCTTGGTTGCGAAATGACCAGATATATAATTTTAGGCTTTTTAATTCCATGCAGAGCCGGTCTGGGACATAATCGAGCATTAGCGTAGCAAAGTCTGGCTGGCCTGTTTTTGGGCATAAGCACGTAAACTCTGGTATTTCCATGTGAATTCTGAAATCTCGACCTGATTTTGGGCTGTCGAAGGTTTCAATTTGCGATGTTGGTTGTGTTGTCATGATGGTTTATAGCCATTTCAGTTAAAATGAGGGCTAGATTTTACCTCTTTAGTTTAGAAATAATGCAATTTCCGTTCTCTCAACCCTTTTTAGTGGCAGATTCGACCCTTGCGCCTCAAACAAATTAATCTCGCTGGTTTTAAATCTTTCGTGGATCCAACTCAAATTCCCGTGCCCGGTCAGTTAGTTGGTGTGGTTGGCCCCAATGGCTGTGGCAAGTCTAATATTATTGATGCGGTGCGTTGGGTATTAGGTGAATCCTCGGCAAAGCATTTGCGTGGTGCAACCATGCAAGACGTACTGTTTAATGGTTCTGGTGATCGTAAACCGGTGAATCGCGCCACTGTCGAATTAGTTTTTGATAACAGTTTAGGTAAGGCTGCTGGTCAATGGTCTACCTATGCTGAGATTTCAGTGAAGCGTATGTTTGAGCGTGACGGTGACTCCACCTACTTTATCAATAATACGCGTGTCAGAAGACGTGATGTCTCGGATATCTTCTTAGGAACTGGTCTGGGCAGTCGTGCGTATGCCATTATCGAGCAGGGTATGATTTCGCGGGTGATTGAGGCTAAGCCCGAGGAGTTGAGAGTTTTTCTTGAAGAGGCAGCAGGCGTTTCAAAGTATAAAGAGCGGCGCCGTGAAACAGAGTTGCGTCTTAAAGATACACGTGAGAATTTAGCGCGAGTAGAAGATATTCGGCAAGAGTTAGACAAGCAGTTGACCCACTTGCAAGGCCAGGCTGAAGTTGCAACGCGCTACCATGCATTGCAAGCGCAATTAACAGGTACGCAACTCATGTTATGGTTTACGCGCAGGCAGGAGGCATCCGCCACGCGAGCACGTCATGCCCGCGATATTGAGCGCCTAGGTAATGAATTGGAAGCGGAAACTGCAGCGCTCAGAGATGCGGAGCGGCGTTTAGAAGATTTGCGCAATCAGCATTACAAGGCCGGGGACGAAGTGCATGCCGCGCAGGGGGCGCTCTATGAGACCAATGCCGAGGTGTCTCGGATTGAGCAGCAGATTGCACATATCCAAGACAATCAAAACCGTGTCCAGTCGCAAATTAATGCCCTCAGTAGCCAATTAAGCCAGGCTGAACAACAGCAATTTGAACTCAATCATAGCTTGGCCCAGTGGCAAGATGAAGCGAATCGCGCTCAAGACAAAACATTAGAGTGTGCGGCGATACATGATGAGTGTCAGGCTCAACTGCCGCTGGCAGAAGAGGCTTGGCGTGCATCGATTGAACGACGAGATGCCCTGCAGCAAGTGCTAGGGCAAGCGCAACAGTCACGTCAAGTAGAGCAAACTAAGCTTGACCATTCAATACGCGTGCTTGAAGGGTTGCAAGTTCGTAATGACAAATTGCATGAAGAGCAAAATGCATTAGAGCGCCCGGATGCCGATATTTTAGAGGGTTTAAGAAATAATTTAGCTCTTCATGAGGAAGAAGCAAACAGCCTACGTGACGTTTTAGCCGACAAGGAGTTGCAATTACCACAGCTAGAGGCTGCATTGGTTGGTCATAATGAGGCTGTAGAGCTCGCTTTGCAAACATTAACAGGGATGGAAGCTCGGGCCGAAGCGATGCAGCAATTACAAGATCGCTTAGCACAGGGTGCAGATATTGATGCATGGATAGAGCAGCAAGGCTTGGATGGTGCTGTGCGCTTATGGCAGGGCATTACCATAGATTCAGGATATGAGGATGCACTAGAGGCGGTGCTTAGAGAGCGCCTCAATGCTGTTGGAATGCCTGAGTTAGATCAGTGTGGGGCATGGGTTAATGCCCCAATGGGGAAGTTGGCAGTTGTGGAGATGTCTGACAATGTTGCTCTAGTGCCTAATGCACCGATGCCTGCAAATGCGCAACCTTTGCGTCGATTTGTAATTTGTCGTGATCCACGCTGGTCTGTAGCATTAGCAGAATGGCTACATGGGGTATTTGTTGTGCAAACGCTGGAGCAAGCATTGCCGCTTAGGGCATATCTAGAGCCGGGTGCAATGATTGTGACCTGTGATGGTTATTTGTTGACACGTCACACAGTGTCTTTTTATGCGCCAGACTCAGAGTTGCATGGTGTGCTTTCAAGGCAACGAGAAATAGAGCAGCTACAGACCGGGATTGCGGCTAGCCGAGTGCATTTAGATGCATTGCGAGTGGTTGCCGATACTGCCGCTAGTCAGATTCATGGTGAAAAAGTATTGATGACTACCTTGCGTGAGCAGATTGGTGATCTTCAGCTTAAACAACATGGCATAGATGTTGAAATAGTCAGATTGTCAGAGCAGACTCAGCGCCTCATGGAGCGGGATCAGCAAATCTCATTGGAGCTGATGGATATTGCGCAACAAATTGAGTCAGAAGCCATTGCTCAAGAGCTTGCCCAAACAAATTTATCGCGATTCTCAGAGGAGTCTGCAGCATATGCGACCGAATTAGACTCTGTATTAGAGCTATACCGTGAAACTCAAGCCCAGTTAGATCAGCAACGATTAATCACACAGCAAGCAGAAAGAGCGTATCAAGAGGCTGTCTTTAATGGTAAAACTTCGCTCAATAAAATTGCAGAAGTTGAGCGGGGCATCGCTCAAACAGCAACAACAGTTGAACGTCTTGGGCAGTCCTTATCTGCTGAGCAACTGGCGTTACGCGAGTTGGATGACTCCCCTTGGCAAGATCAACTGCAACAATTATTGACTGCGCGTGTTGAGCGTGAACAGTCTTTGGCACAATGTCGAGATATTTTAGAGGCTACAGAGACAGAATTAAAATCTGTAGAGCAGGAGCGCTTGAGCGCAGAACAAAAACTCAATCCCCTGCGTGATCGCATTGGTGACATTAAGCTCAAGGAACAAGAAGCTAGAATTTCTGAAGAGCAGTATGCAGAGCAGTTGTTGGCAGCGGGTGCTAATGAAGAAGAGTTGTTGCAAAACCTTGAGAAAGGCACTCGATCTGGCTCATTCCAAGCAGAGATTAATCGTCTAAATGATGAAATTAAGAGTTTGGGTGCTGTTAATTTGGCAGCATTAGAGGAGTTGACGGCGGCGCAAGAGAGAAAAACTTACCTCGATGCCCAATTTGAGGACTTAACTGCGGCAATGAATACTCTCGAAGAGGCCATTCGTCGTATTGATCGCGAGACTCGGGATCGTCTACAAGCGACTTTTGATGAGGTTAATGGTCATTTCTCAGAGATGTTCCCCGCATTGTTTAATGGTGGGAACGCTAAGCTGTTGCTCACCGGCGAGGAGATATTAGATTGTGGTGTGCAAGTCATTGCGCAACCGCCGGGCAAAAAGAACAGTTCTATTCATTTATTATCGGGTGGTGAGAAAGCGTTAACCGCAGTTGCCTTGGTGTTCTCGATATTTAAATTAAATCCTGCACCATTTTGCATGTTGGATGAGGTTGACGCACCACTTGATGATACCAATACTGTGCGTTTCTGTGAATTAGTGAAAAAAATGTCTGATCATTCCCAGTTTGTATTTATTAGCCATAATAAAATTACTATGGAATTAGCAAATCAATTGTTAGGCATTACCATGCAAGAGCCCGGTATTTCAAGGGTTGTTGCAGTAGATATTGAATCTGCTATGAAATTGACTGAATCCGTGGCTTGAGAGTGAAATCCTATGAGTGACCTTCAATTTGCGTTGGTGATTATTGGTATTGTCGTGGTTTTGATTGTCTACCTGTATAACCTGTGGCAAGAGCGAGTGTTACGAAATCGTTTAGCGCACATGAACGAGGGTGCTGCTGATGTGAACCAGTCGATGGACAATGTTATTGCTTCGCATCGAATAGAGCCCACACTGGGTGCGTTTAGTGGTGATATTAAATCCCATGATGCAGGGTTTGCTTCGATAGATTCTGCGGATCTGTTAGACCTAAATGGTATTGATATTGACCTAGAGTATGGCGCTACATTGACGCTGGCCAGCCCAATTGGTGAGTCTGCGCTGCGTGATTTGAGGTCCCAACTAGGCGTTTTTGGGAAACCAATTCGTATATTTGGATGGGATACTAATGCTCAAGATTGGTTGCTATTGGAGCGTGCCAGTCATGCCCGTAGTGTGAAATTACAAATAGGGTTGTTGCTTGTGAACCGTACAGGTCCAATTAGTGCTCACCATATAAATGAGTTTTGCGATACTCTAAATGCTTGGGCTAATACGCATGATGCTGAGATTGTATTGAGTGATGTCTCTGAAGCTTTGCAAGTTTCACGCGATTTAGATTTGTTCTGTGCTGATGTCGATGTGATAGTTGGTTTTAACGTTATTGCACCTGAGGGCAATGCATTTACCGGTACACAAATCGCAACGGCTGCCGTCGCCGTAGGTTTTAACCTGGAGCCTGATGGACTGTTTCATTGGCAAGATGCTATTGGCCAGACCTTGTTTACTTTGGAAAATCAAGGCCAAGAATCCTTATCACTAGAGAGGCTGTCGTCAGTTCATACAAATGCTTTGACCTTGTTGCTTGATGTGCCTAGGGTGGCTCATGGCAGCGAAGTGCTAGAGCAAATGGCCAAGGCTGGGCAGGCGCTTGCTGCTGCATTGGGTGGAACCCTTGTCGATGATAATCGTATTCCACTAGTTGAGACTAGCATTGCTAAAATTAAAACTCAGCTGGACTCTATTTATGCATCTATGGCGAGAAGAAAGATATTGGCTGGTAGTCAGCGAGCGCTGCGGATCTTTGCATGAGTATAGATGTGCCATCTGAGCGGATTGCTTGGCTCCGCTCCGAGCTTGCAATGCACAATCGCCAATATCATTTGCTAGACGATCCCTTAATATCTGATTCGCAATATGATTCTCTGTTCAGAGAGTTACAAGATTTGGAGAGCGCCTATCCTGAGTTGCTAGCATTGGATTCGCCAACGCAAAGGGTAGGAAGTGCACCGTTGGCAGAGTTCTCAAGTGCCAGACATCGTCAACCTATGTTGTCACTCAATAATGCTTTTACCCGCGATGAGGTTCTCGCTTTTGATGCGCGTATATGCCAGGCCCTAGCGTGTGCATCGATGCAGTATGCAGTGGAACCAAAATTTGATGGGTTGGCAGTGAGCCTAGTTTACGTGAATGGACAATTTACACGAGGTGCTACGCGTGGTGATGGTGACGTTGGTGAGGACGTTACTGTTAATTTGCGCACTTTGCGTTCGATACCGCTAAACCTGAGCTTTCCTGATGTTGTACCTAATTATTTTGAGGTCCGTGGTGAAGTGTTGATGCTACGTAATGATTTTGAATCATTAAATCAACGACAGTTAGCCATCGGGGCAAAGGCTTTTGCTAACCCTCGTAATGCAGCTGCGGGATCATTGCGTCAATTGGACTCTCGAATAACGGCATCAAGACAACTCACTTTTTTTGCCTATAGCTTAGGCGTGGTTGATCCATTGATCGATTTTGAAACGCATGATCAAAGTATTAATTTTATTAAAAATCTAGGATTTGGTGTTGCTGAACAGCGCGCAGTTGTAGACGGCGTTGAAGGACTTCTGGCCTGCTATGCAATGATGTCTAATGAACGACCGGCGCTACCATTTGAAATTGACGGTTTAGTCTACAAGGTAAATGTATTATCAATTCAGCAACAATTAGGCTTCGTTTCTCGTGCACCTCGTTTTGCAATTGCGCATAAATTTCCAGCTGAAGAAGCGCAAAGTGAAGTGCTTGCAATTGATATTCAGGTTGGACGAACAGGCGCATTAACTCCAGTAGCGCGACTTCGTCCCGTGTTGGTAGGCGGCGTCCAGGTTACCAATGCAACTCTACATAATGAAGATGAAGTGCGACGCAAGGATGTGCATATTGGTGATCTTGTCGTTGTCCGTCGGGCAGGTGATGTTATACCCGAGGTTGTGAGAGTAGCCCACCCTGGGTTGAGGCGTGAACAAGATCAATTCGTTATGCCTCAATGTTGTCCAGTTTGTTCATCGCTCGTGATCCGTTTGGAGAGTGAATCCGTTGCAAGATGTAGTGGAGGAATTAGTTGCAGTGCACAACGTAAGCAGGCATTGATGCATTTTGTGTCTAGACGCGCAATGGATATTGAGGGTGTGGGTGAGAAGCTGATTGATCAACTCGTTGATAAAGCTTTCATTAAGATCCCACTAGATTTATATAAAATCAAGTATGAAGATTTAGTGAATCTCGAGCGTATGGGTAAGAAATCTGCTGCAGCTGTCATTCAAGCGATTAATAATAGCAAGCACACAGATTTGGCCAGATTAATCTATGCACTGGGTATTCGTAATGTTGGAGAATCAACTGCGCGTGATTTAGCTCATCATTTTAAAGATATAGATACAATACGAACGGCCGGTTTGGAAGCGTTGCAAACATTAAATGATATTGGCCCTATCGTGGCTCAAAGTATTTTTCATTATTTTGAAAAACCTGAACACATAGAACTCATACAGGGTCTATTAGACTGTGGAATTACATTTTCTGATCAGGGCGATGATGTTAAAGACGCCATGACGAGATTGGCTGGGCAAACATTTGTTTTGACCGGTTCAATGCCAAACTTGAGTCGTAGTCAGGCGCAGTTATTAATAGAGCGATCGGGTGGTCAGGTTTCTAGCAGTGTATCTAAAAAAACGGATTTCGTAGTGGCAGGCGCTGAGCCTGGCTCTAAATTAGAAAAAGCGAAACTGTTAGGAGTTAAAGTCATTGATGAGGCGATACTGATTGCAATGCTTGGTAAATCCTCAGAATGATTCATATACCTTAAATTGATTGATTAAGGAAATACCTTGAAATCTAAATTACCGCAGACAAGTATTCGTAAAGCAGTATTCCCAGTTGCTGGACTTGGTACTCGATTTTTACCGGCCACTAAAGCGAGCCCCAAAGAGATGCTGCCAGTTGTAGATAAGCCACTCATACAATACGCTGTGGAGGAGGCTATTGCAGCAGGAGTGACAGAATTAATATTTGTAACTGGAAGAGGTAAGCGTGCTATTGAGGATCATTTTGATCAAGCCGCGGAGTTAGAGTCTGCGCTTGCCCGTTCTGGTAAGTTGGAGATGCTCAATCAGATCAAGGAAATAATACCGAGCGGCGTGAATTGTATTTTCATTCGACAAGCTAGCCCTTTGGGTTTGGGACATGCAGTGCTCTGCGCTCAACCGGTTGTCGGAGATGAACCATTTGCTGTATTGTTAGCTGATGACTTGATTGATGCAAAAGTGCCCGTATTGAAGCAAATGGAGCAGTTACATCGTATTAATCACCACAGTATTGTGGCGATTCAGAAGGTTACCAGAAAAAATATCTCGCAGTATGGTGTGGTTGATGTGCCTAGAGGATCGTTATCGCCACATGTGATACGTGGTATCGTTGAAAAGCCACAGCCCTCTGTTGCGCCGTCTCTTTTTGGTGTGGTGGGGCGATATATTTTGACCCCTCAAATTTTCAAGGAGTTATCCAAATCTAGAGTAGGCGCAGGCGCTGAAATTCAACTCACGGATGCCATTGCAAGACTGCAATCAAGAGAAACAGTTCTAGCTTATGAGTTCAGTGGTAGACGTTATGATTGTGGCAGCAAGCTTGGATATTTAGAGGCAAATGTTGAGCTTGCAATGAAACATCCTGAAATTGGAGCAGGATTTAGACGTTATATTAAACAACTTTCAATGACCTAGTTGTTTAATCAATCATTGAAAAAACGAATCGAGTCAAATAATGGCAAATAAATTGATGATTATTATGGTCAATACTGATCCGGCAAATGCCTCTGAATTGGGTGCGCCATTTTTTCAAGCGACTGTTGCTGCAGCAATGGACTATCAAGTCGAGGTGATTCTCACTGCAAGAGCGGGTGAGTTGGCAAAAAAAGGCGTTGCGGACAGACTTTTTGTTAAAGAATTCTCCCAAAAAAGTGTATATGATTTTATTAAAGATGCTCATGGTGCTGGGGTGCAATTTAAAGTGTGTACCCCAACGCTTGATTTGTGGGGTGATGATTTGATTCCCGAGGTAAACGAAATTGTCGGTGGCGCATACGTGATTGAGCAGGCAATGGATGACGATGTGGTGACCTTTACCTATTAAGGTTTTTAGAATTTAGTCTGAAGCATGTTAACCCCTGCTATCTAATGAAAAGTTTTTATATTAAATTTTTTGTAAAGGACAGAGATGCCCATTAGACCCGTAATTAGAATGGGGGATCCAAGGTTATTGAAAATAGCTCAACCTGTTTTAGAGTTTAACAATCCTGTCTTATACAATGTTATCTCTGACATGCAAGATACTATGATTGCACTCAATGGCGCAGGTCTAGCTGCGCCGCAAATCGGTATTGATTTGCAAATTGTTATTTTTGGGTTTTTGAGTAATCCGCGTTATCCAAATGCAGGGGCGGTACCTTATACGGTTTTAATTAACCCGATTTTGACTCCAATTGAAGATGTTATGGATTCAGAATGGGAGGGTTGCTTGTCTGTGCCTGGTATGCGTGGTTTAGTACCTAGGTTTTCATATTTGCGTTATCAGGGATACGATATTAATGGCCATGAAATTGATCGTACTGTTAGTGGTTTTCATGCGAGAGTGGTTCAGCATGAGTGCGATCATTTGCAGGGTATTTTATATCCCATGCGCATTCAAAACATGCGGGATTTTGGTTATACGGAAGAATTGTCTAATGCGCTACCAGGGTCGGTTGATCAGGATGACGATTGAGAGGCTTGAAAAATTTATATCCGAAGTTGACTTAGGAGCGCTTCTTCAAAATGGATCAGTTGTTTAGAGTCGTTTAATGCCGCCCCACTTATTAAGAAATTGTCTTCTGCACGTGAGCCAAGCGTGGTTATTTTGGCAGCGTGTAGGTTGATGTTAAAGGTGGTTAGGGTCCTTGAAATTCTGGAGAGCAGTCCAGGTCGATCTCCAGCAACAATAGCTAGCATTCGATAGTCACCCTTATCATCTGCTTGAATCGATATTTTTGGCGTGATTGGAAAGTGTCGCATTTGTCGGTTTAAGCGACTTTTCGTTAACTCTGGCAGTGGCGCTCTATTGCGCAGTCTGGCTTCTAACTCATGCTCAATAAAACTCATTATGTCTCTATATGAGGTTTGTTGATTAGAGCTATCTTGAATATCAAAAGTGTCTAGTGCGTAACCATTGTGTGTAGTATGCACTTTTGCTTCAAAAATATCGAAACTAATTCCCTCGAAAAAGCTGCAAATTCTAGAGAACAGTTCTGGTTGGTCTGGTAAATATACCAACACTTGTAAACCTTCTTCGATTGGGGATAATCTAACCTTCACTATGGGTTGTTTTGTATTAACATGTTGATGCAGGTGTCGAGTATGCCAAGCTATTTCTTGGCCGTTGTGCCGAAGAAAGTAGGCGGTATCGAGTTGCTGCCAAAAGTTTAGATAACTATCCTCATCAATAGTCATTAATCTTAATTGAGTTCTGGCATCTTCCTGATTGTTTCTGAATTTAAGGTCTCTATTATTAGGGTCTTTATTTAATAATTGTTTGGTAGAGTAGTATAAATTCTCGAGAAGTTTGGCTTTCCATCCGTTCCATACTTTAGGACTAGTGCCGCGAATGTCTGCAACGGTCAGTAGATAGAGCGCTTTAAGGCGATATTGATTGCTCACACAATCGGTAAATATTTTAATTACATCAGGGTCACTTAAGTCAGATTTTTGAGCGGTCACAGACATCACTAAATGTTTATCAACTAGCCAAGAAACTAACTCTGTGTCATCTTTTGGTAGTCCGTGACTCTCGCAAAACAATTCAGCATCTACCTTGCCAAGTGTTGAATGATCGCCCCCCCTGCCTTTTCCGATATCGTGAAATAAGCCAGCTAAATATAATAGCTCTGGCTTGTCAAACTCACTCATTAACTGGCTACAAAGTGGAAATTCATGCGCCAATTCAGGGATGCTAAAGCGTCGAAGGTTGCGCACGACTTTTAAGATATGTTGATCAACCGTATAGACATGATATAAATCATGTTGCATTTGTCCGCTAATTCGATTGAATGCAGGTATGTATCGCCCAAGAATATCAAACTGGTGCATACGCCTCAATTCCCGGAGCATATAGCTTGGACTTTTTAATATGTCTAAAAAGTATGTTTTTAACAGCCGGTTCTGACGAACCTTGGCGTTTATAAAGCACCTTGATCGCCACAGGGCCCTTAATGTGACTGCACCTATCCCTTTAATGTCATGGTTTTTTTGGAGTATACAGAAAACCTCTAAGATGGAACTTGGATCTTTTTCGAAAATACTCGTGTCAGGCGCAGACAGTAGCTCGCCGCGTTTAACAAATCTAGAGTTAATCGGAGTGACAATAGTACGATTTAAGGGGGGGGAAATGCGCAGCTCTAAATTCTGAATCAGAATGATATTTAGCTGGGTAACGGACTTTGCAGTTTGATAATAGCGTTGCATAAGCCGTTCGCTTGCTCGATGTTGTCCACGATCGGCAAATTTCAATATTTTAGCAAGCGCTGTTTGGTGGTCAAAAAGTAAACGGTCCTCTCTTCTTTCAGCCAGGTAATGAAGGCGTATTCGAAGCAGTTGTAATACTTGTTCGTGCTTAGTGATTGCTTTAGCCTCTTCGCGGGTCATAAAGCCATGTTTAGCGAGCGCTAACCAAGTATTTCCAATGCCGCTGGCCTTAGAAACCCAAAGGATAGTGTTAAGATCTCGCAGCCCCCCGGGACTTTCTTTAATGTTTGGTTCTAAGTTGGTTTCAAGTTGTTTGGCATGTCGTTGTTTTTGTTCTACCAGCTTGGCTCTTAAAAATGAGGCAGGATTTATTTGCCGCTTCATTTTTTTTGTGAACTGATGATATAAATTGCGATTGCCGGTAATGAGTCTGGATTCTATTAGATTGGTTTGAATCGTAATATCTTCTGCAGACAATTGAACGCATTCGGTGATTGTTCTTACGCTGTGACCTACATCAAGACCAATATCCCAGAATAGGCTAATTAGGCTTTCTATTTTTGCCTGAACTATTTGATCAGTAGCATTGGGTAGTAGGATTAAGATATCCACATCTGAATATGGATAAAGCTGTGCTCTGCCATATCCCCCAACAGCTATTAAACATAAATTCTCTGGAATTAAACAGGATTTCCATATTTTTCTTAGGTGTCGATCCGTAATAATCGCCAACTGATGCAATACGTCATGTGAAATCTGGCCTTGCTCGAAGCTTAATTGTAAGGATTTACGTTCTTTATCGAGAAGAGATTTTTGTTCATCTATTTTGTAAAATAGTGATGGCTTTGCTGTTGGCATGCACGAATGCTTTGTAGTAACAATGGTTACGTGGTTGGTGGAGGGGGAGTGCCTGCTGATGTTGTTAATACCTCATAGCCAGTATCTGTGACTAATACAGTATGCTCCCATTGTGCAGACAGACTATGATCTTTTGTGACGATTGTCCAACCGTCAGCAAGTTGCCTGATGTCTGGTCTGCCTGCATTAATCATGGGCTCTACAGTAAAAATCATCCCTGGAGCTAATCGCATTCCAGTGCCTGGGCGTCCGTAATGAAGAATTTGCGGATCCTCATGAAAGTTTCGCCCAATACCGTGACCACAAAATTCCCTAACTACGCTGCAACCCATTTGCTCTGCATAAATTTGAATTGCATGACCGATATCCCCCAAAGTGTTTCCAGGTTTAATCGCACGTATTCCTAGCCACATGCATTCATAAGTGATGTTGACTAAGCGCTTCGCTTGAATTGAGGTTCCTCCAACGAGAAACATGCGACTGGTGTCACCATGAAAGCCATCTTTGATGACAGTAATATCAATATTAATGATATCACCATTTTTCAGCCGCTTATCGCCCGGAATCCCGTGGCAAATGACGTGATTTACTGAGGTGCATATAGATTTAGGATAAGGGGTGTAGCCTGGTGGCGTATAATTTAACGGTGCTGGGATAGTGTTTTGTACATCAACCATGAATCTGTGGCACAAGTTGTCTATCTCATCGGTTGTTATTCCAGCGATTACGTGTGGCGTAATAAAGTCTAAAACTTCGGCTGCTAGACGGCCAGCAACCCTCATCGCGTGAATTTCATCGGGGTTCTTAATTGAAGCGGCCATTAATTTTAAACTTTCTGTCTTGGTTGGCTGTTGAGAAGATCAAATGGCAGTGAATGCCTAGCCCCCCGATTTTAACAGTTTGTTTTGAATACAATACGTGTCTAGTTTTTTGTCTAGAGTGCTCTTGCGCTGGACTTATATCGGCTATGGGAAGTAATTTATTTACAGGTTATTGAGTAAATCTAAATTTTGGTGTTAAAATAAGGGGTTAAATTCATTTTCGCTATTTTTAAATGAGTTTAACTTGCAAGTTGTTTAAATCCTTGTTTTTTTTAGTAAATCCGCACATATGTCAACGTTAAGGGTGCCCATCTCTTGGGTCATGATTGGCATGTGGCAGAATTAACCCTAACAGGAGTATTAGAATTATGTCAGTTAATATGCGTGAAATGCTTGAGGCCGGCGTTCATTTTGGCCATCAAACGCGGTTTTGGAATCCCAAAATGGCCCCTTATATTTTTGGCCACCGCAATAAAATCCATATTGTTAATTTAGAAAAAACAATTGTTCTATATCACGATGCATTAAAGTTTGTGCGGCAATTGTCAGCAAATAAAGGCAGTGTGTTATTTGTCGGGACTAAGCGCCAAGCTCGCGAGATCGTTAAAGAAGAAGCGATACGTAGTGGATCACCTTACGTAGATTATCGTTGGTTAGGTGGAATGTTGACCAACTACAAGACTGTGAAGCAGTCAATCCAAAGGCTGAAAAATTTAGAAGCAATGCGCGAAGACGGTTCTATTGAGAAGCTGACAAAAAAAGAAGGCTTGCAATACGAAAGAGAGATTATTAAGTTAGATCGTAGCTTGGGCGGTATTAAAGATATGGAACGCTTACCTGACGCTTTGTTTGTAATCGATGTTGGGTATCAAAAAGGTGCAATCGCCGAAGCTAAAAAACTCGGCATACCGGTAATAGGTGTAGTTGATACCAATCATTCGCCTGCAGGTGTTGATTATATTATTCCAGGTAATGATGACTCCAATCGTGCCATTAAATTATATGCACGTGGCATTGCTGATGCAGTACTTGAAGGTAGAAATTCTAGTATCCAGGAAATTATTGGCGGTGTGGCTGAGGAGTTTGTTGAAGTCGATGACTCGGATGCTATAGCGAACAAGTAATATTTATTAAGGGGCATTGAGCCCCTTTTTTTTAATTTGTAGATAAGGATTGGCAAAGATGGTAGAAATTACTGCGAGTATGGTTAGAGAGTTACGCGAGAAAACAGACGCACCGATGATGGAGTGTAAAAAAGCACTTACTGAAGCTGGCGGTATCATGGACAAAGCAGAGGAAATTTTGCGCGTAAAGCTTGGCAACAAGGCGAATAAAGCGGCATCCAGAATAACTGCCGAAGGTCTGGTTTCGACATATGTTTCTCAAGATGGTAAATTGGGTTCAATTCTGGAAGTGAATTGCGAGACAGACTTTGTAGCCAAGAATGATGATTTCATGGCTTTTAATATGGCATTGGCGCAATTAGTTGCTGAGAAAAACCCAGGCGATGTAGGCGAGTTGTCTAGATTGATGTTGAATGGTATTTCTGTAGAAGAGACAAGAAAAGCTTTGGTTGGCAAAATTGGTGAAAATGTCAGTATCCGTAGATTTGCAAGAAGATCTACGCAAGGACATTTGTTTGCTTATATTCATAATGGATCAAAAATCGGAGTCCTAGTAGACCTAGTGGGTGGAGATGCTGCCTTAGGTCGCGATTTAGCAATGCACATCGCTGCAAGCAGACCAGTTGCTTTATCTAAAGATGATGTGGCTCCTGAGTTGATACAAAAAGAGCGGGATATCGCCATTGCCAAGGCTGCCGAGTCTGGTAAGCCTGCAAATATTATTGAGAAGATGGTTGAAGGCACTGTTCAAAAATATTTAAAAGAAGTCACTTTGCTTGGACAGATTTTTGTGAAAGACGATAAATTAACTATTGAGCAATTGCTCGCTGCGGCTAAAGCTAAGGTTGGTAGTTTTGATCTCTATCTGGTCGGTGAGGGTATTGAAAAGAAAAAGGATGATTTCGCTGCTGAGGTTATGGCGCAAGTTGATCAAGCACGTCAGCGTTAGGGTTGTGATACGTTCTTCGTTAAATGTATGATTGGAGGTCTATGTCTCAAGTGCCGGCGTACAAGCGTATATTATTGAAATTAAGTGGTGAAGCATTGATGGGTGATGATGCCTACGGCATCAATCGCCAAACTATTGATAGTATTGTTGCAGAGGTTGCGACTGTCGCTAAATTAGGTGTTGAGATTGCTGTTGTAATTGGTGGCGGTAATATATTTCGTGGTATTGCTCCTGCAGCTTCCCATATGGATAGAGCTACTGCAGACTATATGGGAATGCTTGCGACAGTGATGAATGCTTTAGCATTGCAGGACTCTATGCGTCAAATTGGCTTACTTAGCCGAGTTCAATCTGCACTTAACATTGAACAAGTTGTAGAGCCTTATATTAGAGGTAAAGCAATGCGTTATTTGGAGGAAGGCAAGATCGTTATTTTTGCCGCTGGAACTGGCAATCCTTTTTTTACTACAGATACAGCAGCTGCATTACGTGGCATGGAGATGAACGTTGAGTTGGTTTTAAAAGCAACTAAAGTCGATGGTGTTTATACCGATGATCCCAAAACAAATCCATTGGCAACGCGTTATGATCGATTAACTTTTGATGAAGCAATTATTAAAAATCTTAAAGTTATGGATGCGACTGCATTAACGCTGTGTAGGGATCAAAAAATGCCAATTAATGTATTTAGTATCTTTAAGCCAAAAGCATTGATGCGTGTCGTTATGGGTGAAAATGAAGGCACTATGGTGCATGTTTGATAGGGGTTGATCATGATTGATGATGTCAAAAAAAATGCAGAATTGAAGATGCATAAATCAATAGAGTCATTGAAAATTGATTTAGGTAAAATTCGAACTGGGCGCGCACATACGGGAATTTTAGATCACGTCATGGTGGATTACTATGGTAATCCTACGCCATTGCCACAGGTAGCCAATGTCACACTACTTGATGGAAGAACAATTGGCGTTGCTCCTTGGGAAAAGAAAATGATTAACGTTGTAGAAAAGGCGATTAGGGATTGTGACTTAGGCTTAAATCCGGCCACGCAAGGAGACGTAGTCAGAGTGCCTATGCCGGCTTTAACTGAAGAGCGGCGCAGAGATCTTATTAAAATCGTTAAAAGTGAAGGCGAAAACGCAAAAGTTGCCGTCAGAAATGTGCGTAGAGACGCGAATAATCAGCTTAAGGATTTACTGAAAAAGAAGCTGGTCGCAGAGGATCAGGAGAGAAAAGCACAGGAAGATGTGCAAAAACTAACAGATCGTTCAATTGCTGATATTGATAAGGCATTGCAAGTCAAAGAAGTAGATTTGATGGCGATCTAACTAACTCGCAATAGAATTGTAGGGTCTGGCTTTAGTTGGTTCTCGGAAGTTATAAAAAACTTAGGGTTTTCATGAGTATTATATGTAGTCAAAAAAAATCTCTGGAGGGTATTCCTAAGCATATTGCTATTATTATGGATGGTAATGGACGTTGGGCTAAGAAACGATTCCTACCCAGAGTTGCAGGCCATGTGAAAGGTGTTGATGTAGTACGAAAAACTGTTGAGAGCTGCAAAAATATGGGCGTTCAAGCCTTAACCCTATTTGCATTTAGCAGCGAAAACTGGCGCAGACCCCAAGATGAAGTTTCATTTTTAATGAAATTATTTTTAAAAGCACTTGATGCAGAAGTCCAACGATTGCATCAAGAGGGAATTCAATTGAGGGTTATTGGTGACACCTCTAAGTTCTCGCCAGATTTAGTCCAAGTAATCCAGAAAGCCCAAACGGTTACTGCAGGTAATACAGAGTTTATTTTGAGTATAGCAGCAAACTATGGCGGCAGATGGGATGTGGTTCAAGCAGCAAATAGATTGCGACAAATGCCTGACACTTCAAATAATCCTTGGACTGAAGATGATCTTTTGCCGCATTTGGCGTTAAGTGACTTGCCTGATCCGGATTTGTTCATTCGCACCGGTGGGGAGCTCCGTATCAGTAACTTTTTACTCTGGCAATTGGCTTATGCTGAATTGTATTTTACTGACACTTTGTGGCCTGACTTTGACTCAATTTCTTTAAATTTAGCAATTGATTCTTTCCGGAAAAGAGAGCGCAGATTTGGCCATACTACTGAGCAACTCAATGGTTTAACTGGCGCTACTAATTAACTGAAGTATTCATTCGATTGCGAAATCTGAAGGTATTCTTATGCTACGTGATCGAATATTTACCGCGACTATTTTGCTTACCTTTTTTTTAGGCGCTTTATTCTTCCTGTCGGGTTTATGGTGGTCTATAGCGTTATTGCCATTGCTTGTATTTGGTGCAGTCGAGTGGGCAAATATATGCATGCTCAGTAGGCTTGAAAAATCTTTATACTGTCTATTAATGATATTACCTGCTATTGCGATGATTTTTTGGAATTTGGAGGGCATGCATTTCTTTTTATATACCTTATCAGGCTTTTTTTGGTTAACTTTTGTCCCAATATGGTTATATTACAGATGGCATTTTAGGAATAAGTTATTCATGCTTATTGTTGGTTTCCTTTTGATATTGCCTACTTGGTCCGCTTTTGTAATGCTGAGATTTTTTGATAGTTTTTTACTGTTGTCTGTGCTGGGTGTGATATGGACAGCTGATATTGCAGCTTATTTTATTGGTCGACGGTGGGGTGTCCATAAGTTAGCAAAAAAAATTAGTCCAGGTAAAACTTGGGAGGGTTTTATAGGTGCGGTAATTGTTGTGGTGCTATATCTTGCTCTGTTAAAACAATTCGCATTTTTAAAAAATTCACCATATGTAGATCAGTTTTATTTGCTAATGCTATGTTTGGCACCTATGAGTGTTTTAGGAGATTTGTTTGAATCTTTAATGAAAAGACAGGCGGGAATTAAAGATAGTGGTAGTTTGTTGCCTGGGCATGGCGGGGTTCTAGATCGAATAGATGCGTTGACGTCTACATTACCATTGGCTGCGCTTTTTTGTATGATCCCATGGTATTTTGATCTGCCAAAAGTTATGTAGAGGGCAGTATGCAAAATATTACGATTTTAGGTTCAACAGGTAGTGTTGGTGTGAATACATTAGATGTAATTGACTTGCACCCAGAGCAATTCAAAATCATTGCAATAACTGCCAATAATAATGTTGAATTATTACTTAAGCAATGTTTGCAGTATAGTCCTAAGTACGCAGTGATGGTTAATGAAGATGCTGCTTGCCGATTGCGTAAAGAATTATCTTTGAAAGCCTCGTCAGTAACTGTTTTAAGTTCGCCTGTATCATTAGAGTTTGTTGCATCGTTAGAAGAAGTGAATACTGTAGTGGCAGCAATTGTAGGTATTGCTGGTTTGCGTTCTGTTGTAGCAGCTGCAAAATCGGCAAAGAAAATACTATTAGCAAATAAAGAGGCTTTGGTTACAGCAGGGTCCTTATTAATGTCAATAGTGAAAAATAGTGGTGCAGTATTGTTGCCAGTCGATAGCGAACATAATGCTGTTTTTCAATCACTACCTTTTAATTACTCCCCATGTATGCCAACCCCCGGAGTCAGGCGAATCCTTTTAACGGCTTCGGGCGGCCCCTTTCGGAATAGCTCATTAGAGTTTATTAATTCGGCCACCCCTGAGCAGGCTGTTGCCCACCCTAATTGGACTATGGGTCAGAAAATATCAGTGGATTCAGCAACCATGATGAATAAAGGTTTGGAAGTGATAGAGGCATACTGGTTATTTAATGTGCCGTTATCACGTATTGAGGTGGTGATACATCCTCAAAGCATCATACACTCAATGGTTGAGTATGATGACGGATCTGTTTTAGCCCAGCTAGGCAATCCTGATATGCGAACTCCAATTGCACATGCTCTAGCATACCCTAACAGGATTGTTTCAGGTGCAAACTACCTTGACTTTACTAAAATAGCTGCGTTAAGTTTTGAAGCTCCGGATCATGATAAGTTTCCATGCTTAAGGATGGCTTATGAAGCTATCCATACAGGCGGTGCAGCTGTAATTGCTCTTAATGCAGCTAATGAGATTGCAGTTCAAGAATTTTTGAATAGGCAGATTAAATTTATAAATATTTCATCGGTGATTAAGCAGGTTGTCGCACAAACCCCGAACGATCAAATACTCAGTATAGATGATGTAGAAAGAATAGACTCAAGTTCACGGCAGTTGGCTTTATCAGCCTGCATTAATTATTTATAATGAGTAGACACCCCTAAAAGGTTTGTTTGGAAATGCAAATTTTATTAACAATAATCTCCTTTTTATTTGGCTTGGGTTTTTTAATTGCTATCCATGAATTTGGACATTATTTTATAGCCAAACTGTGCAACGTTAAAGTCTTAAGATTTTCTTTAGGCTTTGGTAAGCCTTTGTGGTCGCGACGTCTGGGCTCGGATCAAACGGAGTGGGTTGTTGCTACGTGGCCATTGGGAGGTTATGTCAAGATGTTGGATGAGCGTGAAAGTGCTGTTGAAGTGACAGAGGTTGATCGCGCTTTTAATCGAAAGGCTGTGTGGCAGAAATTTTTGATTGTCTTGGCAGGACCTGTTGCTAATTTAGCTTTAGCTATAATTTTGTATATGTCTTTATTCCTTAATGGTGTACCTGAACTTACTGCAAAGATTGGCGATCCGTTACCAAACACGCCTGCTGCACATGCTGGATTTAAGACTGAAGATGTTGTCAAGACCGTAAATGATATAGCGATACAATCATGGCAAGATTTTCGATGGGCCATATTAGAGTTAGCTTTGCAAAAGCAAGAAGCGAGTGTTGGAGTGACTAACGCGGATGGAATTCATCAATATAAGAAAGTTGATTTGAGTGGCCTGACAGAGCAAGAATTTGATAAAGACGTACTGGTTCAGTTGGGATTTAATAGGTTTAGAATTGATGTTCCTGCAATAATAGGTCAAGTAAATCCTCGATCTCCTGCCGAAGTTTCTGGTTTGCTGCCGGGAGACAAAATAGTCAGAATTAATGACTCGTCAATTTCAGCTTGGCAGGACGTTGTGAAAATCATTAGGGAGTCCCCTGACCAACGGCTTCAGTTTGAGCTAGAAAGGACAGGGGGCGTCCAATTAATTCAAATTACTCCGGAAATGATCAGTACGCGCGGAGAAACTTACGGTCGAATTGGTGCAGGCCCATTGATAGATCAGAAAATATTATCATCTGATACTATTATAGTTAGTTATGACATGTCTGAAAGTGCAAAAAAAGCATTTCTTAAGACTTATCAAACAGCAATTTTTTCCTTGCGCATGATGGGAAAAATGATTTCAGGAGAAATCTCACTGAGGAATTTAAGTGGACCGGTGACTATTGCTGATTATGCAGGACAATCTGCTCAGCAGGGATGGATTCCATATATTATGTTTTTGGCATTGGTCAGTATTAGTTTGGGAGTGTTAAACTTACTTCCAATTCCATTATTAGATGGTGGGCATTTAATGTATTATTTATTTGAATTTTTATCAGGAAAGCCGGTTCCTGAGAATATAATAGAGGCTAGTCAGAAAATTGGCTTAATGGTTCTAGTTCTTCTAATGAGTCTTTCGCTGTTTAATGATATTAACCGTTTAATAGGCTATTGATCATGTATTTGATTCGGCTCATTTTGTTCTGTTTTTTTTATATGTCTACATTAGGGGTAGCAGCAGGGCCAATTGTGATTCGAGATATTCGAGTGGAGGGTATCCAGAGAATTGAGGCCGGAACTGTTTTTAGTTATTTGCCAGTAAAAGTTGGAGAGTTAATAAATGATGAAAAAACCGCTCAAATAATACGCGCTCTATTTGCTACAGGATTTTTCAAGGATGTATCTGTCGAAGTAGACAGCGGAGTTATTGTCGTTACTGTTGAAGAGCGCCCTTCTATTTCAGGTGTAGATTTTATAGGTGCTAAAGAATTTGATAAAGATCAACTCATTAAAGGTATGCGGCAGGTTGGTTTAGCAGATGGTCGTATTTTTGATCGCTCGTTGTTTGATAAAGCAGAGCAAGAATTGAAGCGCCAATATTTGAGTCGTGGTCGTTATGCTGTTTCTATCGTAACCACGGTCACTCCTTTGGAAAGGAATAGAATTTCTATCAACTTTACAATAGATGAAGGTGAAGTTGCTAAAATTAGGCAGCTTAATATTATTGGAAGCAAGGCATTTAAAGAAAGTGAATTGTTAGACTTATTTATTTTGCGAACCCCAGGAATGATGACTTGGTGGAGCAAGCATGATCAATACTCTAGACCGAAGCTGACTGCAGATTTGGAGGTTCTTAAATCTTTTTATTTGGATAAGGGTTATTTGGAGTTTAATGTTGACTCCACGCAAGTAAGTATATCCCCAGACAAAAAAGATATGTTTATCAATATCTCTATTAGCGAAGGTGATAAATTTTCAGTTTCAGATGTCAAAGTTGCTGGTGAACTGCTTATTCCTGAAAATGAAATACGCAATTTTATCACTATTAAGCCAGGTGAAATTTTTTCAAGAACTAAGTTAGCTGAGTCCACAAAAAAAATTAGTGATCGACTAGGTAATGATGGTTATGCATTTGCAAATGTTAATGCTTACCCCGAGATTGATAAAAACAATAACTTGGTCGCATTTACCTTTTTTATAGATCCGGGTAGAAAGGTGTATGTTAGAAGAATTAATCTCACAGGTAATACAAAAACAAGAGATGAAGTTATTCGTCGCGAGTTGAGGCAATTAGAAGGCGCATGGTATTCGGCTGATAAAATTAGTCTTTCAAGAAGTAGAGTAGATCGTCTTGGATATTTTACCGAGGTCAATGTTGAGACTCCTGCAGTTCAGGGGGCAACTGATCAAGTAGACTTAAATCTCGCTGTGGTTGAAAAACCTACCGGAAATATAATGGCAGGCGCTGGCTATGGCACAGGCCAAGGATTGATGCTTTCAGGATCTATTTCACAGCAGAATATTTTTGGCTCTGGTCGTCATGTCAGCGCGCAAATCAATACCAGTCAAATTAATACAGTGTATTCGCTTTCATATACTAACCCCTATTTTACTGAGGATGGTGTAAGTCAGGGTTTTGATGTTTACACAAGAAAGGTAAGTCCAGCTAAATACAGTTCTGCTTACTCGCATTATGAAACTGTGACTAATGGTTTGAATGCGCGATTCGGAATTCCGATTGCTGAGCGCGATATGATTACCTATGGCTTAGGCTATGAGTCGACAGCAATAACGGTATACTCTGACAGTCCATTATTCTATACTAATTACGTTAGCACTTTTGGTAATAATAATGATGCCATTGTGCTTTCTGGTGGTTGGATGCGTGATGACAGAGATAGTTTAATCTATCCTACAAGAGGAACAATGCAAAGGGTTACCAGTGAAGTCAGTTTGCCAGGTGGTTCTTTAAGGT
The DNA here is from genome assembly GCA_903885665.1 of uncultured beta proteobacterium. Lineage (GTDB taxonomy): Bacteria > Pseudomonadota > Gammaproteobacteria > Burkholderiales > SG8-41. Next base: position 25,894 of record CAISJL010000015.1, on the reverse strand, counting down.
ATTACAAAGCTGGTTACCAATATCAACAATACATACCATTATCTAGAATATATACATTAATGCTAAATGCTGATCTCGGTTATGGTGACGGTTTAAATGGTCTGCCATTACCCTTCTTTAAAAACTATTTTGCAGGTGGTGTTAGTTCTGTTCGTGGTTATCGCCAAGCTACTTTAGGCCCTAAAGACACTATAGGAAACCCAAAGGGAGCAAGTCATAAGGCGTTAGCAAACGCTGAATTTTTATTTCCATTCCCAGGTTTGCAAAATGACAAGTCTGTTCGCCTAGGTGCTTTTGTCGACTCTGGATTGATATCTGATGGATATTCTTTTGAGGATTTCAGATATTCTACTGGATTATCATTGACGTGGACTTCGCCCATGGGGCCATTAAAAATCAGTTTAGGAAAGGCTTTGAATGCACAAGCCCTTGATCATAAACAATTTTTTCAGTTTACGTTCGGCGGTGTCTTTTGATTGAGTTAGACTATAATAGGTGTTTTAAGTTTGGTTTATGTAAGGAGTTTATTTTGAATTTACAAATTAGAGTTGGCAATTTGTGTAGGTTTGCCCTTTTAATATGCATTTTGTCTGTTAGCTGCACGACCATCGCGGCTGAATTAAAGATTGGTTTTATAGACCAAGAGAGAATCACTAGAGATAGTGCCCCTGCAGAGAGGGCTAGCAAGCAATTAGAAAAAGAGTTTGCCCCTAGAGCTCAGGAATTACAACGTCGAGAGTTGCAGATTAAAAATTTGCAGAGCTCTCTGGAAAAAGATGGGCTTACGATGAACGATAGTGAACGTCGATCAAAAGATCAAGAGTTGGCTCGATTGAATCTTGATTTTCAGCGTTTGAAAAGAGAATATGGTGAAGATCTGAACTTAAGAAGAAATCAGGAACTCGGTATATTATTTGAAAGAGCTAATAAGGTGATAAAACAAATAGCTGAATCAGAAAAGTATGACATTATTTTTCAAGAGGCCGTATACCGAGACCCTAAAGTTGATATTACTGATAAAGTTTTAAAGGCATTAGCCGATGTTAAAAATTAACCATATGTCTAATTATTAAAGATTTATTATTTTTAATATTTATTAGAAAATGAAAGACCACCTAAGACCGTCATATAGTTTGTCAGAAATTGTTGCTTTGTTAGGCGGTGTTGTTGTTGGTGATGCTAATGTTAAGGTTAGTCAGGTTGCAACATTAGATCAAGCTGGCAATGATAACTTAGCGTTCTTTGCAAATGAACGTTATTTAACACAATTACAATCAACTCGAGCAGGTGCAGTTATTCTTGGGAAAAGGTGGCAGCTGCATACTAGTCTGTCCTGTATTGTTGCAGATAATCCGTATGCTTATTTTGCTCGGGTATCGTCCTTATTTAATCCTATAGTGATCAATTATGGAATACACCCAACTGCAGTAATTCATGATTCTGCAAAAATTAATCCACAAGTTTTTATTGGCCCGCATGTGGTTATAGAGGCTGGTGCAATTCTGGGAAAAGGATGTCAGGTTGGGGCGGGGTCTTATATTGGCGCTAGCGTTTCATTAGGTGATGATTGCATTATTTACCCTAGGGTGACTATATATGCTGGCTGCAGTCTTGATGATCGGGTAATTATTCATTCTGGAGTTGTAATCGGCGCAGACGGTTTTGGAATTGCCTTAGATGGAGGGCAATGGGTTAAAGTTCCGCAAATTGGAAAGGTAAGAATCGGTTGTGATGTAGAAATTGGCGCTAATTCTACAGTTGACCGTGGCGCTCTAGACGATACAGTCATAGAGGATGGTGTAAAGATAGATAATCACGTACAGATTGCGCATAATGTACACATTGGTGCGCATTCAGCTCTGGCAGCGTTTGTGGGTATTGCAGGCAGCACTAAAATTGGTAAGTTGTGTCGAATAGGTGGTGCTGCGGGTGTTTCAGGACATTTAAATATTGTTGATAATGTTGAAGTTTCTGCGCACACAACAATTATTAAATCCATTTTAAAGCCAGGTACTTATACGGGCGTCTATCCCTTTGAGTCAAATGAACATTGGCGAAAAAATGCTGCTCATTTGCGTCATTTAGGTGATTTAGCTAAAAGAGTAAAGCTTTTAGAGGCTAATTTGGAGTTAATTGGAAAGGTTAGTTCATGAGTATTGCAAAGACCATGGATATCAATGAGGTTATAAAATACCTCCCCCATCGTTATCCATTTCTTTTGATTGACCGTGTTCTTTCTTATGAGCCAGGCAATCAAATCTGTGCGCTTAAAAATGTGACTATCAATGAGCCTTTTTTTACTGGGCACTTCCCCAAGCATCCTGTAATGCCAGGTGTTCTAGTCATAGAGGCAATGGCTCAAGCTGCTGCAATTCTATCTTTTGTTACAGTTGGTGGTGAAATTGATGAAAACTCAATTGTGTATTTTGTCGGAATAGATAATGCCCGATTTAAACGACCAGTTACACCAGGTGATGCCTTGCAGCTGAAAGTAAGCCTAACGAGGCGAATAAGAGGCATATGGAAATTTCAGGCCGCAGCTTATGTTGATGATTTTTTGGTTGCAGAAGCTGAATTGATGTGTACTGCTCGTGATATTCCAGCTTAGTTATAAATATGTTGATTCATCCTACAGCTATTATTGATCCCAGTGCTGAGCTATCTGCGGATGTTGAGGTCGGTGCTTATTGTGTGATTCAAGGCCAAGTTAAAATTGGTGCTGCCACGAAAATAGGTCCGCATGTATTTATTGGTCAGCACACTAACATTGGTTCTCGTAATAAAATATTTCAATTCTCCTCAATAGGAGAGGAGCCTCAAGATAAGAAATACAAAAATGAGCCAACAACCCTAGAAATTGGTGATGACAATACGATAAGAGAGTTCTGCACATTAAATAGAGGTACTGTGCAAGATGCTGGGGTCACAAAAGTTGGCAATCATAATTGGATCATGGCTTATGTACATATTGCGCACGATTGCATTGTGGGAAACAATGTAATCTTTGCCAACAATGCTCAATTAGCTGGCCATGTTAAAGTTGAGGATTTCGCAATTTTGGGTGGTTATACTGGCGCTCATCAGTTTTGTAGAATTGGGGCGCATAGCATCACAGCAATAGGTACAATTCTGTTGCAAGATTTGCCCCCTTACGTGATGGCGTCTGGGGAAAAAGCTAAGCCGCATGGAATTAATAGTGAGGGGTTGAAGAGAAGGGGTTTTTCAAAAGATGCGATACTTGAAATTAAACGCGCCTATAAAACACTTTATAAATCTGGACATTCCTTTGAAGAAGCTAAAACCATTATTAATCAGCAAGCCGTTAATCATCCAGAATTAAAGGCGCTTTCTGACTTCTTGTCTATATCAGGTCGCGGTGTGATTCGCTGATTTTTGTGTTAACCACACCAAAAAATAAAGAGATATTAATAGGAATTGTGGCTGGGGAGCCATCTGGAGATTTGCTTGGAGCAGAATTGATCTTAGCTCTGAAAAGTAGAATTCCAAATGTTCGGTTTGTTGGTATAGGCGGACCAAAAATGATTGCAGCTGGTGTTCAGTCATTATTTCCAATTGACGCCTTATCCGTAAGAGGTATTGTTGAAGTTCTTTTTCACCTATTAAGAATTTTAAAAATTCGCCGCTCCCTTCTTCGTTACTTTCTAGTTGAGCGTCCTAAGGTTTTTATTGGTGTTGATGCGCCCGACTTTAATTTAGGGCTTGAATATCAACTTAAAAAGTCCGGAATTCCTACTGTACATTATATAAGTCCATCTATTTGGGCTTGGCGTGGATATCGCATTAATAAAATTATCGAGTCTGTGTCATTAATGCTTACCGTTTTTCCCTTCGAGGAAGAAATTTATAAAAATAAAAACTTACCTGCAACTTATGTTGGTCACCCCCTAGCTGATCTTTTACCGATTGAATCGTCTCAGGCTGACGCTCGTAAAGAATTCAATGTCACTACAACAGCAATTGTAATTACATTGATGCCTGGAAGTCGTATGAGTGAATTATCAGCGCTGGGAGAGGTTTTTATTAAAACTGCTTATATGATCTCCAGCGCTTTTAAAAATACTCATTTCCTGGTGCCATTAGCGACTCAGCAAACGTATGATTTTTTTCACTCTATTCTTGGGCTCAATGTAAATAATAATATACATATTCACTGTTTCCTGGGCAACAGCCATAATGCAATGATTGCTTCAGATCTTATACTGTTGGCCTCTGGCACTGCGACCTTAGAGGCAACCTTAATCGGTAGACCCATGGTTATAGCTTACCGAATGCCAATGCTAAGTTATCGCCTCATGAAATTTCTGGCTTATCAACCTTGGGTTGGACTTCCGAATATCCTTGCTAAAAAATTTTTAGTCCCGGAATTATTGCAGAACCAGGCTACGCCATTGAACTTATCAAAAGTTATTATTGATTTGTTGAATGATCCTAAACAGTTAGAGAAAATTAAAAATGAATTAATTGTAATATCGCAACAATTGCGAGGAGAGTTGCATGCTTCTGAACGTGCAGCAATGGCGATAATTTCGTTATTAGAAGCTGAATTTGAGACTAAACCATGATTTGTGGGGTTGATGAGGCTGGCCGTGGACCTTTAGCTGGTCCAGTGTTTGCTGCAGCTGTGATTCTTGGTGATGCAATTAATATACATGGCCTTGCTGATTCAAAAAAAATAAATAAAAAAAGGCGTGAGATTCTTTTTTCTGAGATAAAGTTAAAAGCAGTAGCATGGTCAATTGCTAGTGCAAGCGTGCAAGAAATTGATAAATTGAATATTCTCCAAGCGAGTCTGTTAGCCATGAAAAGAGCTGTTTTAACATTAAGACCTGTTCCTACAAAAGTTTTGATTGATGGTATTCACGCCCCTAATATTCACATGGAATGCGAGGCAATCATTGGAGGCGACGCTAAGATTGCAGCTATTTCTGCTGCATCAATTTTGGCGAAAGTGGCAAGAGATGCTTGGATGATTGATTTGCATAATCAGTTTCCAGAATATGCTTTTAATGAACACAAGGGGTATGGGACTATTAAACATTTGAATATGTTGCAATTGTTTGGATTAACATCAAGCCACAGACGTAGTTTTAAGCCAGTAAAAAATTTAATCGAACTTAATGTTTGATAATTATAAAAATTTAACGAAAAACCGTTAGATATGAATAATAAAAAATGAAAATAATTTCATCTGCTGAGAATGTAAAATTTAAAGAAATATTAAATTTGGTGCGCTCCAATAAAAGTAGAGCACGCACGGGGCTGACTTTGCTTGATGGAATTCATTTGATAGATAGTTATTTGAAAAATGTTGGCTTGCCTAAGATCATCTTAGTTAATGCTGATTATTTTCACCGAACTGAAATCCAAGAAATAGCACAGAGGCTTCCAAAAAATTTAATTATTATTTTGACTAATTCATTATTTAAAAAACTATCATCGACAACAACGCCAACTGGAATTTTGGCAATTATATCCATTCCTTCAATAGATCCTACTTTGGAGTGCTCTAATTCTATTTGGTTAGATGGGATTCAAGATCCTGGAAATCTGGGATCCATTTTAAGAAGTGCTGCAGCTACTGGAATCGATATTGCATACTTGTCAAAAAATTCAGTTGCTGCTTGGTCCCCGAAAGTTTTAAGGGCAGGAATGGGAGCGCATTTTTCTTTGGGAATTGTTGAAGATGTAGATTTTTCTGAGCTATCAAACTCATATCAAGGGAAAGTTATCGGTACCGTATGCCATGCTCCTAAGACAATTTTTGAGGCTGATTTCTCTGGAAACTTGGCCTTGGTTTTCGGCAATGAGGGAGCAGGAGTTTCCAAGCCCGTCTTAGATTTGTGTCATGAGTTGGTCTCTATCCCGTTGTCTGGAGAGATTGAGTCTTTAAATGTCGCTGCGACTGCAGCTATTTGCCTCTATGAGCGCCTCAGACAGATAGCTGCCTAAGCTCGATAGCACTTAAGCATTTAGATTGTATGATTAAAAGCTTTATGTTGTTTAGCCTAAACCCTACAGACTAGTAATTTACCTGTTAAGAAATCAAAGTATTCTGTAAAATATACGCTTTAGTAATGTTTAATATTTAATTTCATTATATTAAAATTTGAGCTAATTTCTGAATCAGTCTACATTTCAAGATGGGATACATATTTAATGAGCTACAAATATGACTAAATTTATTTTTGTAACTGGGGGTGTTGTCTCATCTTTAGGAAAAGGGATTGCTGCAGCGTCTTTAGCGGCAATTCTAGAGTCGCGTGGAATTCGCGTTACTATGATAAAACTTGATCCTTATATCAATGTAGATCCAGGGACAATGAGCCCCTTTCAGCATGGTGAGGTATTTGTCACGGAAGACGGTGCTGAGACAGACTTGGATTTGGGGCATTATGAGAGATTTATTTCAGCTCGGATGGGAAAGAGAAATAACTTTACCACCGGGCAGATTTATGAAAGTGTGATTAAAAAGGAACGTAGAGGTGAATATCTGGGTGGCACGGTTCAGGTTATTCCTCATATTACTGACGAAATAAAATTATTTATTAGGAAGGGTGCAGGTGATTCTGAAGTTGTATTAATTGAAGTTGGCGGCACTGTAGGTGACATCGAGTCACTGCCATTTCTTGAGGCAATAAGGCAAATGGCTATCGAGGTTGGTAGAGATAATGCTTGCTTTATCCATTTAACATTGGTGCCGTTTATTGCATCAGCTGGTGAAATTAAAACTAAGCCTACCCAGCATTCTGTAAAGGAGCTACGAGAAATAGGTATTCAGCCTGATGTTTTATTATGTCGAGCTGATAGGCCATTGCCAGAGCAGGAACGCAAAAAAATTGCATTGTTTACAAACGTTGCTGTAAATGCAGTTATATCGGCTGTTGATGTAGATAGTATATATAAAATCCCTAGCATGCTTCATGAGCAACATTTGGATGAAATAGTTTGTGATAAATTAAAACTGACTCCAAAACCTGCTGATCTTTCTGCTTGGACCAAAGTCGTTTCTGCACTTGAAAATCCCCTTCAGTCTGTCAATATTGCTATTGTTGGTAAATATGTTGACCTTATTGAGTCGTATAAGTCATTGTCTGAAGCGCTTATTCATGCAGGTATACATACGTACACTCGACCTGCTATTCATTATTTTGATTCAGAAAATATTGAAAAAAATGGTGTGGATTGTTTGCTTGATATGGATGCTATTCTTGTCCCCGGAGGTTTTGGTAAGCGTGGTGTAGAAGGTAAGATTTCAGCAATTCGTTATGCGCGTGAAAATAAAGTCCCCTATTTAGGTATTTGTTTAGGCATGCAATTAGCAGTTATTGAATACTCAAGAAATGTCTGTGGCCTAGATGGTGCGCATAGTACGGAGTTTGATGCTGATACGCCTCATCCAGTTGTTGCGTTGATTACTGAGTGGCAGGATAGGGACGGTAAGATAGAGCGCAGAGACGCTTCTTCTGACCTTGGCGGTACTATGCGTTTGGGTGGTCAGGAGTGCAATTTAAAGCCGGGCTCACTTGCAAATCAATTTTATGCTGCAAATGTCATTACTGAACGGCATCGTCACAGATATGAAGTTAATAATCATTACTTATCTCGCTTGCAAGACTCTGGACTTGTAGTGAGTGGTCGATCGGTCAATAGTGAGCTATGTGAGATGATTGAGATTTCTACGCATCCTTGGTTTGTAGCTTGTCAATTTCATCCGGAGTTTACTTCTACACCGCGTGTTGGCCATCCATTATTTAATGCTTTTATTCGAGCTGCTTTAAGTAACTCAAAATAATTTTTTTTACTGCTATACCTTCATTCAATATTTTTGAATGAATCCACTATTTTATAAGAGGTTAAATAGATGAACTTATGTGGATTTGATATTGGAATTGATAAACCATTTTTCTTGATCGCGGGCACATGTGTTATTGAGTCGCGTAATATTGCAATGGATACTGCAGGAGAGCTTAAAAATATCTGCGCTGCTTTGAACATTCATTTAATTTACAAATCCTCATACGACAAAGCCAATAGAAGCTCAATTCAATCTTATCGTGGTTTGGGAATGGATAAAGGGTTGGAGATATTGGCGGATATTTCCAAGACATTAAATTTACCAGTGTTGACAGATGTGCATGCAATAGATGAGATTGATCAAGTTGCTGGAGTTGTCGATGTTTTGCAAACTCCAGCCTTCTTGTGTAGGCAAACTGACTTTATTGCTGCCGTTGCAGCTGCCGGTAAGCCAGTTAATATTAAAAAAGGTCAATTCTTAGCTCCTAACGATATGATTAACGTTGTTGAAAAAGCTAGGTCTATTCAGGGTGTTGGAGAGATCATGGTTTGCGAACGTGGTGCATCATTTGGTTATAATAATTTAGTATCTGATATGCGTTCTTTATCGATTATGAGAAAAACAGGGTGCCCTGTTGTTTTTGATGCGACACATTCAGTACAATTACCTGGTGGTCTTGGTAAGTCTAGTGGAGGGCAAAGAGAGTTTGTCCCCGTCTTAGCAAGAGCAGCAGTAGCTAGCGGCATATCAGGATTGTTTATGGAAACTCATCCGCAGCCTGACAATGCATTATCTGATGGCCCTAATGCTTGGCCATTAAGTAAAATGAAGCCATTATTAAAAACTTTAATTGAATTAGATCGCGTTGTTAAATCCAACACTTTCTTAGAAGATGAAATATTAAATTAATCTGGTTTTAAGGAATATTGTATGAGTGCTATTGTTAATATTATTGGTCGTGAAGTGCTTGACTCTAGAGGTAATCCTACAGTCGAAGCTGATATATACTTGGAGTCTGGAATTATGGGTAGGGCAACAGTCCCATCCGGAGCCTCTACTGGGAGTCGAGAGGCAATTGAACTAAGAGACGGTGATACTACGAGGTATGGTGGTAAAGGTGTGATGAAAGCCGTTGGGTTTGTAAATAATGAAATATGTAATGCATTGTTAGGATTAGATGTGACTGATCAAGCTTTAATTGATCGTATAATGATTGAATTAGATGGTACTGATAATAAGTCACGACTGGGTGCAAATGCGATGCTTGCGGTTTCTATGGCCGTAGCACGCGCAGCTGCAGAGGATTTAAATATTCCGTTGTATCGTTATATTGGTGGTGCAGGACCAATGTCATTGCCTGTCCCAATGATGAATGTAATAAATGGTGGTGCGCACGCGAATAATGGTTTGGATATGCAAGAGTTTATGATTATGCCTGTTGGCATTTCGTCATTTAGGGATGCTCTAAGATGCGGTGCAGAGATATTTCAAGCTTTAAAAATGATTTTAAGTGAGCGTGGTTTAGCGACGGCAGTGGGTGATGAGGGCGGCTTTGCTCCTAAATTGTCTAGCCATGAAGAGGCTATTAAGATGATTATGGAAGCAATTACTCTCGCTGGTTATAAGCCTGCAGTTGATGTTGCAATCGCTTTAGACTGTGCAAGCAGTGAGTTCTATAAGGATGGAAGGTATCAACTCTCATCTGAAGGATTGAGTTTGTCGGCTGCTGAGTTTGTTGATTATTTGGATAGTTGGGTTGGTAAGTATCCAATTATTAGTATTGAAGATGGAATGTCTGAAAATGACTGGGATGGTTGGAAGTTGTTGACGGATCGGCTGGGTGATAAAGTTCAATTAGTAGGTGATGATCTGTTTGTAACTAATACAAAGTATTTGCAAAAAGGTATTGATCTTGGTATTGCCAACTCAATCTTAATTAAAGTAAATCAAATTGGCACGTTAACTGAAACTTTGGCTGCAATAGATTTGGCAAAGCGCTATCGCTATTCATCTGTCATTTCTCATAGATCTGGTGAGACTGAGGATACGATTATTGCGGATATTGCTGTTGCTACCAATGCGATGCAAATTAAAACAGGTTCACTTTCACGTAGTGATCGATTGGCAAAATACAATCAATTATTACGTATTGAGGAAGAAATGGGCGTAACAGCTCATTACCCTGGTAAATCTGCATTTAATTATTTAAGAAATTGTAAAGTCAATAAAGTCTAGTGTTATGAGAGTGCTCAATATAGCTGTGTTTATTTTGGTTTTACTATTGCAATACCCTTTGTGGTTAGGTAAAGGCGGCGTATTAAGATTATGGGATATAGAGCAGCAAATTGTCATGCGCAGTGGAACTAATGATCGTTTGAAGGCTAGAAATACGGCAATGGATGCCGAAGTTAGTGATTTGAAAAAAGGTTTGGACGCTCTAGAGGAAAGAGCAAGAAGCGAGTTGGGTATGATACGTAGAGATGAAGTTTTTTTTCAAATTTTAGATCGTAATACTAATTCAAATGTTAAAGTGCCTGTTGTTAAATAGTAAGTTAACCTTGAAAATTTAGTTTGCGTAAAGTGATCAAATAAAGATGAGTGCAACAATTATCGATGGCAAGGCGATTGCCAAAGAAATATTAATTGAATCAAAGTTAAAAGTTGATTTATTAATTTTGCAAGGTTGTAGGCCTGGTTTAGCAGTTGTTTTGGTGGGGGATGATCCCGCCTCTACTGTGTATGTAAATAGTAAAGAGCGGGCATGCAAGGAAGTTGGCATTAGTACTTTTGATAAGCGTATGCCGAAATCAACTAGCGAAGGGGAGTTGCTTGCCCTTATTGATCAATTAAATGATGATGTCTCTGTTCATGGCATTTTAGTACAGTTGCCTTTGCCTCGGCATATTAATGAAGCCAATGTTTTACAAAGAATCTCACGATTAAAAGATGTGGATGGGTTTAATTGGACAAATTTAGGTGCTTTGTTAAATGGGTATCCTATAATTGCACCTTGCACGCCATCCGCATGCTTGGAAATGATACTTCGGTCAAAGATTCCTCTAAGTGGTCAACATGCAGTAGTTCTTGGTAGAAGTTCTATTGTTAGTAAACCATTGGCGTTAATGTTGTTAAGTCATGATGCTACTGTGACAATATGTCACTCTAAGACTAGAAACTTATCTGAATTTTTGAAAAATGCTGATATTGTACTTTCGGCTGTAGGTAAGCCTGGCATTGTAATGGCTTCAATGGTTAAGCCTGGTGCTGCAGTAATTGATATTGGCATTAATAGGTTAGCGAATGGGCAGCTTTGTGGTGACGTCGACTATAATAATGTCCTGGAGATTGCGAAATGGATTACACCAGTGCCAGGTGGTGTGGGGCCTGTAACTGTTGCAATGGTAATTGCTAATACAATACTTGCGACAGAAAGCCAGCATAAGTTATTTTGATGCTGTGTAACGACTCCTTAGTTTTTAGCAAAGTAATTGGTTGGAAAAGTTAATAAAGAACTCTGGTAGCATATAGTTATGAAAGGCGTGATAAATTAAGACTGTTAGCAGTAAAATACCAATTAGCAAAATAAGTATTTTATTTTTATGTGCTTTCATGATTTTAAATAGTTTTTAATTTTATGCATTAATATAATTAATATATTTACTGATCAATTTCAATTAGTGCAGACCCTAATATTTCAACTATTTCGTCAATTTGTGATTTGGTAATAATCAACGGTGGAGATAATGCAATGGTGTTGCCAGTAGTTCTAATTAGAAGCCCTTTGTCATAACATTTTAAAAAAGCTTTGTAGGCTAATGTAGTATTTGAGCTTACTTTGGGCTCAAGCTCAATTCCTGCAACCATTCCCATATTTCGAATATCGATTACATTAGGGAATTCTCTTAGACTGTGAATTGCCTCTTCAAAATAAGGGGACATTTCTTGGCTTCTCGTAAATAGACCTTCCTCTTCATATGTATCTAAGGTCGCTAGTGCTGCAGCAGTAGCCAGAGGATGGCCAGAATAGGTATAACCATGAAAAAATTCTATTGTATCTGGAGTGGAATTATTGACTATGGTCTCGTATATGTCTTGTCGTGTAAGTACGGCGCCCATAGGTACGGCGCCATTCGTTAATCCCTTGGCTATGATCATCATGTCTGGAACGACGCCAACGGCGTCTGCAGCAAAGCAAGGTCCTGTTCGCCCAAAACCAGTGATGACCTCATCAAAAATCAGTAATAATTTATACTTGTCGCAAATTTGGCGGAGTTTTTCTAGATATCCAATAGGTGGGACCAAGACGCCAGTTGAACCAGCTAGAGGCTCAACAATGACTGCTGCAATATTGCTCGCGTCATGTAAAGAGATGATCCGTTTTTCAAGTTCATCTGCTAACTCTGCGCCCCATTTAGGTTGACCTCGACTAAAAGAGTTGTGTTGAATATTGTGGGTATCTGGTAAGTGATCAACTCTAGGTAACATGCTACCAAAAGCTTTTCTATTCGTCGTTATACCACCTACTGAGATACCTCCAAAACCAGCGCCGTGATATCCTCGTTCGCGGCCAATAAATACAGTTCGTGAGCTTTCTCCAGTTGCGCGATGGTAGGCTAGTGCAATTTTCAATGACGTGTCTACGCCTTCAGATCCTGAGTTGCAGAAAAAAGCGTGATTTAAGTGACCTGGGGCCAGATTGGTAATTCTATTTGCCAACGTAAAGGCATCTTTGTGACCCATTTGAAATGCCGGGCTGTAATCCATTAAATTAGCTTGCCGCTGTATAGCTTCAACAATTTTGGGGCGACAATGTCCTGCATTTACGCACCACAGGCCTGAAGTAGCATCTAACAGATTTTGTCCGTTATCTGTGATGTAATGCATATCTTTGGCCGAGACAAGCATTCTAGGGTTTTCTTTGAAAGCCTGATTAGATGAAAATGGCATCCAAAATGCTTGATTATCTAAATTAGACATTTCTCTTATTCCTTGTTTTTAAAAGTATTTTTGGTCAAAATGGCTTCTTTTATGAGTTATGCTATCACTTATTTGGAAGCTAATCATATCGATGAAATTTTTTAGTCACTTAATTACTTAGCACTTTTTGTGGCATATATTGGCAGTTTGTTAGGGTTACCCTGCTAAGGATTTTTTTCGGGGTTGCTTATATTGTTAATTTAATTTTTCAACGCTAGAATTAAATAATTGTAAGAAATTATTTTAGTTGTAATTGTATTTATTTGTAACTTAAAACAAAAAGGTTTGGGAATGTACAGATATTTTATTTCATTCATTTTCATGTTATTACCCTTAGTTTCATTTGCGCAGCTACCGGATTTTGTTGATCTGGTTGAGAAGCAGGGGGCAGCTGTTGTGAACATTAGCACTACTCAAACCGCATCTAGAAGTGGATTGTCTCAGCAATTGCCGCAAATGGATGAGAATGATCCATTATATGATTTTTTTAAGCGATTTATACCAAACCCTAATCCGAATCAAACTCCTTCGCCATCCCCCAGAGACTTTCCAACTCAATCACTAGGCTCTGGATTTATTATCAGTGGTGATGGTTATATTATGACTAATGCCCATGTCATTGATTCGGCAGAGGAGGTGGTTGTACGTTTATTAGATAAGCGTGAATTTAAAGCTAAAGTGATCGGTGTCGATCGTAGAACCGATATTGCATTACTAAAAATAGAAGCGACTTCATTGCCAACAGTTAAATTTGGTGATGTCAATAAGCTTAGGGTGGGTGAATGGGTTGTAGCTATTGGCTCGCCATTTGGTTTTGATAACACAGTTACGGCAGGGATTGTAAGTGCTAAAGGGCGATCACTACCGCAAGAGAACTTTGTTCCATTTATTCAAACAGACGTTGCAGTTAATCCCGGAAACTCTGGCGGTCCATTGTTTAATTTAAAGGGTGAGGTTATCGGAATTAATTCACAGATATACAGTCGTACCGGTGGTTTTATGGGTTTATCTTTCGCAATTCCAATTGATGTTGCTAATGAAATTGTTCTTCAATTACGAAATGTCGGTAAAGTGATTCGAGGCCGTATTGGAGTGGTTATTCAGCCGTTAACTAAAGAGCTTGCAGATGGATTTGGTTTGGCCAAGTCTCAAGGTGCATTGGTGAACTCCGTGGAAAAAGGTGGTCCTGCAGAAAAGTCTGGTATAGAGCCAGGTGATGTAATTTTGCGATTTGATGGAAAGCTTGTTAACACATCCGAGGATTTACCTAGAATCGTTGGTTCTACAAAGCCAGGTAATAAAGTTCAGGTTCAGGTTTGGAGAAATAAGGGTTTACGTGAAATTTCAGTAATTGTTACAGAGCTCGCTGATGAGAAACCAGTTCGAATGGGGCGAGGTGGCAAGCCTGCAGCACCAACAGTTTCACAATTCGGTATGAGTTTATCTGACTTGACCGATGTGCAACGTAAAGAGCTTAAAGTTGAAGACGGTATTTTTGTTGTTAGTGCACAAGGTGCCGCATCAAGGGCTGGGATTCGTCGTGGAGATGTGATTCAAGCTGTTAATAATCAGAATGTAAAGAATGTTGAACAGTTTAAGCAGCTAATGTCTAGCTTCGAAAAAGGACAAATTGTTGCGCTTCTCATTCGTAGAGCAAATAACTCTCTCTACGTTTCCTTTAGAATTGATGCAGGCGGCTAAATTGAGCTGTCATTTGAATGGGGAGCTGCGGCCTTTATTTGATTTATATACCAGAACTTGGTGTCATTTGTGCGAAGATATGTACGAGCAATTAAAAGACTTGCAAATGACATACCGGTTCGAAGTTAGATTAATAGATGTTGATTTGGCACCGGATTTAGAGACACTTTATGGTGAGCTTGTTCCAGTGTTAAAACATGGAGATTTTGAGTTGTGCCATTATTATTTAGACAAGCCGTTAGTTACTGAATATTTAACTAAATTAAGATAAAATACAAAAATAGGTATTAGGGGCGTTCAAGTTGACCTTGGGCGCCCCTTTGATTTTCATTGTTAGGTTGATGGTAATTTGAAGCTCTTGAAAAACCCGAAAGTCCAGTAGCATATGCGAAATAATTGTTTGTATAGATGGCTATCAGATGCAAAAAATACGTAATTTTTCAATTATTGCCCATATTGACCATGGTAAGTCGACTCTTGCTGATCGCTTTATACAATTCTGTGGTGGATTATCTGAGCGCGAGATGGAGTCTCAGGTTTTAGATTCTATGGATTTAGAGCGTGAGCGTGGAATAACAATAAAGGCGCAAACAGCAGCGTTAAGTTACAAGGCTTTGGATGGTGAAATTTATCAATTAAATTTAATAGACACACCAGGGCATGTTGACTTTTCTTATGAGGTTTCTAGATCTTTAGCTGCTTGTGAGGGTGCGTTATTAGTAGTTGATGCTTCGCAAGGTGTAGAAGCGCAGACAGTTGCTAATTGTTATACGGCGATTGAGCAGGGTGTGGAAGTTGTTCCGGTGTTAAATAAAATAGATTTACCTCAGGCCGAACCAGAAAGGGTTGCTGATGAAATTGAAGATATTATTGGCATTCCGGCAAAAGATGCGGTGCGCGTTAGTGCTAAGAGTGGTATAGGGATTACTGAAGTACTTGAGGCAATCGTCAAGGAAATCCCCCCGCCTAAGGGCAGTGAAGACGCTCCCCTTAAAGCGTTAATCATTGACTCTTGGTTTGATAATTATGTTGGCGTTGTAATGTTAGTGCGGGTATTTGATGGCGTGCTTCAGCCGAAAGATCGTTTTTTAATGATGTCTGGTGGTGGTAATTATTCATGCGAGCAAGTTGGTGTTTTTACTCCAAAGTCTCAGCAACGCAAGAAGCTTTCTGCTGGAGAGGTTGGATTTGTTATCGCAGGCATTAAAGAGCTTAAAGCTGCCAAAGTTGGCGATACATTAACCCTATTAAGTAACCCAGCCACCGAGCCTTTGCCTGGATTTAAAGAAATCAAGCCTCAAGTTTTTGCTGGTCTATACCCAGTCGAATCAAATGAGTATGAGTCTCTAAGAGATGCTTTAGAGAAATTGCACCTTAATGATGCCTCATTGAAATTTGAGCCTGAATCCTCTCAGGCCCTAGGCTTCGGATTCAGATGTGGATTTCTTGGATTGTTGCACATGGATATCGTTCAAGAGCGCCTTGAGCGTGAATATAATATGTCCTTGATTACTACAGCGCCTACAGTTGTTTACCAAGTTGTCACAAGAGATGGCCTAGTCCAGGAAATCGAGAATCCTTCAAGACTACCTGATGTAAGTAAGATTGCTGAAATAAAAGAGCCGATTATCACGGCCTCAATATTAGTACCAAGTGATTATGTGGGTTCGATTATTTCTTTATGTACTGAAAAGCGAGGAGTTCAACGTAACATTCAATACTTAGGTCGGCAAGTCATGTTGACCTATGAGTTACCGTTAAATGAAGTGGTGATGGACTTTTTTGATCGTTTAAAGTCTGTATCTAGAGGGTATGCTTCATTAGATTATGATTTCCTAGAGTATAGAACTGGAAATTTAGTTAGACTAGATATATTAATTAATGGTGATAAGGTTGATGCATTATCTTTGATTGTTCATAACGATAATGCTCAATTTAGAGGTCGTGATGTTGCTAGTCGTATGCGCCAGTTAATACCGCGCCAAATGTTTGACATAGCGATACAGGCTGCGATTGGTGCGCATGTAATTGCCAGAGAGACAGTTAAAGCGATGCGCAAAAATGTCCTAGCAAAATGCTATGGTGGTGATATTACCAGAAAGAAGAAGCTCCTCGAAAAACAAAAAGCAGGAAAGAAGCGTATGAAACAAGTGGGTACTGTAGAGATCCCACAGGAAGCGTTTTTAGCCATATTGCAAGTTAAAAATTAAAAGGTGTTCATTTGAACTTTCCATTATTTTTATTATCAGCATTAGTATTTACCGGTCTTATTAGCCTGGCTGAATCTATATATTTCAAAAAAAGAAGAGGGCTGGGTCATCCGCAGCCTTGGTGGATAGAGTTTCCGGTTAGTTTTTTTCCGGTGATACTTGTGGTTTTTTCATTAAGATCTTTTCTTGTTGAACCTTTTAAAATCCCCTCTGGTTCAATGCTTCCAACCCTATTGGTTGGAGATTTTATATTAGTAAATAAATTTACTTACGGCATTAGGTTGCCTGTTTTTAATAAGTTAATTGTACCAATTAATAACCCAGTAAATGGCGACGTGATGGTATTTAGATATCCAGAAGATCCAAATTTGGATTACATAAAACGGGTTATCGGTGTTCCTGGTGATGATATTGTTTATAAAGATAAGCGGTTAACTATAAATGGTCAAATAGTGTCTATGGTCAGAGATGGGGATTTCAATTACGTTGAAAGCAACTTGAATTTTGTTTCGGCACAGAAGTTTGAAGAGCAGTTAGGTTTTACTAAGCATTTACTATTAATTCAGTCTGATGTTCCGCCGGTTCAGCTCAATGGTGTTAAAAGCTTTCTCTATAGAGAGTTTTGTGAATACTCAAATTCGGGCTTTCATTGCAAGGTTCCTCCAAACCATTATTTTATGATGGGCGATAATAGGGATAGTAGTAGTGATAGTCGTTATTGGGGTTTTGTCCCAGATCAGAACATTGTTGGGAAAGCATTTCTGATCTGGTGGAATTTTGATAATTTTCAAAGAGTTGGTTTGACTATCAAGTAAGGGGGTAGTGTGAGAATATTGAATGGATTTGGACTGGTTAGTTTTATTTTCTTTATGTTGATTGTAGTTTTTCTGGTGATATACGGCATAAGAATTGGTGCTCCATTTTTTCAAAATACTCGTGTTGAGAGAATTTTTGAAAAAATGGCTCGTGATTCATCAGTTCGAAAATTAGATTCGAAAAAATTCCATGAGATTTTTAGAAAAGAAGCAGATCTGGATAATACTAGTTTGAGGTCAATTGAATTTGAGAACATAGAGATTAAAGAAGAGGGTTCTAGCTATGTTATTAACGCAACATATTCTGTTAAGGTCCCATTTTATTCAAATATAAGTATTTGTATTGACTTCAATCCTAGTTCGAAGAATTTTGAATCTGGTAAATATGTGTATACCTTTGGTCGATGAAGAATACTCCCTTAGCAATTTGATATTCATTTTTAAGAATCAAAATTAAAAAATCCAATTAATGACAAGCAATGAAATAGAGATATGCAACAGAATTGGACATCGATTTATTCGATTAGAATTGTTGCGTCAAGCGTTAACTCACAGATCTTATTCAACTGATCATAATGAGCGTTTAGAATTTTTAGGTGATAGTTTAGTTAATTGTGTTGTTGCATTTGAATTATATCGAAAGTTCCCGCAATTGAATGAGGGTGAGTTATCGAGGTTAAGAGCTAATCTAGTTAATCAGTCATCATTATTAGCTGTTGCACAAAAACTAAATTTGGGTGAATTTGTTGCCTTAGGTGAGGGGGAGCGCAAGAGTGGTGGTTCACAAAAGCCTTCTATTCTTGCAGATACTGTTGAGGCAATTATTGGTGCTATTTTTTTAGACAGTAGCTTTCAAAACGTATGTGCTGTAGTTGGTCAGTTGTTTGAAAGTGCTTTAAATCAAGTTGATCCTAATGTGTCTGCTAAAGACCCTAAAACGTTATTACAGGAGTATATGCAAAGTAAAGCAATGGCATTGCCAAGTTATACATTAATTGCAACAAGAGGGCAGGCACACGCACAAACGTTTATTGTGAAGTGTTCGATAGAGTCAATGCAGATATACACTGAGGGGGAAGGTGTGAGTCGTCGTGCAGCTGAGCAAGAGGCTGCAAATAAAGCATGGCTATTGGCGCATTCATAATGGATAAAAAAACATACCAATCTGGATATATTGCCATTGTTGGAAGACCTAATGTTGGCAAGTCTTCCTTGCTAAATAAAATTGTAGGTCAGAAGATCAGCATTACTTCAAAACGCCCCCAAACAACTCGTCAACGCATATTGGGAATTGTGACCGAAAAAGATATCCAATACATATTTGTAGACACACCCGGTTACCAAAATCGTTATGGCGGAACGTTAAATCAGCTGATGAATCGTAGTGTTAAGCGCAGTGTTGCGGATGTTGACGTGATCATGTGGGTTGTTGAGGCTATGCAATTTACTGCAGAGGATAAAGTTATTTTAAGTTTGTTACAGAGTTGTTCGCCGGTGATTTTGATTGTCAATAAAATTGATTGTTTAGATAACGTTAATCAAGTTTTGCCTTTTATGCAGGAGATGGAAATGTTGATTAAACCTGCAGCGATAATACCGGTATCAGCTAAAAATGGAAATGGATTACCTGTTATATTGCCAGCGATTAAACCCTTTTTACCCGAAAGAGATCAATTGTATGGTGAAGATGAGGTTACAACGGCTAGTGAACGTACGCTTGCTGCAGAGTTGATTCGTGAGAAGTTATTTCGATTATTAGGTGAAGAACTTCCTTATTCAACTGCTGTAGAAATTGAAAAATTTGAAATGGATGGCGCTCTGCGTAGAATTAACGCTTGCGTGATTGTTGACAAGTTGGGACAAAAGGGAATAGTCATAGGTAAAGGTGGAGAAAAACTCAAGCAAATTGCTACCCAGGCTAGGTTAGACATGGAGAAGCTATACGGCGGGAAAGTTTTTTTAGAGGTTTGGGTGAAGGTTAAGTCTGGCTGGGCAGATGATAATGCAATTTTAAGGCGCACTGGCATAGAATAAATCTTATTAAAGTAATCTAAATGAATAATCTAGGTTCAGTCGATGTAAATTTATCTTATTTGCTCCATACTTATCCTTATAGAGAAACTAGTCTTATTGTTGAAATTTACTCTAAAGATTGCGGGCGAATGTCACTGATTGCCAAAGGGGCAAGGAGACCAAAGTCAAGTTTGCGAGGTGCGCTAATGGCTTTTCAGCCGTTAAATATTACCTGGTCTGGCAAGTCAGATTTAAAAATTCTAAATAAAGTAGAGTGGCTGGGTGGGTATGAGATGCTACAAGGTCCTAGTTTGATATGTGGATTTTATTTAAATGAACTGTTGTTAAAGCTGCTACCAAAAGAAGATCCATACGTTAAACTTTTTGATGCGTATGCATGGGCATTGCATCAATTGCCAATAGCCATAGATTTTGAGTCAATACTTCGAAAGTTTGAATTTATTCTGTTAAAAGAGTTGGGCTACGGTCTTTCTCTCGAAAAAGATGTGCTTACAGGTGAGGCAATTATCCCGAATCTGAATTATCGTTATATTATTGATAGAGGACCCGTCATCTCCCGGAAGGATGAGGGTGCACAAGGAGTAGAACTTATTGGTCAAACGCTGATTGACATATCAGAGGGTAGATATGAAGACAGTTTAACTCTTTTGCAAAGTAAGTTACTCATGAGAAGTTTAATTAATCATTGTTTAGGTGATCAGGTTCTACACACGCGTCAATTGTTAAGAGATTTACAGAAAATTTAACAAACTCAAATTATTCATATTTTTATAAACATGACCCATTTAAGTGTGAATGTAAATAAAATTGCATTACTCAGGAATGCGAGAGATATTGGTATACCCAGCGTATTGCAATCGGTTGAGATTGCATTGGAAGCTGGTGCTCATGGTATTACTGTACACCCTAGACCTGATCAAAGGCATATACGTAACAGCGATGTATACGAAATATCCAAGTTATTAAATTCATGGAAAAATATTGAGTTTAATATTGAAGGCAACCCGTTTGAGAAACCTTTGCTGGATTTGGCTAGAAATGTGTTGCCCAGTCAATGTACCTTGGTTCCAGATAGTCCAAATGCTTGGACTTCTGATCATGGCTGGGATATTAATAAAGATGCGACAAGGCTTATACCCGTTATTAATGAATTGAAAAAATTAGGTATTCGAGTTAGTTTGTTTATGGATCCTGATCCCGAAGCTATTGAGCTTGCAGTGTCTTTAGGTATAGATCGTATTGAGCTCTATACCGAACCCTACGCTAAGGCTTTCGCCACTGACTTAGAGTCGGCAGTTTTGAGTAAATATGTTGAATCGGCTTCAGTTGCACAATTATCAGGAGTTTTGATTAATGCTGGACATGATCTTAACTTAATTAATTTATTTAAATTTTTAAATACTGTTGAGAATGTGCAAGAGGTGTCAATTGGCCATGCGCTGATCGCAGATGCACTGGTTTTGGGACTTGATGCAGCAGTAAAAAAATATTTGTTGCTAATGAAGAGCTGCTAATGATTTTTGGAATCGGAATTGATTTAGTTCAATCAGATCGTGTGAAACTATTAATAGATAGATTTCAAGATCGATTTGTTAGAAAAATTTTAACGAATAATGAGTTTGAGCTTTATTTAAGTTCTTCAAAGAAAGTTTCTTTTGTTGCGAATAGATTTGCTGCAAAGGAGGCGTTTGTAAAGTCACTAGGCACTGGATTTAGGTATCCGGTAACCCTAAAAGCAATTAGTATATTGCATGATACTCAAGGTAAGCCTTTCTTCGTTTTTAACAGAGATCTGCAAATATTGCTCAATCAATTTAAGATTATTAACCATCATTTGACGATTACTGATGAGAAAAAGTATGCTTGTGCTTTTGTAGTTCTGGAGAAATGATGTCAAAGATGTTATTAGGTCCCGTCATGATTGATATTGCTGGATTTTCTTTATCAGCCACAGACCGTGAACGCTTATTAAATCCACTAGTAGGTGGCATCATTTTATTCTCAAGAAACTTTGAGAGTCAGAAGCAGCTCAGTGAATTAACAACTGAAATCCATGCGCTTCGAAACCCTGAGTTATTGATTGCAGTTGATCATGAGGGGGGGAGGGTTCAGAGATTTAAAGATGGATTTACCAGGTTGCCAGCAATGCGTAATTTGGGTTGCTTGTGGGATAAAAATAAAGCCTCATCTATAGCAATGGCACACTCTCTTGCTTATATTTTAGCAGCAGAGCTCATTGTTAATAAAGTTGATTTTTCATTTGCCCCTGTTCTCGATGTTGATCATCAAAAAAGTAAGGTCGTCGGTGATCGTGCTTTTCATTCAAATCCAATAGCAATCTCAGAGCTCACAATTGCCTTCATGAGAGGGCTGCATCAAGCTGGAATGCCTGCAGTAGGAAAGCATTTCCCCGGACATGGATACGTTGAGGTTGATTCTCACTTCGGTGTTCCAGTTGATGATCGGGTGTTTACTGATATTGAGAGGATTGATTTATTACCATTCTCTGAGATCATTAAATCTGGGTTAGATGGCATCATGCCTGCGCATGTGATTTACCCTAATGTAGATAAAAATCCAGCTGGATTCTCTGAGTTCTGGATCAGGCAGGTATTACGTGATCAGTTGAAATTTGACGGCATAGTTTTTAGTGATGATCTTTGTATGGAGGGCGCAAAGGTTGTTGGTGGCATTCGAGAACGTGCAATAGCGGCATTAGAGGCTGGTTGTGATATGGTTCTAGTTTGTAATGATTCAGTCCAAGCTGATGAATTATTAAGCTCATTAAATTTTGATGTGATTGAAATAAATTCAACAAGGTTAAATGAGTTGCGAAGATACAAACGTCAGATTTCAGACCCTAGCTTTTTGATTAACGATCCGGTATACAATCAAGCATTATTAGATTTAAAAAGTCTCGAAATAATACATAATTAAGAACCAGTCATTTCAATTTTCTATTTTAAATATGTAATGAAAAAAAAAGAGAATGATCACGCAGAAATTTTCACTATTAATTGTGAGAAATGTACTAGACTTTCTAAGAACTTAAAAAAAATAAAAGTTCAGTTTCCGCATTATTATTGTAAACCTGTGCCATCATTTGGTAGCAAGCGTGTTAAATTATTAATTGTTGGATTAGCCCCAGGGCTACATGGCGCTAACCAGACTGGTCGGCCGTTTACTGGAGATTATGCAGGCATTATATTGTATAAAACTTTGTATCTCTTTGGTTACGCTAACCAACCAATATCTGTGCATGCCAAAGATGGATTAAGGCTAAGTGATTGTAAAATTACTAATGCTGTAAAATGTTTCCCACCTGATAATAAACCGATATTAGACGAAGTTAAGCAATGCAATCATTATCTAAGAAGCGAGATTGATCAATATCAACCCCCAGCAATTTTGGCGCTTGGTAGAATAGCTCATCAAGCTGTTTTAAGATCCATGAATTTAGTGCCTAAGAATTTTATATTCTCGCATGCTGCACAACATCAAATCAGTGAGCGCACTCGTTTATTTAATAGCTATCACTGTAGTCGATATAATACGCAAACTAGGCGATTATCCTCCGAAATGTTCGATGGAGTGTTTAATGATATTCATGTTTATTTAGGCTTGGCAAGCTAACAACAAACATTATGTCATTACCTTCAGAATTAGCTAATACATTGCCTCATTTGCCTGGTGTTTATCGAATGATCAGCGCTTCTAATGAAGTTCTGTACGTTGGTAAAGCTCTAGATTTACGTAAGCGAGTGACTTCGTATTTTCAGCGCTCGGATGGATTGTCTCCAAGAATTAGGCTGATGGTATCTCAAATCGCTGGATTAGAAGTGACTATCACGCGTTCTGAATCTGAAGCACTATTGTTAGAAAACAATCTGATTAAATCGCTGTCTCCAAAATTTAATATTTTATTTAGAGATGATAAATCATATCCATACTTGATATTAACAAATCATGGATTTCCAAAGTTAGCATACTTTCGCGGTAATCCTGAAAAATCCCACCATTTTTTCGGGCCTTTCCCTAATGCAGGTGCAGTTCGTGAGAGTATGCAGTTATTACAGAAAATTTTTCGATTGAGAACTTGTGATGATGGTATTTTTAATCACCGCTCTAGACCTTGCTTATTGCACCAAATTCATCGCTGTACAGCACCTTGTGTAAACTTTATTAGTTCTGACGAATATGCCAAAGATGTTCATAGCGCCATGTTATTTTTAAATGGTGAGGATGATGGTGTTTTTGAACGTTTAAATCGCCTCATGTCTGAAGCAGCTGATTTGTTGAAATATGAAGACGCTGTTATTTATCGTGATCAGATCAGTGCTTTACGTAAAGTGAGAGAACATCAATATGTTAGCGATGTGAATTCTAAAGATGTTGACGTCATTGCGTTAGCATCTGTTGGTGATGTTTCATGTATTAACATTGTGATGATAAGAGGTGGGAGACATCTTGGTGATAAAAATATTTTTCCTGTTAACTCATTGGGCATGTCAACAATAGAAATTGTTGAGGCATTTATTTCCTCCCATTATGCTTTAATTGCAACGCCTAAAAATATCATAGTTAGTGAGAAAATTGACGTTCAATTTTTTGAAAGTTTTCTTTCGGAAAATTCGAAATATCCAGTTCGTATTAGTACTGGTGTTATTGGTGATCGACGTGCCATGTTGGAAATGGGCATTAAGAATGCCCAAATTGCAGCAACTCGAAAGCATACCTCATATGTTAAGGATTCAGATAAATTAATTCGATTAAGAGAGATCTTAAATCTTGGTGATTCGCTTAATCGAATAGAATGTTTTGATATTAGTCATACTCAGGGTGAGTCTCCAGTTGCTTCTTGTGTGGTTTATGATCATGGCGAGATGAAAAAAAATGAATATCGAAAATTTAATATTCATTTGGCTAATCCTGGTGATGATTATGCTGCGATGCGTGAAGCGTTAATGCGACGATATAAGCGCATGATTCTTGGTGATTCAAAACTTCCAGATTTAATTATGGTTGATGGTGGTCTTGGTCAATTGCATATTGCTATTGAGGTATTGTCTGAGCTGTCTTTAAAGGAAATTCCAATTCTTGGTGTTTCAAAGGGGGTTAGTCGTAAACCGGGTATGGAACAACTTTGGCTTGCGGGTTATCATGACGCCATTTCAACGACCGCTGATGATCTTGGGTTACATCTGATTCAGCAAATTAGGGACGAAGCCCATCGGTTTGCGATTTCGGGTCATAGAATGCTGCGTGCTCGCAAAAGAAATCAATCACCGCTTGAAGGTATCGATGGCGTAGGAGCGAAGCGTAGGCAGCAGTTGTTGGCTCATTTTGGAGGGTTAAGAGATTTGATTTCAGCTAGTATTGAAGATTTGGCAACTGTTAAAGGTATCAGCAGAGAATTGGCTGAACGTATCTATGATGTTCTGCATTCATAATTAGGAGTTGAGATGCGTTTAAATTGGCCTAATTTCTTAACTTGTTTAAGAATTTTGATGATTCCTTTATTTGTGGGGGTGTTTTATTCTGAGCAAAACTATTTGTCTGAGGAGCTGCAGAATAAAATTGCGACATTAGTTTTTACTTTGGCGGCGTTAACTGACTGGCTAGATGGTTGGCTTGCGCGCCGTTTAAATCAAACCTCTGCATTTGGGGCTTTTCTTGACCCTGTCGCGGATAAGCTTATGGTTGTCGCTGCTTTGATTATTTTGCTTCAGTTAGGACGAGTGGACGCTGCAATCGCATTCATTATTATAGGTCGTGAGATTGCAATTTCTTCCCTGAGGGAGTGGATGGCCAATATAGGTCAAGGTAAAAGTGTTGCGGTATCGTTTTTGGGTAAAGTAAAGACTTTCGCACAAATGCTGGCGATTCCACTGTTGTTATACAAAGATCCAATGGGTTCTTTCGAGCCACTATTTTGGGGTGGGTTGCTAATTGTTTTGGCGGCAGGTCTTACTTTAATATCAATGGGTTATTATCTGAAAAAAGCATGGTTGGTTTCGCACTCTCTTTAGTCAATATGAGGAAAGGTTTGTTGATGACTTGCAGGTAGGTTGCTTGTTGATTTATAATATGATTTAGACGTTTAGTTGTGCGGTTTAGTTGTGCGGGAATAGCTCAGTTGGTAGAGCGCAACCTTGCCAAGGTTGAGGTCGGGAGTTCGAGCCTCCTTTCCCGCTCCAGAATTTGGGGAAAACGGTTGTGAGTAATGCAACTGTTTTCCCTTTTTAGTTAATTGGCGGGGTGGCAGAGTGGTTATGCAGCGGCCTGCAAAGCCGTGGACGCCGGTTCGATTCCGACCCCCGCCTCCAGGCTAAGGTTAGGTG
>CAISJL010000014.1 GCA_903885665.1 uncultured beta proteobacterium | reverse complement strand
TTGGCTCAGGCGGCAGGTAATGATCTCATTCTTACTTAATGTAACTAGAGCCTTTTCAAACTTTAACTATTCATTATCCATGTACTCTCATCAGGAATTTACATTTCAAGATCATAAAGAATCTGCCCTTCCAGCGAAAGCCTGGACATTGGGGTTGCTCTGCACAGTGTGGGTACTAACGGGATTGATCGGCCATGATCCATGGAAATCCATAGACGCATATGGCTTCGCACTGGTTTATCACATTGTACAGAGCGGTGATTGGCTGGTGCCCACCTTGGCAGGGCGGCCGGACATGGACAACCCGCCGCTGTTTTATATGACCGCTGCCGTGCTGGCAAAATTATTTGCTCCACTCCTGCCACTCCATGACGGCGCACGTTTAGCGAGTGGCTTGTACACCTCCATTACATTGATATTTGTTGGGCTAACTGGGCGCAAATTATTTGGTACAGGACGCGGCTGGGCGGCGGTGATTATTTTAATCGGCTGCCTGGGGTTATTGGTTCACGTACATGAACTCTTCTCAGAATTAGCCTTGCTGGCGGGTTGCGCCATGATGCTGTACGGCTATGCAAAAAGTTTGCATAGCCCGCTGATAGCAGGTCTCGCTATCGGGTGCGGGGTCGGTATCGGTTTCATGTCCAACGATTTCACGGCGCTTGTTTTATTTTTAGGCGTAAGCACAACCTTGTTGATCTTTAGCCCTTGGCGCACACGCAGTTATTTTTCCAGTCTAGGCATCGCATTGATCGTTACCTTGCCGTGGCTTTTAATCTGGCCCATTTTGCTTTATGTACGGTCACCCGAATTATTTATGGTGTGGGCATGGGATGCAAATATCGGACGCTGGTTAGATTTCATGCGGCGCGGAGATTTTCCAGCACTGTTGCATTATCTTAAAGCACTAGCGTGGTTTGCCTGGCCTGCCTTGCCCTTGGCGGCATGGGCAGTGTGGCAGGCGCGCTTTAAAATAATGCAGGAAACAGCATTGCAATTGCCGTTGGTGAGTTTCGTTGTCATGCTGCTGGTGCTAAGTTTTTCACCTAACTATGGCGAAGAGCATGCCATGCCGCTGTTATTACCGCTCGCACTGCTGGCCTGTGCCGCACTTTCTACACTGCGGCGCGGCGCGGCCAATGCGCTGAACTGGTTTGGCATTATGACCTTCGGCTTGTTAACCATTTTATTATGGTGGGCGTGGGCAGGGTTGTTGCTAAATAATCGCACCCGAGTCACCACTTTACTCATGGAATATCACCCGAGCTTTATGCCCAGTGTGCAAACGCCCGCCTTCTGGATCGGAATAATTTTTACCGTACTGTGGATGATTCTGGTTTGGCGAGTCAGACGCTCAATGCGCCGCGCTGTGGTGAATTGGGCCGCCGGAGTAACGCTGATATGGGTGCTCGTTATGACGATATGGTTACCATGGTTGGACACGGGTAAAAGTTATCGCAGCCTATTTATTTCGCTCAAACAGTCACTGCCAGCGCAGCATCGGTGTGTGGCCTCACAAAACATAGGCGACACGCAGCGCGTGCTGCTGCAATATTTTAGCGGAATTAACACGCTTAATCAGGCGAAAAACCAGTGTGATTTGTTGCTGCTGCAAGGTGAGCCGCTGCTCGCCTCTAGAAATGGGGCAGGCTGGATTAAATTATGGGAAGGCAAACGGCCAGGCACTCGTCCAGAATATTATTATTTATATCAGCGCGGTAAACAGGCGGCACTCAAGAATTAGCTGCTCTGGATTTATTTCAGGGGAATGGAGCCTAAATAATTTTTCCCGGAATTTTCGAGTTAAGTGACATTTCGTGGAGGTTTTTTGCCTATTTTTCTTCCCAAATGTTCTGCCACTAGCACCTGCTTTCGGTCTTGCGGAAGTCCTCTGTGTC
>CAISJL010000013.1 GCA_903885665.1 uncultured beta proteobacterium | reverse complement strand
CGATCTCGCGTGCTTCTGAGGCGGGCACTGGTGCTGATTGGCTTTATACTTATTTGCGAAGTTTTTATCGTGATGCTGAGCGTCCCAGCGGTTGGAATAACACGGTCTATCCTAATGTTGGTATGCCCCATGCCTTGTGGGAACTCCAGGGTGAGCAAGTATTGGCCGAGCACAAAGTGCGTGGTGACGGTTACATGAAAACAGAATTGGCGCTAAAGCTAGACCAGCCTGGATTACTGAAGCCAGCTGCTTATGACCAAGTGGTTGCTGACTTAGTTAACTTTATGACGTTTATGGCAGAACCTGCTCGCAACGATCGTAAGCAGATTGGCATTATTGTGCTCATGTTGCTCGGTTTGCTTTTTATTTTAGTCTATTCCTTAAAAAAGGAATATTGGAAGGATGTGCACTAGCGCTAGGTATCGGCGCGACCAGGCTATGTCTTACAGTGCCGACCTACCGATTGTTGTTGAAGTGAGCGCGGTATTCAGACCTTATTCCATTATGGACAATTTATTATGATGACACTTTACTCGGGTACTACTTGCCCCTTTAGTCAACGTTGCCGCTTCGTGCTCTATGAAAAGGGAATGGATTTTCAGATCATTGATGTTGATTTGTTCAATAAACCTGAAGATTTAGCAGTGATGAACCCATACAATCAGGTGCCAGTACTGGTTGAGCGTGATCTGATTTTGTATGAATCAAACATCATTAATGAATATATTGATGATCGCTTTCCACATCCTCAGTTGATGCCGGCTGATCCTGTGATGCGGGCGCGGGCGCGTTTGTTCCTCTATCGCTTTGAACAAGAAATGTTTTCTCACGTGATTGCAATTGAAAAGAGTACGCCGAAGCTAGCCGATAAAGGTCGGCAGACGATAAGGGATAGCTTGACCCAAATCGCACCGGTGTTTGCCAAACAAAAATTTATGTTGGGTGACGAATTCTCGATGCTAGATGTGGCAATTGCCCCCTTGCTGTGGCGATTAGACCATTATGGTATTCAGCTTGGTAAGCAAGCTGCACCGCTGATGAAGTATGCAGAACGCTTGTTTAGCCGTCCTGCCTATATTGATGCATTAACTGCTTCTGAAAAAGTGATGCGTAAATAGGGATAACGATATGACCGAGCGCTCTGTCAAATCTTATTTAGTGCGCGCGGTCCACGAGTGGGCCTGCGATGGCGGGCTGACTCCGTATTTGGCGGTACGGGTTGATGCCCAGACTCGAGTGCCTATGGAGCATGTTAAAGATGGCCAGATTGTACTTAACTTGAGCCATGGTGCAACGCACAAGCTGATCATAGACCAAGACTATATTCGTTTCTCTGCACGTTTTAGCGGGGTCTCCAGAGACTGCTTGATCCCCATGTCTGCTGTGCAGGGTCTGTTTGGTCGAGAGTCGGGTGAGGGCTTGTTTTTTGAGCCCAATGGCGGCATCCACTGCACTATACCTTTGGATGGAACGTTGCCACCGATCCCCCCTGCTGGTGGTACTTTGCAATCCTCAAATCAAGAAAAATCGCCTGCCAAAGACCCCTCAGCCCTAAGGGGTAATCATCTAAAGGTGATTAAGTAGCATTTTTTGTGTGTTTTAATGAATTTCTTGTGACAAAAGTTTCAATTAAATAAATTATTAAATAACTATTGCACATTTAAATCTGCCCCACTAGAATTAGTCATGAATTTTAAACAAACCACAACATGTTGTGGTTTGTTTTGTAGTTTGTGTGGGTGCTAAGCGCCCGTCTAGCAAAAAAATACCCAAAGAATCAAGGAGTAATATATGCAAATTGCCGTAGATTCCGTGCTACAGGCTGCCCCCCCTGTTGTTGCTGATGTGGTAGACCCCGTGCGCGAGGCGCAATACGCCCAATATAAGATTATTCGTCGTAATGGTGCAGTGGTTGGTTTTGAGCCGCAAAAGATTGCGATTGCGATGACTAAGGCGTTTATTGCGGTCAATGGTGGCCAAGGTGCGGCTTCTGCTCGAGTGCGTGAGCAAGTGTTGACGCTCACCGATTCAGTCGTGACAGCGTTGATGCGTCGCCAACCTTCTGGCGGCACTTTCCATATTGAAGATATTCAAGACCAAGTAGAGCTAGCGTTGATGCGTATGGGGGAGCACAATGTCGCCCGTGCTTATGTGATTTATCGTGAAGAACGCAGTCAAGAGCGTGGTCGGCAGCGGGCATCGCAGTCGGTTATGACGACGCAACGCGAGCAGATTGTTCATGTGTTAGACGGCGGTGTGAGCCGCCCCCTCGATTTGCCTTGGATTACCAATTTAGTTGAAGCTGCCTGTGCTGGTTTGGGCAATGATGTCAGTGCGCAACCGATATTGGATGCAATGTATCGCGACCTCTACGAAGGGGTGCCGATTGAAGAGGTGCGTAAGTCATTGGTATTGGCCGCTCGTGGTTTGATCGAGCAAGATCCTGGCTATACCTATGTCTCAGCACGCTTATTAATTCATACTCTGCGCTTAGAGACCTTGGGCGAAGAGGTCACTCAAGATCAAATGAATGGGCGTTATGCCCAATATCTGCCAGAGTTGATTCGCAAGGGCATTGCTGCTGAGCTACTAGATGCTCGTCTCGGCGATTTTGATATGAAGGTCTTAGGTGCGGCTTTAGATGCGCAGCGTGACTTAAAGTTCACGTATTTGGGCTTGCAGATTCTCTATGATCGTTATTTCTTGCATATCGAGGGCCAGCGCATTGAGTTACCGCAAGTGTTTTTTATGCGCGTCGCAATGGGCTTGGCACTCAATGAGCCAGTGGCCATGCGTGAGACCCGTGCCATTGAATTCTATAATGTCTTATCCAGCTTTGACTTGATGAGCTCAACCCCAACCTTGTTTAATTCCGGTTCGCGTCGCTCACAATTGGCGAGTTGTTATCTTACAACCGTGTCTGACGACTTAGATGGCATTTATGAGGCGATTAAAGAAAATGCTATGTTGCAGAAGTATGCGGGCGGGATTGGTAATGACTGGACGCCAGTGCGTGCATTGGGTGCTCACATTAAAGGCACAAATGGCAAGTCCCAAGGGGTGGTGCCGTTCCTAAAGGTGGTCAATGATACGGCGGTTGCGGTGAACCAAGGCGGCAAGCGCAAGGGTGCGGTATGCTCATATTTAGAGACTTGGCACTTAGATGTTGAGGAGTTTCTGGAGTTGCGTAAAAACACCGGTGATGATCGTCGTCGGACCCATGATATGAATACTGCGAATTGGGTGCCAGACTTGTTTATGAAGCGTGTGATGGAGAATGCTGACTGGACGCTCTTTTCACCGTCGGATGTGCCGGACTTGCACGAGAAATTTGGTAAGGCATTTGAAACCGCATATCTGGAATATGAGGCACGCTGTGCGCGTGGTGAGATCAAGCTCTTTAAAACGGTTTCAGCCAATCAGCTATGGCGCAAAATGCTCACCATGTTATTTGAGACTGGACACCCGTGGATTACGTTCAAAGATCCTTGTAACTTACGGTCACCACAACAACACATTGGTGTAGTGCATAGTTCTAACTTATGCACCGAAATTACCTTAAATACGGGTGATGACGAAATTGCAGTGTGTAACTTAGCATCGGTGAATATGCCTGCGCATCTGGATTTAGCTACTGGCAGTTTAGATATGCAAAAGTTGCAACGCACGGTACGTACCGCAATGCGTATGCTGGATAACGTGATTGATTTGAATTTTTATTCCGTAGAAAAAGCGCGAAACTCTAACCTTAAGCATCGGCCCGTTGGTCTGGGTATGATGGGCTTTCAGGATTGCTTGCATATGTTGCGTTTTCCTTATGGTTCTAATCAGGCTGTGGAATTCGCTGACCGTTCAATGGAGCAAATTGCATTTACAGCTTATTCAGCATCTTCAGACTTGGCAGAAGAGCGCGGACCATACTCGACTTTTAAGGGTTCATTGTGGGATCGTGGCATATTACCTCTTGATTCAGTGAAGTTACTCGCCGATGAGCGTGGTGGTTATGTGGAGTGCGACTTGTCCTCGACGCTAGATTGGGATAGCTTGCGGCAACGAATTCAGAAGGTAGGCATCCGAAATTCGAACTGTTTAGCGATTGCACCAACCGCGACGATCGCCAATATTACTGGCTTGTCACAGTGTATTGAACCAACCTATCAGAATTTATATGTTAAATCTAATCTGTCGGGTGAGTTTACGGTGGTTAATGAATTTTTGGTGCGCGACTTAAAGAAATTGAAGTTGTGGGACGAGGTTATGATTTCGGATTTGAAATACTTTGACGGCACTCTGTCTAAGATCGACCGTGTGCCTGCAGAAATTCGCAACCTTTATGCCACCGCCTTTGAGATCGATGCGAGCTGGTTGGTTGAATGTGCCGCGCGACGTCAGAAGTGGATAGATCAGTCGCAATCATTGAATATTTACATGGCAGGTGCTTCTGGTAAAAAACTCGATGACACTTATAAATTGGCGTGGCTGCGTGGTTTGAAGACTACGTACTACCTACGCACTCTGGGTGCAACCTCTACCGAGAAGTCGACGTCTAAGGCGGGTCAGCTCAATGCCGTGCCGTCTGATGGCGGTGTGGTTGAGCCACAACCTTCCGTCTGTTCAATTCTTGATCCGGAATGTGAAGCCTGCCAGTAATGCTTGTTGCGATGCTAGTCTATGAAGTCTAGCATCATAAAAATGATGCATGATCCGCATCTCAACGATGTGGATCATGCGGTGTTGATGAATAGTGGAGAATAAAAGTATGTTGCAATTTGAAGAGTCTGCGTTGCCAAGCCCGCGTGTGCAATTAAATGCAGGTCCGGTCGCTGAAGAGGCCGTGTTGCGCCGTGTGAATGTTGCTGATAAGCGAGTGATCAATGGCAGCACCGATGTTAATCAGTTAGTACCGTTTAAGTATCGTTGGGCTTGGGATAAATATTTGTCGGCTTGCGCCAATCATTGGATGCCTCAAGAGATTCAAATGAGTCGCGACATTGCATTGTGGAAAGATCCCAATGGTTTGACTGAGGATGAGCGCTTGATCGTGCGACGTAATCTCGGATTTTTTGTGACTGCTGACTCCCTCGCTGCTAACAATATTGTGTTGGGGACCTATCGCCACATTACTGCGCCAGAGTGTCGTCAGTATTTGTTGCGCCAAGCGTTTGAAGAGGCCATCCATACCCATGCATATCAATATATTGTTGAGAGTTTGGGTTTGAACGAGGGTGAGATTTTTAATGCGTACCACGAAGTGCCCTCGATTCGCGCTAAAGATGAATTTTTGATTCCGTTTATTGATGTATTGACGAATCCGCTGTTTAAGACCGGCACCCCAGAGAATGATCAAAAACTCTTAAAGAGCCTAATTGTGTTCGCGTGTCTGATGGAGGGGTTGTTCTTCTATGTCGGCTTTGCCCAGATTCTCGCGTTAGGTCGCCAGAATAAGATGACCGGTGCTGCTGAGCAGTATCAATATATTTTGCGTGACGAGTCTATGCATTGCAACTTCGGGATTGACTTAATAAACCAGATTAAATTAGAGAACCCGCATTTGTGGACAGCCGAGTTTCGCGAAGAGTTAAACGTGTTATTCCGTCAAGGCGTGGAGCTGGAGTATCGCTATGCAGAGGACACTATGCCTAGAGGGGTATTAGGATTGAACGCGGCCATGTTTAAGGAGTATTTGCGTTTTATTGCCAATCGCCGTGCCCAGCAAATTGGTCTTGAAGTCTTGTTTGAGGGTGCAACTAACCCCTTCCCTTGGATGTCCGAGATGATTGACCTGAAGAAAGAACGTAATTTCTTTGAAACTCGGGTGATTGAATACCAAACCGGTGGCGCTTTGTCTTGGGATTAAGTGTCTCTCGGTTGGTCAGATGTCGCGACTGCTGAGGTTGGGTGGTCACGAAGCAGGCGGATGGCAAACTAGTTGAATCAATCTGCGCAGGGTTTGCAGGTCTAGATTTAGGATTGCAGAGATGGCACTGAGTTTAAAAGTCCGGCGGTATCGTAGTGCGCGTAACCCAATGCGACGAGTCACGGCTTGGCGCACTGAGGACAATTGCACCCTGTGGCTGAGTTTCGATGATGGGCTAGAGGGCTATGTTTATTTAGGCGACTGTGTCGAGCAGTCGATTCTTGATCAGCTCTCTGATGGCTCAGTGTTCCGTGAGATTGCACTAGATCCTTTTTCCCATGCGTTGACTTGGCGTGGTGGCATTCGGGTTGACCCGAACGCCTTGTATCGCCACTTAGCGATTGCTATGGATGGTTTATTACATTAGTGAGCGTGAATTGTGGGTGGGGGCTTGGTCGTCTCGGGATGACGATGCGCATGTTGCCAAAAAAAAGCCGGCCCTAGAGCCGGCTAAAAAAAAGCAATCAAGAAAAAAGTAATACACCACAAAACTCTGCATTAGAAAATATTGTCATCACAATATTAAATAACACAGCTGAGCCGCTACGAGCGGTAGTCAAACAGCCCACGACGCCAATGTTTCTAGCATCCAGTTTGTCAGTCGCTCGGTTGATTTAACATCCTAATATGGTGTCATGAACAGTGGTGAACATGGCGCTATATCGGGGCAAACAGCTGGTGTAATGGATTGAAGGTATTACCCCAACTGCCTTTTGAAATCTTGCAGCACAGGTTGCTTAAGATACCGAATCTGCTTGGATCGATCAAGTAATCTGGAAGGTATTTAAATTAAAAATTAAATAACCGTTAATAATCAATTATTTATATTCTAATGGTGGATTTGTCGGGTGATTTAGACCTAAAAAGTGAGTATTTGCTCACAGTTGCCATTCGGCTAGTTGTGCTGGAGTTTATATGACTGGCGTGCCACGGATGTGCTCGCAGGCGGCCAGCACCTGAGCGATGGTCGCTGGTGTGATATGGCGGTGGGTAACAAAGCGTAGATGTCCGTTATCTGCAGGGCTGACTTGGATGCCATGGCCGAGCAAGGCATCAGACCACTGTTGGGCGTTGCGAGTAGTGCCACTCACGTTGAGCCTCACAATATTCGTATCAACCGTAGTTGGGTCTAGCCATTGCGGATCGAGGCGGTGTAGACCTTGGGCGAGTTGTTGGGCGTGGTGATGATCCTCGACTAGGCGCTCGACCATCTGCTCCAAGGCCACAATACCTGCGGCGGCGATTAGCCCAGCTTGGCGAAGATTTCCGCCCACCATACGCCGAAACGGGCGGGCCCTGGCGATAAAGGCGGCCGAGCCACATAACACTGATCCAACCGGCGCAGACAAGCCTTTGGAAATGCAGAATGAGACAGAGTCGGTATATTGAGTCAGCGCGGATGCTGGGAGTCCGAGGTGGATGGCGGCATTAAATAGTCGCGCGCCATCGGTGTGCACAGGCACACCATGATTTTGAGCTAGGCTGTAGACGGCTTGCATGTGACTGAGTGGCAGAACACTCCCGCCAGCGCCATTGTGCGAGGTTTCCATACAAATTAGCGCGGTGGCGAAATTATTGCGCGTCATGGGGCGGATGCTGTGGTGAAGTCTCTCCAGATCCATGGCGCCACGCGCTCCTGGGATACCTTTATAAAATACACCGGCAACGGCGGACAGACCGCCTAGTTCTGTATTGAGAATATGCGCACCTTGTTCGAGCAAGACTTCGCCTGCGCGTGCCGTATGGGTGAGGACTGCAACTAAGTTGGTCATAGTGCCACTAGGCATAAAGAGGCCTGCCTCTTTACCGGTGCGCGCTGCAGCAAGCGCTTCGAGTGCAATGACTGTAGGGTCGCCGTCACGTGAGTCGTCGCCGAGTGATGCTTGTTGCATCGCGGCGAGCATTGCCGGCGTGGGCTGCGTGACGGTGTCAGTGCGAAAATCGCCAGAAATGGTGAGCTTAGGATGTGGCTCTGGCACAAATGACATATTAATTTATCCTTTATTTTCAATAATTTAATTGACTATTGGCATTCTGGCTCACCGTCAGATTGGCGCGGTTTGGGGTTGAAGCCAAATTGTTGGGCCAATGTCGCGCTACGGATTGGCTCAACCATTACCGGCGTGCCTGCGAGTGTTAGCCACAGCGGTGCGCGGTCACCCGCCGTCAGGGTGTCTAGGTGGGCGCTTAAGGCAGCCTCGCCGCGATGACCTTGGTCGTCGGAGAAGTAGGGCATGAGTTCATGCAGATCGGCGTCGTGTACTAAGCCAATACCGTGCACACTATTTAATAGTAGGTCGCCCGCATCATCAATAAAGGCGTCGTGTATTTGAGTGCAAGTCAGGCCGCTATGCGCGTGAATGCTC
Source organism: uncultured beta proteobacterium (assembly GCA_903885665.1). Lineage (GTDB taxonomy): Bacteria > Pseudomonadota > Gammaproteobacteria > Burkholderiales > SG8-41. The sequence goes on along the minus strand of CAISJL010000013.1, from coordinate 63,715 downwards.
GGCGCCGACTCCCCAGGAGTGATCCGCCAGATATAAGGCGTGAGACCGAGTTCGACGTAGACGCGTTGCGGTCCGTTTTGTAAATACCAACAACCTTCGCTATCGTGCGCGTAGTTACGGCCAAAAAAAGCGCAGATCGCTGGGTTGGTAATGCGCTCACCTTTGAGTCGCCACTGGCCGCGTCGGTCGAGTGCTAGCCACCCAAATACTGCGGGGACGTTTGGCCATTTGGCCATACCTTTGAGTACGATGTCATCCATAGGGGTGTGAATTTATCACAGCTGTGGCCATTTAGTTGTGCACATCATCATCCCTTGCAATGTTCAGCCAGCGGTCGCTCAAAGCGCTCAGAGCTATACGCGCCATAACTGTATATTTTTATATAAATAGTTGATTATATGAATAAATTAATTTTTTTCAGTGCGTCATATTCGGATGGCTGGTGGTTGTGAAGTAGGGCCCAATCGTTATTGAGCGGCAACCGATATGCGCGTATGCGTGACGACGAGGGTTGCGGCAGCGTGGATTAACGACTACAATTCGCGGCGTTTAACTGTTTGACGACTACTACCTGTAGCGTACTATTGTGAATGTAAGGTGGTAGTCGACGAGTCCGGATGACTGTGCATTCAAATTCTTGATCACATGTTCCGTGACATTTTGGTGATGGGGTGGATGTGTTTAGTGCTGCGTGCACCACTCACGCACTGCAACACGGGCACGATCAACAAGCCGCTGTGGTGGTTTGTTCTTTGATCGGCAAATTCCTAAGGAGGTTTTGCGTATGTTGGCAAAATCGATGTCGGAAGATTCTTCAGTAGTCGTGATTTCAATGTTGGGCCGAGCAGTATTAACAGTAACTTTAGTTGCTGCAACTTTGTTCGTCTTGTTGGCCCCGCGGTCTATTGGCCATAGCGCCATTCGGGTAGATTGGTTGGTAGGCGCTTATTCTGCGCTGACTACTGCGGCGCTTGAAGCTCCGGGTGCTGCCGATGTGGTAGTTAAGCCCAGCGCCGAAGAGACGCGCTATGCCGTGCTCGCCCAGTCCTTGGCCAAGCGTTTTAATTTAGTCGTGAGCGACACCTTGGATGTGGTGCGCATTGCCCATGTTCAGGCTCGCCAATTTGGTCTAGACCCGTTATTGGTGGTGGCGATGATTGCGGTTGAATCGCGTTTTAACCCTTTGGCAGAGAGTCCGATGGGCGCCAAGGGTTTGATGCAAATTATTCCGCAATTTCATTTGGCTAAATTTTCGAAGTTTGGTGGCGAGCAGGCGATTTATGACCCAGAACCCAATATTCATGTGGGTATTCGGATTTTGAAGAGTTATTTGCTGCGTACTGGCGACATGACCAGCGCGCTGCAATCCTACGCAGGCGCAGTGGCCGATCAGTCTGATGCCTATACTCAGAAAGTCATGAGCGAGAAGCAGCGCTTAGAATCTGCACTCCATCAAGCTCAACCCCAACTCCGTGCAACCACAGCACATCAATCCACGGTGCTAGCGCAAGATGGTCAAGCCTTGTAGTATGAGGTTTTACTAGCGTAAGGGTTTCCCATGAGCGAGCAAAAGGGATCGGCGGATTTCTTCGAATTTATGCAAAATATGTGGAATCCCATGGGCTTTACCGCTCCTGGGATGGTTCCCCCCACGGTTGATTTGGCGGCCATAGAGAAGAAAATTACCGAATTAAAGGCGGTAGAGGCTTGGTTATTGATGAGTACGAGTATGGTGCAGATGACCTTAAAGACGCTAGAGGTCCAACGTGCTGGACTAGAGGCCTTGCAGGCAGGTAACAAAAAACCGACCTAACGCATTAAAAATTCTTTTTAAATCAGACATTTATTTTTAATGCTGGCTTTTAATGCCAGCGTTTGAATTTGAGCGTGGGGAAGTGGGCGCTCGACATACAGGTTGCTGGGAGTCTGTCGATGCAACCCCCAGCAATTACCCCAGAGCAATCTCTCGAGAACAAGACCCTGCTTATTGCTTGGCAATTCGATTACGTAATACACCCAAACCTTCGACTTCAGTCTCTAGCAGGTCGCCGGCATGCATGAATTCGGGTGGGTTGCGGGCATGACCAACACCGGCAGGCGTACCAGTAAGGATGATATCTCCTGGCTCTAAGCTCAGGCCAGCAGACAGTTCGGCAATAATGCGGGGGATTTTGAAATACATAAAGCTGGTATTCGAATCCTGTTTGACCACACCATTGACCTTACAGGTGATACGTAGATTTTGTGGCGTTTTCACCGCATCAGCAGTGGTCAGCCAAGGCCCCATTGGGCAGTGGCCATCTAGACTTTTACCTTTGAACCATTGCTGGCCGTGTTGTCGCTGAACTTCCCGTGCCGAGACATCATTCACTGTCATATAGCCGTAGATATGTTTCATTGCTGCCGCTTCAGTGATATTGCGTCCACCTTTGCCGATGACCACACCGAGCTCGACTTCCCAGTCTAGTTTTTCGGTCACTGCAGCATGCAAGGGCACTGCGCCATATGGTGCGTTAACCGTGGTTGGCGCTTTACTAAAAAATGCCGGATGCAGGGGCATTTCTTGGACATGGGGGCGGGCTTTAGCCCCTTCGTTGAAGTGCTCTAGGTAATTCCAACCCACGCAGAATACATTTTTGCGTGGCCGTGGAATTGGTGCGAGTAAGGTGACCTTAGCCGCATCGTAGTGGCCGGTGGTACAGCGGGCAGTTGCGGCTTTGACCAATGTGAGGCCGCTGCGTCCGGCGCTAATCAGGCTCAACATATCGTGTGCATCAAAGCTCAATTTGGTACGAGATTTTTTAGCGGCTGTTGCTAAATCAATAATACTGCCGTCGGCGGCAATGACGCCAATGGCGGATGGGCTACGTTTGGTGGGGCAGTAAGTGACGAGTTTCAAAGTGGTCTCCTGAGTTCTAGGGTTAAACAGTTTAGGTGTTAAAAATAGTGTAGGGGTTAATCGTTTAGCAAGAAGTCATTAGCATCAGTGACTCGTCATTAGGCGTTAGCGTTGAGTGATAGTTTTAAAGTATTCGGTGGCGCGTACTAAAGCGGCGGTAATCCCTGGCTCCCAGGCAGAATGTCCAGCGTCCGGAATGATGACATATTCGGCCTCGGGCCAAGCTTTGCGTAAGTCGTCTGCTGAGACAATCGGGCACACAGCATCGTAGCGGCCTTGAACAATAATGGCTGGTAGATGACGGATGCGCTGGATGTTATCGAGTAGCGCGTTTTCTGGTAGAAAGATTTGATTGCGGAAGTAGTGGGCCTCGATTCGGGCCAGGCCCAGTGCCACGCCATCGCTGGCAAAATGACCAACCGTTTCGGGGTCGGGCAGTAGCGTTGAGCAAGCGCCTTCGTAAGCGCTCCAAGTGCGAGCGGCTGGAAGATGAATGGCGGGGTCAGGGTCGGTCAGCCGCCGGTGGTAGGCGTTGAGTAAGTCGTGGCGCTCGGCTTCAGGAATCGGCGCGACAAATGTATCCCAAGCCTCTGGAAATAAATGGCGTAGACCGTATAAAAACCACTGAATCTCAGAATCGCGGCATAAAAAGATGCCGCGCAGTATTAAGCCGTGACAGCGGTGGGGATGAGCCTCGGCGTAAGCCAAGGCTAAGGTGCTGCCCCAAGAGCCGCCAAATACTAACCAGCGTGAAACCCCCAAGTGCTGGCGTAATAATTCGATATCAGCAATAAGAATCGGTGTGGTATTGGCCTCGAGGCCGCCTAAGGGCGTGGAGCGACCCGCGCCGCGCTGATCGAAAATGATAATGCGATAGTGTTGGGGATCAAAAAAGCGCCGATGTCCAGTGGTTGCACCTGCACCGGGACCGCCATGCAGAAATAGCACTGGCGCGCCATTGGGGTTACCGCTTTCTTCGTAATACAAGGTATGGCCGTGGTCTAGAGCCAGCATGCCTGACTGATAAGCAGAGATTTCAGGGTAGAGTGTATGCGTGGTCATCGTGAGTTACGCTAGATAGATTAGTGTTGGGAAAGTCGTTGCGTATGAAATGATTAAGTCCAATGGAAATCTGAGGATCTGTGTATATCTGTGTATATAAGGCTGGTCACAGATTGTCACTGGAGTTAAAAAGAGATGAAAAAGTAAGTGAAGGAGTTGGTTAGGGGGCTTCTATATACAGTTTAAGTAGTTATGTTAAATTGCGACATTCGGTTGATGGGGGTGCTGGTGCTCTGTTTACTTCCTTAGACTTTAACATATCGCAGGCAGTCAAATGTTGGGCTGAATACCCCGATGTTGAAATTTGGAGGGGGCTAGCTACGCTATAATGACAGTCCGTATGACGAGCAATTTCAGTTGATCGATGATGATCAGCGTTTTTTAGAAAGTAATCCGCATCATGCAAGAAGATCAGTTGCGCAAGGCAGCGCTTGAATATCACCAGTTTCCTTCGCCGGGTAAGATCTCGGTGACCCCTACCAAAGGGCTAGTCAATCAACGGGATTTGGCCCTGGCCTATACCCCTGGAGTTGCTAAAGTCTGTGAGGAGATTGTAGCCAACCCTAGTTCCGCTAGTGATTACACCGCGCGCGGCAATTTGGTGGCGGTCATCACTAACGGTACAGCGGTATTGGGTTTGGGTAGCATTGGGCCGCTTGCCGCCAAGCCAGTGATGGAAGGTAAAGCGGTTTTATTTAAGAAGTTCGCTGGTATTGATGTGTTTGATATCGAAATCAACGAACGTGATCCCCATAAATTAGTTGATATTATTGCCGCGCTTGAGCCGACATTTGGCGGTATCAACTTAGAAGATATTAAAGCGCCCGAGTGCTTTATTGTAGAGCGCGAGTTACGTAAGCGCTGCAAGATTCCCGTGTTTCATGATGATCAGCATGGTACCGCGATTATTGTCAGTGCTGCATTTACCAACGGTTTAAAAGTGGTTGGTAAGAAGATCGAAGATATTAAATTAGTAGTGTCGGGCGCTGGTGCCGCAGCGCTTGCTTGTCTGGATTTGTTAGTATCTTTGGGTCTCAAGAAAGAGCATATCACCGTCACCGATATTATCGGTGTTGTCTATCAAGGGCGCACCGAGGAGATGGACACTGAAAAAGCGCGTTATGCAATTGATACCCCGGCTCGACATTTAAGCGAGGTGATGGCGGGTGCAGATGCGTTTTTGGGATTGTCAGCGGGCAAAGTGTTGAAGCAAGAGATGTTGTTGCAAATGGCGCCTCGACCATTGATTTTGGCCTTGGCTAATCCTGAGCCAGAAATATTGCCAGAGTTAGTCAAAGCTGTGCGGCCTGATGCGGTCATTGCAACTGGGCGTTCGGACTACCCCAATCAAGTCAATAATGTGCTGTGCTTTCCATTCATATTTCGCGGCGCTTTGGATGTGGGAGCGACCACCATTAATCGCGATATGGAAATCGCTGCAGTCAACGCGATTGCCGCCTTGGCCCAGTCCGAGCAATCTGAGGTCGTTACCGCCGCATATGGTGAGGAAGATTTAAAATTTGGCCCCGATTATTTAATACCCCGACCCTTTGACCCCCGCCTGATTAGCATGGTAGCGCCCGCTGTGGCCCGCGCTGCCATGCAAAGCGGTGTTGCGACCCGACCGATTGTTGATTTTGATGCGTATACACAGCGTCTTAACGCTGTGGTCTACCATTCCGGGTTGATGATGAAGCCAGTGATGGCTGTGGCTAAAAAGTCACCGAAGCGCGTAGTCTACGCTGAGGGCGAGCAGGAGGTCGTATTGCGCGCTGTGAAAGTCGCGGTGGATGAGGGCATTGTGCGGCCGATTCTGATTGGTCGACCTGAAGTCATTGAGATGCGGGTTGAGCGTTTAGGCTTACGCTTAAAGCGCGGTGAGCATTATGAGTTAGTTGATCCGAGCGATGATCCGCGCTACAAAGAGTATTGGACCGAGTATCAGCGTCTAGGCGAGCGGCGTGGCGTCACCCCAGAGATTGCTAAATCCGATATGCATTTGCGCCCAACGCTGATTGGCGGAATGTTAGTGCGAATGGGCGCTGCTGATGGGATGTTGTGCGGCTTGTTGGGCGGCTATAGCAGCCATTTGCACTATATTGATTTGGTGATTGGTAAGCGTGCTGGTGTGCGACATTTTGCTGCGATGAATATGCTGATGCTACCAGGGCGTACCGTCTTTATTTGTGACACCTATGTTAATCCTGATCCCGATGCCGAGCAGATTGCGGAGTCAACCCTATTGGCTGCAGAGGAGATCAGTCGCTTTGGTATTGTGCCTAAGGTTGCCTTGTTGTCGCATTCTAATTTTGGTTCTGGTGAGGGCGCTTCTGTCGATAAGATGCGCAATGCCCGCGCTTTGATTGCTGCACGTGCGCCGCATTTGGAAATTGACGGCGAGATGCATGGCGATGCCGCATTGTCTGCCGAGATTCGGGCTAAAGTGTTTCCTAATTCGACGCTGCGCGGACAGGCTAATTTGTTAGTGATGCCAAACTTAGATGCGGCAAACATTTCATTTAACTTACTTAAAACTGCCGCAGGTGATGGCATTACCGTAGGGCCGATATTGCTGGGTGCTGCAAAGCCAGTGCATATATTAACGATTAGTGCGACTGTCCGACGTGTGGTGAATTTGACGGCGCTGACAGTGGCAGATGCGAATGCATTGCGCGGTGAGCAGCGCCCTTTGTTTGGGGTTAATGCTTAAGTGTGGCGTGCTACAGTGTAGTGAGCTTAAGGATGGTAAGCTTAATCATGGTAAAAATACTAACGCTAATGGTTGAGCTGTGGCATTGTTGAGTAGTGATGATGTAGAGATCTTTTTAATGTTGTATATTTTTTAATTTAATTTAATTTAATTTAATCCACTGTAATTTTCAATAATACGATATGACTATGAAAAACTTTCGCATTGAGCAAGACACCATGGGTGACATTGAAGTTCCGAGCAATATGTTGTGGGGTGCACAGACACAGCGTAGCTTGCATCACTTCCATTTTCCTGGCGAGACCATGCCGATGCCGGTAGTGCACGCTCAGGTGATGGTGAAGAAAGCAGCTGCACTGACTAATATGGCCTTAGGCATGTTAGACAAAAAGAAAGGCAAAGCAATTGTTGCCGCTGCTGATGAGGCGCTCACTGGACAGTGGGATCAGCATTTCCCCTTGGTAGTCTGGCAGACGGGTTCGGGTACGCAGACTAATATGAATGTGAACGAAGTGTTGGCCAATCGTGCTTCCGAGATTTTGGGTGGGCGGCGCGGTGCGCAGCGCTTGGTGCATGAGAACGATGATGTGAACAAGGGCCAGTCTTCTAATGACACATTCCCAACTGCGATGCACGTTGCCGCGGTCATTGCGCTTGAGCAACAATTAAAACCGGCACTCAAAAAATTACGTCGCACCCTTGATAAAAAATCGCGGGCGTTTATGTCGATCGTAAAAATTGGCCGCACCCATTTGCAAGATGCAACGCCTTTGACCTTGGGCCAAGAATTTTCCGGCTATGTTGCACAGCTCGATCATAGCTTGACCCATATTAATAATGCCTTGCCGCATTTATCAGAACTAGCCCTGGGCGGCACTGCGGTAGGTACCGGTTTGAATGCACACCCTAAATTTGCCAAAGACGTGGCTGCACAACTTAAAAAATTAACTGGTTTGCCATTCGTAACAGCGCCCAATAAGTTTGAAGCGCTCGCCGCTTGCGATGCTGTTGTACATGCCCATGGCTCCTTGAAAACGCTTGCTGCGGCTTTGATGAAGATGGCCAACGATGTGCGTTGGCTATCGAGTGGCCCACGCTGTGGTATTGGTGAGTTGAGCATTCCTGAGAATGAGCCTGGCTCCTCTATTATGCCTGGCAAGGTGAATCCAACCCAATCAGAGTCGATGACTATGGCGTGTTGCCAAGTGATGGGTAATGATGTGGCCATTAATTTGGGTGGATCTATGGGTAACTTTGAGCTCAATGTATTTCGGCCGATGGTGATTCGTAACTTCTTGCATAGCGTACATTTACTGGCGCACGCCTGTGAGAATTTTGATGAGCACTGTGCCCAAGGTATTGAGCCTAATCGTGAACGGATCGCTCAACTCACCAATGACTCCTTAATGCTGGTGACTGCCTTGAACCCGCATATTGGCTATGCCAAAGCTGCACAAATTGCTAAGAATGCACATAAGAAAGGCTTGACCTTGAAGGCCTCTGCGATTGCCTTAGGCTTTGTGACTGATCAGCAGTTTGAACTATGGGTGCGGCCAGAGGATATGGTAGGCATTAAGATTAAGCCAGCCCGCACTATCCGGCGTAAATAGTCGTATGCGATGACTGCGCCCGTGATCGCTCAATCTATACAGCAATTGCAACAGGTGTTTCCGCGGGCGGGACAGTTGCGTTGGATTGGTCTGCGTTCTGAGCGTAGAGCAGCAGTTTCTAGTGTGTCACAGGTGCGGGTGGAGACTGGGCGAGGCTTGGTGGGTGATCACGCCGCGCAGCGCTCTGGTAGTCTGCGCCAAGTTAGTTTGTTTCAGTTTGAGCATTGGCCGATAGTCAGTGCCTTGATGGCGCACACAGCGTTATCGCCAACACTGATGCGCCGTAATTTGATGGTCAGCGGTATTAATCTGTTGGCCTTGGCGCAAGCCCGCTTCACCATTGGTTCGGTATTGTTTGAAGGCACGGGGCTATGTGAGCCTTGCGCACGCATGGAGGCTGCACTGGGTGCGGGTGGTTATAATGCCATGGTCGGTCATGGTGGTATTGTGGCGCGAGTAGTTGTCGGTGGAGAGATCGCGCTCGGAGATGTCGTGGCCTATGCCTTACCAACGCCGCAATTGATTTAGAATCGTGCCGTGACTGGCTTTGTCAATCTCAGTATCGAGACCCATGCATGTCCGCACCGCATTTACCCAAAAATTTACCGCTACAGTTACCGCTCACACCTGAGGCGATTCGTATCAGCTTGCAGCACCAGCCACTGCCCGATGTAGATGGCGACCGTCATGTTGCAGTATTGCCCCCAACTGCGGTGATTCGTCATGCGGCAGTGTTAGTGCCTTTGGTGAATCGCGATCATGGCGTGCAAATACTGTTAACTCAACGCAGCGGACATTTGCGAGATCACGCTGGTCAGGTGAGTTTTCCTGGTGGCCGCGTCGAGCCGACTGATCCTGATCGAGAAACTACAGCCTTGCGTGAAATGGAAGAAGAAGTGGGTGTGTCTGCGCGTCATGTGACCGTGTTGGGACGGCTACCAAGCTATGAGATTCCTTCAGGATTTCGGGTTACCCCAGTAGTGGGTTGGCTAGAGCCGCCGTTTGATTTAACTCCGAACCCGTCCGAAGTAGCCAATGTGTTTGAAGCGCCTTTATTGCATTTTTTAAATCCGGCACATTATCAGCGTCGCGATTATCATTTCCGTGGTCGCCATCGTCACTATTTAGCAATCCCCTATGCGGGACGATATATCTGGGGTGCCACAGCAGGTATGCTCTATAGTATGTGCCGTGTTTTGAATGCTTAATTTTTAAATGCTTATAATGTGTGAGATCAATGCCGCAGCTGTCTCCTAAAGAGCGCCCTACGATTGGATTGATTCTTTCCGGAGGTGGTGCGCGTGCGGCCTATCAGGTGGGCGTGCTAAGTGCGCTGGCTGACTTCCTACCTGCTCGTTATGGCAATCCGTTTCCGATTATTTGTGGCACATCGGCGGGCGCTATTAATGCCGCAGCCTTAGCTGCCGATGCGCATCATTTTCAGCGCAGTGCGCGACGTCTGCGTCGTGTGTGGGAGCAATTTAACTCTGCCCAAATCTATCACGCTGATTGGCGCGGAGCGCTTGCCAATAGCGCGCGCTGGTTTGCCTCCACCGTAGTCGGGCATGGGGGGCGCAATGTTGCACTGTTAAACAATCAACCGCTCAGTGCGTTACTTGAGCGCACCATTGATTTTTCGGCAATCGATCATCAAGTCGAGATCGGCGCATTGAAAGCATTTGCGGTGACTTGCTCTGCTTATTATTCCGGACAGTCAGTTACTTTTTTTCAAGGGCGCCCGGACTTGAAGCCCTGGCAGCGTACGCGCCGCGTGGGTGTTGCAATGCCCATAGGGGTGTCACATCTAATGGCCTCTAGCGCTTTGCCATTTATTTTTCCGCCAGTCTGTATTGATGAGCAGTATTATGGCGATGGCTCCATGCGGCAGTTGGCGCCATTGAGTCCAGCCTTGCATTTGGGTGCTGATCGTTTATTGGTGATTGGTGTGGGCCAGCAGTTTAGTGCTACGCCACCGGTATCGAGTGCGCCACCTTATCCAACCCTAGCGCAAGTTGCAGGCCACGCTCTAGATAGTATATTTTTAGATGGTCTAGAAGTTGATTTAGAGCGCTTGCAACGAATTAATCATACGGTAGGTTTAATTCCTGCTGCGACTGCTGCAGAGCATCAGTTGCGGCTCAAACCCGTAGCCTATCGGGTGATCACCCCCAGTGAGCCCTTGAGCACGATTGCTGCCCGCCACGTGCAGTCGTTGCCCGTAGTGATTCGTGGCCTTTTACATACAGTCGGGGGCTTACGACGTTCTGGCTCCAGTCTAGTGTCTTATTTATTATTTGAGCAGTCCTATTGTCGGGAACTGATTGCTTTGGGTTACCGCGATACGCAATCGCGTAAAGATGATTTAATCGCATTTTTAGGTTTGGAATCGGATTAATGTCACTTGCGAGAGATACGCTGAGCCGGTATAACAGGGGCTAGAGTCGCGTAGCGCTAGGCTATAGATGCAGTAGTGAGTCGGTAAGTTTTTATGTAACTATCTGATTTTTTTAATATTTTTTATTCTCGGATGGGCGTAATGAAATTTTTAGCTTTGGTCTGCATATTATGGTTAGAGCAATTGTGGCCGCTACGGGCAGGTCATGTCCTGCATCTGTCCTATCGCCGTTATAGTGACTACTTAGAGCAACAATTTAATGGTTTGCAAGCGCGCCATGGTGTGATTGCCTGGTGTGTCGCAGTGTTGCCACTCGTCGTGCTGATCTTGCTAGTGGAGTTTCTGCTACTTCAAGTGCATAGCTTGTTTGCCTTGTTATGGGCTGTAGCGGTGCTGTATGTGGTGATGGGCTTTCGCCGTTTTAGCGATGACTATAATGTCATTGCTACTGCGCTCAAGGCTGGTGATATTCAAGGGGCTCGTGATTGTTTGGGGCGTTGGCGCGGCATACCTGCCGATGAGTTATCAGCCGCAGAGGTGGCGCGGGTCGCTATTGAGCTCGGATTGGTGCAATCGCACCGTTATGTGCTTGCCCCAGTGTTTTGGTTTGTGTTGCTCGGTCCTGTGGGGCCTTTGGTGTATCGGCTAGCTGATGTCTTAGCCACGGTTTGGGGTGGACGTCCTGAGCCCGAGGCGGTGCAGTTTGGTCGATTTGCAGCGCAAGCGTTTGCTTATATCGATTGGTTACCTGCTCGAGCCACCGCGCTGTGCTTTGCCATCGCCGGCAACTTTGAAGATGCCGTGTTCTGTTGGCGCAGTCAATCCTCAGAATGGGGGCAAGGCACGCAAGGGATTATTCTCGCCAGTGGCGCAGGGGCCTTAGGATTGCGTTTAGGTGGCGCCTTGCGTGAGGACGGTATGCTCAACTACCGACCTGAGTTAGGCCAGGGTGCAGATGTTGAAGTTGAAGACCAGCGTGCGGCTGTGGGCTTAGTCTGGCGCAGTTTGGTGTTGTGGTTGGCGCTATTGTTGATTGTATCGTTGGCGCGCGCCGCTGGTTAACGCCGGAGTGTTGGGCGCAGCCTGAGTGTTGCTAGGTGTCGATAAGACTCTAGGCGGCGTGTTTCAATATGCCCTGCAGCGTGGGCTACAATCAGCGCGCAGTTGGGCTCACTCAAATGCCTGCAGTCGCGAAAGTGGCAAAGCCCTAGATAGGGCCTAAACTCAATAAATGCGGCGGCAAGATCTGCCACCTCTAAGTGGTGTATACCAAAGGCTTGAACCCCAGGGGTATCTATGATTTCGCTATCCGCATCGAGATGATGGAGTCGCGTGTTCGAGGTGGTGTGCTTGCCCGTGCCTAAGGCCAGCGAAATACTTTGGGTATGCGCCCCTGCTGCTGGCAATAGCTTGTTGAGTATGGTGGATTTGCCCATGCCCGATTCGCCAACTAACACGCTGCGGTGTCCTTGTAGATATGGACGCAAGATGTCGATATCGTTTTTGGCGCTCAGTTGAATGTGCGCATAACCGATGTTGGCATAGAACTGTAAGGACTGTTGTGCGACAGGGGCTGTTGCTAGATCTGCTTTGTTGAGCACGATTAAAACATGAATATTCGCGTGACTAGCGGCCGCCAGACAGCAGTCCACCACATTGAGATCGAAGGAAGGCTCTGAGGCTACCACCATAATCATTTGGGTGACATTGGCGGCGATTAGTTTTTGTTTCCATACGTCAGAGCGGTATAGCAAAGTGTTGCGTGGCAGATGATGATCGATCACGCCTTGCGTATCGTCTTGTGCTAGATAAGCCACTCGGTCCCCGCAGGCATAGTCATTACGTTTGCCGCGAGTCACACAGTCGCGTACACGACCGTCTGCTGCTTCCACTAAAAAGCGCCGCCCGTAGGACGCAACGATCAGGCCGGTGCTGAGGGCTTCAGAGGACAAATAAGGTGTCGATCTTGGCAGCGCAGATAAAGTCGTTCTCAGAGAGCCCGTTGATGGCGTGCGTGATATAGCGCACTTGACACTGCTGATATCCGACTTTGAGATCAGGGTGATGATTCTCGCGGAAAGAGACCCAAGCAATTGCATTGACGAAGGTCATGGTCTCTAAGTGATCATTAAATTGAAATGTGCGTTGTAGATGACCCTCATGGAGTTGCCAGCCCTTGAGGTGCTGCAGTAAACCATGAGCTTCAGCAGCAGTCAGCGGACTGACACCACCTTCACAGGCCACACATTTTTTATTGCTTAAATTCATCAGATCGCAGGGCTTGCTTGTTGTAGGCGCGCAATGCGAGTTGCCGCTGAGGGGTGCGAGTCGTAGAAGGCCGAATGTAAGGGGTCAGGTGTGAGGGTCGCAGCATTGTCGGTATAGAGTTTGACTAAAGCCGATACGAGGTCGCCGGCTTGAGTGTGCTGGGCTGCAAACTGATCGGCTTCAAATTCATGGTGTCTGGATACCGCAGCATTGAATGGTTGGGCAAGGGTAGTGAATACGGGTACCACTATGGAGAACAGCAACAAGGCCATAGCTGTTGAAGGCGTGCTGACATTGAGCGCGCTATAAAACCAATCTTGATGTAGTGTGCTACCCAGCACAAAGAGCATGCCTAGGCTGACGGTATATATCCAGATCACGCGTTGTAAGATATGTTTGTGTTTAAAGTGGCCTAACTCATGAGCTAGCACGGCTTCGACTTCGGTGGGTTCTAACCGCGCTAATAGCGTATCAAAGAATACAATGCGTTTGGTTTTGCCAAAGCCCGTAAAGTAAGCATTACCATGACTGGAGCGGCGTGAACCGTCCATCACCATCAAGCCTTTCACTTTAAAGCCGCAGCGATCGAGTAAGCGTTCAACACGCGCTTGTAATAATGGGTTGTCTAGCGGTAAGAATTTGTTAAACAGAGGTGCGATCCAGGTCGGATAGATGGCGAGTAATACAGTGTTAAAGCTAATCCAAGTCAGCCAAGCATAGAGCCACCAATATTCGCCCATGGCATCCATTAACCACAGAATGGTTGCAATTAAGGGTAGACCGAGTGCAGCAGCCAACAGCAAGCCTTTCAGTGTGTCGATCATAAACAGGCGGGCGGTCATTTTATTAAAACCGAAGCGCTCTTCAATGACAAATGTGCGGTATACATTCAGGGGTAAATCAATGAGCATCGTCACTGCAGTGTACGCGGCAATTAGGGCCAGACTGCGACCGATGCCGGCGGGTAGTTGTGTGCTGGTCCAAGTGTCGAGGAATTGCAGGCCACCGCCAAAAGTGAAGGCTAAGATGAGGGCTGCCTCGAGCGCGATGCTGAACATGGAGGTCTGGGTCTTTGCGCTGTTATAGTCAGCAGCATGTTGATGTGCACTAAGACTAATGACGCTGGCGAATTGGCTGGGCACGCTGTCGCGGTGAATCTGAATGTGGCGGATTTGACGCTGTGCGAGCCACAGGCGGAGGGCGGTAGTCAGCAGCAGAGCAATTAAGAAAATGATGCCAAAGATATGCATAGTGTCATTCGCAAGTGTTTAATGAGGTGGTTTTAAAGAGTGGTTTAAATAGCGGTTAAAATTTAACTATTGATTAAACGATAGATTAAAAGATTGGTTTAAAGATTGATTTAAATATTTAATTTAATATTTAATTAAATAATCGTCTAGATAATCGTTTCATATAGTTTATAGCAGCGTTTAAATTAGAGATTACGTCATATTCCATACAGCACCGTATAATTATAGGGTTATTCTAGACTTAGTCTAGGCTTAATGCGGTCTAGGGCGTAGGTATTTAAATAATTAATCAAAAATGGACACAACAATATGGCACAGGACCCCAACGCGCTGGTTTGGATAGATATGGAGATGAGTGGTTTAAATCCCGAGACTGAGCGCGTGCTTGAAATTGCGTTGGTGATCACGGACGCGCAGTTAAATGTGGTGGCTGAAGCGCCGGTTCTGGTGGTGCATCAAGACGATATGGTATTGGCAGCCATGGACCAGTGGAATCAGTCGACTCATCGTAAATCAGGTTTGATTGATCGGGTGCGTGCATCCACGCTGACCGAAGCTGAGGCACAGACGCAGTTGTTGGAGTTTTTGGCCTTGCATGTGCCCGCAGGTGCATCACCGTTGTGTGGTAATTCTGTGCATCAAGATCGCCGCTTTTTGGTGCGTTACTTACCGCAATTAGAGTCCTATTTTCATTATCGCTTGATTGATGTCAGCACCTTAAAAGAGTTGGCTAGGCGCTGGCAGCCTGAGGTCCTTGCCGGATTGGTAAAGCACGGTAAGCATGAGGCGCTTGCAGACATTCACGAATCGATTATGGAGCTACGCTATTACCGTGCGCATGTGATGAAGATCTAAGTATGCTCAGTGGGTGTCGATAATGCCGCTTGTAGTGCACGCACGTGGGCAATTAATCCTTGTGTTGAGCTATCGAAGTGATTTTCGGGACTGGGTGAATTAAATTCTGTTTCTAGTGCTTTGGCAAGATGTTTGCCGTGCTCTACACCCCACTGATCAAAGGCATTCACGCCTAATAACACGCCGAGAATATACGTGCGGTGCTCATAGAGTGCGATCAGTGCACCCACACTATAGGCGTCGAGTCGCGGCAGCAATATGGTGTTGCTGGGACGATTGCCTGGGTGAGTTTGGTGAGGCGCTTGGCGCTCTGCCGTGCGCGCACTCAAGCCCTTAGCGATTAATTGCGCAGTCACTTCATTGGTAGTGAGGCCATTCATTAATAGGGCTGATTGTGCAAAACAATTCGCTAGCATGACGGTGTGCGCTTGGTATGCCGTGGGGTCTGACGGCGATGTCGGCTCACAACAGGCAATAAAATCAACTGCTGCAGTATGGGTGCCTTGGTGCAGCCATTGAAAATAACTGTGTTGGCTCTCGCTACCAAGTCCACCCCAGAGTAGCGGACCCGAATGCGTGCGTAGTATTTTGCCGTTCGAGCGCACGCCTTTGCCTAGGCTTTCCATGCTGAGTTGTTGGAGGTGTGCGGGCAGCAGTGATAACTCATGGGGGTAGGGCACTACGGCACGTGACTGTATATCCCAGAATAGATGCTCCCAAATATCGATGAGGGCGAGTAGCACGGGCATATTTTGAGCCAGTGGCATGTCATGGGTATGGGCGTCCATGGCCGCGGCACCGGCTAGCAGTAGATCGTGTTGCGTGTTACCCATGGCAATCATAGCGGGTAAACCGGTGGCAGACCAAAGGGAGTAGCGACCGCCAACCCAATTCCATAGGGGCAGGACTTGCGAGCGTGGAATCCCGAAAGCAACAGCAGCATCGGTTTGTGCGGTGATCGCAATAAAGTGGGCATCCACTTGTGTGCGATGGAGTGCAGTTTGTAACCAATGGCGGGCGCAACGGGCGTTGTGTAGGGTTTCTTGTGTGTTGAAGCTTTTCGATTGCACAATGAATAACGTACCCGCCGCATCTAACTGACTGAGTAGTTGAGTGAATGTTTCACTTGGGTTGCTGACGAAGTGCACTCGTGGCGTTGCTGTTCCATGGGAGTGTGGCGTGCAGGCCGCAGCAACCAGTTGGGGTCCAAGGGCGGAGCCACCAATCCCCAAGCTCACCACATCTGTGATGGGGCTGCCGGTGCTACCGAGCATTGCACCTGCGCGCAGCACTTGGGTAATTTCATGCATCACTGCAAGGCTCTGCTGCACGGGATGCGGCGCGCTCTTGCCAGCGCGTAGGGCTGTATGCCAAGCTGGACGCTTCTCGCTGACATTGACAGCTTTACCATCAAATAGGTCGCGAAGCCGTCCTGGAATTTCGTGGGCTTCGGCGAGCTTGACGAGTAGGTCAATGGTTTCTGTGGTGAGTGGATTTTTACTAAAGTCCAGTAGCAGACCACACGCAGGTGTAGAGAATTGTTGAAAGCGTTGCGGGTTAGCTGTGAATAGTTCGCGCAATGGGCTGTGCCACGTCCTACGGTGCGCTGCGAGTGCAGACCAAGCGCTGCGCTTGAGATGGCTTGAGGATTGGTTAGGGTTGTGTGGCATAAGCCCTATTGTAGCGCGAGCTTTAGTATTTGATGATGAATTGTGTGGGGCATGGTTCAACACATACACATCGATACAAAATAAATAAAATTATACTGTGATGATAACCTTAGAATGCAATATGGGGCTTGCGTAAGCGTTGGTGCGAGCAAACTGCGCAAACCCCATACGGCTACTCTGGTTTAATCCCCGCATCGCGCACCACTTTGGTCCAGCGCGCAAGTTCGTTGCGGATGAGGTCTCCCATATCTTTGCTGCTGGTCCAAGCAGGCTCAAGGCCAATTGCCTCTAAGCCTTTGACGAAATTTGCATTTTCGGTCGCGCGCTTCATCTCGGCGTTGATTTTTTGAACAGCGTGATTGGGCATGCCGGCTGGCCCGAGAAAGCCATACCAGGTGGTGTTATTAAAGCCGGGGAAGGTCTCAGCTATGGCAGGTGTGTCGGGCATCAAGTGCGAACGTTTGGGGTGGCCAATGGCTAGCGCCCGCACTTTGCCCACGCCTAAATGTGGTTGCCATTGTGGGATGCTACCGAAAATGGCTTGGATGCGGCCTGCGACTAAGTCGACAGTAGCAGCACCACCGCCTTTGTAGGGGACGTGGGTAAACTTGGCACCAGTTAGCGCAGTGAGTAATTCCATCCCTAAGTGATTAGGGGTGCCGGTACCGGGGGAGCCGTAGTTGATTTTGTAGGGTTGGGCTTTAGCAAGATCGATCAATTCGCGCATATTTTTAGCCGGCACGCCAGGATGCACAACTAACAAGAAGGGCGCATAGACGCCGATGGCGATTGGCGTAAAGTCTTTGATAGGGTTATAGGACAGCGGGCTCCCAAAAGCAGCACTCACGACTAAACCGCCAGAGGTGCCCAATAGAATGGTATAGCCATCGGGTGTCGCGCGAGCGCCTAGACCGTGACCTATGGTAGAGCCAGCACCGGGTCGGTTATCAATAATCAAGGCCACACCGAATTTTTCAGTGAGCCAGTTGGCGTAGGCGCGTGCAGTGGGGTCAGTGGATCCGCCTGGAGGGTAGGGCACAATGACGCGGATGGGTTTGCTAGGATAATTGGCCTCGGTAGCGTTCGCTGTCAGTGGGGCGAGCATTGTTAAGGTCAGCATGGCCAAGATCAGCATACACCGGCATGAAAAGAGTCGAGTCAGCATGTTAAGGTCTCCAAAAGTGCTCAGATTGTTTATTTAATGATTTGATGATGGGTTCGGACGGTAGCGCTTACATGTATAAAAATCAGTGAAATTATAAAATAAATTCAATCAGTAATATTAATTAAATCAGTAAGTTATGATGATTTCGAGAGGGTGTCTGGCTCAGCAATAACGAGATCAGCATTATCAAGGCAATCAAACGCCCGGATGAACAGAGTCGAGTCAGCATGTTGAAGTCTCCACGATTGCTAGTATGAATAGTCTGATGTGCAACTGGGAGCGCTTTACGAAGTACGCTATTTTTAGTTTTGGGAATTGTAGGACTGAATAGGCTGAACGTCCAGTATATATGTGGTGGTCATCATCCACTCCACTAAGTTTGTCGTATGATGTGTACATTCAATCAAACATCGTATACAGAAGCGGGTCGGATTGGGTGTGATAGGGTATTGCCAGCACTCGCGATCATGATCGAGGTGAATCAGGATGAGTCAAGATGAGTCAAGCAGCTAATCATTGGGCCGCCCAAGCCCACCGTGTTTTATTGTTAAATCTTCGCGAAGGTGACGAGCCACGGGTTGATGCCGAGGCACTGGTGGCCAACGCTAAAACCTATTGCGCTACAGCATTCTGTATTAGTGGTGGTGGTATTGTCGCGTTCTATCAGACGGACATTGATGGACATCGCTTATCGGACGGTCTAGCGGGACGTGATTTATTGGCCGAGATTATTCCGGTTGCGCACCGCGAAGGCATTAAAGTCTTAGCGCGCATTGATCCGAGTTGTGCGCCCAAGGCTTTAGCGCTAACGCATCCGGAATGGTTTTCGCGTGATCGCAATGGAGAGTTTTGCGAAGTCAGCGAGCATTATGTCACTTGCCCGAATGCGGATTATTATCGAGTCAGAATAGTAGAGGTCGTGCGTGAGATTTTGCTGCGCTACGATGCCGACGGTATTTGGAATAACCAAGGCAAATTTGCGGCCTGGGATACCGACACTTGTTATTGCCATACCTGCCAGACCCTATTTAAACAACATTCAGGTCAAGCAATTCCGCAGTCTGAAGACTGGGATGATCCCGCATGGCGCTTGTATAACGAGTGGCGTTATCAACGTATCGCCGATTGGGTGGGATTAATGCATCGCGCAGTGCATGCGGCAAAGCCCGCTGCGGTGTTTATTGCGGCAGTGCAGTTGATGGAATCGTTAGAGACGATTCGTCCAGGTGGTTGGGATATTGATTATTGGCTAGCGCATCAAGATATTCCAACCTTTGAGTGCCAGCGTCGACATACCGCGCCGTGGTGGCCAGGGTTACAAGCCAAATACTTAGCTACTTTGGCTCCTGATAAGTCCCGTTGGATGACGGTGAGTTATTTTTATCCGTGGTGGCGACTCTATGCTGCACCCGAAGCAGAGAATCGACCATGGATTGCGCAACAGGTGGCCAATGGTGTGAGTCCGTGGCTGCACATCAATGGCGGCTACTCAGAGTTGTTTGACCGGCGTGGGATTGCCCCTATGCAGGCCGTATTTCAACGGCTTGCGCGTTGGCAGACTTATTTAGAAGGGGTGCAGTCACAGGCGCAAGTCCTGTTGATTTTGTCGCGCCATACCCAGGATTTGTATGGTCGAGGCGAGCCGCAATCGCGCTACTTAGACTTTATTCGTGGTTGGTATTGTGCGCTACAAGAAGCGCATATTGTGTTTGATGTGATGTCGGATAAATTAATTACGGCTGAACGCTTGGCGCGTTATCGGGTTGTGATTGTTTCTAACTTGGCCTGTGTCGCAGATCATTTGGCGGCAATTCTGGAGGCGTATACCGAGGCCGGTGGCGGAGTGATTGCGAGTTATGAAGCAGGCACTATGACTGTGGCGGGTGCTGCCCGCGAGCCTGCATTCGCCAAACTCTTGGGCCTACAGTATGGTGGCCATCGCAGTGGACTCAAGTCGTCTTATGCCAAGATTGAAGACTCGGCCAATCCCTTATTAGATCATATTGGCGATACTGATCTAATTCCGAATGAAGGCGCTTTACGCGAAGTGACTGTTAGCAGTACACGTCAGGTGGCGTTGACCTTAATCCCGCCGGTGATTGCGCATTCTGGGGCGACGATTAGCATTCCTGAATATAGTGCGATACGCGAGACCACTACCATTCCAGTGGCGGTGCATGGCGAACAGGGTGCTGGACGGGTGGTGTATTTTGCCAATACCATGGAGGCGTTGTACTACCACTATGGCTTTCCAGATTTGGCACAGGTCTTAGTCAACGCAGTGCGTTGGGCGGCTACCACTGATTTAGCACTCGAAGTGGTGGCGCCGAATCATGTTGACGTGACGCATATGGCGCAAGAGAAGCGCGATTTAGTCCATTTGATTATTATGCCCTTGAATAAACCATTAAATACCGGTTGGCGGCACCCCGGTCAAAACTTGGTTGCAGCGCGCGATGTGCTTGTGCGGTTGCGTTGTGGGTCTAAGCGTGTGGCCAGCGCGCAGCTCGCATCCAGTGGTGAGCATGTAGAGGTTGCGCTAGTGGCAGGCGCATGGCAAGTGACGGTACCAGAGGTCACTGATCATGAGATTGTAGTGTTTAATTTTATCGAGGTTTAATTTTATCGGGGCTACAGTCATGAAACGATGGACAGTGGTAATGGTAATGGCGGGATTGTGGGCGATGAGTGTCGGTGCGCAAATGACTTATCCGACTCGCCCGATACGTGTGGTCGTGCCCTTGGTTGCTGGCGGACCCACCGATATGTTGGCGCGGCTCATTGGCACACCATTAGGCGAGCGCCTAGGCCAACAAGTGTTGGTGGATAATCGTCCTGGTGCAGGTGGCAATATCGGCGCTGAGTTGGTGGCTAAATCACCACCTGATGGCTATACCTTGTTCATGGGCACATCAGGCCCGATGTCGATTAATGTCAGCATGTATCCAAAATTAGGTTATGACCCAGTTAGAGATTTTGCCCCGATATTTTTAGCTGCTGCCGCACCGTTTGTGGTGGTTGTGCATCCAGCATTACCCGCATCAAATATTAAACAACTGATTGCCTTAGGAAAGGCGCGTCCTGGACAATTGAATTTTGGTGCAGTGCCTGGTAACGCAGCGCATTTAGCAACCGAATTGTTTCGAAGTATGGCAGACATTGATATGGTGTTTGTACCGTATAAAGGTGCAGTGCTCGCAAATACTGATTTGGTTTCTGGTCAGATTCAACTCTCTTTTGCATCGACCCCTGGTGCCATGCCTTTGGTGAAGTCTGGTCGCCTAAAGGCCTTAGCGATTTCGAGTGCGCAACGTATTGCTAAGCTGCCTAATTTGCCGACCATTTCTGAGTCTGGGCTCAAGGGTTATGACGCAAGTGTTTGGTATGGTGTGGTCGCACCGGCGAAGACGCCAGCCGAGATTGTGGGCCGGCTTTATAAGGAAATGGCCGCGATTGTGCAGGAGCGCACGACCCGAGAGAAAATGGATGCTAATGACTTCGTGCCGATGCCGATGAATCCAGAGCAATTCGCAGTGTTCATCCGCAGCGAAATTGACAAATGGGGAAGAGTGGTTAAATCGACCGGAGCTCAGCCCGGCTAACTATTTGATTTTATTTGTTTAATTGATTGAATGGGCAAGGTTATTGCTCGCGTTGGGCGCGGGCAATTTTCGCGGCGGGCCTATCCCAGCATCGCAGCAACCACTGATGCAAATGCGGCCACTCTTGCGTGTCTATACTTAGGGCTCGATATAGGGCGCCCGCCACATTTAGATCTGCAACTGAGAACTGTTTGCCGACAAGCCAAGTACTGTGATGGAGTGCGCCATCGAGAATGCGTAGCGCAGGCAGAACTTCTTCCCATGCGCTTGCCGCGATTGTACCTTTGCGTTCGGCAGCGGGTAGCGCTACGGTATGGCGCACATAATTCACGATAGCGCGGTCTAGTCTATCGGTCTCCCACAAACACCATTGCCAGACTAAGGCCTCAGACTGTGGGTCGCTGGGGTAGAGTGTACTTTGATGTTTTTTGGCGAGATATAGATTGATGGCCATCGATTCAGACAAAATAAATCCATCATCATCGATAGTCGGTACCCGCGCATTGGGGTTGATCGATTGATATTCAGCTGTGCGAGTTTCCGCAGACCGTGGCAACCAATCCTTGTGATCAAAGGGTAGCTTGAGTTCATGCAACATCCAGACCACGCGCAGCGCACGTGAGTTAGCAGAGCCGTAGAGTCTGAGCATTGATTTACCCTGAGTTAGTTTGGGGCAGTGTAAGCGAGATCGGTATGAGCTAGATGACGATGAGTCGGCCGGCTGCGTTGGCCAAGCTTAGTCGATCAAGCCTAGTCGATCAAACTATTGCTTTTGGGTGGCATTTGCGCTTTGGATTTGCGTCCTGGTGCTGCCGGCGGTATATAGCCTGAGACTCGACACAGCATGCCTTCAACGGCCTTACCATCGTGGTAGCGGATGGAGTGGCAGAGCATGACAGAGCCACGAGCTTGGAGTGCGGTGAGGCGTTGGCGAACATTGGCAACAGATAAGCCGGTGGCAGCTGCGATCTCGGAATCTAAGCGTTCACCACTGTTCTTAAGGTAATCAAGAATCGCCTGCATGGCTAAAACTCCTTATGAGGGGTAGGGGGCGGTATCAGCAAAAAAGCCGTAACCTGAGGGGTAAATTAGGAGCCAGAGAGTGCCAAGCTCAGTCAATTATCATACAGTATTTTGTCCTAAACTGCACCTTTGACAGCGCCACCCAACACAACGGTTAAAATAAAAACTAATAAAATCAATTGGTTGCATTATTAGTTTGCAAGGAGAGTCATTCGCACAGACGCGGCGCGCGCGGGGCTTGTTGCTTGAGCGCTGGCGTTGGGCTATCCATAAGGCTGAAATTTGAATACGCTATAGCGCTCTTGAAGATACCCGATCAATGGTTATGAGGACACTGCAATGCAAGCGGCCCACGGTGGTAATTTAGATATTAATGAAGTTTTTCGTAGTGGTGGGCGAGCAGTTGAGTTTTTGGACCAAATTAATCAAGCCACCATCGTGATGTTGGCTAGTGCGGGCATTGTGCCGCAACCTTATGCGGGGCAGATTGCACAGGGGATCGCTCTATTAATCGCGCAAGCGGCGACAGAAGCACCACGGCGATCTGCAGACTACCTGGATTACGAGCCGCGATTAACAGCATTAATTGGTGCAGATGCATCGCGATTGCATAGCGGTCGCAGTCGTCAGGATCTCGCCTCGGCGATTGCGCGCATGAATTTACGAGACGGTTTATTTCAAGAGGTGAGTGCCTTGGTCGATGTGCGTGAGCGCATTATTGACTTAACCGAGCAGCATATTGAGACGATAATTCCTGCCTACACCCATGGCGTGCAAGCGCAACCGACAACACTGGCTCATTATTTACACGCCCTAGCTGCTGCACTTGGGCGGCAGACTGAGCGTTTACAACAAGTCTATGCCCGTATCAATCGTAATCCACTAGGGTCAGCTGCCTTGGCTACATCGAGTTTTCCGATCGACCGTCACTACATAACGCAATTATTGGGTTTTGATGGTTTGCAAGAGAACGCCTATGATGCCAATCACTTAGCCTCAGTTGATAGCGCGCTAGAAGTGGCGGGGGTACTAGCCATTGCGGCGGTGCAAATCGGCCAGTTTGCGCAAGATCTGCATGCTCAATATGCGGAGCCCGTGCCCTGGATATTGCTCACCAGTGGCGCGCTTACAGGCGTGAGTAGCATCATGCCGCAGAAGCGCAATCCGGCGGCGCTAGAGCAGTTGCGTGCGCAGTCGAGCATTATGTTGGGTGAGTTGCAGACTGTATTTTTGATTTCTCATAACAACCGCACGGGGATGTTTGATTATCGTATGTATGACCCCGTGCCTTGTGGCCGTGCTTTACAGGTATTTAAGTTGCTCGGTCAGGTGATTACTGGTTTAGTGGTGAATAAAGAGCGGGCGCGTGCGGAGGTGGATGCGGATTATTCTACAACGACAGAAATTGCCGACGCGCTTGCCCAACGCGCAGATGTACCATTTCGGACGGGTCATCATTTTGCTTCGCAGCTCACTGACTATGGTCGTTCGCATCAGTTGCGATTGCAAGATATACCCTTTAGTGAAGTGATCCGAATCTACCAAGCTGAAGCAGGCCAAGACTTGCCTTTAACAGAAGTCGAGTTCCGCCATATCAGTAGCGCAGAATACATGGTCTATGGACGCCGTGGTATTGGTGGGCCACAGCCTCAAGAGGTGCAACGAATGCTAGCGGCTGAGCGTGAGGCTGTGACTGGCGAACGCGCTTGGCTTGTTGCGCGCAAGGCGCAATTAGATCAAGCCGCTGCACAATTAGCGATTGCCTTTAAGGCATTGGTCGTTAGTGCTTAATGGACGAAGTGCTTAGGTGATCAAATGCTTAGATGATCAATTAATGAGATGATGAACTACCCCAGTGAATAAGGCACACTCACTAAGAGCAAGTCATCAATAACAAAGAGAGCAAGGGGTTGGGGTTAGTAACTCCTGCTAGCAGTGCACAGATCAACTCACGACCGATGTATTGCTATGAGGGCGATGCGCTAGATGTGACTTCCGCTTTCGGTTCGTCAGGTAAGAGCCAGACAATTGCAGTTTTAATCAAGGCAATCAATGCCATGATTAATAAGGCATGACTAAACCCAATGCTTTTCACCATAGGCCCTAGCATCCATACTGCGATTGAACTAAAACCCAATGCGACGGTGAGCCGCATTCCTGCAACGCGTGAGCGCATTCGATCATCGACATAGCGTACGATCATGGCATCGGTAAATGGAATTGAACCAAATACAAAAATCATGACGATCAACAGGCTGACATAAAGCCCCCAGTCTTGGGTGTAGGCGGCAATAAGCAGAAGCGGTACTTGGATGATAGACATCCACAGTTGCAAGGGCTTGAAGGGCATGCGGTCAATAAGTCGACCTACCACGAGTTGTGCGATAGAGGCTACGGTGTAAATGCTGGCCAAAAGTAGGCCGATGGTCGCAGGGTCTTCAATGACGCCAATAAATCGTTCGGTTAAGAGTTGCGCATTGCCATTGGTGGTGAAGTTAAAGAGTATGGTGCTAACTGCTGCAGCAGCAGTCATGACCGCAAAAGCGCGCGCTAATAACCGTGGACTTAGTGCGACTTGTGCTTTGCCAGAGTGACGCTTTGCCGGAGCTTCAGTCTCTTGTGGACAGAGCCAGGCAAATAAAATGCCACAAGCAATCGCAATGATTCCAGGTATTACAAAAGCGGCACGCCAACCCAACCATTTTACCAAGAGTCCGGTCACCAGTGCTGCAATGGCAATGCCTAGGTTACCCGCTAGGCCGTTGAGTCCAATTACAGCACCTGGATTGGGTACGTTTTGCACTAACATCGGAATGCCGACGGGATGGTAGATGGCGGAGAACGTGCCCAGAAGAGCCAGCGCGAGTGTCAGTTGTAATACACTTTGGGTCATGGCGACCAAGATGGCACTACAGCCCATGCCAATAAAAAAGATAATCATCATTTTGCGCCGCCCCCATAAATCACCTAAGCGGCCTGCTGGTAGTGCGCCAGCACCAAACATAATAAAAGCACCAACGCTATAGGGCATGAGTTCTGCCCAATTGTTAAAGCCAAAGGCCGTAGCCATGGTTGATACTGCGGTAGCGAAGATCAACAAAAACATATGATCGACGGCGTGACCGACGTTCAGCAGTACGCGTACAGCGGTGCTAAATCCAGTGGGGTTAGTTGTGGTGGTCACGATTCAACCTTTGCATTTTTGATGACAGCGTGAATTTTTTGAGTGTGATCGCGGTAGGCGGTGCCTAGCGTTGTGTGATCATTATCAACTGTAATTGCTTGTAGCGCTAAGTGAATACTAATCTCACCTGCCGCACCAGGTTGCGCATCGACCACGGCGCGTGGGTTTGAAGTCCTGAAGGGGCGATCAGCCTGCACTCTGGAGATGATGTCACGCCCTGGGCTTGCGGCGCGTCCAATAATGCACACGGGCTTGTCCGGATACCTTGCGGCCATGGCAGGCACTGGAATCAAGGTTAAATTAGCCAATAAAATCAGTAAGATGCGCCGCGTTTTGAGCATAGCGAGATCTCCTCAGTTTTTTATAATAAGCGCATCATCGATTGCCAAGCGGGTGTGCTTGGCAATCTTAAAATCAACAACAAAACTCAGTCATAGTAGATCGATCATAAAATCGGTATGCGCTTGATTTAGAGTCTTTCAAAAATTGCAGCAATACCCTGGCCGCCACCAATGCACATGGTGACTAGTGCATAGCGTTTGGCAGTACGTTGAAGCTCATAGAGTGCTTTCACCGTCAGAATGGCGCCTGTTGCACCAATCGGATGGCCTAGACCTACTGCCCCACCGTTCGGGTTGGTTTTTTGTGCATCCAGTTTAAGGTCGCACGCAACGGCCAGTGCTTGCACCGCAAATGCTTCGTTAGACTCGATGACATCCATGTCCTCAATCTGCAGTCCAGCGCGTTGCAGCGCGTGACGTACAGCATTGACGGGACCGATGCCCATGATTTTAGGATCTACACCGGCCAGACCATAGGAGACCAGTCGCGCAATCGGTTGTAGGCCCGCTGTCTTGGCGGCGGATCGTTCCATTAACACCACTGCAGCAGCACCATCGTTGATCCCCGAAGCGTTGCCGGCAGTGACAGATCCCCCTTCTCGTTTGAATGCGGGCTTGAGTTTTTCTAGGTCTGCTAGGCTTAAGCCAGCACGTGGGTGCTCGTCCTGATCGAATACCGTGACGCCTTTGCGTGTTTTGATTTCGATGGGCAGAATTTGATCTTTAAAGTAGCCTTTTTCGATGGCATGTAGCGCACGGCGATGACTCTCGATAGCAAAGTGATCTTGTGCTGCCCGCGAAATCTGCCACTGAGTGGCAATATTCTCTGCAGTAATGCCCATATGCACGGCATCAAACGGGTCGGTGAGTGCGCCTACCATCATGTCTATAGTATTGCCATCGCCCATGCGCTGTCCCCAGCGTAAATTGGGCAGCAAATAGCCGCCGCGACTCATTGACTCTGCGCCACCTGCAACGGCCGCGTCGCAGTCTTTGAGTAAAATACTTTGGGCAGCAGAGACGATAGCTTGTAAGCCGCTACCGCAGAGTCGATTGACGGTTAGTGCAGTGGTCGTTTCGGGTAAGCCGCCGTTAATACAAGCGACTCGTGAGAAATACATATCTTTTGCTTCACCATGGATGACGTTGCCAAATACTAACTGACCGACATTTGTAGGTTGGATTTGTGCGCGTCTCACCGCTTCTTTGACGACGAGTCCGGCTAATTGAGTGGGTGCGATATCTTTTAATCCGCCACCATAGTCAGCAATTGCAGTTCGAACCCCACTGAGTACGACGACTTCGCGATCTGGATTCATAATATTTCCTGTAAGATATTGAATTAAAAGATATTTTAGTATTTCGCTATGTAGAATGTTGCAATCAGTATCTAGCAAAAGTTTACGCGAGGTGATGGACTGTGTCGAGGGTCAGCCGGTCATAAAGGAGGGGAAGGGAGGATGGTCGGAAAGGGCAGAAAGGGCAGAAAGGGCAGTTATGAGGCAGTCAAGGTGCATGCGCAACATTAGTGGCGGGTGAGGTCTGGGCTTGGAATGGGTGGCGTTTGTGCGGGTTGTGCGAAAATTTGCGCGGCATCAACGGCATCAAAGGCATAGCGATGGTTGCAAAAGTCACACAGAATTTCGACCTCTCCACGCTCTACAATCAGTTGCTGGACGTCATCCTGACCGAGCATGCGCAACATGTCCGCGACTCGAGCGACTGTGCATGAACAACGAAAACACACCGGATTGGCTTCAAATAAACGCACATCTTCTTCGTGGAACAGACGTCCTAAGAGTTGCTGCGTTGGGAGGTTGAGTAGTTCAAATGAAGTTACAGTGGACGCTAACAGCCCGACTCGATTCCATGCGTCTACGTCAGGACTTTCAGCTTCCGGTAATTTCTGTAACAGCAAACCTGCTGCTTGTTGCGCATTCGCAGAGAGCCAGATCTTGGTGTCAATTTGTTCTGAGGTCTTCATGTAGTGCTCAATAATCTCGGCAACACTATCCGCATTGAGTTCAACAACACCTTGGTAACTTTGCTGGCCTGAGCGCGGTACTAGGTTAATTACAAAGCGCCCGTTACCGAGTAATTGGCGAAGTCCGACATTGCTAATGCCGCCTGACCACTTGGCGGTAGCTCTGAGCGTGTGTTCAGAGGTGCATTCGACAACGATCAATTGCACAGGACCGCTACCGTGTAATTGCAAAATGAGGGTGCCATCAAATTTAAGGGTTGCAGCGAGTAATGAGCCTGCTGCCATTAACTCACCAAGTATCTGACGCAAAGGCGCCGGATAAGTGCGCAGTGTAGTCACTGCCTGCCAAGTCGCATTGAGTTGGACGCGTTCGCCGCGAATCGGTGCGTGCTCAAACAAGAAGCATTGCAAAGTATCGTTCATATGATTATGGCCTATGATAGAGACGATAACGTTCTTTTTTGTCACCTGGGCGATTGCCCTCCCAAATGATCTGCCATGGGGCTAAGACCAAGAGTTCATCTAAAGGCTTACCTTGTGTTAACAAGAGATCACAGGTGTTCGCTGTATTGCTATCGGCAACGCGAACCGGTCGAATTTGTGCAAAGTAGTGCAACATGGCCTGTTGCGGCAACCCGAGGTCCAGTGTATTTAAGCAACGATACTGTGCTGGTAGGGCGCGTTGCATTTGCGAATACATGCTGCGATAGCTTTGTGCATTTTCTACCCAACCAATAAACAAGGTGTTCGCTAAGGCCCAGGTGAGCGTTAAGCCTGAAGTCCAAATCAGGAGTGGGCGTAAGGGGTGACGTGCAACGATTGCCAATACGCCAATCCACAAGGCGCTCAGACACATAGCTAATAGCGAGCGACCAATATTCCAGCCAAAGTCATAACCAGGCAGTATCGTGTGTAAGTGTCGATGTAGACGTGCTGGCAGACCTAAATCAAGCGCTGACCAATAAAACCAGCCAACAATCATAAAGAATGTGAACCCCATCACACTAAACCAATACCAGCCATTGGCAGTGCCACTACGCAGATTCCCAATGCTTGGTAATGCTAGTAGCATCAACGGTAACAGCAAGGGCAAGGCGTAGAGCTCTCGGTATTGTGTATGTACGCTGAGTGTGAGTAAGGTCACAATAGCACCTAGCAGCGGCAATACAATATTTGCATTTTGGAGTTGCTGTAGCCGATATAGTCGCCATAATGACCACAGAGTTAGAGGCCATACTGGAAACGCATACCAGGTTACAGTGCGCAGATAAAAAGCCCACGTGCTAGGCCATTGCTGAATGGTAAATGCCAATGATTGCCATTCATAGCTCAGCCAAGCCAAGAGGTGAGTAGGGTTTGCCTGATAGACCAGTAGCGGCCACCACAGCAACCAAGGTAAGCATACGAGTAGCCCTATCGCAATGGTATAGCCATAGGATTGGTGGCGCCAATGCCGGCTGAAAATGGGAAGTAGTAAGCTGATTAACACTAAGGTGAGTGTTTCGGAAATGCCAACGCTCATCAGCGTCAATCCCCAAGCTATACCCAACCATAGACCAGCCCATAAGGGCTGCCGCACTGCTAGTGCTAAGGCGAAGTAGGTGATTGCAGTAGCGCACAAGGCTAGGGTGTCAGGAATAATTTGATGAGTGCGCAATATCAAACCAAGACAAGCCATTAATAACAATATTGCGCTCACTGCGCGGTCTTTGCCGTAGAGCTCGCGCGCGGCTAAAGCGGCAATGCTAAAAGTGCCCAGCATGAATAGGCCGCTCATGATACGAGCGCCGTCATGTAGGGGTAGGAGCGGCGAGAGCAACCATGCGCTGGTTGCAGCAAGCCAATGGAATAGTGGCGGATGATCGAAAACAGCTTGGCCTGCAATGTGTGGCATTAACCATTGCTGGCCTTCGATCATCTCTAAGATGATTCCAAAGTGAAGTGCCTCCTCGGACTTCCACGGGTCATGTCCCACCAACCCCGCAACCAACCAAACGATGGTTAGCAATGCTAGCCATCGGCGACGGATAGGCTGAGTGATTGCGGGTTGGTCCGCTATGCTGAGAGTAGGAATGGCTGACTCTATGGTTGACGGTGGTTTAGGCGAGCGCCTCAGCAACTGCTTTGCCAAGATCGGTAGTGTTGGCTCTGCCACCTAGGTCAGGGGTCTTAGGCCCTTCTAGTAAGACAGTTTCAATCGCACGAACTACTGCAGCAGCAGCCTCAGGACATCCGAGATGGTCGAGCATCATGGCACCAGCCCAAATTTGACCTATCGGATTTGCAATTTTTTTGCCGTAGATGTCAGGTGCGGAGCCGTGGACCGGTTCAAATAACGACGGGTAGAGTCGCTCTGGATTCATGTTAGCAGAAGGGGCAATGCCGATAGTGCCGGTGGCAGCAGGCCCTAAGTCCGATAGGATGTCACCAAATAAATTAGACGCTACAACGACATCGAACCAGTCGGGGTGCATGACGAAATGGGCGCATAAGATATCGATATGGTATTGATCAACTTTGATATCTGGGTATTGGCCGGTCATTGCTTTAACGCGCTCATCCCAATAAGGCATAGAGATAGAAATACCATTGGATTTGGTTGCTGAAGTTAAATGTTTTTTAGGACGTTTCATGGCGAGTTCAAATGCGAATTTGAGAATGCGATCTACGCCATGTCGTGAGAAGATAGCCTGCTGTGTGACAAATTCGCGTGGCGTGTCTGCAAACATACGGCCACCAACTGAGGAATATTCGCCTTCGCTATTTTCGCGAACCACCCAGAAATCAATGTCGCCAGGGGCGCGGTTAGCTAGTGGGCACTGCATTCCTGGCATCAGTCGCACTGGTCGTAGGTTGACATACTGGTCATAGCCACGGCGGAACGGAATCAGTAGTCCCCATAAGGTGATGTGGTCTGGTAGGCGTTCAGGCCAACCAACGGCACCAAAATATACGGCATCGTGTTTTTGCAGCTGTGATAGCCCGTCGACAGGCATCATCACGCCGTGCTTATCGTAATAGTCACAACTCCAATCCAGCTCATCAAATTGCCACTGAATATCAAAGCGTCGACCTACCGCCTCTAGCACGCGCAGCCCTTCAGGCATCACTTCTTTGCCAATACCATCGCCAGGGATCACTGCAATACGAAATGATTTCATGGGGAACATCCTTTTTTGTTTGAATGGGGTAATGAAAGCGTGTTAATGCATGTCGCAACGTTTCATCAAAAGCACATGCTGAATTGTGCCCGATTTTAGTCTGCGATAGTTCTGAAGTTTTATAGTTCGCATCTGCGGTGCCGTAGGGGGCAGATTTGGGTATAGATTTAAGTCGGCAACTCAACGCTAGACTGGTATCAAAATAAAGGGCAGCCGAATAGGCTGCCCTGGTAGAGCATTACAACAAATAATGAGCAACTAGGTAGGCAAAAAACTACGCTGCAACAGATTTAGGTTTGCTAGTTGGAGTGCGCGCGCCGTATTTTTGGTTAAATTTCTCAACCCGACCGGCTGTATCCAGCACTTTTTGTTTGCCGGTATAGAACGGGTGACAGGACGAGCAAACCTCAACGTGGAGGTCTTTACCCATAGTTGAGCGTGTTTGCCATTTGGCACCACAGCTACAAGCTACTGATATTTCAAGGTATTCTGGATGTACATCTGCTTTCATGGCGATATCCTGGGCAAGAAACCCGAACAATTCGGGAAACCGATAATTATCGTAGATTTAAAAGGTTTGAGCAAGTGCTGCGGAAAATCAGGTTGATGGCGAGATTAGCCGCGTCGCATAGAATCAAAAAAATCAGCATTATTCTTTGTTGCACGTACTTTATCGAGCAAAAACTCTGTCGCTTCTAATTCATCCATTGGGTATAGCAGTTTGCGCAATACCCAGATTTTCTGTAGCACATCTTTAGGGATTAATAGCTCCTCACGACGAGTGCCGGAACGATTTACATTGATTGCTGGGAAAATCCGCTTTTCATACATACGTCGGTCTAGGTGGATTTCCATATTACCGGTGCCTTTGAACTCCTCGTAGATCACATCGTCCATACGGGAACCAGTGTCTATTAAGGCTGTGGCAAGAATGGTGAGACTGCCACCCTCTTCGACATTGCGGGCCGCACCAAAGAAGCGTTTAGGACGTTGCAGGGCGTTAGCGTCTACACCGCCGGTGAGCACTTTGCCAGAAGCGGGAACCACAGTATTGTAAGCGCGTGCTAGACGAGTAATGGAGTCGAGCAGAATGACAACGTCTTTTTTGTGTTCGATTAAGCGCTTTGCTTTTTCAATGACCATCTCAGCGACTTGGACATGGCGGCTAGCGGGTTCGTCAAAAGTCGATGAAAGCACTTCGCCTTTCACTGAGCGTTGCATCTCGGTAACCTCTTCAGGTCGCTCATCAATCAGCAAAACGATCAATACCACTTCGGGGTGGTTTGCCGTAATTGCATGTGCAATATGCTGCATCAAGACCGTTTTGCCGGCCTTTGGTGGCGACACAATTAAGCCGCGCTGGCCTTTGCCTATGGGTGCAATGATATCGATAATGCGGCCCGTGAAATTCTCTTCAGCCTTGATGTCGCGCTCTAACTTGAGATGTTCGGTTGGATGGTAAGGCGTTAAGTTCTCAAATAGAATTTTATGTTTAGAGCTCTCTGGGGTATCGTCATTGACGCGGTCAACTTTGACTAACGCGAAATAGCGCTCCCCTTCTTTTGGTGTGCGAATCTCACCTTCGATGGTGTCGCCTGTATGCAAATTAAATCGACGAATCTGTGAGGGTGAGACATAAATATCATCGGTACCGGCAAGGTAGGAAGTGTCGGGTGAGCGTAAGAAGCCAAATCCATCGGGGAGCACTTCGAGAGTGCCGCCACCGAATATCGATTCGCCTTTTTTAGCTTGATTCTTCAGGAGAGCAAAAATCAGTTCCTGCTTGCGTAAGCGATTAGCGCCATCAATGTCGTTTTTGACAGCCATATCGACGAGAGCGCCGACGTGTAAATTTTTAAGGTCAGATAAATTCATTAGACTTCAGTGGGTCGCAAAATAACTAGGGTTAAGGAGAAAGCGCTCTAGGGATTAGGCCGGTGCAGCAATTGCAGCGAAAGCGCTAATCATTGAGGTTGGAGGTCGAGATTGGAATTAAATCAATTAAATCAATTAAATCAATAAGGTAATCTAATTTTAAAGCATTTAAATTTAAAGATAATAGGAGTAGGGTGCTGATTAGATTAGGCGGGGATAGTCAATTAGCAGGCTGACCAAACACAGGTTATGGCCAATACGATTGATGACTAACTTGCACCGCCTAGAATTTTATCGCTGCCGTGCTCTTGTAATAGAGTAGATAGAGACACTAGTAGGGCAGATAAGCGTGCAGATTATAGGGTTCAGATATGACTGTCAATAAAAGCAGTTAATTGCGACTTGGACAAAGCGCCAACTTTAGTGGCCTCAACGGCACCATTTTTGAAAATCATCAATGTGGGGATGCCGCGAATACCATATTTAGGAGCGGTAGCAGGATTTTCATCAATATTGATCTTGGCCACTTTAAGTTTACCGGCATAGCTTTGTGCTACATCATCGAGTAGAGGAGCGATCATTTTGCAAGGACCGCACCACTCCGCCCAGTAATCAACTAATACTGGGGTAGATGATTGAATAACTTCAGACTCAAAAGAATCATCAGTAATATGATGGATGTGTTCGCTCATAGCGCTATTACCTTATTTGATAGAGGGTGTGGGGTTTAAAATACACTGCTGAGAAGAAACCGTTCAATCGTTCGAGATATGAAATCAGAGTAATCAGATTGCGGCGCCTTCGACGTTTCACAAGTACAAGGATAGTAAATACTTGAAAACACGGAATGGATTGTATTTGAGCCGCATGTCGAATGCTAATATAACGTAAATTAGGAGAGTTATGCTAGCGCTTGGCTAAATTTTCGAGAAAATTTAATCCATATAAAGTTAAAAAGGTCAAGTTTTTTGATGTTAGTTGATAAATTGGCCCATTATTTCTGAGTTTTATGTCTTTAGCTGACATCTGGTAAAATAATCAAAACCGTTATTTACGGCAATTTTACGGAAAAAATCATGACTTACGTTGTTACTGAATCTTGTATAAAGTGTAAATACTCTGATTGTGTAGATGTATGCCCAGTGGATTGTTTTCACGTGGGGCCGAATATGTTGGTGATAGACCCCGATGAGTGTATAGATTGCACGCTATGTGTTGCAGAGTGTCCAGTTGAAGCGATTTTTGCTGAAGATGATGTGCCGGATGATCAGCGTGATTTCATTGCATTGAATGCCGAGTTGGCGAAAACTTGGCCAGTAATTATTGAAAAAATCGACGCGCCTAGTGATGCTGATGATTGGGCTAAAGTCAAAGCTAAAAAACAGTTGCTTGAAAAGTAACGCACCTAGCATTTGGCACGTAGTGTTGAATGCTAGCTGGATGCATGCAGAGTCATGTTAATAAGTCATTTGCATCTCTGAGCTGTTCTGCAGGTCCGCAATAATATGGCAAGGGTGACGCAATGACGAGTCGCAGCGAACTGTTAGAGCGATTGGCCGAACAGAACGCATGCAAAATGGTGGTGATCACGCCTAATCGACGCTTAGCTCAAGATTTGCGGCGCGAATACGACTCAGCGCAATTGGCGCGTAACTTGCTCGTTTGGCCCGCAGCAGATATTTTACCGCTGGGGTCATTTGTTGATCGTGAATGGCAAGCGCTCGATCCTGATCAAGAGTATTTGGTGTTAAGTGCTGCGCAAGAGCTAATCCTTTGGCAGGAAATTATTGCAGCAAGTCCTAATGGAAAATTATTACGAAATATTGGCGCTACTGCTCGGTTGGTCCAACAGGCTTGGAATCAAGCAGTACGGTATCGATTAGACCTCGATCACTACCGTGGTGCGTTGAATCAAGATGTCACCGAATATCATGTGTGGTCACAACGCTTTAGAGCGCAGTGCGATAAACAGCATTGGATCGATCAGGCGAGATTGCCAGATGCCATCATTTCAGCACTAGGCAAGCGCAGTCTACAGCCAGGTCAAATAAAAACAATTGTTTATTATGGATTTGATCAGCCCTCGCCACAACTCATTGCGTTATTTGAGGCCTTCGCAATAGTAGGCCATGCAATTATTGAGGCTGGCGGTCCGGTACGGCAATCATCTGCATATCAATTTGAATGTGTCGATGCCGAATGTGAGCTGCGGATGATAGCGACACGCACTCGGGATTTAAGCACAAAAAATCCTGCATTGCGTATTGGTGTTGTAGTGCTGGATCTGGATAGTCGCCGAGATATGGTAGAGCGGATTTTTGACGACGTATTTGAGCCGCAGCGCGTACTCGATCCCGCGAACGACAGACAGCGCGCATATAATATTTCAGTTGGCCGAGCGTTGCTTGATTTTCCATTAATTCATACCGCGCAGCTAGTGATGCGATTAGCATCCCAGCAAAAGCTCTCATTGACGGAGCTCGGTAGTTTGTTACGTAGCCCTTTCGCTACTGGTGCTGAGGTTGAACAACAAGCGCGTGCGCAACTAGATGCGAGTGTGCGTTCGCGCCGCCGTAATGTGGTTAAGTTGTCAACTTTGCAGGTATTGATCGAGAGGCAAAAAGCGAATCTGCCAGAGCTACACCGACGTATTGGGGATTGGGTGACCCTTGTGCAAATAACAGCAAAACAACGCCAATTGCCATCGGCTTGGATTGCTAGTATTGCGCAACTGTTGAAGTCTTGGGGGTGGCCAGGCGATCGCAGTTTGAGTTCGGAAGAATATCAAACGGTCGAGCGATTTCGAGCTGAGCTTGCACATCTAACGCAATTCGACGTCATCCTTGGAAAAATCAATTTGGCATCAGCTGTAAATTTGTTATCACAAAATTTAACGGATGTAGTATTTCAAGCAGAAACTACATATACATCGATACAAATTTTGGGTGCCCTAGAGGCGGCAGGTTTAGAGTTTGATCATTTAATGGTGAGCGGGCTCACTGATGAAGCGTGGCCTATCGTGCCGCAACCAAACCCTTTTTTACCACTGAAATGGCAGCGTATTGCTCAGGTGCCAGGAGCTACAGCAGAATGGAACCTTGAGTTTGCCAAGCGAATGTATCGCCAATGGTTGGGGGCTGCAACCGCTCTAGAATGCTCCTACCCAAAACGTGATGGTGACCGTGAATTACAAGCCAGCCCATTAATTAAATATTTACCTACAGCGCCTGTGGTAATCGAATTACAAAGCACGGTTGAGCAACTCATTTTTACCGCTAAGAGGCGTGAGTATTTACAAGATAATCAAGGCTTGCCGTTGCCTACAGGGATTAAGGTTAGGGGCGGCACGCAAGTGTTTAAGAATCAAGCAGCATGTGCCTTTAGGGCCTATGCCACCCATCGCCTAGGAGCAACTGGTTTGGAGGGAAGCCATGACGGCCTAGATGCTGCAGAGCGAGGTGTTTTAGCGCATGCAACACTGGCCTGTTTAATGCAGAAAATTGCTTCTCGAGATAGTTTAGAGTCCTTAAGTCGAGAGGATAAGCATCAGATAATCGATGAAAGCGTAAAGAGCGCACTAAATCGTTTACTAGAGCGCGATCCGGATGTCATTTCAGAAGAGTTTGCTAAACTAGAAGTGATGCGACTCACGCAATTATGTGAAAACCTATTAGAACAAGAGTTGCAAAGAGAGCCATTTGCTGTGAAGGCGGTAGAAGAAAAGCGCGTTATGAGATTTGCAGGTATTGAGTGGGATGGCCAAATTGACCGTATAGATCTCTGGCGATCTGGAAATTTAATTATTGATTATAAAACTGGAAAAATATCGAAGAATGCTCTCCAAGGAGAGCGACCTGATGAACCACAGCTCCCATTATACGCACTCACTACTGAAGCGAATAATGGTGTTATGTATATTGGTTTACAAAATGGCGATATAAATTATCAAGGTTTTTTAAGTTCAAAGGTAGAGCAATTTAGATCTAATAACACTAAGTCTAAAAATATAGAGCATATAGAACATTGGGAACATCAGTTAATTGATTGGAAAAGAGTTTTAACCCGGTTAGCCGAGGATTTTAAAGCTGGCGATGCTAGCGTAGATCCTAAAAAGTTCCCTCAAACTTGTGAGTATTGCGAATTAAAAGCAGTGTGCCGTGTCCGTGAAATTTATGGCATGGCAGATGGGGATGAAGAAGAAGAGGGATTGATAGATGACTCTAATCAAGCCCTGGGTGTGGTGTAGCGAGATGCTTACATTACCCGCAGATGCCGCACAGCGTGAACAGGCGTTAGATGTTTACCACTCCTATATTGTTCAAGCGCCTGCGGGGTCTGGTAAAACTGAATTATTAATTCAACGGATACTTGCTCTTCTGGTTACAGTGGATTCGCCTGAAGAAATTATTGCGATTACTTTTACCCGTAAGGCTGCAGCGGAAATGCGCGCTAGAGTATTGGCCGCACTATATAGCGCAGAACAGGAGCAAGCGCCAAAGGCAGCACATCAGCTACAAACATGGAAATTAGCGCGCGCAGTTAGATTGCATGCAGCAAAAAAAAGTTGGAATATAGATCAAAATCCGAATCGATTACGGATACAGACAATTGATGCTTTATGCCAATCATTGGCTAGGCAGATGCCGGTGATGTCGCGGCTTGGAGGGCAGCCAAAGATTACTACAATACCTCAAATATTGTACGCTGAGGCAGCGCGCCGAACGTTAGCGTTGCTTGATGAGGAAATAATTTACAAGACAACCATTGCAACTTTGTTACTACATCTAGACAACAACCAGATCAAGGTTGCAAACTTATTTATTGAGATGTTAAGTAAGCGTGATCAATGGCTGGATCATTTGTGCGGTCATGGTGCTGATACCGCTAAAACAAGAGCGATTTTGGAGGCATCTTTAGTAATCGAGATTGAGGCTGGCCTAACACAAGCGCTACGGTTTATACATCAATTACCAATTGAAGATTTACAGTCGCTGATTCAGTTAACTCGTCACGCTGCAAGTCAATTAGAAAGTATGGGTATTGATACTCCATTACGAGCTTGCCTTGATTGGGATGGATGCATTAGAGATCAAGTTGTAGATTTGGCTTTATGGCATGGAATAATGCATTTCATGTTTACCAAGGATGATGAAGTCCGCAAGAGCTTAAATAAAAATAATGGATTCCCTCCCAAAGACCCCCGTAAGCCGGAGGCTATCGCCTTGCTGGGTCGACTAGCGACAGTCGATAGGCAGTGCCTGAAGGCATTACTCACAGTAAGGTCGTTGCCATTGCCGACTTACACAGAGAAGCAATGGCAAGTGCTAGGGGCGCTATTGCAAATATTGCCTGTGTTAGCGGCACAACTGAATATTGTGATGGGTGAGCGTCATGAAGCAGATTTTCAAGCCATCGCTTT
This sequence comes from uncultured beta proteobacterium, assembly GCA_903885665.1. Taxonomy (GTDB): domain Bacteria; phylum Pseudomonadota; class Gammaproteobacteria; order Burkholderiales; family SG8-41. The sequence goes on along the minus strand of CAISJL010000013.1, from coordinate 25,242 downwards.
AGCAGCATTAGAGGCATTAGGCGCTGATGACAATCCAACTGATTTAGCCCTTAGCCTAGACTATCGTATCCATCATCTTTTGATCGATGAGTTTCAAGACACAGCAGCAGGGCAGCGCAGATTAATTGAGCGATTAGTGCAAGGTTGGGAAGAGGGCGATGGTAGAACCTTGTTTGTGGTGGGTGATCCAATGCAATCCATTTATCGGTTCCGACAGGCTGATGTTGGATTGTATTTGTCTGTTCGGCAAGATGGAATTGCAGGGATACCCTTGCGTCCATTAATGCTCAGTGTTAACTTTCGATCCCAACCAGGGATAGTGGAATGGGTTAATCACACATTTGAAAAAGTGTTGCCTAAACAGGATGATCTACTAAATGGTGCAGTAACATATTCTGCGTCTACGTGCGCTCGTCAGGACACTATTGGTGGCTTAGTGAAACTGCATTCCATGACCACTATGGATCGTGAGCAAGAAGCTGACTTAGTATTCAAATTGATACGTGAAAGCTTAGCCAGTGATGTGAGTACGATTGCAGTGCTAGTGCGTAATCGTAGTCATTTGGTGAGTTTGATTCCATTACTCAAAAAACAAAATATTAGTTTTCAGGCGATTGATATTGAAGCACTTGGTGAGCGTCCTGTAGTTCAGGATTTATTTGCGCTAACCCGTGCATTACTGCACAGTGCCGACAGCATTGCTTGGCTAGCGGTGTTGCGCGCTCCATGGTGTGGTATTTCATTAGCGGATTTAACGCATTTGCTTGCAGATGATCAACAGCGTGTAATTTGGGAGGCCATCAACGACGAATTGCGTTTTCAGCAATTATCAATGGACGGACAAGTTCGAATCCTTAAACTGCGAAATACTTTGGCGACTTTTATTACACAACGTCGCCGGGTGTCTTTATCGCGCTGGGTTGAAGGCGCTTGGTTGGCGCTAGGTGGGCCGGCTTGCTTAGAGCTAGCCGTTGATCTTGCTGATGCACATGTATTCTTCAACTTGCTAGAAGCGCATCAAACAGCAGGTGATTTATTAGATTTTGAAGTCTTGACGGAGCAAGTGCAACAACTGTTTGCATTGCCAGATACCCAGTGCTCTGCACGTTTGCAGTTGATGACTATCCATAAAGCGAAAGGTCTGGAGTTTGATGTTGTGATTGTTCCCAGTTTGGGCCGCGCTCCCAGAAGCAATAAAAATCAATTACTACAATGGAATGAGCGCCGACGTCCAGGCAGCTCACCTTATTTACTGTTAGCGCCCTTAAGTAACAGTAATAGTCACAGTAATGACTCCCTTTATAGTTATATGAATGGTTTAGAAAGTCTTAAATCGCAGCACGAGGATGCACGACTATTGTATGTTGCAGCAACTCGTGCTAGGTCAGTTTTACACTTGATTGGACAGATTAAAAATAAACAAAAAAGTCTCGATCCTAATAATAACAACGCTCAAGCGTCAACTTCAAGTGATCAAACAGCCAAAGAGATTATTCCCAATAGCCGCTCTTTGTTGGCGCGTTTGTGGCCTGCAATATCCAGTCAATATATTAGTCTATCGCAAAATACTAATTCAGAAGAAGTTCATAATTCTCATTCATCAGATACTATTTCGCTAGAGGCGCTAAGGTACTACCGATTACCTATTGACTGGTCGAGACCGCAATTACCGTTAGCAATTCATCAGAACTCCAATCCTGTAGAGCCAGAATTGCTTGGAACTCGTCTCGGTGAAGTGGAGTTTAATTGGGCTTCTGCAAGCGCTATGCATGTGGGTACTGTGGTGCATAGAGGTCTGCAATCAATCGCCGATCAAGGTCTAGAGCAATGGCCCCTGGTGCGTATTGTTGAGCTAAGACCGCGTTGGCAGCGCGAATTAACTCGCCTAGGCGTTCCAGAGTCTGAACTGAATACTTCAATAGAGCGAGTGATTAAAGCTTTGCAAGAAACCCTGAACGATAAACGAGGTCGATGGTTATTAGCTGCGCATCCAGATGCCCAGGCTGAGCTAAAGTTAACAGGATTAAATGGTACGCAATTGCTCAATATCGTTATAGACCGCACATTTATTGATGCTGCAGGTGTCAGGTGGGTTATTGACTATAAGACAAGTGCACATACAGGGTCTGGTATTGAGCAATTCTTAAATAATGAGCAAGAACGTTATCGCCCACAATTAGAACGCTATGCGGAATTCCTGAGCGCCTTGGGTCATAAGAATATTTGTATGGGATTGTATTTTCCATTACTGGGCGGGTGGCGAGAGTGGAATTATCAGGTGTAATGACTTAATCGGACCCGTTTAATTAACGGACGCCCAGCATTGTAGTCAGTTGCGCAAATGAGAGATACGATTTAGCATCACGACTATGATTGAAGTTTAGCTATTGTGTGTGTTTTTTGTGCATATTAGCTCATGTTGTATGATTGCTCTAAGACATGAGAATGCTAACTCTATTCTTTCTGTAAACGTAAAAAATGCAATTTAAGTGATTGTATTCATAAGGTAACTTTGAAGGAGAGTTGTGCATGTCGTCGATTTGGCGTTTGGAGTCTTTGAATCTAAAGCGGTCGATCTTAATTTTCATATTCATGTATGGCGCAGTATGCCAATCGGCTGCACAAACTAAGTTTCCTGATCGTCCAATTCGTCTTGTGGTGCCGTTTGCACCTGGGGGTGTTAATGACATCATTGGTAGGCGTTGGGCTCAGGAGATGACCCGAGTATTAGGGCAGGCTATAGTGATTGATAATCGCGCGGGTGCATCTGGGGCAATAGGTGCAATGGAGGTTGTTCGCGCTAAACCAGATGGCCATACGTTACTCATCGCTAACACTACTACTCATGTGCTAAATCCATTAGGTAATAAAAATTTGGGCTATGACCCAATTAAAGATTTCACCCCATTAGGGATTATCACAATGGTGCCTACTGGAGTTGCAGTGCACCCATCGATGCCAGTTAAGGCGTTAAAAGAGCTGGTGAATTTTGCGAAAAAGAATCCTGGGCAGTTATCGTATGGTTCGGCTGGCACCGGAAGCATCACGCATTTGACAGGCGAGTTGTTAAAAAAATTAGGCGGTGATTTAAAGATGGTTCATATTCCGTATAAGGGGGCAGGTCCGGGCCTTAGCGACTTGGTCGCAGGACATATTCCTGTCTATATGCCAACGATTAGTCCTGCCCCACTGCAGTATCACAAAGCAGGCCGCATTCGAATGTTGGTGATTTGTGCTGAAGAGCGTTTACATGCAGTGCCTGATGTTCCAACATCGGGACAAGCTGGTATGCCAGAGTTGGTTGTGCAAGCTTTTAATGCATTGTTTTTGCCGGCCAATACGCCGCGTGCAGTTGTAGATGCCCTCAGTCAAGCCAATGCTAAAATTATGGCGCTATCACAGATGCAAGAGTTTTTAAGGCAGGCAGGTGCCGAACCTGTTGTCAGCACCTCTCCCGAGCGTACCGCGCAATTTGTACAGAAGGAGTTACGTCGTTGGGGGCCGATCGTGAGTGAAATGGCGATGGAGTAAGTAGTTTGATACATTATGTAGAGCTGATTAATTTCTTAATCAAATTTTTTATACATTGGAAAAATCATGAAATCAGGATGGATTGTTACTAAAGATCATAAAACTTTTATAGAGTTCCGCGATATGCCAGTACCGCAACCTAAATCACAGGAAGTAGTGATTAAAGTGTTTGCTTCTGCAATGAATCGTGGCGAGATTTTTGCAGGCGGTGCAGTGCATGGAGGGCCAGAAAAACAGGGTGGAGGTGAGGCATCAGGCATTGTTCACGCTGTAGGTGATGGTATCTCAGGGATTCAAATCGGTGATGAGGTGTTTGGCCGAGTACGTGGTGGTTTTTCAGAGTATGCAGTCATGGATATACATCAACTCATGCCTAAACCCAAATGCTTATCATGGGAGCAGGCCGCTGCTGTTCCAGTGAGTTATATTACGGCTTATGAAGCCATAGTGATGTATGGACATCTACAGGCAGGTGAGACATTGTTAGTGATGGGGGCATCTTCAGGCGCAGGGATGGCCAGTATTCATATGGCGAAAGAGCTGGGTGCAAAGAGTATTGGGACTTCTGGGTCACAGCAAAAACTGGATCAGTTAAAAACAATTGGTCTTGATGTAGGCATTGCAACACGTCAACCTGATTTCGCAGAAGCTGTTAGAGCTGCAACGGGTGGTCATGGTGTTGATTTAGTCGTTAACGGTGTTGGTGGATCGGTATTTGCTGAGTGCGTGCGATGCTTGGCTTTCCGTGGCCGCCTAGCAACTGTGGGTTATGTTGACAACCAATTTAGCGCAGAGATTGATTTAAATGCAGTGCATGTTGGCCGCTTAGAAATTTTTGGCGTATCAAATGCTCGTTTACCGGTGAGTGGGCGTGCTGAATCTGCTGCTGGGTTTATAAGGGATATGCTACCTGCCTTGCAAAATGGCAGAATGATTCCGATTGTTGATAAAGTGTTTAATTTTGATCAATTAGCCGCCGCTAAGGCGCATATGGAAGCAAGCGCTATGGTTGGTAAGATTGTAGTTAGGATAGCGTAGCTGCAAAAGCTGAATTAATCAGCTTTTGCGCCAGAAGCTTTAACTACTGCTGCCCATTTAGGTATTTCAGACTCAATTAATTTACGAAACTCCTCTGAATTACCGGGAACAGTTTCGACGCCAGAGTTGGCTAGGCGTGCTTTGACATCGGGCTGTGCTAGGCAATCGAGCATAGCTTTATTCAGAGCACTCACTATTGCAATGGGTAGCCCTGCAGGTCCCACTAAGCCATACCATGCAACAGCATTAAAACCAGGCAATCCAGCTTCAGAGATTGTGGGTATCTCAGGCAGTGCAGCGGTGCGAGTTGGAGAGGTGACACCCAGAGGCCGGAGACGATTTGCTTTAATCATTGGGATTGCAGAAGACATGCTGGCAAACATTAAATCGGTTTGCCCAGAAATAAGTGCGGTTAATGCTTCTGCAGCACCTTTGAACGGTACGTGGATCGTTTTAACTTTGGCCATGTTATTAAATAGCTCAGCTGACAAATGCACAGAAGTGCCAGAGCCCGAAGTGCCGTAATTTAATATACCTGGTTTATTTTTAGCGATTTGGATTAGCTCTTTGACTGTTTTTGCTGGGACACTGGGATTAACAACTAAAATATTGGGACTGTCTCCAACTTTAGTAATGGGTGTAAAGCTGGTAATTGGGTGATAGTTTAGCTTTGAATATAAACTTAAATTAATCGCATGCGTGCCAATTGTGCCCATCATTAAGGTATATCCATCAGGCACGCTTTTAGCAGCAAGCTCAGCAGCAATATTGCCGCCGGCACCGCCGCGATTGTCAATCACAATTGCTTGCCCAAGTCGGTCACGTAACGCAGGCTCGATAGCACGCGCTATGACATCTGCAGCGCTACCGACAGTAAAGGGTATAAGGATACGTATAGCGCGGTTTGGATAATTTTGGGCCTGTATGGTTGTGATTATTAGCCCCAGCGTGAGCGTGCTGATGATTGAACGTAGAGATTTATTCATGACCTGCCTCCAATAATGAGTATTATTTTATGAGATCGTATAGGATAAGAATCAGCTTAGGAATATCTGTTTCATAGTGTTTAGATCGATATGGAGATTAAATGACTTTTTTGTCTTCTTTTAGGTTTGGTTAGAATATTATACGATGATGAGTGCTTGCGTGAATATAAGCGATACAGTCGAAGAACAGGAGGATGCGTCATGATAAAAGGTTTGGAAAGTATCAAAAAATGGATTGCGGTGTTATTCATGTTGATTTTCTGTGGATTTTCATGGGCCCAAGCCACAGGTGCCGGTGAGGTGGATGAGAAAGACGTCCCCATTAAGGTTACAGAAGTCGCCCCCGGTCTGTATTTTCAATATCATCATCAAGAATCTAATAATGCTTGGTTAGTGACATCTGAAGGTGTGTTAGTTATTGATACGAGGCAGCATCCCAAACGCGCTGAAGAACTTTTGGTAGCGATTCGTAAAACTACAGACAAACCAATTCGCTGGGTTATTAATACCCATGCACATGGAGACCACTACTTTGGTAACACAGTATTTAAGCGCGAGGGTGCATTATTTATTGCACATCGAGATACTGCGGGCATGATGCAACATCATTTTGGATTGGAGATGAAGCGCCGTCAGGGTTATTTTAAACAAATGCAATTTGATGGCAAGGCTGTGCAATTAGTCTTGCCCGATATTACATTTGATTCATCAATGACATTAAATGTAGGTGGACGCATTGTAGAGATTTTGTATATGGGTGCAGGACAGAACCCCGGTGATACCTTCGTGAGATTTCCAAAAGAGCGAGTATTCTTTGCGGGAGGGCCATTTTCAAAAGAGAGTTGGCCAAACCCATCATTTACCCCTTCGATTGCAGGATGGGTCTCTATTTTAGAAACAATTGCAAAGATGGATGTGGATATATATTTAGGAGGCCATGGCGATATTGGGAATAAAGCGGATGTATTACATGAGGCTAAAATGCTGCAAGATTTTGATCAGGGTATGCGAGCTGCATTTGCCAAAGGAATGAGCAAAGATGAAATTATTCGGAATATTAAATTTGAATCCTATAGCCATATTCGAAACTACTATCGCATGAATTTATTTATCAGTAGTTACTATCATTTACTGACTACCGGTAGGGCAGAGAATGCTTACCCTTAAATGAATGGTTTAACCGTTTATTGACCTCAGTGTGTGAGTGCTGGATACGTCGCGACTGGTAGATAAGTAATCACTGCATAGGTGGGTTCTTAGGCTGATAATTTAAATAAGCGCCACTGCCCATCACTACAGCACAAGTCCAGAAAATTGGCGCCATACCTAATAGACTTCCAATGACACCAAACATTGGCGGAACTACTACGTGTGCGCCATAGCTTACCGCCAGCCGTACTGAAAGGGCTTCCGCTGAGCGCCCAGGAGGCCCAGCGTTAAAAGCCAGTACCATAGATAAGGGCTGGCCGCAGCCTAGACCTAACCCAAGCAAGAAGGCTGAAAATGCCAACCAAGGGGCACTAGCCGTGAACGGTATAGCAATAAATACACATCCAGAAATAGCTAAGGCCCCCATTAAGACGGTTTTCTCAGTCCAGCATTTTGTGAGTGTAGGCAGAGCTGTTCGCGTGACAAAAGCCGCTGCACCAAAAGCACCCATGACTAAGCCAATAGTCGTCGCTGAGAAATGCAAGCTATGACCATAAATGGGCATATAGAGATTGAACAGATCTAATCCGGCCATCACTACAGCATTTGTTAGCAAAGCATTACGCATCGCAGGCAGACGTAGCAAGTCCATCAACTGTTGTTTATGATTCTCGACGGACGGTTTGATCTCGGGTGTAGGTAGTCGTTGACGGTTAAAGAGAATGATCGCAGTGCATAGTCCAGGTATTGCCGCTAATACTAAAAAAGTTGGCAAGTGTGACCAATAATCGATAGATACGCCAACGATAATTGGACCTGCAATTGATGCAAGAGATTCGCCTAAGCTATAAAAGCTGAAGTTTTGGGTCCGCGTCTCTTTTGTAGAGATAATGCCAATTAAATTTTGAGTGGCAACCACCCAAAGCATACTGGTAACGCTCCAAATAGGAGCAACCCAATAGAGAGTGCTCAGGTTAGGTAGAAAAAATGGGATCGCTAAGCTAATTGTATAAGTACTCAGGCCCCAGTACATCAGCAGTCGATTATCAAATCGATCCGCTAATCGCCCAGCCATAACAGCTAATAAAAATGGAAATAAACCATATAATGCAAACATTACACCAGTTTCGAGTGGACCTGCACCTAAATTCGTTGCATACAAGGTCAGCAGTATTCGACACCCTTTTTGCGTAATAAAATTGATGGTGGTCAGTATAATAATCAGATGTAGTGGCATTAATGGCATGATGGGTAAGAGTATAACCCCGAGTCCCTTCGATCACAGATTACCGATGTATTAGTTTTAGATATTTAAGTATTAAGTCTAAAAATATTCGACGATTATATGACGGGGTCTGTATTGTGGAAAACTAAATATCATTTAATTTTGGTAGAGGTTTAGCATCTAAGGATCAAAAAATGCCTCAATATACATTATCAGTGATACAGGAATGGATTGCACAATCTCAGAATATTGTAGTGTTAACAGGTGCTGGGATTTCTACTGATTCTGGCATTCCAGACTTTCGAGGCCCTAAAGGGATTTGGACTTTAAATCCGAAAGCTGAGCAAATGTCGGATATTCGGTATTACATCTCAGATCCTGAAGTGCGTTGCTTAGCGTGGCAGTCTAGATTAGCGCATCCAGCATGGACAGCAGAACCAAATGTTGGACATTTAGCGCTAGCTGAACTCGAGCAAAGTGGCCGATTACGAGCACTGATTACGCAGAATATAGACGGATTACATCAACGAGCGGGTTTAACACCGCAGCGTGTTATTGAAGTGCATGGTAGCCTGCACAAAGTAATGTGTTTAACCTGTCAATGGCGAGGCCCTATGCAAGAGACATTGGAGCGGGTACGCCAAGGCGATCCAGATCCTGCGTGTGTCCACTGCGGTGGGCTATTAAAGAGCGACACGATTTCTTTTGGTCAACCATTAGTGCCAGAAATCGTTAACGCTGCAGCTGCCGCAATTGATCAGTGTGATTTATTAATGACTGTTGGCACTACCCTACGGGTGTATCCAGTTGCAGCATTAGTGCCTAGAGCTATAGAGCGCGGAGCGAAATTAGTCGTGCTCAACGCAGAACTAACTGCATTTGACGACGCTGCGAATGCAGTATTGCGTGAGTCGATTAGCGCAATCTTGCCGCAAATTTGCAAAGCGGCAAGATTGCCATCTAGTTTTATTTCTGAGTAGCTGACTTTTTCTTTGATACTGATTTCTTAATCGCTGGCTTTGCGTTACTCGTTTTTTTCGTGCTAATACTTGATTTGGTAGATTTGCTGTTCTTACCTTGGGTCAATACACCGCGTAACCATGCCCAAGATGCAGGTCCCCACTCACGCTCATTTTTAGCTGCAATATGACCGTCGTCAGGATATACGCGTGCAACGCGGCTATCAGCAGGCCCACTTTCTAGTAACATATAGAGATTCTCTATGGGGGTGAGGTGATCAATCTTCCCATTCACTAGAAACATCGGCATTTGTAATTTATCGAGCAAGCCCTGGTCTTTGAGTGACCACTTTAAGAATTCTTCTCGTTGTGACTGCTCTGTCACTGGTTTAAGCGGTGGACGGCTACCTTTGGGGCCAAACCAGTTGGTGCGTGAACGCTCTAAGGCTGCGTCACGCCATTGTTTACGTTGCTCATCCGTTCCCCAATATCCAACGCCACCAGGGGCGCAAGCAATTAGGCCTTTGATACGAGGGTCATGTGCAGCTAAGCGAATGACCCATAATCCACCACGACTCACACCAAAAGCCCCAATTTGATTACCGTCGATTTCGGGGCGAGCTGAAAGTAGATCGATTGCGGCTTTCCAGGCAATCACTGACTCAGGCGCATGTGGGAATGTGGTTTGTCCCGTTCCTGGTGCATCGACTACTAAGGCTGCCATACCTTGGCTCAGTGCACCCTCAGCATATTTTTCTCTATCCTCTTTATACATATCTGCACCACACATAACCAAAACTGCAGGCACTTTATTCTTGGCTGATGCTCCCTTGGGGAGTCGAAGATAACCCGTAGCGACCATGCCTTTTTTCTTAACGGTAATTGTTTCAATATGACCATCGAGTAGTGCGGCAGATTTATCAAAACAACGTAAATAATTATTATAGGATGCGGTTTTAATTTCACTCATTGTTGGTGGACAGATAGACGAGCCAGACCAATATGGAGATGGAAAGCGTGCCAAACTAAAAAATGTTTTAGCTTGAATATAAGCTTTTCGAGCACCGATACGATCCCGTTTTTTTAGTAATGTATCGCCAGTTGCCTCATACTTTTCTGCGACTGCGCTCCATACAGGGACCCAATCTTCATCTTCTGTGCTTTTAATGTTTTTAACAGTATCAATTAATAATTGAATGTCATCGATTAAATTAAACCATCGCCGATAAAAGCCACCGATACCAACAACAAAAGGGTCCTCATCTGCACGCTTTGGTAATTTTTCAAGTAATGCAGCTTTACGTTTGCTGAGTTTGAGTTCTTGCTGAGCTTGTGCTGCGGCTGATAGTTTCATCACATGATCTCCAAAATAGATGGTATTAATGCAAAGGCAAGTAAGTTAAAAAATGATTTAAATATGATTAAAAGATGAGTCATATTAACAAATAATAAGGCTAGCAATTATTTTGTATGATGCAGTTTATTGATCCTCGATAGTATATGAAATTAAGGTCCGTAGGTAATATAGGGCAGGCAATTAGTTCAAAATACGGACGGATCGACCTTGCCTTTAGTCTGCATTAGGTGCAGCGCTAAATGCACGTTTTTTTGCTTGTGCACGTCGGTGAGAATATGGATTCATGTGCCACAACGTTATAATTGCTAGACTATACCGATTAATAATTAAACTAGAGGGTAATATGAAGATTTACACCAAAACCATGGGCACCACAAATGCCGCCAATCAGATATTAAGTTACTTAGGTATCGTAGCGTCTTTTTTAATGAATACCATGGCCATGGCAGCGTATCCCGATCGCCCAATCCGAATTATTGTGCCATTCCCACCTGGCGGTGCTTCAGATGTCACTGCTCGTATGCTCGCGGAAAAATTTTCTCAAACTTGGGGTGTTAATGCAGTCGTTGATAATCGCACTGGAGCTACAGGCATTATTGGTACGGACTTAGTTGCAAAGTCGGCCCCTGATGGATATACGCTGGGTTTGGGTTCGTTGAGCTTTGCAGTGAATGCTGCAGTTCATAAATTACCCTATGATTCGAGCCGTGATTTTTCAATGATTACAATTACTGCAGCTAATCCTTTGATATTAGTCACCCACAATCAGTTTTCTGGTAAAACCGTCAAAGATGTGATTGAGATGGCTAAGGCGCGCCCTGATAAATTAAGTTTTGCTTCCAGTGGTACGGGGAGCTCACCGCATATGAGCGCAGAATTATTTAAGCTGATGACCGGGGTAAAACTTTTGCATGTGCCCTATAAAGGTAGCACTGCAGCACATCCAGATTTGATGGGTGGCAGAGTGGATGTCATGTTTGATACGGTTATTGCAACACTACCGCATATTAAAGGTGGGCGTTTGCGACCTTTGGGGGTGACTTCAAAAGAGCGTTCAACAGAGTTGCCCGATGTGCCGGCAATAGCAGACACAGTGCCTGGCTATGAATCGACCTCTTGGGGCGTCTTGATTGGACCGGCTAAGATTCCAACGCCAATCATTGAAAAACTGAATAAAGAATCCGTTCGAATTATTGGATTACCTGAAGTGCGTGAGCGATTTGCACGATTAGGATCGGTGCCCATTGGAAACTCACCCGCTGAAGCTGGAGCGTATATCCGGACTGAGCTAGTAAAATGGGCAAAAACGGTTAAGGCTGCAGGTATTGTTGCTAATCAATAATTAGTACCAATAACCATTTAGCTGCAAGGTGGAATAACGACTATGATATTTTGAGTAGTGTAAAAATGAGTAATTACTGCTCGCAATAAAATGGTAGCAACTGCGTTAAGCTTACTGATTAGTTTGAATCAAATGGCGCTATTAGTCCCAAGCTAATAGCGCCCCAGATACTAAACGATTGTCTATTTGTTTAATGCCAGAGACCCAACGCAGGGCACGTTGCACGCTAAGAATATCCTGTGCTGTATTGACCATGCCAGTGATTATCACGCGCCCAGCTTGCACATCAATTTTTATGGCCTGCCCTTTTAGTAGGGGCATAGATTGCAATATCAAGTGAATCTCGTTGCTGATTGTTAAATCAGTAACATTAGCATTTGTCCGATCCCCCTCAAGCTCAATAGTTAGAGTCTGGTATTCTTTAAAGCTAATTACACCATCAAAATTTTGGTCAAAGCGTGATAGCTTATCAGTCAACATCGAATCGCGACCAAGTTCTTGCTTATTTAACACGCCGTCAAAATTAGCATCTAAATAAATGAATTCACGGTCTTTAATACCTAGCGTATCATAGCGAACTGCGGCAGCAAGTTGCAAAGGTGTTATTTGACTTGCGCTCAGAATGAAATCGACGATTGCACGTACATTAATATCACTTAATTCTTTGTATCCACCTTTGGCGGACATGGTTGTATTGGGTACACCATATAGTGCTGATTGATACAGTAAATTAAGGCCAGGACGGATGCGTGCACTCCAGTCTTTAGCTGAACCTAAGCGAGGTGCGCCACCAAGTCCAGGTGTATGGCAGTGGGCGCATGCATCGTTGTATTGCATTTGCGGGCTGGGTGTTTGAGAACGTGCAGTAAATGTTATTAAAATGCTGATTATGAAAAATACCTTTAGTATCGTGTTCATATAGATGCGAGCTCGATAAATTTACAGAAAAATAAAAATGTGCACTGTTAAAAATGAATATGCGCATTATGTGAGTTAATTTTATGTGGTCTGTTCTGATTGTTGCTGAGCCGCATATAAACTATATAAAGCAATTACTGCTGGTACAGTAAGAGCTGCAAATGTTAGGGTATATTGTTGTGAATAAGCATACATATTGACGAAAATAATAGGTCCTAAAAATTTACCTACGTTCGTAATGACTAGAGAACCGCTGATGGCTAAGCTAACATTTCCCGAGGGGGCTAGTCGTCCCACTTCGGATAACAGCACTCCTGGCCAGCTACCAGAGGTTGCACCAAGAACCGCAAATAAAATATAGATTGCAAATAATGGCAATTCTGGGGTTAAAAAAAGGGTTGCGATAGTAGCAATGATTAAGATGGCTGCATTGAAACCCAGGACGATGATTGTGTTATTAATACGATCGACAATCCACCCCATTAATACTCGACCAGCTGCGCTTGAGAGTTGTACTACAGACAATACAGTGCCTGCAATTAACAAGTCCATCTGCAATACAGATACACAAGCAACAACCGTGAATGTCGCTGTGCAGAATTGTACCCACGAAAAGCAACTGCCGGCCAGTGTGGCAAGTCTTAGCTTGGGATGAGCCCAAATTGCTTGAGTACCTGCAAATGGATTGGGGGTGATGATAGCCGCACTTTGATCGCGATCATCGTCCCAATGATGGCGCCGTACTTGCATGAGTAATACAACACAAACTAACAGACTTGCACTAAAAAGTACTGCCCAGTGCCAACTTGCATACACAGTGATCGCAGGTGCGATCGAGGATGCAAGTATGCCACCTGCAGGGATTCCGATTTGATGGATAGAAAATACTGTGCTACGACGATGTGGCAAGGTATAACGCATCAGTAAATGAGAGGCGGAAGGGGTGATCATGCCGTAGCCTAAACCAATAATCAGTGATCCCACGATCAGAAATGGTAGCCAAGGTATGAGTAGTATTAAAATACCGCTTGCGATGAAAGCGTGCCCAATTTGATTAGTGCGTGCCGCTCCATATCGTTTGCTCGTATTACCTAATAATGTGAGGGTTAACATCATCCCAAAACTAATCAAACTGATTTGGTAACCAATGAGCGAACTATTAATACCATAATCTAGGGCAACGGCTGGGGCGACCGCCGCCAAGACCAGCACCGCCATGGAGGCGAAGCTGTGTCCGGCAAGAAGTGTAAGTAGTAAGAACAGATTAATTTTTTAGCAATATTAGTGGGGAAACCAAGGCATCATTGGATCGCGACCAACAGGTAACGGAGTGCGCGCAACATTAAGAATCATCGCGAGCAGTGCGTAGTATCCTGAGATACCCAATAAATCAATAATGCCTTGCTCGCCAAATAATACTAGCGCACGATTGTAGGTGGTATCGCAAACACTTTTATTATTTAACGATTCCATGACAAGATCATATACGGCATCTTCATCAGCAGCCATATTCGTGGGACGCCGACCCTCGGCAATAGCTTGGGCAATTTCCGGGCTTAATCCGGCAGTCATGGCATGTTTGTGATGCGCAATCCATTCATAATGTTGTGTCCAATGACGTGCAGCTAATAATGTGGCCATCTCTGCAATACGTCGATCAAGGGGAGAGCCGAAGCGAAGATATTCGCCCACTTGCTGAAGTGGACTGGCAAGCCCTGGACTACGAATAAGCGGAATGTAGGGGCCGCGTAACTCACCACGAGGACCTGCCACAATTTCTGCTGCTACTTTTTTTTGCTCTTCGGTCATTTGCTCTGGTGGAATTTTGGGAAGGCGTGGGGTAAGAGTGGACATGTAAACTCCTTTTAAAAATAAATGGATCGATTGTGTTTAATTAAAGAGGTGAATTAAGATGCTAAATCAGGACGTTAAATCAAGCCAACTTCTGAAATGTAGTTTATGCAAAAGTCCATTGGCCGCCATTAATGTGAATAGTTTGGCCAGTAATAAAGCCTGATTCAGGGCTACATAAAAAACGAACGGTGGCAGCGCACTCTGCCGAATCACCCCATCGACCTAGAGGAATTCGACCGGCAGCAGGTTGGCGTGCGGGTCGAGATGATGGTCGTGTGGTATTAAAGCTACCCGGTGAGACGCAGTTGACACGAATCCCTTGGGGTCCGAGCTCGCGTGCTAAAGCCCGAGTCATTCCCGCTAAGCCACTTTTTGCAGATGAACTGTGCACCTTGCCAATCGCACCTGTCAATGCAGTGTCCCCTGCTAAGGTAATGATATTGCCGCAGCCTCTTGCAAGCATTCCAGGCATAACATTTTTAATGCAATGAAATGAGCCATCGAGTGAGATAGACATGACTTCTCGCCACTGACTAAAAGTCATTTCAGTGAATGGAATTTCTTGGCGAACAGAAGCATTCAATACAAGGGTTGTAATTGTTCCCAGTGTGCTAACAACTGCAGCGCACATTTGCTTGACTGCTTCTGGGTCTGCAATATCTGCTACAAAAACGGCGGCATTACCACCCATTGCATGAACCTCTGTAGCAACGGCATTCGCTTCAGACAATGAGCTACGAGTATTGATAGCAACAGTAGCACCTGCTGCTGCAAGCTCTAGTGCGATAGACCGACCAATATTTTTTGCTGCACCAGTAATGAGTGCAACTTCACCAATAAGAGGTTTAGGATTAATGGATACAGGAGTGTGGTAAGTTGACATGTTTAGACTTTCAAAAAGTATGATCATACCTAAATTATTGAAAATTACCGGCAATGTTTGATCTGGAGCCGTCCATATCGTGACATCAATGATTTTGGACTGTTATAGTGCATACTATATTATGAAAAACTTAAAAATAATTCGCTAAAAACAATCTGGATGCATTCAGTCTGTAAGCAATGAGTTGATATAAACGAGACTTTTTAAAAAAGCATTTTTTTATAACAGTTATTGGAGTGATGTGATGGGTTTAAGGAATGTATGTTATGTAATTGTAATGAGTTTATTTTTTTGGTGCGGTTTGTACACTGCAGCAAGTCGCGCAGTCACAGCTGATTACCCTATAAAACCCATACGAATATTAGTCGGGTTTACTCCGGGAGGAGGGCCAGATATTACCGCACGCTATATATCACAACGGTTATCAGAGGAATATAAGCAACAAGTGATTGTTGATAATCGTCCCGGTGCAGGGGGCACGATAGCTGCTAATATTACAGCTAATGCAAATCCGGATGGCTATACATTGCTAGCTGTATCCTCTGCACATGCTGTTGCACCTGCAATTTATTCACAATTGCCTTTTAATGCATTGCGTGACTTTGCAGGAATTTCGCAAACAGCGGTATCTAAATATGTATTGGTGACATCGCCAACATCCGGCTATAAAAATTTAAAAGATCTAATGCAAGCCGCACAACAAAAATCTGGACAATTTAATTTCTCATCAGCCGGGGTAGGTAGCGGTAGTCATTTTGCTGGTGAGTTATTTAAGAGTATGGCAAAGATTGATGCAGTGCATATTCCATTCAAGGGAATTCCAGAGGCGTTAACCGAGTCTTTGACTGGACGAGTAAATTTTTTTATGTCACCGATTGCGAATGCTGTAGTATTTGTGCGTGAGGGTAAGTTATTAGGTTTAGGTGTTTCATCTATCAAGCGGGACCCATTGCTACCCGATGTACCGACCATTGCGGAAGCCGGCGTACCTAAATTCGAGTCAATATTGTGGTTTGGATTGCTTACGGCGCAACGGGTCCCCAAGCCAATTTTGATGGGTTTAAATCATGAAGTGACGCGAATTTTAAATGATCCTGAGGCGCGTAAGCGATGGGCACCGATTGGCTTGGAGCCAAGCCCAACAACGCCTGCAGCGTTTGACAAATTGATCGCAAGCGATATCGCGATATTCACCACAATTGCCAATGCCGGAAACATAAAAGCACAATAGTGTTAGATTAATATTGGATTAAATGAAGTGCTTAATTAAACGAAGTGCTTCTATTGCACTAGAAACGTATAGTGATGAAAAAAAATATCAATGGTATCACCTGTAATTATGAAATTTCAGGTTCAGGTCCCTGGGTGACGCTATACCATTCGCTGGCTTGTGATTTGGGAATGTGGGACGGATTGGCTGAAGAATTGGCTAGGCACTTTAGTGTTCTAAGATATGATACTCGCGGTCATGGGCTCAGCAGCGCGCCCGTAGGTGCATATACCTTAAGCGAATTGGCTACTGATCTTGCTGGATTGTTTCAGGCATTAAATATTCACAAGTCACATTTCATTGGCTTATCGATGGGGGGTATGATTGGCCAGACTTTTGCAATCGCATATCCAGGTATTTTAAAAACACTAGTATTGGCAGACACAACGAGCAGGCGTCCAGAGAACGCATTAGAGATGTGGGCTGAGCGGGTAAAAAATGCACGCAATGAGGGGATGGAGGCTTTAGTGGAATCCACTTTGGCGCGGTGGTTTACTGAACCATTTCGCAATGCGCAACCCTTAGAGATGGACCGGATTGGAAACATGATACGTAATACACCAGTAGATGGTTTCGCTGGGTGTTGTAATGCGATATCGCGTATTGATGTTTTAGATCAACTCAATCAAATAGAGTGTCCTGCTCTAGTGATGGTAGGAGAACATGATCACGCTACTACGCCATGGATGGCCCAGCAAATGCAAGCTGCTTTGCGAGACGCTGAATTAATAATTATCCCTTCAGCTGCTCACTTGTCTAATGTAGAGCAACCATATTTTTTTAATCAAGCTGTTTTAAAATTTTTAAAGCAATATTCATAATGATGCTAGTCATCAGACAAGTACTAAGCTGTAGATGAAGATTCAATCTGGTGCTGAGCAAGTAACAGGCAATGTCTCACAGTTGCGGCGACTAAGTCGTTTTGTACTGCCATACCGTTGGCGTGTGCTTTGCGCATTGATTGCTCTAATGATTGCTTCGGCCTGTGTGCTAGCGCTGGGGCAGGGTTTACGCATGGTTATAGATCAGGGTTTTGGTGCGCGAAACCCAATGCTTCTTAACTGGGCACTTATTGGTGTATTTGTAATTGCAGTCATATTAGCAGCTGCAACATTTACTCGATTTTATTTAATGATGACGGTAGGTGAGCGTGTTATCGCAGATTTGCGGCGTGCAGTCTTTGATCATGCGCTGACATTGTCGGCAGACTTTTATGATGCGGTTCGTACGGGTGATATTGTTTCTCGTTTAACTAATGATACCGATCAGTTGCGGCAGGTTATTAGTTTTGGATTGTCGATGTTTATCCGGCATGCATTGATGATGCTAGGTGCATTAATCCTGCTATTCTTGACTAGTCCTAAGTTGGCGTTGTTGATTGTCTTAGGTATACCGGTAACCTTGATACCAATACTCATCGTTGGGCGCCGAGTGCGACATTTGTCACGTGATGGTCAAGATCGTGTGGCCGATGTTTCTGCCCACATTGATGAGTCAATTCATGAAATACGTACGATTCAGGCCTATGCCCATGAATCGCAGACACAAACTATTTTTGCGCACGCAACAGAAGAAGCTTATGTTGCTGGAGTTGCTCGAATTCGACTCAAAGCATGGCTGATTGCGATCGTTATGCTGTTTGCATTTTCTGCAGTTGGGATGATTCTGTGGATTGGGGGTCATGATGTGCTGGCTGGACAACTATCCGCAGGTGAGCTATCTGCGTTTGTCTTTTATGCCAGTTTAGTAGCGACTGGTGCTGGTACTTTGTCTGAGATTTGGGGAGAAATCCAGCGTGCAGCTGGTGCTACCGAACGACTCATGGCATTGCTAGATACTCGTTCAACCCTAGAACGAATCAACCCTGTTGTTAAATTGCCATCACCAGTCACTGGCGCTATACGATTTAATCAGGTTCGCTTTTCTTATCCAACGCGCTTGCAGATGCCGGCCATCGAAAACTTATCCTTTGAAATTAGATCAGGGGAAAAAATTGCTTTAGTGGGTCCCTCTGGTGCGGGCAAGACAACATTATTTTCATTGCTACTTAGATTTTACGATCCGCAATCAGGCAATATTACTCTGGATGGCATTGATATAAGGTATTTTGACCCGCTATTGTTACGTCAAACGATGGCCTTAGTGGCTCAAGACCCAGTGATATTTGCGACCAGTGCTCTTGAAAACATTCGATTTGGCAGACCGCAATCCAGTCTGGATGAAGTGTATGCGGCCTGTGAAGCTGCGCATGCGCTTGAATTTATAGAGCGCTTACCGCAGGGTCTTGATACTCAACTGGGTGAGCGTGGGATACAACTCTCAGGCGGCCAACGTCAGCGGATTGCAATCGCAAGAGCCCTAGTCGCAGACTGTCCTGTATTGTTACTAGACGAAGCAACCAGTGCGCTTGACGCTGC
Source organism: uncultured beta proteobacterium (assembly GCA_903885665.1). GTDB lineage: Bacteria > Pseudomonadota > Gammaproteobacteria > Burkholderiales > SG8-41. The sequence goes on along the minus strand of CAISJL010000013.1, from coordinate 6,313 downwards.
CAGTGAGCACAAAGTGGCAATAGCCTTGGAGCGCTTGGCTAGAGGGCGCACAACGCTTGTGATTGCACATCGATTAGCAACTGTCAGAAATGCAGATCGGATTATTGTATTGGACCGCGGTAATGTTCATGCGATCGGCACGCACGATGAGCTCATGAGTGCCGATCCATTTTATGCACATTTAGCCCAACTACAATTTATGACAACACCTGGCCAATAGTCAGTGGACTAAACTACTTTGTTTAATATTTAGAATTGTTGTTGACCGCCATCTACATAAATTAATTGACCACTAATCATGGTAGCACCGGGGCCACATAAAAAGCGTACGGTGCTGGCAATCTCTTCAGGATCAGATCGGCGTCCTAAAGGTACATTAGATACTGCAGGACGTTCTGAGCGATCTGCGCTTCTGGTGGTATTCATTTGTCCTGGCGCGACACAGTTTACGCGAATTTGATACTCGCCTAATTCTTTGGCGAGGGCGCGCGTCATGCCCCACAGTCCATGTTTGCCAACAGAGCCGTGAACTCGTCGCTTCGCACCAGACAGTGAGCTCATGCCGCCAATAGTGACAATACTGCCGCCGCCAGAGGCAATCATGGATGGTAGGCAAGCCTTAGTACAGTGAAAGGAGCCATCTAGAGTAATGGCAAGCAGACTGCGCCATTCCTCATAGCTCATGTCAATGAATGCAGTTTCTTTTCGAACTGAAGCATTAAGCACTAAAATATCAATGTGACCAAATGTCTTTAGTACTCCATCTACCATGTTCTGCACTGCTGTCGAGTCTGCAATGTCAGCAATAAATGTCTGAGCATCACCACCAGTTGCCTTGATTTCCGCAACAACTGCATCTGCATCAGATTGTGCGTGGCGAGCATTTACTGCGACTTTAGCGCCTGCGGCAGCTAGACTCAGCGCAATACAACGACCGATGTTGCGTGATGCCCCTGTAACGAGCGCTACTTTTCCAGATAATTCTTGTAGGGTTTGCATGAGTAATGTCCTAAAGGTATGAAATAAAATAAACATGCCAATAGTAGCATTGACTATAGGTCATCCACTACTACCAGCAGCGCTTTTGAGGTGCAGAGTCCATATACAAAGCGATTTACTGTAAGGGCTTGAACGCGATACCATGCAAATTATCAAATAAACAGATAGCTTTAGTAAAATTCTTGGAGAAATATAACTTGCATGCATACCCTTGGATCATTGGAATAGTTATCACGGCATTCATAAGCGGTGTGAGTGGCGTCTTGGCTGAAACATGGCCAACTAAGCCGATACGAGTTATTTTGTCGGTGCCGGCGGGCGCTAGTCCCGATGTGACTGCGAGATTAGTATTTCCGGGCATCTCCCAGCAACTTGGACAGCCTTTAGTCGCTGATAATCGAGCGGGAGCTGGCGGTATGATTGGTGCAGAGTTGGCTGCAAAGGCTAATCCGGATGGCTATACTTTATTTATTAGCAGTCCGGGTGCATTAACTATTTTGCCGCACTTAAGACAGCAAGTACCTTATGACACGATTAAAGATTTCTCTCCAATTAGCTTAATTTCATCGGGACCGTTTGTATTGATGGCGCATCCGACGGTAGCAGCAAAATCAATAAAGGAGCTGATTGCGTTGGCTAAGAGTCAGCCAGGCAAGCTGAACTACGCATCCGCGGGGAATGGTGTGGCCAATCATTTGGCCATGGAATTATTTAAGCAGATGACGGGAACAGAGATCACGCATGTACCTTACAAAGGTGCACCACAGGCAGTGACTGATGTGCTAGCTGGGCATATGAATTTAATGTTTAATTCGATTGCCCCAATTGTGTCTTATATCAAAACTGGACGAGTCCGCGTGTTTGGCATTGCGAGCTTGCAGCGATCACCACAAATGCCAGAGTTGCCAACGATTCATGAATCGGGAGTGCCAGGCTTTGAAGCGGTGAATTGGTATGGTATGTTCGCACCTGCTAAAACACCAGCATTGATTGTTGATCGACTTAACTTGGCGTTAGTCAAGAGTGTGCGATCTCCAGAGTTGAGTCAGCAATTTTTAAACTTAGGTGCTGATCCTGTGGGTAGTAGCGTTGCTGAGTTTAGTCAGTTCGTGCGGCGCGATATGGAAAAGTATGCACGCATTGTTAAAATATCTGGCGCAAAACTTGATTAAATTTATTGATATATCCTAATAATTAAGGAGTGTATTTGTGAAATCGGTTGCTCAACCAATAACAGTGAAGTTAAAAAAAACGCCTGCCGTAGTTAATGCTAAAGCCTCAGTCTTGCCGGCTAATCGATTACCTGCTTTCAATCGTGGCATTATTGAGGAATCGTTAACTCGTCGTGGCATGTCGCGTAAACTAGGCGTTAAAATTCTTAAAATTTCCCAGAAGATTGTGCAAGCCACAATGCAGGTGGCGCCTGAGCACCTCAATCGCAGTGGGCGCGTCTGCGGGGGAATTTTAATGACAATTGGTGATTTGATCGGTGCGTTAGGTACATTAGCGAATTTGCCAGAAGAGTTTCGCACTACTACGCTAGAATCAAAAACTAACTTTTTTGGTGCTGGCCAAGGTCCGCAATTGGTTGCCACCTCTGTCCCCTTGCATATTGGACGCACTACAATGGTATGGCAAACCACGATCGCTAATTTAGATCAGAGTTTGGTAGCAATTATCACCCAAACTCAGATTGTAATTCCGCAGAAAAAACAATGAAATTAGTTGATTAAACCCAAATTTCTATATTTCTGAAGGTGTTAATTTAGGCGCAGGCTAAAGATAGATTGATTTTGGACTGATATTAAATTGTATGTGAAAAGGGTTATCAATTGAACATGCAGATATATTGGTAATATGCATTAAAACTGTGTAGTTACATGAATAAACCCTGGCCAAACTGTTCATAAGAGGATACCTATGAAGCTTGAAATAATTCACCGTTGTACTACCGCAATGACAATGGCAATACTTGTATTGTGTAGTATGTTCACCGTACAAGCTACACCTGTTGCAGCTGCAGGGTTTGAGCCGCAAGTAGGCCAAGCAGGTAAAGATGTTGTATGGGTGCCTACCGCACAAGGCTTGGTTGATCGTATGTTAGATATGGCAAAGCTTACAGCTAAGGATATTCACTACGACTTGGGGTCAGGCGATGGCCGCACGGTAATTACTGCAGCCAAGCGGGGTGCGGTTGCTTTTGGGGTTGAATACAATCCTGATATGGTTGAACTATCTCGTGAAAATGCGAAGAAAGAAGGCGTAACTGGTCAGGCAACATTTATTCTGGGTGATATTTTTCTCACTGACTTCTCAAAAGCCACAGTAATTACATTATTTTTACTGCCTGAACTCAATGTTAAGCTGCGTCCAAAAATTCTTGATATGAGTCCGGGCACTCGTATAGTGTCCAACTCTTTTACAATGGGCGATTGGAAGGCCGATCAATCTGAAATCGCATCTGGAGACTGCACAAGTTTTTGTACTGCGTATTTATGGGTGGTGCCTGCTAAAGTTGAAGGTCGTTGGACTATGGGTAAGGACGATATTAAATTTGCTCAGCACTACCAAATGGTCCACGGTGCAGTCAGTCGCGGTGATAAGCTGATGCCAGTATTAGAAGGGCGTATGCTCGGTACTCAAATCAGCTTTAAATCTGGAGACAGCCGATATCTTGGAAAAGTAGTCGGTGATCGGATTGAAGGCACAATAACTACTGCGGGCAAGTCAGTGCCATGGATTGCAAATCGCGCGCAGTAATAGCGCTATAGCTGACTTAACATATATTTTCAACTAGCTACGATCTAATACTGGCCATTGGATGCTGATCCATTACAACTGCACAGATTATTCTTGAAAAAGTTGTTTATACGTATACAGGCGCATCAGATTAATTATTACAGTGCTGACTATGCATGCCGCAGTGAATTTAGTAATCCATTAAAATACTGAGAATAGACGAATAAAGGTTTAGTGAATGACAGTCCCACAAACAATGTTTGAAAAAATTTGGAATGCGCACACCATTGCTGAGGAGGACGGGGAGTTACTCATGTATGTTGACCGTGCCTATGTCCATGAGGGCTCTTCACATTCATTTGCGCAGTTAGCTCAGCGTGGTATTTCTATGGCCAAACCACAGCAAGTGTATGCGTTTACAGATCATTATGTACCAACTGCCAGTCGTGCTCATGGTTTAGACAGTATTCAAGATCCTGCGATTAAAAACATGGTCATTAAGTTGCATACGAATTCTGCAAAGCATGGTAATCATGTATTTGGATTTGATCATCCGCAACAAGGTATTTTACATGTTGTACCGCCCGAGTTAGGCATCACGCAGCCAGGTATGTTTATTTGTGGCGCAGATTCTCATACTTCTACGCATGGGGCGTTTGGTTCGATAGCGTTTGGTGTGGGTGCTTCTGAAATGACGCATGTCATGGCCACTCAAAAAATTTGGCAACGAAAACCCCGCACTATGCGGATTACTATAGATGGCAGGCTCGGTTGGGGCGTCACTGCAAAGGACGTGATTCTTGCTATTATTGCCAAAATCAGTGCTCAAGGAGGTGTTGGATTTGTCATTGAGTATGCTGGGGCGGTATTCTCTGCAATGAGTATGGAGCAGCGGATGACAGTTTGTAATATGTCAATCGAAGGAGGCGCTCGCGCGGGGATGATTGCGCCAGATGAGACTACATACAGTTATATGCACGGTTTACCACGTGCGCCGTCGGGCACTGCTTGGCAGCAGGCGTTAGAATTTTGGCAAACATTACCTAGTGATCGAGGTGCAATTTTTGATAAAGAAGTCAGTTTGCGCGGAGAAGATATTGCGCCTATGGTTAGTTGGGGTACAAACCCTGAGCAATCTTTGGCGGTGAACCATGTTATTCCTAACCCTAAAGACATTGACGATAGCGATTTAAGCCTTGAGTATGCTTCTGCGATTGATTACATGGGCCTTCGGCCTGGTATGCCAATTACAGATATTCAATTGGATCGTGTATTTATTGGCTCCTGTACAAACAGTCGGATAGAGGATATTCGTGCTGCTGCATCGATTGCAAAATTGGGTTGTGCAAAAGTCCCTGCATGGGTTGTGCCAGGGTCTCAGTCTGTGAAGCGCATGGCCGAGCAGGAAGGGCTAGATCAAATTCTGGTGGCAGCAGGGTTTGAATGGCGCGAGCCTGGTTGTTCTTTATGCACAGCAATTAATGGCGATCAATTAAAGCCAGGCGAGCGTTGCGCCTCTACTTCAAATCGTAATTTCCGTGGTCGCCAAGGCATTGGTGGTCGTACCCATTTAGTGAGCCCGGCGATGGCGGCTGCTGCAGCAATTCATGGTCATTTTGTAGACGTCAGAAAACTATTAAGGTAAGTCCATGCAAGCATTTACACAGATTAAAGGGGTCGCAGCTCCTATTCATGAGCCTAATGTGGATACTAATCAGATTTGCCCCACTCGCTTTAATAAGGTGAGTCGAGGTCCCGAGTATGCAAGGGTATTGTTTCATGATCGACGTTTTAATTTGGATGGTTCTGAAAAAGAGCATTTGCTAAATATTGATCCTTATAATCGGGCGCAAATTATTGTGGCTGATCGGAATTGGGGCTGTGGCTCGTCTCGAGAGAGTGCAGTTTATGCTTTGTATGAGTTTGGTATACGCTGTGTCATTGCCACTAGTTTTGGAGACATTCATGCTAATAATTGTGCCAAAAATGGGTTGTTACCCGTCATATTGTCAGAGGCTGAAGTGTTAGAGTTGCATCAGCAATTAGCGTTAAAGCCTGGTGCAGAGATTGCAGTAGATTTAGCGACGCAATCAGTGACTGCCCCGAACGGCAGAGTATTTCAGTTCGACATTCACCCTGTTCGTAAGCTATGTTTATTAAAAGGACTAGATGATATTGCTAGAACCGAGCAGTATGCTGATGCTGCGCAAGCATTCCATGCCCATTACGATCGCGAACGTCCGTGGCTTAAACCACTATCAGCCCATTAATCAGTCGATTGCTTTGAAGGAGGTTAAATGACTATACCAGAGCATAATCAATCAAATTTAAATCTATCAGAGCCAGATCGCAATGCAATGGCATTTCAAGCGGTTTTGAATCAACAATTAAAAAGTAGTTGGTTACCAATAGACCCGATGCAGCGCGCCATTATTATGTGCTCATTAGTTGTCAGTGGTTATGGGGTCTATGTAGGTAAAATTTTATATATTTTGCCTATTTCTTTTGTTTTTTTGTTGTCGCCCAAAGCATTTGCCTGTTTAATATATGTGCTTGCCCAAATTGTAGGTTGGTT
>CAISJL010000012.1 GCA_903885665.1 uncultured beta proteobacterium | reverse complement strand
GAAGGCTTCTGCTCTACCATTGAGCTACACCCGCCCTGACTGCCACCATTCCGAGAATCTGCCTGCACATCCGCAACAACAACATCCCCCATTACCACCAACTACAACCACTCGGAAATCTTCTACAATCTTTACTTCTATAGCCTAGTTAATTCCACTTGATTCAAGAACTAAAACAACTACTACACTACACCAAGAAAACCGCAAAAATTCTGGTGGAGGGGGAAGGATTCGAACCTTCGAAGGCTGAGCCAACAGATTTACAGTCTGCCCCCTTTGACCGCTCGGGAACCCCTCCGAACGAAACCGGTAATTATCGATAGATTTCAATCTTCTGTCAATGTATTAACAACAATATCCTAGATCAGACCATCCGGAGTCTGCAGGCCAGCCCATGTCAGCAGTCTCCTTTGCAGCTTGTCGGCACACGGTCATCACATCCAGGAGCATTAAATTTACTCAAGTAAATCTCTCAAACTACGATAACTTAGGCCAAATCGCCTCAGTCTATGCACTTAAGCGAGCGCACGCTAACAAATAAAACAAAATAAAATCAATTAGATAGCGAAAGCTCAAGTCATTAAGCCGGCCTAGCGAGCGCGGCCCGAACGAGAGCTGCGCAGCGGCACTGCACCACTGGCTGGGCGCGATCCACGTCCGCCTGAGGGCACAGCGCCTGGGCGGGTCGCCGATTTAGTGGTTTGTAATGAAGCTGCCGCAGAATTATGATGACCAGTAGCAGGTTTTACGGCAGGGGTAGTCGGTAAACCGGTATGTTGCGTCCGAAATACTTGATATTTTGTCGGTTGGCGCGCACCTTCAGCGCGTAACCCGGTGCCGGCCGGTTGAAATAAGGGGATCAACTGGCGCTTACCATTACCGATTAAGTCGCCTCGCCCCATCCGTTTGAGCGCCAAACGCAGCATTGGCCAGTTCTCAGGGTCGTGATAGCGCAGAAATGCTTTATGCAAACGTCTGACTTTCAGCCCCTTGGGAACGACCACGTCTTCACTGTCATGGGTGACTTTGCGCAAGGGATTTTTCCCCGAGTGATACATTGCCGTAGCAGTCGCCATTGGTGAAGGCAGAAAGGCCTGCACTTGATCGGCACGAAAACCGTTTTGCTTTAACCATAGCGCTAAATCCAGCATATCCTGATCGGTAGTCCCGGGGTGGGCTGCAATAAAGTACGGAATCAAGTATTGCTCCTTACCCGCAGCGCGCGAATATTGATCAAATAATTCCTTGAATTTATAGAAAGTTCCTACGCCTGGCTTCATCATCTTGGACAGCGGCCCCTCGGCTAAAGCCTCAGGGGCAATCTTGAGGTATCCGCCGACATGATGTTGAGCCAGTTCTTTGACATACTCCGGCGACTCAATCGCCAAGTCGTAACGAACACCCGAGGCAATCAGTATTTTCTTAATTCCTGGCAACGCCCGCGCCCGTCGATATAAGTTAATCAGCGGGGCATGATTGGTATTTAAGTTGGGGCAGACCCCAGGGTAGACACAGGAGGGACGACGGCAAGCGGATTCAATCGCCTTGGACTTACAGGCAATCCGGTACATGTTTGCAGTCGGTCCACCCAAGTCAGAGATCACACCGGTAAAACCAGGGGCAACATCCCGAATATGTTCAATTTCGCGAATAATCGAATCCTCAGAACGGTTTTGAATAATCCGCCCCTCATGTTCGGTAATCGAGCAAAAGGTGCACCCTCCAAAACAGCCACGCTGAATAGTGACCGAGAAGCGAATCATGTCAAAAGCAGGGATCTTGGCATTACCATAAGCAGGGTGAATCTTGCGAGCATAGGGCAACTCATAGACCGCATCCATCTCTTTGGTAGTGAGTGGAATCGGGGGCGGATTAATCCATACATCGCGGTCACCGTGTGCTTGCACCAAACATCGCGCATTACCTGGGTTAGACTCCACATGCAAGATACGCGAGGCATGGGCATAGAGCACCGGATCATCAAGCACTCGCTCGAAGCTGGGCATTCGAATCACGCTACGACTACGATCAACATTCTTCACCTCACGCACAAACCGCACAACTTGCGCGCCGCTTTGGTTGCTTTGGGTGCTCGTGGTGGTGGCTGTCGCCTCCATGGCGTAAGGATCCACAGGTGGATTCAGTGGGCCGGGCAAATCAATACGAGTCGAATCAATCTCAATCCAGTCGTCAGCGGGCAAGGTGCGCACAAATGCTGTACCGCGAATATCGGTGATTTGATCGATGGGCACGCGCGCCGCAAGCCGGTGGGCAATGTCCACAATCGCGCGCTCCGCATTGCCGTAAACCAGTAGATCAGCCTTAGCATCAATCAATACCGAGCGCCGCACCTTCTCTGACCAATAGTCAAAATGGGCAATTCGGCGCAAGCTCGCCTCAATGCCACCAATGACCACTGGCACTTCTGGATAGGCTTCACGCACCCGTTGGCTATACACAATTACACTACGATCAGGGCGCTTTGCTGGCTCAGCATTGGGCGTGTAGGCATCATCACTGCGCACTCGACGGTCAGATGTGTAGCGATTGACCATCGAGTCCATGTTACCAGCGGTCACCCCAAAAAATAATGTCGGCTGACCTAATGCCCGAAACGCGCTGACGTCCCGCCATTCGGGCTGAGCAATAATCCCCACACGAAAACCTTGGGCCTCAAGTAAGCGGCCAACAATCGCCATACCAAAACTGGGGTGATCCACATAAGCATCACCTGTGACCAAAATAATATCGCACGCATCCCAGCCCAGCAGGTCCATTTCGGCGCGGGACATAGGTAGAAATGGCGCCGTACCAAAGCGCGCCGCCCAATACTTACGGTGGGTAAAAATATCTTTAACAACTGGAGTCGCGGTAGCCATGTGCGCATTATAAGTCGGTATCTCAATTGCCCCTAGCATCATCTTCTGGGGACGGTTGCAGAACAGCTCTGACTACATCGACAGCTACAGAATACCCATAATTTAACTAAGGGCAAAACAAATGGTTGCGCTCAACGCAGACTAGATACTATGTTTGTGCCAAGCGCCCTGGCGGCCAAACCGCAGGTGCGGCGCGTTGATACTGTGGCGCATAAGGCAATGTCACGCCCAGGCTAGCGGCGGCATGATGCGGCCAACGCGGATTAAACAACAAAGCGCGGGCCACAGAAATAAAATCAGCTCCACCTTGCTCGATAATGGCCGCGGCTTGGTGCGGGTCGGTAATCATGCCAACCGCTCCAGTACAAATACCGGTTTCGCGTTTGACTTGGGCAGCATATGGCACTTGATAACCGGGCCCTACCGGAATCTTGGCCTCCAAGACCACGCCGCCACCCGAGACCGTCACAAACCCACAATCGACTTGCTGCAAGGCACGCGCAAACACTACCGCATCCGAAGGTGTGAATCCACCTTCTGCAAAATCGGTACCTGAGATTTTCGCGCCTACCGGACGGTCGACTGGAAACACACGACGCACTGCCCGCACCACTTCCAGGGGAAAGCGCATGCGATTCTCGAGACTGCCGCCGTATTCATCCTGCCGTTGATTAGCCAAGGGCGACAAAAACTCTGACAACAGATAACCATGGGTCGCATGCACTTCAATAAAATCCAAGCCGATCTGTGCGGCACGTTGCGTCGCTACCACAAACGCTTCAATCAAGGCCTGCATATCGTCACGTGTCATCGCATTTGGTGTGGGCCACCCTTGGGCAAGTGCCAATGCGCTAGGCGCTAGCGTCGACCAAGCACCTTCTGAGCTGGCGAGCGCGCCGCGACCATCCCAGGGTCGGTGACTCGACGCTTTGCGGCCAGCATGCGCTAATTGCACCCCCAAAACAATGGGCGAGATGCTGCGCACATAGTCAACAACGCGGCGCATAGCACGCACATTCGACTCTGAATACAAGCCCACACAATGCGGGGTGATGCGTCCTGCAGAAGTCACCCCAGTGGCCTCAATCACTAACATAGAAGCCCCAGACAGTGCCAAGTTGCCCAAATGCATTAAATGCCAATCGGTCATGTCGCCATCTACAGCGCTGTATTGACACATGGGGGCGATCGACACCCGATTAGACCAAGTCTGGCCACCGACGTTCAGCGGGGTAAATAACGCGCTATCCATTACGGATCTCCTCGCATACTTAGGTAGCCATAAAATTTATAACTATTTGATTTTATTGATTTTGTTTATTTTATTGATTTTTCATTATTTACAACAGTTCACTTCGCCTTAAAACGTGCGGCCAGCGCTTCACTACCCCGCGCCAACATCACCAAATCCGATCCGACAGCGACAAATAAATAACCCAAATCCAGACAACGCTGACCCTCAGCCTGGCCCACCAAAATACCTGGGGCTTTGCCGGCATTGGTAATCCGCTGGGCAGCCTGTTCCATCACCCTCCAGACTTCGGGATGTTGCCAATTCCCCAAGTAACCCATATCGGCCGCTAAATCATTGGGGCCAATAAACACGCCATCAACACCGTCTACCGCAGCAATGGCTTCAATCTCTTGCATCGCCGCTTGGGTCTCGACTTGTACGAGCACGCAAGTCTCCTCGTGCACACGCTGAAAGTAATCCTTGGTACGACCATAGCGATTAGCCCGCGTACACCCCGACACCCCGCGCACGCCCAAGGGCGGGTAGCGCGTTGCAGCAACTGCACGCTTAGCTTCTTCTACGTTTTGCACATAAGGCAAGAGTAGGGTTCGCGCACCAATATCTAAATAGCGTTTAATCAACACTAAATCATTCCATGCTGGGCGCACAATCGGCTCGGTCGTGCCAGCCAACATGGCATCGAGTTGATTTTGTACGGCTGGTAATTCATTGGGCGAATGCTCGGTATCGAGCAGTACCCAATCAAAGCCTGCGTCCGCCAACACTTCAGCGGCAATATGACTACACAAGCTTGACCAGATACCAATTTGCGGTCGACGGGCAAGTAGCGCTTGCTTAAAACGATTCACTGGTAAATCCATAACAACACTCCTCAAATGAATAGGACATCAAATAGGCATTCAATCAGCACGATGCACTGTGTCATTAGTGGGTAACCTAATGACTAGACCATCACTAAAATTACTAAATAGCGCCTGCAATCACTTCGCCACCACTCGCTTAATGAATTTCTGGATCTGGCGTAGGCGACCCGTGATGCAAGATATCAAAATCACAGCCTTGGTCGGCTTGGGTAATATGTTGCGCGTAAATTGCGCCATAACCACGGGTGTAATGCGGCGCTGGCGCCACCCACAACGCCCGCCGTCGAGCTAACTCTGCATCACTCACGTGAAGCTCCAACTTGCGCGCCGCCACATCTAACTCAATCAAGTCGCCATCCTGTACCAAGGCCAAGGGGCCTCCAACAAAGGACTCGGGCGAGACATGCAATACGCAGGCACCGTAGGACGTACCGCTCATCCGCGCATCTGATATTCGTATCATATCGCGCACGCCGCGCTTGAGCAGTTTTTTAGGAATCGGCAACTGCCCCCACTCGGGCATTCCTGGGCCACCCAAAGGCCCGCCGCGCTGTAACACTAAGACCGAATGCTCATCGACCAGCAAATCGTCTTGATCGATCCGTGCATTCATATCGTTATAGTCTTTAAAGACCACTGCTGGTCCAATATGTTTATGCAAGTGCGGCGCGGCTGCTGTGGGTTTAATCACCGCACCATTGGGCGCTAAGTTACCCCGTAACACAGCCAAGCCACCGCTGGCCGACAGCGGACGGTCACGGCGGCGAATGACATCATCGTTATAGATCTTAGCTGTTTCTAAATTCGCGCCCAACGTTTGTCCATTAACGGTCAGACAATCCAGATTTAGCAAATCTTTCAGCTCACTCATCATGGCAGGCAGGCCACCCGCATAATAAAAATCTTCCATCAAGTAGCGGTCACCGGCCGGACGAATATTAGCGAGCACCGGTGTGCGTTGGGCCAACTGATCAAAGCGATCGAGAGGCAGTTTCACCCCGGCCCGCCCCGCCATCGCCAGCAAATGAATAATCGCATTGGTCGAACCAGACAAAGCGTGAATCACCGTGATCGCATTATCAAAAGCTTGTGGCGTTAACATCGCGGTGGGCAACAAGTCTGCCCACACCATCTCGACAATCCGCCGGCCACTGGCTGTCGCCATTCGCGCATGATTGGCATCAGCCGCTGGGATGGACGCAGCACCAGGCAACGTCAGCCCCAATGTCTCCGCCACCGAGGTCATAGTGGAGGCTGTACCCATTGTCATGCAGTGGCCATAGGAACGGGCAATCCCCGACTCGACCTCGCCCCATTCGCGCTCGGTAATATTGCCGGCCCGTAATTCAGCCCAGTATTTCCAAGAATCACTGCCAGAGCCCAAAGGCTCGCCGTGCCAATTACCGCGTAACATCGGCCCCGCAGGCACATACACAAACGGCAGCCCCATAGAGGTTGCGCCCATTATCAATGCAGGAGTCGTCTTATCACATCCCCCTAATAACACTGCGCCATCGACGGGGTAACCACGGAGCAGCTCCTCGGTTTCCATCGCTAACAAATTGCGATACATCATGGTCGAGGGTTTTTGAAAGGGCTCGGCTAAGGTAATGGCTGGCATCTCTAATGGAAAACCGCCGGCCTGCCACACCCCGCGTTTCACCTCTTCGGCACGGGTGCGAAAGTGCGCATGACAAGGATTCACATCACTCCAGGTATTAATAATCCCGATAATCGGCTTGCCGGCAAAATCCTCACGGGCATAGCCCATTTGCAAAGTCCGCGAACGGTGACCAAAGGCGCGTAAGTCATCAACCCCAAACCAGCGGTGACTACGCAATTGCTCAGGGCTCTTCTTATGCTGTGACATGCTGACATTCTCCTCTGCGCTATTGCTACAATTGTTGCTGCCATTGCTAAGCTAATGCTTCTGTTTCTACTTCCACTTCAGCTTTTTACACCAGATTCTACGGCCTATCCAAGTATTCTAACCGAGCCCCTGAACACCATTACGGTTGCAGACCAATATGCGGTAATTTTTACTAACTTATTGATCGGTAATTGTTTTTATTTTTATTCTCAGCTTACTAGCAATTCCATTAGGACACTAGAACAAGCTCTGATCACCATCGAAATCGCCTGATTTTCTGTAAACCCCTCACCAATGCTATGCTTAAAGGGTGTTACTAATGCACCCACTGCGCGATACGTAAGATCTGCATTCACGTAGCGTGTGTGTCTAGACACTAACAACCAGCAAACCGGCACCACCCGCGCCGAGCTTGATCATGTCACTATTTCAATGAATCTCCTGTTCACCCAATCTGGATAACCACGATGACAACCACCCCGATTAAAGGCGTTCTCGCCCCCGTAGTCACCCCCTTTGACGCCCACTACAAACCCGATACCCAACGCTTTATCGCACACTGCAAATGGCTAATCAGCCAAGGCTCTGGCCTCGCCGCCTTTGGCACGAACAGCGAAGCAAACTCGCTGTCCGTTAATGAGCGCCTAGAGTTGCTTGAAGCTTTACTCGCTGCGGATATAGACCCCCAACGCATGATGCCAGGCACCGGTTGCTGCGCGCTCACCGACACGGTGCGGCTCACCCAACACGCTGTGCATGCCGGCTGTGCTGGGGTCTTAATGCTCCCACCGTTTTATTACAAAGGGGTCAGCGATGAAGGTCTGTATCGAAATTTTTCTGAAATCATTCAAAGAGTGGGCGACTCCCGCCTACGCATTTACCTCTACCATATCCCACCTGTTGCGGTAGTTGGCATCACTCCGCAATTGGTTGAGCGCCTACTCAAAGCCTACCCAGGCACCATCGCTGGCATGAAAGACAGCTCGGGGGATTGGAACAATACCAAGACGATGCTAGACCTGTTTGCTAGCAGTGGCTTTGATGTATTTGCCGGCAGCGAATCGCTACTACTGGCTAACATGCAAAATGGTGGCGCTGGTTGTATCTCCGCAACAGCCAACGTCAATCCAGCAGCGATTGCTAAACTCTTCCGCGAGTGGCAACACACTGACGCCCCAGCTCAACAAAAAGCGCTAGATATCGCCCGCGACACCTTCGGGAAAAAATACCTGATGATCTCCGCGCTTAAAGCTGGCATCGCCCACTTTAGCAAAGATCCAACATGGACCACCGTGCGCCCACCCTTGGTTGAGCTCAGCGCCGAACAACAAGCTAGCTTAATCAGCGAACTCAAAGCTATCAACTTCCAAATGCCAGGCCTAGCCTAAGCCTGCGCTACCATCTAGACCTGCGCTACACCGCTAAGCCCGGTGTAGCGCAATAGCCTGTGCCATTCAAAGCTTGGCTTAACCACTGATCAAAAAAATCAAAATAAATTAAATAGTTAGAAGTATTCATCTGCTGCGGGCTGACCAATACATCATTGCCTCCCAATAACGGGCACTACGCTTACCGAAACAAAAAAATGGGGGCGCCTATCGGCACCCCCGTTTGATAATCACCCAATGAGTGATTAGCCACCGATTACACACTAACCACGCTTGAGTTCATGAATGGAATGCACCCACTCCCCGTCTAAACGTTTCAGCCCCTTTGTCACCGCACGCGAGTTACCAAAAGTCGGTACATACTGTGAGTGTTTACCAGCGCCACCGGTCACAATAATTAATAAATCCTCTGGTTTAGCGCACATATGTACCAAGGTATCTAATGTGGCATTGGCATATTGATCCGCCAACTTACGACGAAAGCGCCGCTCAATTCCCTCTTGAGAGAACTTGCCTAGCGGGATAGTCGCGTGATCATAAAGAAACTGCTTCGCTTGCGCTTTGCTCATACCACCATTGGCAATGGTTGCTGCATGCTCAGGCCCTAAAGCTAATACGGGCTGGCCGGCATAATAGGCGTTATTTGAACCCGTATTCGCCATAGTGCCCGCAGCCATCGTCAACACACCAATCGCAGTTAAGCTCTCGTGATCATTGATGTTATGTGGGCTCTCTGCAGCGACTACCGTTACTGTAGTAGCTTCTTTTGGAAAACCGAGCTCTACATGCAGTGGGTCCCAGGGGCTGTTGTCTTCATTCTCCGCAACACAGAACGTAAACTTTGCCGGCGTACCAGCAGTAGCCATATCACCAGTGCCTGGTATGGCCGCACCAATATTGACTAAGCATAGGCGAACAGCGCGGCCGATGACTGCATTGGCACGCACATAATTACCCATCACATTGGCACCGGCGTTGATTCCAACTTCTTTCGCAATCGGACCATTAAAAATCAACATCGGCGTACATGGATGTGTCGTTGCTTGAGTCCCATACAAATTATAGGGCTCCTCTGCCAACGCCTCTAGCGCTAAAAGCACCAACGGAAAATGCTCGGGCTTGCAACCTGCCATGACCGCATTGGCTGCAATGCGTACTGGAGTTGCAGCACCAAAGCGCGGCGGGATCTTCACAACTGCTTGATCAAGATCACGATCGCAATACGCTAGCATGCGCTCAATACGCTCAGGCGTTGGTGGTATCACTGGCAAGCCATCACTCCAACCGTGCGCGCACAGCAACTCAAAGACTGCTTCAGGATCATCATCGCACTCAATCAGAGCGCCAGGTTGTTGCAACATATTGGCAAGCGAACTCATGATTGTTTCTCCTTCAGCAACTGTAATAACTGAGGCAAGGCTACAGCAGCCCGTTCCCGCACTTTGTCCATACTAATCCCACCCAAAGGGTGTTGTATCTTTAATAACGGCAAGTCCGGCACACCAAATACCTTGGCTTGTGCTGATCCTAACTTCATAAATGTATCTGAACAAACGACTGCGGCGATTAGCCCCCGCTTTGTTAACTGCGCCATGTCATGGACACTCCACGACGTGCACGAGCCTCAATCGGCCATGGCACTGACTACGAGGTCGGCCTCCCGCGCAAGTTGATCTAGCACCTCTTCAGTCGCCGGACGACTTGATGCAGGCTTGCGTGTCATGACGACAGAACTCACTTTAAAGTCTTTCTTCACGCCCTCAATAATCATATTCAATAAATGATCGGCATTACCTTTGCTGTTATCAAGAATACCTAAACGAATTCCATCAGCACGTAGCGTTCGACTTGCCTTTAACTGAGCAACTTCTTCGATCGGTGCGTCTGGCACGACTAACTGTATCTTTGCCATATAAAACTCCTATTTAATCAAGTGTAATACCAGTTTGCTTCTGAACCTTGCGCCATTTTACTAGATCATCGCGTAAACGCCGCGTAACTTCTTCAGGTGTACTTTTAATCACTTCCGCACCTAATCGTTCAAACGCCTCTCGAGTAGCCGTTTGATCGAGCACTTTCACCACTGCAGCATACACTCTTTGCACTATATCCTTGGGGGTCGCTGAAGGTAAAAAAATACCAGTATAGGTTGAGGCTTCAAAATCATTCACTCCAGACTCCGCCATGGTCGGAACATTCGGCATGACATGTGAACGCTTCGCCGAAATTACCGCTAGTGGGCGTAATTTGCCGGCATTGACGTAGCCCACTGAAGTAGTGACTTGATCAAAAATACAATGCGTCTGCCCCCCCATTAAGTCAATCAAAGCCGGACCGCTACCTTTATAGGGTACGTGTGTTAATTTGACTTGAGCAATAACCTGGAATAACTCACCAGTCAAATGTGTGTTACTGCCCACTCCAGCCGAGGCCATCATCACCTGACCTGGCTTAGCCTTTAATAACGCAATAAATTCTTTAGCATTACGCACTGGCAAGGACGGGTGCACCACCAATACCAATGGCACATTAGAAACCAAAGAGGTTGGTACAAAATCGCGCAAAGGGTCATAGGTTGGTTTAGTGGCGAACGCGGGATTCACCGTGAGAGAACCGCTAGAGCCAAGTAACAAGGTATACCCATCCGGAGGCGATTTAGCTGCAATCTCAGTGCCAATACGACCACCCGCACCTCCACGATTATCAACGACTACGACCTGCCCTAAAGTCTCCGTCAGACCGGGGGAAACCGTGCGCGCAGTAATATCAATGTTGCCACCTGGGGCAAACGGCACAATCAAACGTAGAGCTCGATCTGGATAAGCCGCTACTGCGGCATGTACGACTAAGCAACTCAAGCCTAGACTCATCAAACCTTGGCGCAAGCGGAAACCCACAACATACTGCTTCAACAATTTCATCATCGATTTAATCACTCAGTTATCAAAAACTACCAATTACCCACAAAACATGCACTCTACAACATGAAGTAAAACATGACAGCTACCACATGGACTGGTGTAACGTGATTAACGTATTTAAAGCATTCAACGTTATCCACTCTCAATGACTACTATCTCACCAATCTCACTAATCTCACTAATCTCACTACCAAAGAGCACCACGTGCTGTAATAGGCCACAATGCTTCAACCCGATTCTGACGCACACAAACGTAGTGATCATATAAATTCACAGTAGGGTCACAGTGACCAGGAATCAGTTTGATTTTATCACCCAGAGCAAAGCCAGACTGACCATGTAGCGCAATCACTCCATGCTCATCAGAAGCTTTCAAAAATTCAACCTGCGTATTATCGACAACCCGTGGCATACCCGAATCAACACTAAATGCTTTCAACCCAGCGTCCACTATCGCAACATCAGCGCGTGCCCTACTCATAACCGTCGACCATACGAATAGACTATGCTCAAATCGCGGAATACCACTCTCAGTCCATTCATTGCGCGCATAATCAGCATCCATAAAAATGTAGGAGCCTACTTGTATTTCGTCATAAACCGCACTACTCGCTTCAAATAAATAAGTACCCGTGCCGGCACCGGTCACCTTACCTCTGGGCAGACCTGCTTGAGCGATTAAAGCCAAGGTCTCATTCACATAACCCACAGCTTGATTGATTGCTACCCGCCTATCTTCAACAGCCCGCACATGTTGCGCGCCTCCTTGATACGCTTGAAGACCAGCATAACGCAGGTGTTTACTCTGAGCAATCGCGACTGCAACGGCCAGCGCTGGCGCACCAGGTGCTACGCCACAGCGGTTGGCACCGACATTCACCTCCACCAGCACATCTAAAATTACACCACCCTCAGCGGCAGCTTTATCTAACTGAAGGACATTCCCAACATCATCGGCACAAACGGTAATCTTGGCTTGACGTGCTAAGGCAGCTAGACGTCTGAGCTTGGTTGCGCCAATCACCTCATTAGCAATCAAGACATCTGGGACACCGCCCTCAACCATAGCCTCTGCTTCGCTTACTTTTTGACAACATACACCAACAGCACCTAAAGCAATTTGGCGCATGGCAATTTGTGGGCACTTATGACTTTTCGCATGCGGGCGTAACATCACATCACGCCCAACCAAAGAGTCAGTCAAGCGCTGGAGATTGGCCTCAAATGCCTCCATATCTAAAATCAAAGCAGGAGTGTCTACCTCATCCAAAGGCATTCCAATTTGAGCTGGCAGATAATGCGGCATAATTAAGACCTCGCCGATTTAAAACCGGAATCAAAATGTCTATCAACCAAGACACCTTCTGCACACGCAGTTGCGTATATACCAACAATACCGCGCGATAAATATTTAACTGAAAAAAACACTATATCCTCCTCTGCACTCGTCATCGCATAGTGCGCAATATTTTCTGAAAAACACAATAAATTACCAGTATCAAAAAGCTGCCCAAAACAATCCCCAACCACTCCTATCAGCCAATACTCACAGCTTCTGAATAATTACAAATCCTGCCCTACCACAGCTATATTACAGGCACTAAACCAATTTGTCTGACACCATAAGCGCACACCGCCTCATCCTCATCGCCGGTACCACCACTCGCTCCCACAGAACCCAACACTTGCCCACTGGCATCTTGAATTAAGACCGCACCCGGTTGTGGCAAAAACTTACCCTGCGCTGTTGATGCCAATGCAATCATAAAGTTAGGATTGTCCATGGCACGCACAGCCAAAGCACGGCTAGAACTGCCCATGGCTACAGCACCCCACGCTTTACCCAATGCCACATCATAACGAAACATAGTCGCGTTATCTTGACGCTGTGCAGCCACCAGATGACCAGACGCATCTAGCACAACCACAGCAAGCGGTTTCACCTTAAGCGTCTGAGCATAAGATAGGGCTTTCGCAATCAATGTATTAGCCTGCTCTAATGTAACCCTAGGCATGGGCCTGTCCTCTAAAAAAGCACTGTTGAACTATTGAACTATTCAAACCTTTAAAATCACTACGGCACAAAATTAGAAATACTCTTTGCGATAATAATGATTGTTATCAGGTTTTAGGTGCTATTAAGCCTTCTTGCTCCAACAATGGATATATACCTCCGGCACGCACTAACGCCATCAATTGCTCAGGCATCGGCCTACCCTGTAGCGTAATTGATCGAGCAGTATTGTTTACTTCAGCAGTTTCAAAATTCACAGTCGCCTCTTCCCCCTCATTAAACGCAGCATGTACACCTGTACATTCTACTGCCGGGAAAGCAAAGTTCACGCAATTGCGCATAAATAAACCATTCAGAGACTCTGCAACCAAACAGGCCAAACCTAGGTTCTTCAAAGAGCGTGCAGCCGCACGACTAGAGCCCATACCAAAATTGCGGCCCCCAATTAAAATATCTCCGGCCCGGACGGACTGCGCCCAACCAGGGCGATTGGCATGAAAAACATACTGCGCTTGTTCTTCATGGGTTAAATAAAATGCTTTATTGGGCAAAATTAAATCGGTATTAATATTGTCACCGACCACCCATACACGACCTTTAAATTTCATCATATCCTCATGACTATTTGGCAGCACATATTTGGCAGCACATTAATGTAGGCTTAAAAATTCACGGGGGTCTGTAATCTGCCCAGTCAATGCAGATGCAGCCACTGTCGCAGGAGATGCCATATATACTTGCGAACTGGGGTCCCCCATGCGCCCTTTGAAGTTTCGAGTGGTCGAAGTCAGACATACCTCATCTGGCCCCAACACACCCATATGCCCACCACCACAAGCGCCACAGGTTGGGGGGGCAATCATAGCGCCTGCGGCCAACAAAGTGCCTATAGCACCACTTGCAACCGTATCACGATAGACCATTTGCGAAGCCGGAGTCACAATAAAACGCACACCAGCAGCAACCTGCCGACCCTTCACTATTTTAGCGGCAAGTTCAATATCGTCTTGCGTGCCATTGGCACAAGAACCAATATAAGCTTGGTGAATTTTAGTACCTGCAACGACTTTCACCGGTTGCGAATTAGACACCACACTATCGGGCAAAGCTACTAGCGGCTCTAAGATCGACAGATCTACCTTACGCACCGCGTGATACTGAGCGTCAGCATCGGGCAATACCGGAACAAATGCCGCTGGATTACGCGCCGATACCCAATCAACAAGCGCTGTATCAGCCTCGAATGTTGCGAACTCGGCTGACAATTCAGCTGCCATCGCAGTCAAGGTCTTACGGGCATTAATCGATAAGCCTGCAACACCACTACCTCCAAATTCAACGTTCATTGTCGCGTGGTCACCGTAGATACCAGCTATTTGCAAGAAGGCATCTTTGGCAGTCACCGCTTCAGGCAATACACCTGTCAGCTCGTAGCGTACAGTCTCGCCGCAACGAAACCAGGTCTCCCCTTTTATAGCGGCATAAATAATATCAGGACCACCAACACCACGGGCTAAACAATTAAACACCCCCGCGCTACAGGTATGAGAGTCGCTGCACAACAATACAGATCCGGGGAGGGCATAACCATAATCTGCAACCAATTGATGACTAATACCTTGGTTGTATCCAACATCGTGGAAACGCTGAATGCCAAATTGCTTAACAAACGCTCGCCCAGCCACTTGCGCTGCAGCAGCTTGCTGCGTTGGTGCAGGCACACGGTGGTCAAAGGTAACCACAATTTTAGACGGATCTGCGATATGTTTAATTTCGCGCCAATTGGTTGGCAAGAAATTATTATCAAATAAAATCACCGTGTCCACGCCAACTGTCACCACATCACCCGGCGCTACGCGCGAACGGCCACTCTTACGTGCCAATATCTTTTCAGCAATGGTCATGCCCATATCAAGCCCTTAATCAATCTTGTGACGTTGCTCGAGATCATCTAAGAAAGCCATCCCCATCAGATCATTTAACTCATCAAAGCCCACTTGTAAATCAGTGCGTTGGATCACTTTGTTTTGATTCACGACTTCCTCTTTAAACACATCCAGTGCATTCATCATCCCACGTAATGCAGCAGTAGTCAGTAAACGTGGGTAGCTAACGCCACCAACACCAATGTCTTGCAATTCCTTAGGGGACATCAAAGGCGTGGTGCTTCTGGAGCGCAGCCCTAATCCCATATTGACAATTAATGGTTTAGGCACATTTTTTGCCACTTTGGCAATGTCTTCTTTGGACAGTAAGGCATCAGCATACAACACATCTGCACCAGCTTCAGCATAGAGATTCAAGCGGCGAATCGCCTCATCAACTCCATAAGGGCCTGCAGCATCGGTACGCGACACAATCACAAAATCATCGCTCCGCCGCGCATCCACTGCAGCCTTAACTTTTTGTACCATCTCTTCAGCCGAAATACAGGTCTTACCTGACATATGACCACAACGCTTAGGCCATACTTGGTCTTCTATCATTAATGCAGCAACACCTGCTTTTTCAAAAGCACGCACTACAAAATGCACCGTCATGGCGTTACCATAACCAGTATCTGCATCAGCACGTAACAATAACTCACTACAATCGGCTAAGCGCCGCGCATTATTCAAATTTTCTTCAAAGGTCATGACACCGCGGTCGGCCCAACCCATTCGGCTCTCAGAAACGCCGGCGCCAGAAATTGAGCCTGTTTTAAAACCGGCACGCTCAACTAAGCGTACACTGTAGCCATCATAGACTCCCGGCTGAATCAGAATTTCTTTGCTATACATCAGCTCTTTAAATTCACGACCTTTAGCATTCATAGCTTGCTCTCCTTTAAAACCCACATTGTAGCAACGACCGCAGGTATAAAACCGTGAAATGATCGGATACTGGACTTGAGTTGCCGTCATATTTAACAGCTGCAGTAAAATAGCGCATTAACAAAGGACAACACTATGCGTACAAGCCCAGGTAGCAACTTGCGTCAATTAATGCGTACAAAACAAACTTTGGTTAAGCCAGGTGCATTTAATGCACTTTCAGCAAAGATTATCGAAAAAGCTGGATTCCAGTGTTGTGGCGTCACTGGCTACGGAGTCTCCGCAAGCCTACTCGGTAAGCCTGATGTTGGCTTAGTGACTCTCGATGAGATTGTCATGGTCACACGGTATATTGCACGTGCCGTTAAAATTCCCGTGATTGCCGATGCTGACACTGGCTTTGGCAATGCCATTAATGTCATGCGCACCGTAGAAGATTTCATTACCGCTGGCGCCGCAGCGATTCACATCGAAGATCAAGTAGCGCCTAAGCGCTGTGGCCATGTGGCCGGCAAACAAATTATTGCTACCGAGGAAATGGTTGGCAAACTTCGCGCCGCTGATCGCGTTCGTAATGAATTAGATCCTGATTTTGTGTTAATTGCGCGCTGCGATGCTCGCGGTGTTGCAGGAGGCAGCGTGGATGACTTGATCGCACGTGCCAATGCTTACCTTGACGCCGGCGCTGATATGATTTTTCCTGAGGCACTAACTTCAGAGGACGAGCTTGAGCGCTGCGCTAAAGAAATTCGTGGGCCGCTGCACTTTAACCGCACAGGCGTGTCTCCTCGACTTTCTCTAGATACACTCAATGCATTAGGCATCGCCATGGTCTCCAATGCTACCGGGTCACTCCGCTCCTCTACTGTAGCCATGGTCGACTACTTTGCAGAGTTTGCACGTGATGATATTGAAGCGGTCAAACGATTCGAGGCTCGTACCAAAGACCACCCCGCTGGAAATATGCATGCCTACATCGGATTTGCCGATATCAAAAAACTAGAAGAAGAGTTTTTACCTAGCGCTGAGATTATTGCCAAATATGAAGGCTCTATTGGATTTCAACCCTAAACAGATACAGCAAAGGAAAACTTCGATGTATTGCCAATGGATCAAATCATTATTACTGTTCAGTATTGCTTTAAACGCGTTCGCACAGAACTATCCGACTCGTCCTATACGCATGGTGGTCGTGAGCACACCCGGTGGCAGTGTTGATACACTTGCCCGTAGCATTGGCCCCAAGATTACTGAGCACTGGGGACAGCCTGTGATTATCGACAATCGGGCTGGCGCGGGCGGCACGATTGCTGCTGAATTTGTTGCAAAATCACCAGCCGATGGTTATACCTTGATGATGGGCACTGTGGCCTCATTAGCCACCAATGTCAGCTTAAGAAAATCTCTGCCCTATGACCCGATTAAAGATTTCTCATCAATTTCCCTGGTCGCCACTCAGAATTTAATTTTACTGATTCACCCCTCGGTGCCAGCTAAACAGGTTAAAGATATCATCGCGCTAGCCAAAAAGAATCCTGGTGGACTCACTTTTGCATCAGCAGGTAATGGCACTGGCGGACACCTATCGGGCGAGCTGTTTAAAATGTTAGCCGGTATTGATATGCTGCATATTCCCTATAAAGGCGTAGCACCGGCTATCGTTGACGTCATCAGCGGCCAAGTCACCATGACCTTTGCCAGCATTTTGTCTGCCACTCCACAAATTAAGTCCAATAGATTACGTGCGCTTGCAGTCACTGGTAGTCAACGTTCAGCGACAGTCTCTGACCTGCCCACGATGATGGAAGCAGGCGTCAAGGACTACGCTTCTACCACTTGGTATGGCCTAGTTGCACCTGCGAATACCTCACTAGAGCTCATCAACAAACTCAGCACTGAAGTATCACTGATTGTAAAAAGTCCAGAAATGAATGAACGCTTAATAAAAGAGGGGGCAGATCCAGTTGGAAGCACACCCACCGAATTTTCTCGTCATCTACGCTCAGAAATTGAGCGCTGGAGAAAAGTCATTAAAGCTGCGGGCATACCACCGAGCTAACACTGACATGCAGTATACGGCTACCAAGCAATCGCACCACCATCGACAGGAATAATAGCGCCCGTCATAAAGTTTGATGCTGCGGAGGCCAATACGACAACAATACCCTTGAGATCATCAGGGCCTCCAGTTCGTTTTAGTGGAATCTCGCGCTCAATACTCTCTTTGTTTTTTAAATATAATTTTTCGTTGATTGGCGTCACAAAAAAGCCGGGGCAAATCGCATTAACTTGAATGTTGTGCTGCGCCCACTTGACAGCCAAGTCTCGGGTGAAATTAACAAGCGCACCCTTGCTGGCACCATAAGCAACAGAATTGTACGCTTGTGGATTTCGCCCTACCAACCCAGCGACTGAGGCAATATTAATAATCTTGCCATGACCTTGTTTGATAAATTCGCGCCCTAAAATTTGCGCACACAAAAATGGAGCAGTAATATTTAAATCAAACACTTGCTGCCACCGCTCTAGCGGCATATCTTCCGGTGGCGCAACCCATGCGCGGCCGGCATTATTGACTAAGACATCAATACGCCCAAACTCACGCAAGACTGCAACTTTCATCGCTTCAATTTGATCGGCTTTGGTGACATCACAGGCTACCGCTAGCGCTTGCACACCAAGCTGTTTGATTTCAGCAACCGCCTGCTCACATACATCCAAACGTCGCGAACAGATCACAATATTTGAACCTGCTTCAGCTAAACCCTTAGCCATTTGCAAACCAATACCGGTAGCGCCGCCAGTGACAATACTTACTTGCCCTTTTAAGTTGAGTAATTCAGATATCGATGCCATAACAATCCCTCTCTTTTTATTGGTTTTTCAGTAATTTAGTCCGTCACTACACTGCAATTTCTAATCGTCCTTTAACAACAGCCCTGCAATAATGTTGCGTTGAATCTCAGATGAGCCTTCGTAGATGCGCACTATCCGCGCATCTCTAAACGTGGTCTCAATGCCGACTTCACGCATATATCCCATACCACCATGAATTTGTACGGCTGCATCAACAACGCGACCCAGCGCCTCCGTTGAATAGACTTTTGCAGTAGAAGCTTCCATAGTGCCACGCCCACCTGCCATTAAGGTTGCAATCGCGCGCTGAGTAAGCCCACGCGCGGCATCGCGCGCGATCGCCATGTCTGCCAACATCCATTGCAAACCTTGATGGTCAGCCAGTCGCTTACCACCTTGAGTGCGGGTTTTCATATACTCCGCAGTTCGGCTAATTAACTTATCCATCATCCCACAACAACGCGCAGAGACGGTGACGCGTCCGGCTGTTAAGGTTTTTAAGGCCTGAACATAACCCATACCTTCAGCACCTAATAAATTCTCCGCTGGAATTTCGCAGTCAGTAAACGCTAATGGGGCAGTGCTACATCCATGCATGCCCATTTTTAATTCATTTTTACCAATACTAAAACCAGGTATTCCACGATCCACAATAAACGCTGAAATTCCTTTGACCCCTTTGCTCTTATCGGTGATGGCCATCACGGTAAAGACCTGCGCTACACTGGCATTGGTGATATAGATTTTCTCGCCATTCAGTATATAGCGATCCCCTTTGCGCACTGCTGTAGTCAACATCGCCGCCGGGTCTGATCCAGCCTGTGGTTCTGTTAATGCAAAACCCCCGATCCATTCTCCACTCGCCATCTTAGGAAGATATTTCTTTTTTTGTACAGCATTACCTAGCGAGGTAATGCCTGTCGTGCTAATGCCCGTATGATTACCGATTAATGTAGCGAATCCATAATTGGTATGCCCCATCACTTCTTCTATAGCGCATTTTCCAACCAAATTAAGCCCACTACCCCCGTATTCCTCAGGAATCGTCAACCCAAATAATCCCATTTCACGGGTTAATTGCATGAGATCGCTAGGGATCGCATCGTTTTCTTCAATTGCGCGGGAACGTGGTTCTACTTGCTCACGAATAAAACGCTCGACCTCATCGCACAGCATCTTTACTTCTGGTGTTATCTCATGCGCCATCGTCATATTTTATTCTCCGCAAAATAGTGAGGCTTTTGATTTACCCCAGCTATGCTTACAATTTGTTCTGAGCGTAGCACGCTCTGTCTGTATATCAATAGTCTAAACCACTGGCTTCAGGCGAATTAATGCATCTAGCGCACAAACCCCTTGCCCCTGAGGTCTAACAATTAATGGATTAATGTCGATTTCTGAAACGTGCTCACGCAAATCCATTGCTAGTGCAGACAGGCGCACCAATACCTCAACTAGGGCATCAATATCTGCTAAAGGTTGGCCTCGCGCACCCATCAATACTGGATAACCCTTAATCTCAGCAATCATCTCATGCGCGATCGCCGTTGTAATTGGTGCCACTCTAAACGATACATCCTTGAGCACTTCTGCAAACACCCCACCCAAACCAAACATCACCGCCGGTCCAAATAACGCATCATTGGTGACACCAACAATGACTTCAATACCGCCTGCTACCATCTCTTGCACTAATACACCATCGATTTTGGCATCTTTTTTATATTGTTGGGCGTTACATAAAATATCAGCATAGGCTTTCTTCACTGCAACAGCATCACCCACACCCAAACATACAGCTTTCGCTTCTGTTTTGTGTGAAATATCTGCGGATTGCACTTTCATTACTACCGGATAACCCATGCTTTGTGCAGCACTGACGCCGTCTTCTGCCGATTGCACCAATACTTCACGGGTGACAGGAATACCGTACTCATAGAGCACTCTCTTGGCCGCATACTCTGCAATATCACCCTCTTTACCTTTCAACATTTCTAGTGCTGATGGTTGATGCATCACCAGTGGTAGATCATTGGCTTGCTCAGCATTACGGCGTTGCGCCTGAGCATACCAAGACACTACTGCAATTGCTCGCCCACAACGCACAGGAGATTTGTAGTGCGGAATCCGCGCCGCATCCAATGCAGCATAGGTTGCGGTAGCCACTTCATCCCTAGCGCTCCATGAAATATATATCGGCTTGTCGGTAGTAGCCGCAACTGCAATAATTTCAGAGGCCACTTTCTCTGCAATCTCACCTTGCAAAGATGCATTAATCATGGCAATGCAATCGACACCCGGATCATCATTAATAGCTTGTAGCGTTTTATTAATTAAAGTCAGATCATTAAAAATTGCTGCAGTGACATCAACTGGGTTACCGAGCGAGCCAAATGAAGGTACAAACTGCCGTAACTTTTCAACTGTTTCAGGTGCCAACTGCGCTAATTGCATGCCACCAGCAACACACTCATCGGTCATTAAAATTCCGGCGCCACCGGAGATCGTAATAATTGCTAGCCGATTACCTTTGGGTTTGCGTCCACTTTTTAACGCGCGGCCGTAATCCACCAAGTCTTGTATATCTTCTACTTGAATAATGCCTTTTTGGCGAAATGCAGATTTATAGAGCGCCATCTCGCCACCCAGATTCGCCGTGTGCGACGCAGCTGCCTTTTGACCTTGTTCTGTATTACCCACCTTCCACATCAAAATTGGTTTATTCGCGGCAAGCGCCTTATCGCCAATATCTAAAATACGCCGCGCATCCTTAACGCCTTCTATGTATGCGCCAATGATGTCTGTGTTAGGGTCACGTATAAAGTAATCCAAGAAATCTAAAGTAGATACACCAATCTCATTACCTGTGGTGACCATTTGGCGAAAGGGCAACTTACCGTCTAACGAGGACAAATTCATCACTGAGAAACCAAACCCCCCAGATTGCGAAACCATGCTCACACTACCCGGTGTGTAATTAGAATTGAAGATCGAACCAAAGCCCGCATAGACTGCATCAGCAACATTAATCATACCCTGACAATTTGGGCCAATCACGCCAATCTGATAACGATTTGCAATATCAATTAATTGCTGCTGCATGCTCACGCCTTGCCCACCGGTCTCAGAAAACCCCGAACTAAAGATAATGACGTAGGGAATCCCCTTTTCGCCACAAGCGATCAGCATGTCTGCCACGCGGGAGGCATTAACAAGTATTAATGCCAAGTCTGGGGCCTCAGGCAGCGACTCAACTGAGGGATAACAAGTCAATCCTACAATTTCGGTGTATTTAGGGTTAATGGGATAGAGCTTCCCTTGATAACCGTGACTCAACATATGTTTAAGCGGTTGGCCGCTGATGGTAACAAAATCTTTGGAAGCGCCAATAATGGCGATCGACTGGGGGCTGAAAAATCGTTCTAGGTCTGAGCGCATAACGTTATGTTTATATTCTCTAAAAATAAGATCACATGTTTAAACGAATATTATTCTACAATTTGAAAACATAAAAATTAATACATCAATTTAATGACTCCAATAAAAAAACTGTTTAGCTGCTCTACATTAAAGATAAGTCGCCAATTTGATGAATGCTCTCGATTATACGCCGCAGTAATTATGGTTCGCGACCATGCTATGATTAAACCAAAATAAATTAGCCGTATTCGAATGTGCATCTCTTTAACATAGACCATACAAGACCATATTATGATCAATACTGCCGCCACTAACACGCCATCGCACAGCTTTAAAGATGTTTGGCTCATTTCCGCCGGTCACGGACTCACCCACTGGTATCCCGCAACCTTCTATGTATTACTACCCCTGATCGGCAAAGAGCTGGGGCTGACATACACGCAAATTGGATTGCTGATGAGTGCACAACATTTAGCAGGTGCCATCTCCAACCTGCCGGGCGGGATGCTAGTCGATGCGATCGGCAAAAAAGGTTATCTGATGGCCACCTCTTTGTTCTGGGTTGGCCTGCCATATGCATTAATGAGTTTTACCCATAGCCTATGGATGTTGATGGTTTGCGTGATGTTAGTGGGAATTGGTAATAATCTTTGGCATCCTGCAGCGATTCCAACATTGGCGCTTCGCTACCCCGAACGTAAAGGCCTAGTGCTGTCCTTTCATGGCATGGGTGGCAATCTTGGCGAAGCTCTAGCCCCGCTCGTTGCAGGTTCACTACTCGCATGGTTTAGTTGGCGCTCCGTAGTGCTGATGAATATTGTCCCAGGTCTGATTATGGGTGCTTTGATCTTAATCTTAATGGGTGCCCTAGCTACTAATCGCGATGGTAGCGCGCAAACCGAGGTGAATACCAGCAGTGCCGAGCCTTGGCGCTTTAAACAATATTTACAAGATTTATTAGGGCTACTACGCAATCGCTCATTGATGTTAATTTGCGTTAGCGCCGGATTTCGTACACTCACTCAAACTGGCCTATTAGTTTTTCTACCTGTTTACTTAAGCTACGAGCAAGGCTACACCACAATTGCAGTCGGCATCTGTATGACAGTGTTACAAGTGGCCGGATTAATTGCCGGACCAATCGCTGGGCATTTATCCGATAAACTTGGACGCCAAAAAGTCGTCCTCTCCAGCATGTTACTCACCGGTGTGACCATAGTTGGCATGGTATTCGCTGGTAAATCAATGGCCTTTATAGTCTTTGTCGCTCTTGTCGGTTTCTTTTTATATGCCATGCGACCAGTGATGCAAGCGTGGGCTTTTGAGAACACTCCGAAACGATTAGCCGCTACCGGTGTCGGTCTGCAATTCACTATACTGGCGATCGGCGGCAGTATCGCGCCCGCAGCATTCGGGGTGATTGCCGACACTTGGACTATCTATGCTGCATTCTATTGCCTCGCCGCCACCATTATCATGGCCAATGTGTTAGTGCTGTTTGTGGACCCCCCACTCAAAAAACTAACTGTCTGATTTTAAATAACTTTAAACGCATGTTACGGATTGCATTTTAATAATGTCCTGGGCCTATCTTCGCAATGAATTACAATAGCTAGTGTTCAAGCACACTCACAGGAGTTGATCATCATGAAAACCGAAGTTCACGTCCACGGCAGTGTATTTTTATGCAAAGGCGTTCCCTTGTCTCAAGTCGAACAAGCGCTGCGTCCATGGTTAGACTACATTGAAGCGGAGCATATTACTGATGCCAAAAGCCTAGAGCGTGAAGAGCAAGGTATTATTTTTGATGATAACGAGCGAGTGATTAGCATTTGTTGGACCGGTGAGGTTGGACGCAGCTTCCATGGCAAGTTAAGTGAAGCATGTGATAGCTTAGGGGCACTATCCGAGTATGCCTCTGAAGTTGAGGTCACCTATTATCCAGATACTGGCGAGGATGAGTTCCACCAGTTTTTCATAGGTCCGAACCCTGAGGCAATTCATGAGTTTCGACGTCAGTGCGTGATTGAAGATATCAACCAATTGCTTTCGCGTCACATTGGAAAATCTGAAGTCAGTCAAGTCACCGACTTAGTCGCTAAATTATTTGATACCCATGCCCCTAAAAAAGCGGCATGTGACACCACCACCGAAGCAAATGCAACAGTTGTGCCATTACACCCCCGTAATCGCCACCTACATTGATGCAAATAAGCCCTAACAATCCGATTGGGGCTTATTTGCACACGCAAGATTAAATCGATATTACTTTTTAGCAAGCACTTCTGGATTAGCAACGTGTATGGGTTGGCCTTTAATAAAGGCCTCTATCTGATCGACAACCGCACCATAGTAAGAGGCATAGGTAGACTCCTCTACATAACCAAGGTGCGGCGTGCATAGCACGTTGGGCATGCCAATCAATGGATGCTGGGCGTTGAGCACTGGCTCATCTTCGTAGACATCAATTGCTGCGAATCCGGGGCGCCCCGCCTTCAAAGCCGCAACTAAACAATCCTTTGCAATAATTGGTGCCCGACTGGTATTAACAATTAACGCAGAAGGCTTCATCAATGACAAATCAGCCGCGGTCACAATGCCGCGTGTGCCATCATTGAGAGGCAAATGGATAGAAAGTATGTCGGCATGTGCAAAAAACTGCTCTCGACTGGTGGCAATTTTAAAACCAGCTGCACGCGCTTTTGCAGTCGAAGCTTCACGTCCCCAACACACCACTTCCATCCCAAAAGCCTTCCCCACTTGGGCCACTTGACTGCCAATTCGACCATAGGCATAAATACCTAAAGTCTTGCCGGCGAGTCCAACCCCCACTGTGCCTTGCCATAAACCATTTTTCAGGCGAGTAACCTCTTCAGGAATATGGCGCAGAGCAGCCAGAATCAACCCCCACGTCAGCTCGGCTGTTGGATTGGGGTTACCTGCACCACCAGCTGACACGACAATTCCTTGCGCAGTACACGCTGCAAGATCGATATGATTGGCATTGCGTCCAGTTTGACTAATGAGTCGCAATTTTGACAATTTCTCAATGACCAATTGAGGCATTTTGGAGCGCTGTTGCGTCAACACTAACACCTCAGCGCCCTGTAGTCGCGCTGCCAACTTTAGTGGGTCTTTTTCTGTATCGTTATAAACAATTAACTCGTGGTCTGCGAGCTTTTTTACACACTCTAAATGCCGGAAAGCATCTTGGTAATCATCAATAATTGCGATTTTCATTAAACTCACCTTATTCAATCTTAAATAAAAAATTTAATCTATTTCAACGCTTTTTTGTCAGAAAACCTGCGGCACCAAGTAATACTGAATTAGCTAAAAATACTGGCGCCAAACCAACAATCGAACTTAAAGTGCCGAACAGAACTGGCACTAATATATGCGTCAAGTTATTAATCGTCATCCGCAGCCCCAAGGCCTCACCAGATCGCCCCGTTGGCGCTCGCGCATAAATCATCATTAAAGTCAGCGGCTGACCGCAACCGGTACCCATACCTAACATAAATGCAATTAAACCCAAGACTAAACCACTCTGCACTAAAGGAAATACTGCATAGGTTGCGGCGGCAACAAATATCGACCCAATCAATATTTTTTCTTCACCAAAACGACTAGTCAATTTTGGCATAATCAAACGTACAGTAAATGAAGCCGTAGCAAACATTGCTAATACCATACCAATTGCAGAAGCTGAGAGTCCTATCGACTTGCCATAGATCGGCATATAAAACTGGAATAAATCAATCGCAGTTAATATGATGCCGCTAGTAATTAAAGTACGTCTGAGGGGCACATTAGCCAACAAACCTACAGAATAACCCTGCTGCTCATCATCAGTTGGAACACGTTGATTACGCATTGCGCTTAATCGTCGACGCGAATAAATCATAATGCTTGCAGAAATCGCAGGAAATACTGCAATGCATAAATAGGCTGTCTCATAACTAAAATGATCAATCGTAAATCCAGCAATCAAAGGCCCAATAAAGCCACCACAGGCCATACACAAACTGAAATTGCTAAAATTATTGGTACGCGTGTCTGGCGTGCTGAGCATCCCAATCAGATTTTGAATCGAAACGTTATAGAAAACGTGAGCGGCGCCGAGGAACAATGCAGAAATATATAAATTGGTGAGGGACGGCCACAGACCTGGCAATACTAAAGCACCAGTCACCCCAATACAGCCTAGGGCTAGCGGCCAACGCACCCCCAATCGGTCCACCAATTTGCCTGCGTAAATTGCTAAAAACATGGGGCATAACGAATACATGGCCACTATAAGACCAATCATCATGCCGCCTGTGCCCAGATGCAAGGCAAACAAAGAAATAATTACCTTGCTACCACGGTAAGCACTCATATTCAGCAATACGACAAGCAATGAAAGATAAATCATGCTAGAGCTACTCTTTATCGCTGTTAGTGGCAGATTCACGCACTCGCGAATACCAGTTCCCTGCAGCAATCAATGATGCATTCACCCAAAACACGGGCTGCAGGCCTAATGCAGATCCAACCGCACCAAATAGCGCAGGCACAACCACGTGCATCAAGTTGTTGATCGCAATTCGCAAACCTAACGATTCTCCAGCCCTACCCTCTGGAGAGTAGTTGTAACACATCATCACCGTTAACGGTTGGCCGAGTCCCATCCCTAGACCTAGGCCAAAACAAATCATCCCTAAAATAAAAGCGCTGGTAAAAAACGGCACAATCATAAACATTGCAGAGGCTAGAAACAATGCATATAACAAAGTCGACTCCACACCATATCGTTTGACTAATATTGGGATCAGCGCGCGGGAGACAAAAGTCGCAGCAGCTGAGGCACCTAACACAATACCAATCACGGTTGCTGATAATCCAATATGGTGCGCATATAGTGGCATGTATAGTTGGAATAAATCCAATCCTGTCATGACCACCGCGCTCGCGATCAGCACCCTACGCATTTTTAGATCCATCAACAAATCGATCATTTTCCGACCTGCAGGTGCTGGCGGCGGTTTACGATGCCTGGGCAATCGCTTAGCTAGTGAAATCAAGACCATGGTTGCGACCAAGCTCACAATACCTAAAAATAGATAAGTTTGAACATGACCAAAGTGATCAATCGAAAAACCACAAAACACTGGACCAACAAAATCTGCAATCGCAATAAATAACGCATAAATATTAAAATTTCGAGTGCGCTCATCACCATCAGCTAACGAGCCCACTAAAGACTGTAATGGCACTTGGCCAATAATGAATCCAAAACCGGCCACTGCAGCAGCCACGAATAACATGGGCAAGCTTGGATAGAACCAAGGTAGGATTGCACCCACGGTGCACACCGTCATCCCAGCAATCATAGGTAAGCGCGCACCATAGCGGTCAGAGATTCGACCTGCAGGCACTGCACACAAAAATGGAAAAATTCCATAAGTGGAGAGCAATAGACCAATTTCAAATGGAGTGGCACCTAGTTGCAGTGCAAACAAAGTATTTAATATACGCGCACCTTTGTAGGCGCTATTCCAAATCAAAACTACCCAAGTAAGTTGGTAGATCGTGATCAAGCGGTTTTTAACGCCGCTGGGGGCTATTATATTTGACATGGCTGAGTTTGATTTTACCCTAGCTCAGGCTGTCCTGATACTAAGTCCATCAGGTAGAATGCGAATTTTAGACTACTTTTTATGGCATTACCCTCATTACGCGCATTGCGACATCGCAATTTCAGGATCTTTCTTAGCGGTCAGGTTGTAGCCATTATCGGCTACTGGGTCCAATTGGTGGCGCAAAGCTGGCTACTGTATCGACTATCTGGCCTAGCAACACTGCTGGGAGTGCTCAGCTTTGCAAGCAGCGTTCCCATATTGATACTCGCACCCATTGCAGGTTTATGGGCAGATCGTTGCAACTTACACCGCGCCATGTTTACCATTCAGATGTTGGAATGTTTGCAAGCGATTATTCTGGCTACTTTAGCACTCACTGGCGTGATCGCACCTTGGCATATCATAACCTTAGCAATGTGCCTAGGGATCTTAGTAGCCTTTGAGTTGCCCATTAGACATGCTTATCTTTTAGAGTTAGTTGAAGGGAAGGAGGACTTATCAAATGCCATCGCGCTCACTTCGCTGATGGTGAATTGTGGGCGATTAGTAGGCCCTGCGATAGCTGGA
This sequence comes from uncultured beta proteobacterium, assembly GCA_903885665.1. Lineage (GTDB taxonomy): Bacteria > Pseudomonadota > Gammaproteobacteria > Burkholderiales > SG8-41. Next base: position 2,251 of record CAISJL010000012.1, on the reverse strand, counting down.
TTATTAATTGGTTTGCTCAGCGAGGCGCATTGTTTTTTAATTAATGCATTGAGCTTTATTGCGGTCATTATTACTTTATCAATGATTCGCGTCACACCACTAGAACGTACACAAAGTAACAAACCTGCGTTAACTGAACTGTTGGAAGGTTTCAAATATGCTTGGCATATATTCCCGATTCGCGCCTTACTATTTATTCTTAGCGCGGTCGCATTCTTTGGCACGACCTATTCAACATTAATGCCAGTAATGGTTAGGCAGGTATTTATTGGTCAAGCAGACACTATGGGCTTTCTGATGGGTGCTGCTGGCTTTGGCGCAGTTTGCGGCACGCTATTCCTAGCAACCCGTCACAATGTACGAGGATTAATTCGTATTATTATGGGAGCTAGTTTTTCAGCTGGCATTGCTTTGCTCTTGTTTGCTCATGCACCGTCAGCGCTATTTGCAATGCCATTGATGGTCGTTATTGGATTTGGCGTGCTGGTAACATCTGTATCTATAAATATGATTCTACAAACCATTGTTGACGACGACAAACGCGGCAGAATCATGAGTTTGTACACCGCTGCATTTTTAGGGATTATGCCCTTTGGGGCTTTAACTGCTGGCACTGTCGCAGACTGGCTTGGGCCGCGATTCACCCTAACCCTAAGCGGCACCTGTTGCGCGATCGCTGCATCTATTCTGATGAATCATCGCCAACGCTTACGACTACAAGTCGGCGTTATTTACGATCGCCTGGGTCTAGCACACAAAAAAAGCTCGCGTAAATACTAATCTGCTTTAGCGCCTGAAGCTTTTACAACCTTAGCCCATTTTTTAATTTCGGTTTGAATATAAGCAGAAAATTGCTCCGGTGATCCATACACAATATCAAAACCTAGATCCGCCAAGCGCTTTACGACCACTGGGTTTTGTAAAGACTTATGAATATCTTGATTCAGCCGTCCAATAATTGGCTTAGGTGTGCCCACTGGAACTAATACCCCAAACCATGAGGTTGCCTCAAACCCAGGAAAACCAGACTCAGCAATCGTTGGAATATCCAGCGTTGCAGAGGTGCGTTTCAAACCTGTAGTGGCCAAACCTAACAACTTACCTGAACGCACCTGCGGCAATGTAGAGGCCATGCCACTAATCATCACTTTGATATGACCGCCAACCAAATCTGAAATCGCTTGACCACTACCCTTATATGGCACATGTAACAAATCAATGCCAGCTAAATCATTCAGTAACTCACCGGTTAGATGACCAACACTAGCCACTGCAGCAGAAGCAAATGTTACTTTCTTAGGATTAGCTTTGGTGTAGCTGACAAATTCTTTAAAGTTTTTAACGGGCAAAGACGGGTGCGTCACCAAAATATTAGAAGCGCCAGCAACTTGGGTAATGGGTGCGAAGTCTTTTACCGGATCGTAGGGCATTTTCTCATAAAGACTAGGGCCAATCCCTATGTTAGCAATATAGCCTAAGACAACGGTATAGCCGTCGGGCAGGGCTTTAGCCACAATGGTCATACCAATATCACCGTTCGCTCCAGGACGATTATCAACTACGACCTGCTGTCCTAATCGCTCTGCCAAATTGGCACCCAAAGCACGGGCTAGGGTATCAGTACTACCTCCTGGCGCATAAGGCACTACAAAACGCACAGGCTTACTTGGGTAGATTTGCGCACAAGCAACATGCTGAAAACAACCCCATGCCAAACATATCAAGCCTAAGCATTGCGCAAGTCCTAAGTTTCCCCGACACCATCTAAAATACAAGCCAATCATCTCCTCAAGCCTGTAGGGTCATTGCGCCATCGCTCCCAAGCTACTCTTTGATCGGCCAAGATAGAAGGCTCTTGACGTAGGCGACGCACTAAGCGCGTCACCTCCGATTCATAGACGCCATCTCGTTTGACGGTTTCCCACTGCTGTCCCGCGGCAAAAACCGGAGACTTAGGAATCTGATTGTCCATTTACGAGCACCTCTTTGATCTATCGACTACGATTGTAGCTTACCAGATGTCCTAAGGACGGGCATTGGCTGGGATTAACATCTGACTACGCGGCATTAAAAATGTGCTCAATGAGTTACTTGGCACCAAGTAGGCCCATTGTGAACGCGCTTGTTCGAGCATCACTCTAGCCTCTAGGCGTTGCAACATTTCAGCATACTCTTTGTCACGCTTCGCACTATCCTCTGCTTTTTCATTAGGTTCAGGCTTACGCGTTTTTGAAGGGGTTCCCGAGACTTG
>CAISJL010000011.1 GCA_903885665.1 uncultured beta proteobacterium | reverse complement strand
GGAGATGGTGATGCCTGGAGATAATGTGCAGATGACGGTGACATTGATACAGCCGATCGCGATGGAAGATGGATTGCGGTTTGCGGTGCGAGAAGGTGGCCGTACGGTGGGTGCCGGCGTTGTCGCAAAGGTGATCGAGTAAAGCTGTAGGCCAGTAGCTCAACTGGCAGAGCGTCGGTCTCCAAAACCGAAGGTTGGGGGTTCGATGCCCTCCTGGCCTGCCACTAATGAAGCAGCATAGCAAGACCGGATTTAGGACAATAAGTATGAGTCTGGCAAGTACAAGGCGGTTGAGACGTGGACAACATTAAGGTTGCGGCAGCTGTTCTTTTGGTTGTCGCAGGGTTAGGCGGGTTCTATTACCTGCAAGAAAGTGCCACGGTGGTGCGCTTGGCTATATTTTTAGCGGGCATCGCTGCAGGCGCGGCTATGCTGTGGACAACTGCGGCAGGCCAGCGCTTTTTCGCGTTCGCCCAAGATGCTGTAACTGAGACGCGTAAAGTTGTTGCGCCCTCGCGTAAGGAAACAATTCAAGCAACGATGGTTGTTTTCGTCTTCGTCATAATCATGGCTATCTTTATGTGGGTGGTTGACGGGATACTGCTCTGGATCGTCAAAAAGCTGATCGGTGGTGAAGGATGAGTAAGAAATGGTTTGTAGTTCATGCCTACTCAGGCTTTGAGAAGAGCGTCCAGCGTGCATTGCTTGATCGTGTTCGCCGTGCTGGTATGGAAGATTTGTTTGGCCAAATTCTGGTTCCAGTAGAAGAAGTCGTGGAGATGAAGAGTGGCCAAAAAAGCATTAGCGAGCGTAAATTTTTCCCTGGTTATGTGCTCGTTGAGATGGAGATGACCGACGAGTCTTGGCATTTGGTTAAAAATACTGCGAAGGTCACCGGTTTTATTGGGGGCACTGCCACCAAACCGACGCCGATTTCCGAAAAAGAAGTGCAAAACATATTGAATCAGATACAGGCTGGCGTCGAGAAGCCGCGGCCTAAAGTGTTGTTTGAAGTGGGTGAGAGCGTGCGAGTTAAAGATGGCCCTTTTGCAGACTTTCATGGCAATGTTGAAGATGTGAATTATGACAAGAGCAAGTTGCGAGTTTCCGTCACTATATTTGGACGTTCAACCCCGGTAGAACTGGATTTTGGTCAAGTTGAGAAGGCTTAAAGGGTTCTCTTGGTTTTGAATGTTGTTAGGTTGTTGTGGCGCAGAAATTTTTTAGAATTTTTGAAGGAAGACGTTTTTTTATCTGGGGAGGGCTTAGTCCCGCTTGCACCCGCTAGGAGAAGATGAATGGCTAAGAAAGTTGTAGGTTTTATTAAGTTGCAAGTGCCTGCGGGGAAGGCGAATCCATCGCCGCCCATTGGTCCAGCGCTCGGTCAACGTGGTTTGAACATTATGGAGTTCTGCAAAGCGTTTAATGCGGCGACCCAAAAAATGGAGCCAGGTCTGCCAGTTCCTGTTGTGATCACCGCCTACCAGGACAAGAGCTTCACGTTTATTATGAAGACGCCGCCAGCGGCAGTTCTGATTAAGAAGGCTGCAAAAATCGAAAGCGGAAGCCCGCGCCCTCATAGCGATAAAGTAGGCCGGATTTCACGTGCGCAAGTCGAAGAAATTGCAAAGACAAAAATGCCCGATCTCACCGCATCTGATATGGACGCTGCGGTTCGTACTATTGCGGGCACTGCCCGTAGTATGGGTGTTGAAGTGGAGGGTGTGTAAATGGCTCATGTCTCAAAACGTTATAAAGCCGTTCGCGCCACTGTTAGTCGCGATAAATTGTATGCAATCAGAGATGCATTGCAGCTAGTTAAAGATAATGCCAATGCCAAGTTCAACGAGTCAGTGGATGTAGCATTGAATTTAGGTATTGATGCAAAAAAATCAGATCAAAACGTTCGCGGCGCTGTAGTGCTACCACAAGGTACTGGCAAAACAGTTCGTGTTGCGGTTTTTGCGCAAGGTGAAAAAGCGCAACAAGCAAAAGACGCGGGCGCTGATTTAGTAGGCTTTGATGATTTGGCTGCAGAAATAAAAGGTGGCAAGATTGACTTTGACGTAGTAATCGCCACTCCAGATGCGATGCGTGTGGTTGGTCAGTTAGGTCAGGTTTTGGGTCCTCGTGGCTTGATGCCTAACCCGAAGGTTGGCACTGTTACTCAGGATGTAACCTTGGCCGTGAAGAATGCAAAGGCTGGTCAGGTGCAATATCGTGCTGATAAGGCCGGTATCGTCCAATGTACTATTGGACGAGCCTCATTTACGATTGATGCCCTGGAAGAAAATATTCGGGCGCTAGTTGATGCGGTGAATAAATCACGGCCAGCGGGCAGCAAAGGCGTTTATCTGCGTAAGGTTGCAGTATCCAGCACTATGGGTCCTGGCGTGCGTGTTGATCAATCGAATTTTGCGCAGCAGTAAGAATTAAAATCCTTGTTGCAGTTTTGCAAGGTAGAACTTTGGGCCGCTTGCAGTGCAGCGCAAGCGGGTAGTCAAAGACCGTAGGTGCCGAGAGGTTTAATTTTCGGATCGTAGTGATCGTAGTATCGATTGCAAAGCGCCGGAGTCCTACGCAGACGGTGTGCCCGAAACAGGTCAAACAGATCATGTCTGACTCTTGATGAATGGTCGCCGTGTTGTAGAGCGGTGGGTGTAAGGAGTGAAGCGTAAGGGATTGATGTGTATAGCATGACTTTATACTTTGTTAATTATTGCCCATGGGTCATTGTTTAACGAACGGAGAGCGACCTTGAGTCTTAATCTGGAGCAGAAGCAAGCGGTGGTGGCTGAAGTTAGCGCACAAGTGGCGCAAGCCCAAGTCATCGTACTCGCCGAGTACCGTAGCCTGCCCGTGGAGGCCATGACTGATTTACGCAAAAAAGCGCGTGAATCAGGAGTGTATTTCCGCGTTCTGAAAAACACCTTAGCGCGTCGCGCTGTTGCTGACACGCCATTTAGCGCGTTATCTGATCAAATGGTCGGACCGCTCGCTTATGGTATTTCTAGCGATCCAGTTGCGGCAGCAAAGGTATTGCACGAGTTTTCAAAGGGAAATGAACGTCTTGTGATTAAGGCCGGCTCTATGCCGAACGCTTTGATGGGTGCTGCAGATGTTGCAACGCTTGCCAAAATGCCAAGCCGTCACGAGCTGCTTTCAACCCTGTTGGGTACTATGCAAGCGCCAGTTGCAACATTTGTTCGCACCCTCAACGAGGTGCCGACCAAGTTTGTGCGTGCGCTCGCAGCCGTGCGAGATCAGAAACAACAGCAGGTTGCGTAATACTTTTGCGTTTTATGCAAAAGACCGCACACCATAAATTATTGTAATTAAATTTTTAGTATTCAGGAGAACGACATGGCTGTATCAAAAGCTGAAATACTCGATGCCATCGCTAATATGACGGTGCTTGAGTTGTCTGAAATGATTAAAGAAATGGAAGCCAAGTTTGGCGTTTCCGCCGCTGCTGCTGCGGTTGCTGTTGCAGCACCTGCTGCTGGTGCTGCTGCTGCAGAAGAAAAAACCGACTTTACAGTTAACCTAACAAATGCTGGCGCTAACAAGGTTAACGTGATTAAAGTTGTGCGTGCTATTACCGGTCTTGGTCTCAAAGAAGCTAAGGACTTGGTTGATGGCGCTCCTAAAGCAGTTAAAGAGGGGATACCGAAGGCTGATGCTGAAGCGATTGCAAAGCAAATCACTGAAGCTGGCGGCACTGCTGAAATTAAGTAATTGTTATACCTTGCGCGACTTAGTGCTGACGCGCTAAGTCGCGCCTTTTGACTGTATTACTGGAGGTCGAAAGTGGCAGGTCATCGTAGCATCAGTGCTATTGTGTTCTGCAACGTTTGACTTTCTGACTCTGCACCGGGGTGGACATGGCTTATACATTCACTGAAAAAAAACGTATTCGTAAGAGCTTCGCTAAACGCGAAAGTGTTCTGCAAGTACCTTATTTATTAACAACGCAGTTGGAGTCGTTTGCTGCTTTTCTGCAGGAATTCACTCCTCAAAACTCGCGCAAGAACGAGGGTTTACAGGCTGCTTTTACGAGCATATTCCCCATAGAAAGCCATTCGAAGAACGCACGACTTGAATTTGTTAGCTATGTTTTGGGTGTGCCACCTTTCGATGTGAAAGAATGTCAGCAACGTGGATTAACTTTTGCAGCGCCATTGCGTGCAAAAGTGCGTTTGACCATTATGGACAAGGAAGCAACTAAGCCAACTATTAAGGAAGTCAAAGAGCAGGAAGTATATATGGGTGAAATCCCATTGATGACCAATACGGGCTCTTTCGTAATTAATGGTACTGAGCGGGTTATTGTGTCCCAGTTGCATCGCTCTCCTGGTGTATTTTTCGAGCATGATCGAGGTAAAACCCACTCATCTGGCAAGTTGCTGTTCTCGGCGCGAATTATTCCTTATCGCGGCTCTTGGTTGGACTTTGAATACGATGCTAAGGACTACTTGTATTTCCGAGTCGATAGACGTCGTAAGATGCCAGTCACTATCTTGTTGAAAGCTTTAGGTTTTTCAGCAGAGCAGATCCTGCAGCAGTTCTTTGAATTTGACACCTTCCATATTTCTAAGAGTGTGGTGCAGTTTGAAGTTAAGCCCGAGCGTATGCGTGGTGAAACTGCACGCTTTGATATCGCGCTAAAAGGTGGAAAATTAATAGTTTCTAAAGATAAGCGTATTACAGTAAAGCATGTGCGCGAAATGGAAGCTGCTGGCTTGAAGGTGTTGGATGTTCCAGAAGACTTTATTTTAGGTCGTGCAATAGCTCGCAATATTATTGATAAAACAACTGGCGAGTTGGTAGTAAATGCCAACGATGAAATTACCGAAGAGTTGTTGCTTAAACTCCGCGAAGCAGGCGTTGCTAGTGTTGAGACAATTTACACCAATGATTTAGATCAGGGTCCGTATATGTCGCAGACATTACGGATTGATGAGACTGCTGACCAACTGGCAGCACAGGTTGCGATATATCGCATGATGCGTCCTGGTGAGCCGCCCACAGAGGATGCGGTCAAAGGACTGTTTAACGGACTATTCTTCTCGCCCGAGCGCTATGACTTGTCAGCTGTGGGTCGTATGAAGTTTAACCGCCGCGTTGGCCTCACCGAATTGACGGGTGAGAATACATTGTCGCCAGATGATATCGTCTCTGTAATTAAGATTTTAGTTGAGCTGCGTAACGGCCGCGGTGAAATTGATGATATTGATCATTTGGGTAATCGCCGCGTGCGTTCGGTTGGTGAGTTAGCTGAGAATCAGTTCCGCGCTGGTTTGGTGCGAGTTGAAAGAGCTGTGCGCGAACGCCTCTCACAAGCTGAGTCTGACAACCTAATGCCGCATGATTTGATCAATGCAAAGCCAGTCTCGGCTGCTATTCGAGAGTTCTTCGGCTCATCGCAGTTGTCGCAGTTTATGGATCAAACCAACCCCTTATCAGAAATCACCCATAAGCGCCGCGTATCAGCCTTAGGGCCCGGTGGTTTGACTCGGGAGCGTGCTGGTTTTGAAGTGCGCGACGTGCATCCCACACACTATGGTAGAGTTTGTCCAATTGAGACGCCTGAAGGACCGAATATTGGGCTGATCAATTCGTTAGCGATTTATGCGCGTACCAATGAATATGGTTTCTTAGAGACGCCTTATCGTAAAGTGGTTGATGCTAAGGTTGCTGATCAAATTGATTACTTGTCAGCAATTGAAGAGGGCAAGTATGTGATTGCGCAAGCAAATGCAGCATTGGACAAGCAGGGTCACTTTACAGACGAATTAGTGTCATGCCGTCATCACAATGAGTTTTCCTTATCAGCACCTGATCGTATTGAGTATATGGATGTGGCGCCAGCGCAGGCAGTATCTGTTGCAGCGTCACTGATTCCATTCCTAGAGCATGATGATGCGAACCGTGCGTTAATGGGTTCGAACATGCAACGCCAAGCGGTGCCATGTTTGCGCGCAGAAAAACCGTTGGTTGGTACAGGCTTAGAGAGAACTGTTGCTGTTGACTCCGGTACTGCGGTGCAAGCTCGTCGTGGTGGGGTTGTTGATTACATTGATGCTGGTCGTATTGTTGTACGAGTCAATGATGATGAGACGTCAGCTGGCGAGGTGGGTGTTGATATTTATAACTTAGTAAAATACCAGCGTTCAAACCAGAATACCAATATCAACCAACGCCCATTAGTCAAGATTGGCGACCATATTTCACGGGGCGATGTGGTTGCTGATGGTGCCTCTACAGATATGGGTGAGTTGGCATTAGGCCAGAATATGTTGGTAGCATTTATGCCATGGAATGGTTACAACTACGAAGATTCTATTTTGATTTCTGAGCGAGTTGTCGCTGAGGATCGTTTTACTTCGATTCATATTGAAGAGTTATCAGTAGTCGCTCGTGATACAAAGCTAGGCCCCGAGGAAATTACGGGTGATATTTCTAATCTTTCTGAGTCGCAATTAGGTCACTTGGATGAGTCAGGAATTATTCACATTGGTGCTGAAGTAGAGGCTGGTGATGTGCTCGTTGGTAAGGTGACTCCTAAGGGTGAGACGCAGTTAACACCTGAAGAGAAATTGTTGCGGGCCATTTTTGGTGAAAAAGCGTCTGACGTAAAAGACACTAGCTTGCGCGTCCCCTCGGGGATGTCAGGTACCGTGATTGATGTGCAGGTATTTACTCGCGAAGGTATTGAGCGTGATAAGCGCGCTCAGCAAATTATCGATGATGAGTTGAAACGCTACAAAAAAGACTTGGGCGATCAGTTGCGTATTGTTGAGAACGATGCCTTTGAACGTTTGGAGCGTTTGTTGGTCGGCAAGTTGGTTAACGGCGGCCCTAAAAAGATTGCTAAGGGCACTAAAATTGCCAAGGACTACTTGGATGAGGTGGAGCGCCATAGTTGGTTTGATATTCGTTTGACCAGTGAAGAGTCTGCTGAACAAATGGAACAAATCAAAGAAAGCTTGTCATTGACTAAGGTGCAGTTTGATAAAGCTTACGAAGAGAAAAAGAAGAAGCTCACTAGCGGTGACGAATTGCCACCAGGCGTTCAAAAAATGGTTAAAGTGTATTTGGCGGTGAAGCGTCAATTACAGCCGGGCGACAAAATGGCAGGACGTCACGGTAACAAAGGTGTGATCTCAAAAATTACCCCTGTAGAAGATATGCCACATATGGCTGATGGAACCCCTGTGGACATCGTATTGAATCCGCTGGGCGTGCCGTCACGGATGAACGTTGGACAGATTCTAGAGACGCACTTGGGTTGGGCTGCTAAAGGTCTGGGTTTACGAATTGGTGCGATGTTGACTGCTGGTGCTCAGGCCATTGAACTGCGCAAGATGCTCGATCAAGTCTATAACACTAACGGTAAGCCAGTTGACTTGGATAGCTTACAAGATCACGAAGTGGTTGAGTTGGCGATCAACTTACGTAAAGGCGTCCCCTTCGCCACCCCTGTATTTGACGGCGCGACTGAAGTCGAGATTCGTCAAATGTTGGATTTAGCATACCCAAGCGATGACCCCCACACTAAAAAACTGGGCTTCACTCCTGGTAAGACCCAGGTTGCTCTCTATGACGGTCGTACGGGTGAGGCGTTTGAGCGTCCTGTTACAGTGGGCTACATGCACATGTTGAAATTGCATCACTTAGTTGATGACAAGATGCATGCGCGTTCCACGGGGCCATACAGCTTGGTCACCCAACAGCCGCTAGGTGGTAAGGCGCAGTTTGGTGGACAACGTTTTGGCGAGATGGAAGTTTGGGCGCTGGAAGCGTATGGCGCGGCTTATGTGCTGCAAGAGATGTTAACCGTCAAGTCTGACGATACCGAAGGGCGGCGTAAGGTTTACGAGTCAATAGTTAAAGGCGACCATCGCATTGAAGCCGGCATGCCGGAATCATTTAATGTGTTGGTGAAGGAGATTCGATCTTTAGCAATTGATATAGATCTAGATCGTAATCGTTATTAATTTTTTTCGAGAGACTGACTGCATTTTTAATTATTTTATGCAGTTGGAAATGGCTCACTGTTCACGTAGGAGTTTGCGATGAAAGCACTGCTTGATTTGTTTAAACAGGTTACGCAGGAAGAAGAGTTTGACGCGATCAAAATCGGACTTGCATCACCCGAGAAGATCCGTTCATGGTCTTATGGCGAAGTTAAAAAGCCTGAGACTATTAATTACCGCACGTTTAAACCTGAACGTGATGGACTCTTTTGCGCCAAAATTTTTGGACCAACCAAGGACTACGAATGCTTATGCGGCAAATATAAACGCCTAAAGCATCGTGGTGTCATTTGTGAAAAGTGTGGCGTTGAGGTCACGCTGTCAAAAGTGCGGCGTGAGCGGATGGGGCATATTGAATTGGCTAGCCCTGTTGCTCATATCTGGTTCCTGAAGTCTTTGCCTTCTCGTTTAGGAATGGTGCTTGATATGACATTGCGTGATATCGAGAGAGTTCTCTATTTTGAAGCTTATGTAGTCACTGATCCTGGCTTGACGCCACTGAAGCGTTGCCAGTTAATGACTGAAGATGATTTCTTGGCCAAGCAGGAAGAGTTTGGTGAGGGTGACTTTAGTGCCTCTATGGGTGCTGAGGGCGTGCGAGCTTTGTTACGTAGCTTGGACTTGAATCGTGAAGTTGAAACTTTACGTACGGATCTAGCCGCAACTAACTCCGAAACAAAGATTAAGAAGATTGCTAAACGCCTTAAAGTGCTTGAGGGCTTCCAAAAGTCGGGTATTAAGCCTGACTGGATGGTTATGGAAGTCTTGCCAGTGCTGCCGCCAGAGTTGCGACCTTTAGTGCCTTTGGATGGTGGTCGTTTTGCGACTTCGGATTTGAATGACTTGTATCGTCGAGTCATTAATCGTAATAATCGATTGAAGCGACTCCTAGAGTTGAAGGCGCCCGAGATTATCGTCCGAAATGAAAAGCGTATGCTGCAGGAGGCCGTGGACTCATTGCTAGATAACGGTCGCCGTGGTAAAGCAATGACTGGTGCTAATAAGCGCCCCTTGAAGTCGTTGGCAGATATGATTAAAGGTAAAGGTGGTCGTTTCCGTCAAAACCTGTTAGGCAAGCGCGTTGATTACTCGGGTCGTTCTGTTATTGTGGTAGGCCCTCAATTAAAATTACATCAATGTGGTTTGCCTAAGAAAATGGCTTTGGAGTTATTTAAGCCTTTTATTTTCAATAAGCTTGAAGTCATGGGTTTGGCAACAACCATTAAAGCAGCAAAACGTATGGTTGAGAGCGAAGAGCCTATTGTATGGGATATCTTGGAAGAGGTTATTCGTGAGCATCCTGTGATGCTCAATCGCGCCCCGACCTTGCATCGTTTGGGTATACAAGCCTTTGAACCTGTTTTGATTGAGGGTAAGGCAATTCAGCTGCACCCCCTGGTCTGCGCTGCCTTTAATGCTGACTTTGACGGTGACCAGATGGCGGTTCATGTGCCCCTGTCGCTAGAAGCGCAAATGGAAGCAAGAACCTTGATGCTTGCGTCTAACAATGTGCTATCTCCGGCCAATGGCGATCCAATTATTGTGCCATCGCAAGATATTGTATTGGGCTTGTATTACACTACACGCGAGAAGCATGGCGCGCGTGGCGAAGACTCTCGTTTTATTAATGTGTCTGAGGTTTCTCGCGCTTATGAATCAGGGCAGGTTGAAATTAATGCGCGTATCCAGGTGCGTATTAAAGAGACTGATGTCCATGAAGATGGCAGTAAGCATGAGAAGTTAACACGCTACCAAACAACGGTGGGCCGTGCCTTGTTGTCCGAAATATTGCCGCATGGTCTGCCATTTGAGGTTATCAATAAGGCCCTTAAGAAAAAAGAAATTTCCAAAATTATTAACGCTTGTTTCCGCCGTTGTGGTTTGCGTGAAACGGTGATCTTTGCAGATAAGTTGATGTATAACGGATTTACAATGGCGACTAGAGCTGGATTGTCGATTGCGGTTGACGATATGTTAGTACCTAAGCAAAAAGACTTGATCATCGGCGAGGCTGAAAAAGAAGTTCAGGAAATTGAAAAGCAATACACATCAGGCTTGGTTACGCAAGGCGAGCGTTATAACAAGGTGGTTGACATTTGGGGCCGAGCAGGCGACCTCGTAGCTAAGGCGATGATGGAGCAGTTGGGTGTTGAGCCAGTTCAAGAATGGGTACCTGAAACACGGTCTTGGCAACCCCGCTTGGATAGCAAAGGCGCCCCAGTGATGCAGGAGTCATTTAATTCGATTTATATGATGGCTGACTCTGGTGCCCGTGGATCGGCAGCGCAAATTCGACAGTTAGCAGGTATGCGTGGTTTGATGGCTAAGCCAGACGGCTCTATTATCGAGACACCAATCACCGCTAATTTCCGTGAGGGTTTAAATGTATTGCAATACTTTATCTCCACTCATGGTGCGCGTAAAGGTTTGGCAGACACGGCATTAAAGACTGCCAACTCAGGGTATTTAACTCGACGTTTGGTTGACGTGACTCAGGACTTAGTGGTCACCGAAGAAGACTGCCACACCACGCAAGGTGTAGTGATGAAGGCCTTGGTTGAGGGGGGCGAGGTTGTAGAGAGTCTTCGTGACCGGATCTTGGGCCGTGTTGCTGCTGCTGATATTGTTAATCCTGAAACGGGTGTTACTGCCTTTGATGTTAATACATTGTTAGACGAAGATATCGTTGATGCTATTGAGTCAGCTGGTATTGATGAAGTTAAAGTACGCACACCATTGACCTGTGAGACTCGTTATGGGTTGTGCACACGTTGCTACGGCCGTGATCTTGGGCGCGGTAACTCAGTTAATATTGGTGAGGCAGTCGGTGTTATCGCTGCACAGTCGATTGGTGAGCCTGGCACGCAGTTGACTATGCGAACCTTCCATATTGGTGGTGCGGCCTCAAGAACTGCTGTCGTTAGCCAGATAGAAGGTAAGTCTGCGGGCGTGATTCGCTATACCGCTGGTATCCGTTACGTGTCTAATTCACGCGGCGAGCTGATTGTCATTTCCCGTAATGGTGAGATCATAATCCACGACGATACAAGTCGTGAGCGTGAGCGTCATAAAGTGCCTTATGGCGCAATGATGATGGTTCATGATGGTCAGATGGTTAAGCCAGGCCATGTCTTGGCGACATGGGATCCGCATACTCGTCCAATCATTACTGAATATGCTGGCCGGATTAAATTTGAAAACGTTGAAGAAGGCGTCACCGTTGCTAAACAGATTGACGAGGTTACTGGTCTTTCTACCTTAGTGGTCGTTGATCCTAAGCGGCGTGGCAGTATTCAAGCTAAAGGTTTGCGTCCTCAAGTGAAGTTGCTGGATGAGAATAGTCAAGAGATTAAATTGGCCGGCTCTGATCAATTGGTTAATATCACATTCCAGATCGGCTGTATTATTACAGTGCGAGATGGTCAAGATGTGGGTGTCGGCGAGGTCTTGGCGCGGATTCCACAAGAGACTTCTAAGACCCGTGATATTACAGGTGGTTTGCCGCGGGTGGCCGAGTTGTTTGAGGCGCGTTCGCCTAAAGACGCAGGTATGCTTGCTGAGGTTACTGGAACCGTTTCCTTCGGTAAAGATACCAAGGGTAAGCAGCGTTTGGTAATTACAGATTTAGACGGAATGGCTCATGAGTTTTTGATCGCTAAAGACAAGCACGTGATGGCGCATGATGGTCAGGTAGTGAATAAAGGTGAGTTGATTGTCGACGGGCCTGCTGATCCGCATGATATTTTGCGCTTGCTTGGTGTTGAAGAGTTGGCACGATACATCGCAAATGAAGTGCAGGATGTTTATAGGCTCCAGGGCGTAAAGATAAATGACAAGCATATTGAAGTTATTGTTCGTCAAATGTTGCGGCGCGTGATTATTGCTGATTCTGGCGAAACTAGATTTATCACTGGTGAGCAGGTGGAGCGTGCTGAAGTGCTTGAGGAAAACGAACGTATTGAGGCGCAAGGTAAAACCCCTGCACAATATGAGCATGTTCTGCTTGGTATTACCAAGGCTTCGTTATCGACCGACTCCTTTATTTCTGCCGCATCTTTCCAAGAGACCACCCGCGTGCTCACTGAGGCTGCAATTATGGGCAAGCGTGATGAATTGCGTGGTTTGAAGGAGAACGTGATTGTGGGCCGTTTGATACCTGCAGGAACAGGTTTGGCCTATCATCGGGTGCGCCGCAAGCAAGCTGCCCAGGCTGAGTTGGATCAGGCCACGGCGGCAGTTGAATCTATGACGGTGAACACAGAAGGTGAGGGACAAGTCGCTTGACAGGGCTGTAAATAACCCATAAAATCGATGGTCTTTGTTGGGTGGAATGGATTTTAATATCCTTTTGCAAATACAAAATACAGTAGCCTCTGGACGGTGGGAACGCCGTCCTAGCGTTTTCAGGCTAAGCAACTCCATCGTTAGCATGAACGTAGGCTAAGTAGTTTTAGTCTTAATATTGATAAACTTTGTAACTTATTGAGAAACAAGGAAAATGCCGACCGTAAATCAATTGGTGCGTAAGCCACGTCAAGCGCCTCGCATGAAGAGTAAGGTGCCTGCTTTAGCGGGTAGTCCACAAAAACGTGGTGTATGTACCCGCGTCTATACCACAACACCTAAAAAGCCAAACTCAGCGCTGCGTAAGGTTGCAAAGGTGCGCCTAACCAATGGGTTCGAAGTTATCGGCTACATCGGTGGTGAAGGGCATAATTTGCAAGAGCACTCCGTGGTGTTGATTCGGGGTGGCCGGGTAAAAGATTTGCCGGGTGTGCGTTATCATATTGTGCGCGGTAGTTTAGACACTGCCGGCGTTAAAGATCGTAAACAAAGTCGTTCTAAATACGGCGCTAAACGCGCCAAAGCAGCTTGATAGGGGGCTAGATATATGCCACGGCGCAGGGAAGTACCTAAACGTGAAGTGTTGCCAGATCCAAAGTTTGGCAGCCAAGATGTTGCAAAATTTATTAATGTGTTAATGACTCGTGGCAAGAAGTCTGTTGCTGAGCGTATTATGTATGGCGCATTGGAGCATATTCATAAAAAAGCCGGTAAGGATGCCATGGAGGTTTTTAACTTGGCTGTGAATAATGTTAAGCCCTTAGTTGAGGTGAAGAGTCGCCGCGTCGGCGGTGCTAACTACCAAGTGCCGGTTGAAGTTCGCTCTGTTCGTCGTATGGCCCTGGCAATGCGCTGGTTGCGAGATGCGGCGCGTGGTCGTGGCGAAAAGTCTATGGGAGCGCGCTTGGCTGGTGAGTTGGCTGAGGCTGCAGAGGGTCGTGGCGGCGCCATGAAAAAACGTGATGAAGTGCATCGTATGGCGGAAGCCAACAAAGCCTTCTCGCATTATCGATTTTGAACTTGGTTGGCTGAAGGGTTAAGAACGTGGCACGCAAGACACCAATTGAACGCTATCGCAATATCGGAATTTCTGCGCACATTGACGCAGGTAAGACTACGACCACCGAACGTATTCTTTTTTATACTGGTGTTAATCACAAAATTGGCGAAGTGCATGATGGCGCTGCGACAATGGACTGGATGGAGCAAGAGCAAGAGCGTGGTATTACTATCACTTCTGCTGCCACCACCTGTTTTTGGCGTGGTATGGGCGCCACTTATGCTGAGCATCGTGTCAACATTATTGATACCCCGGGGCACGTAGACTTCACAATTGAAGTGGAGCGATCGATGCGTGTATTGGATGGCGCGTGTATGGTGTATTGTGCTGTTGGCGGAGTGCAGCCGCAGTCGGAGACCGTATGGCGTCAGGCTAATAAATACGGTGTCCCGCGTTTGGCATTCGTGAATAAGATGGATCGTACTGGAGCGAATTTCTTTAGGGTGTTCGAGCAGATGAAGACTCGCTTAAAAGCGAATCCAGTCATTATTCAGGTGCCAATAGGTGCCGAAGAGAATTTCCTGGGCTTGGTCGACCTCGTAAAGATGAAAGCAATTTACTGGGATGATGCATCTCAGGGTACTAAGTTTGAATACACCGATATTCCTGCTGAGTTGCAAGATGTTGCAGATGAATGGCGCGAAAAGATGGTAGAGATCGCTGCTGAAGCAAGCGAAGAATTGATGAATAAGTATTTGGAGTCGGGTTCACTGACAGAGGAAGAAGTTAAGCAAGGATTGCGTCATCGTACGATCGCCGGTGAGATTGTGCCAATGCTTTGTGGATCGGCTTTTAAAAACAAGGGTGTGCAAGCGATGTTGGATGCGGTGATTGATTACATGCCGTCTCCAGTGGACATTCCCCCGGTTAAAGGGATTCTGGAGAACGAGTCGGAAGGTTGGCGTAAACCTGAGGACTCAGAGCCATTTGCAGCTTTAGCGTTCAAAATCATGACAGATCCATTTGTCGGACAGCTAACATTTATTCGGGTTTATTCTGGCGTGCTTAATTCCGGTGACACTATCTACAACGCGATAAAGCAGCGTAAAGAGCGGATTGGTCGTATCTTGCTGATGCATGCTAATCAGCGCGAGGAAATTAAAGAGTTGTTCGCTGGGGATATTGCGGCGGCAGTGGGTCTTAAAGATGTCGTCACTGGCGATACTTTGTGTGATCCCGCGAAAGTGATCACGCTCGAGCGAATGATATTCCCTGAGCCGGTAATTCATGTGGCTGTAGAGCCTAAGACCAAGGCTGATCAGGAGAAGATGGGGATTGCGCTCAACCGTTTGGCCCAAGAGGATCCGTCATTTCGTGTGCGGACAGACGAGGAGTCGGGTCAAACCATTATTTCGGGCATGGGCGAGTTGCACCTAGAAATTATTGTAGACCGTATGCGTCGTGAGTTTAGTGTCGAGGCTAACGTAGGTGCGCCACAAGTAGCTTATCGCGAAACGATTCGTAAGATTTGTGAAAAAGTTGAGGGTAAGTTTGTGAAGCAGTCCGGCGGTCGTGGTCAGTATGGCCATGTATGGTTGAAAGTTGAACCAAACGAGACCGGTAAAGGTTATGAGTTTGTCGATGCAATTAAGGGTGGTTCAGTGCCTCGCGAATACATTCCTGCTGTGCAAAAAGGAGTTTTGGAAGCAATGCCCTCAGGTGTGATGGCAGGTTTCCCTGTGGTCGACGTTAAAGTAACTCTATTTGATGGTTCGTATCATGAAGTTGACTCGAATGAAAACGCATTTAAGATGGCTGGATTGATGGCTTTTAAGGAAGGCTTGCGTCGTGCAAGTCCTGTGCTGCTTGAGCCAATTATGGCTGTAGAAGCAGAAACACCGGAAGACTTCATGGGTAATGTTGTTGGTGACCTGAACTCTCGTCGCGGTGTAATTCAGGGTATGGATGATATACCTGGTGGTGGCAAAACAGTTAAATGTGAAGTGCCATTGAAGGAAATGTTTGGATATTCGACAACCTTGCGATCTTTATCGCAAGGTCGTGCGACATATTCGATGGAGTTTAAGCATTATTCAGAAGCACCTCGTAACGTTGCTGACGAAATTATTAACAAGCAATCCGGTAAAGACGAAAAGAAATAAAGGAATAACACCATGGCCAAAAGTAAATTTGAGCGGACGAAGCCGCATGTCAATGTGGGCACTATTGGGCACGTTGATCATGGTAAGACGACGTTAACGGCGGCGATGACGACGATTTTGTCGAAGAAGTTTGGTGGTGAAGCGAAGAGCTACGCCCAGATTGACTCTGCGCCTGAAGAGAAGGCACGGGGTATTACGATT
>CAISJL010000010.1 GCA_903885665.1 uncultured beta proteobacterium | reverse complement strand
TCACAATTGATAAGCGTGGTCGTAAGTTTGTACCACTCAAGAGTAATCCTTTCAAGGTAAAAGAAAAGGCTACAGTTATCAAAGTGTCCGGTAGCAAAGGTCAGGTCTACTCAATTGATACAGAAAATAAAACCTGCTCTTGTATGGGGTTTCAGTTTAGAGCAACCTGCAAACATTTACAATTAATAAACAATGAACACTGAATTTAATACTTGGCTAACTGACACTGATATACTACGAATTTGGAATGTGATTCAAGGAATCTTACCAAATATCGCAACATCCACTGAAGAAATAAATGAATTCAACAGACTAGTAAATCATATTGCAATGATTAAAAGTGGCGGCAATGGATATCACACTGCTACTTTACAATAAATAGTAATTTAAAAGGAAACACTTATGTATGCAAATTATGAATATCGGGAAGCGGCTGAAATTAATTCCGCAATGGGACGAGTATACGGTCATATGAGTTTGGCAGTACTTACTTCTATGATTATCAGTTGGGGTGTAGGCTCTAGCCCAGAACTGCTACAGTTCTTTTTTACCGGTATCCTTAAATGGATTGTAATTTTTGCTCCATTGGTGGCAATATTTGCTATTGGATTCTTAATGGAAAAAGTAGGTAAGCAAGGAGCACAGATGATGCTACACGGATTTGCTGCATTGATGGGATTGAGTTTTGCAACAATCTTTGCAGTTTACACCATGGGATCAATTGTAAATGCATTTATGGGTGCAGCAGTGCTGTTTGGGGTACTCAGCGGATATGGATATTTTACCAAACGCAGTTTAGACAGTATTGGTAAATGGATGTTTGTGGGATTGATTACTATTGTAATTGCTAGTATAATAAATATATTCATAGGCAGCAGTGTAGGACAAATGGTAATTAGTGCATTGGCAATTGTTATATTTCTTGGCCTAACTGCATATGACACACAAAAGATTCGTGAAGAATTAAGTTTCGACACCAATGGTGTTGCTGAAGTTAAAGGTGCATTAACTTTATATCTTGACTTCATTAATATTTTTCTTAACTTGTTACAATTGTTTGGTGGTAAAAAAGATTGACATTATATCTAATATGTGTTAAAATAGCATTTTATCGGAAATAATTATGACTAAGTTAGCAATATGCTCGGATTTACATTTGGAATTCGCAGATATTAACCTTCAAAATACAGAGAATGCTGATGTTTTGATACTAGCCGGCGATATTATGGTCGCACAAGATCTCCACGACTTTCCAGAGCAAAATGTTAGAACTGCCGCTATGCTTGAAATGCTTAGTAGCAGACAGGAAAAAGCGCAACGATTCCGTGATTTCTTTAAGCGTTGTAGTTTTCAGTTTCCAAAAGTAATTTACATTATGGGTAATCATGAATTTTACCATGGTAAGTTTCATGCGGCTATTGATTACATGCGTGAAGAATGTTCAAAATATAGTAATTTTCATTTTTTAGAAAATGATACAGTAAAAATTAATGATATTACTTTTATAGGGGGCACTCTTTGGACTGACTGTAATAATAATGATCCATTAACTATACAATCATTACGGGGTATGATGAATGACTTTCGGGTCATTAGAAATGACCACGCTGAATATCGTAGCCTTAGACCAGAAGATATTATAGTTAGACATAGGAAAACAATGTCTTATATTACTTCTATATTGGATTCCTTAACAGATAGTAAAATTGTAATGGTTGGGCATCATGCCCCAACAAGGCTAAGTATTGCAGATGAGTATAAAAAAGATTTTCTAATGAACGGCGGATATGCTAGTAACTTAAGTGAATTTATTTTAAATCACCCTGAAATTGTTCTATGGATACATGGACATATGCATTTACCTTCTGACTACTTAGTGGGCACTACCCGTATAGTAGCAAATCCTCGCGGATATGCGGGGCACGAAGAGCAAGCAGACAAGTTTCAATTAAAGTTTTTGGACATATAACGAAAGTTAACTACCCGTAATCTGTTGTGTATACTTGTAGTATGTAATATAATAGACTCACGTTGTTAGTCACAACGAATTTTTAGAAGGAAAATAAAATGACCGTAACTAAGCAAGCTCGCCTAATCAAGGCACTTCAAAATGGTGAACAACTCACCGCAAAGCAAATCACCCATCGTTTTGGGATTTCTAATCCTACTGCAACCGTAAGCGATATTCGCTTTTCTGGATTTGCAGTATACGCTAATAAGCGTACAAACAAACTTGGTCAAACCTTTACTAAGTACCGTTTGGGAACACCTGCTCGTGCAGTAGTTGCCGCCGGATATCGTGCATTAGCACAATCCGCAGTCTAATTTTATTAGACTTAGCAAAAGAGGGTGATTATCACCCTTTTTTGTTGCCGGTAATTGAATATTATGCTATAATACATCTATGAATATTTTTCATAAAATAATGATAAAACTAGATAGGTATAGATTAATACCTGATCGTAGAACCGGAGCAGATTATATGCATCGGTATTATATATTTTTAAAAAATCGTAAATGGTTTCCATTCAACATAACTTTACATAAAG
>CAISJL010000009.1 GCA_903885665.1 uncultured beta proteobacterium | reverse complement strand
ATTATTCTGAATTCTGAATCTCACATTAAATTAACTGAAATTATCAACCTCGTTGAATTCACCAACGAGGTTTTTTTACGTCTTCAGAAAAAATTTATATAGTGACGTCTAATGTTGGTTAAATCATTTTACATTGAAGATAAGTAAAATTGCATCTGCATTGTGTGGTGTAGCGCTGTACGTGAAAAATAGTCTGCTTTTTCAATATCTTCGTTAATGCAAGCTTCGATAGATGCACTCAAGCATGTTGCTGCCCTCTGAGCAGACGATAGTGCAAGCTGATATTTCTCAGTTCTTGTTTTTAAATCTGGAGTATCTGGTGGAATGTTCATTGAATCCCTCCTAATGCTGGAGATTTGATTATTCAAGCAGAAAGTATTTACAACTACTTAGGCAACAAAATATTAAAGCTTTAAAGTTTAAATTAATTGCTGAAGTGAAAGGCTTTTGCTATTGCCAAAGGGCTAGTAATAGCAGAATGAGGATAAGGAGTAGCAAAGCGGATTGCATGGGACAGACTACACCCATAACCTCACAACTTAGCAAATTACTTTTTGTTTTTTCCTTCAGGTCATCGGTAATGATACTCTAGGCAAACCAACAGTAAATAAAAATTACTAGTTAGTTGCGGGAGGCCTAAGAAAAAATTTCATAAATAAAGTTAAAGAGACTTCATGCAAAACTGTAACTGTAATGTTACTGACGATTCTGCTTAAATCTCGACTTGGCGAAGGCCATCATCACATTTTTATCCAACTCACTACCCTTACCGCGATTTTCGTTCATGAAACTCAGCAAACCATTAAGCAGTTCACGATTAGCGTAAAAGTTTTTTTTCGGTCCTTTTAGCTGACTTTTTAAGAGGTTTGTAGCCATCAGATAATCAAGATGTTTCAAAATCCCAGTTTCAGGTAAAAAAAGTTCTAGCAGCTAATTCGTTGTGACTAAGACCTTCATTATCGGCAGAGAGAAGGGCTTGAATAATTCGTTGTCGTTCTTCGTTACGTAGCATTTTAAATAGAACCAAAAGTTCGCGATCTTCCATTAATTGCTCCATTAAATATTTTGACCATAGGAAGGTATATGGACGATCTTTTAAGACGCTCTAATTAAGTGAGCTACTGTGTGTCTTTACCCGCTAATGCAATTCGAGTGGCACAACCTAATGTCAATACATTGCGATCGAAATTTAGTTTAGGTAAATAAAAATGTAATTTTCTTAGTTCTTTATGATTGGTATTTGTTTGTAGTTGAGAAAGTTCTAAATTTTTAATTTCTTCGAACTTAGCCATGGCAACTGTATTGTTCTGACAATTCGCGACGTATTCATAGTGTTGAATGCCATACATGCCAGTGTCTACATATTTGTGGACTGTGAAGAAATTTTCAGGATTGATCGATGCAATGACAGACCATATATCTTTTGACTCCCGAATTACGACGGCGTTGTTGCCTCCTTGTTGGGCTAAATGAGATTCTAAATCTACGGCGTTGGACTGCGACACGCTCGCGGTCAGCAAAGATGCAAATAACAAGTGCTTAACCATGGTGATTCTCCAGAAAAGTAATGTGTTTGATTCTTAAACCGTTGGTACTTGTCGGTTAAAAGTTAATCGCCACAAGGTGTGCAATTCAATGCATGTGATCGTTTTATGATGTGCTGCAATGCATTATATAAATAGAATATTAATTTTTCGTGACTGATATATGAAATTTAGATGACTAAGCAGTACTCGTTATGATCCGTCTTATTTATTTAGGTATAACGCAATTAAGCATTGGCATAACTGGAACCTCTGGTGGATTGTGATGAAACTGGAATCTAATCAGGACGGAAATACCTAATGATTCAGTTGGTATTTGCCGAATTAACAATAATTAACATTGTGTTGTTCCACTACAACCTTCAGATCAGACCAGCAGATTGAGCATCAATAACTGCTGCGGGGCGCAAGAAGCAACTTTGGAGTGGGTTCAGAAAGTCTGATTGGCAAACCGTCTGAGAATGCTGTGAATCTCAGTTCAATAAGTCACGGTTCTGTGGGTTCGGAAATGAATTACTTTAGTTCCTTTTGTCAAAGTATAGGTATTAAGTCCAAATAAACGTAAATTTCAAATGTTCAAAAAATTCATCCCAAAACGGTTTAATT
>CAISJL010000008.1 GCA_903885665.1 uncultured beta proteobacterium | reverse complement strand
GCTTTCCTTTGCGTTAGAATTTCCCATAAGCCATAATGCATCAGTGACATCATCGATATACACATAATCCCTGATAATAGAACCATCACCTCTTATTTTGACCGCCTCGCCCGCTAATATTTTACCAATCATAATGGCGATGAAACCCTGTCTTCCCATGATGTTTTGTCCGGGGCCATAAGGATTGCTTAACCTCATAATCTTACAGTCCAATCCATAATGATGTTTGAACAGCTGAAGATACTTCTCAATGGTGAGCTTGTTTATACCATGAGAACTGATTGGGTCCGTAGGTGCAGTTTCAGAAATAGGTAATACAGCTTGCAAACCATACGCCGAAGCGGATGAAATAAATACAATTCGGCGTACCTTCTCTTGCACACAAAGATTTAGTAACTGGAGTGTTTGTATGACGTTGTGCCCCAACTCCAACCTTTCGTCCACGACATCCCCTGGAACAGTGCTGGAAATAAAGTGGAAAACCACCTCGACATCACGGAGGAGGTTACGTAACACCCTTTCGTCGCTAAAATCTCCCTTGATCCATGTTAGCCTTCCTTCGAACTCTCTCGGGCAATCCTTATGATCCAGAACGCTCAAAATTGCACCTGACTCAAGTGCACGCAAAATATAGTTTCTGCCAATAAAACCAGCACCCAGGATTGCCGTCTTCGCTTTCATATAATTACTTTAATCTCTTAATAATGAATTACCTGAATAGCTAAAAAATCCGCTTTGAGGCATATCTTGGCATACATTTTTTTAATTCATAATTTAATGTATTCGAAGTAGTACAACCAAACGGCTAACACTCTAATCTAGATGCTTTAATGAGAAATTGCTCGGTTGCCTTAATAGTAAAAGCCAACAAAATGATGCAATAAAAATATAAAATTAACAACATACACTATCGCAAGGATAATGAAGGATATTGTAACCCATGCGCTTTTGCCGAATAAATATGCGGGTAAAGTGTGATGAACTAAGTTTGTGATAGGTGTAAAGACTATCATCAGCGCAATAATTGAAATGCCATATTTATTTTTCATTATTAAATCTAATAAGTGCGATATAAAATAGCATAAAAAAAGATTTTATTCTGATTACGAAATTTTCGTTTTTTAAACATAATCTTAGATGTTTTGCCGAAACCTCATAATGCTTATTAACAAACTCATATCTACCTTTTGCATAACTCAATCTAATCTCAGTTTTTGACCGCTCTATATCATTCAAATAGTGCATGTATTCCGATATCGCATATCGCATTGGTATCGACATATCTTTGTTTGAAATTCCTTGTTTATTGAGATGATAATAACCAAGGCTCATCGGAATATGCAAAAAATGTCGTTTGCATTCAGCCATCTTAAGCCATGCGTAATAATCCTCACATGCAACGAGTGCGGCATCCTCACAGAATCCACCAATTTCGACTAATGCATTTTTTCGAACCACAACAGATGAATTTGCTATCGCGTTGCCGTTAACAAGCAGATCTATTAGTACTGGTTGATCAAGCTGTCGAGATTTT
>CAISJL010000007.1 GCA_903885665.1 uncultured beta proteobacterium | reverse complement strand
CCAAGCCTAAAGCCAAGCCTAAAGCCAAGCCTAAAGCCAAGCCTAAAGCCAAGCCTAAAGCCAAGCCCCGGAGCGCTGCCAAACCATTGATTAATCAATTGGTGGTCATTGGTGTGGGTTTGATTGGTGGTTCATTTGCCTTGGCGTTGAAACAAGCTGGATTGGTACGCCAAGTGGTTGGAGTCGGTCGTAGCCGCCAGAACTTACGCGTTGCATTGCAACGCGGTGTGATTGATCGGGCAGAGACTAATGCTGCGCGCGCGGTGTCGACTGCAGATATGGTATTCATTGGTGCCCCCGTAGGTCAGATGCCAGGTATTTTTGCGCAGATCGCCGATCACTTGCCAGCCCATACCATCATCACCGATGCGGGTAGCACTAAGCAGGATGTGATTGCTGCGGCCCGCGCACATCTAGGCGTGCACTTTAAGCGGTTTGTGCCTGCACATCCGATTGCTGGCACCGAGAATAGTGGTGCAGCTGCAGCCTTTCCAGAGCTGTTTCAGAATCGTCACCTGATCTTGCTACCGCAGCCAGATACCCAGGCCGCTGCAACCCGTTTGGTGCGTGCGGCGTGGGCAGCGTGTGGTGCAAATATTACACGTCTAGATGCGGCTGAGCACGATGCTATTTTTGGCGCAGTCAGTCATTTGCCGCACCTCGTGGCTTTTGCCTTGGTGAATTTGTTGTCGCAAGGGCGGGGCGCTGGTCGTCGCCTTGGGTTCTCTGGTGGCGGTTTGCGCGATACCGTGCGCATTGCAGGTAGCTCTCCTGAGATGTGGCGGGATATTTGTGTGGCGAATCGGGCAGTATTGGTGCCACTATTGACCGGATACACTCAGCAGTTAGAGCTCATGCGGAGTGCTTTAGCGGCCGCTGATGGCGATGCGCTTGAGACTATGTTTCGGCAGGCCCAACACACGCGTGAGCGTTGGTTGGTGCGACGTTGATCCTCATGGCACAGCAGAGTTGAGGGCTTAGGCGTGACGTCTCCAGAATATATCGACTTGCCTGCGATTCGCACTCTACAAGGCGAGGTGCGATTGCCAGGTTCTAAAAGTATTTCAAATCGCACTTTATTATTAGCAGCACTCGCGCGCGGCACTACCGAGTTGCGTGATGTCTTGGATTCAGACGACACCCGACATATGGTCAATGCATTGACGGCGCTGGGTGTGAATATTGCATCTGTCGGTCATACATTAACCGTGCAGGGCGTTGCTGGGGTGTTTCCGGTGAAACAGGCGGATTTGTTTCTGGGTAATGCAGGTACTGCGGTACGACCGCTGACTGCGGTACTTGCATTGTGCGGCGGCGATTACCGTATTGATGGTGTGCCCCGTATGCATGAGCGGCCGATTGGCGATTTAGTCGATGCCTTGCGGCAACTCGGGGCACGTATTGATTATTTAGGTGCTATTGGTTTTCCGCCATTAGCTATTCATGCCGGTGCGCTACAAGCGCAAGCCGCTGTCAGTATTCGTGGTCATGTTTCTAGTCAGTATTTGACGGGCCTGTTGATGGCGTTACCGCTGTTAGGTGCCGCTTGCACCGTAGTGGTTGAAGGTGAGTTAATCTCTAAACCTTATGTTGATATCACGCTCAATGCCATGCGTCAGTTTGGGGTGCAGGTGGAACGTGAGGGCTGGACTGCATTTCGGGTGCCTGCGGCGGCTCAATATGTGAGCCCAGGCACGGTTTACGTCGAGGGCGATGCCTCGGCGGCATCTTACTTTTTGGCGGCAGGCGCTATTAGCGGCTTGCACGGCGGTGCAGCGGTGCGCGTCTTGGGTGTTGGACGGGATAGCACCCAAGGGGATGTACGTTTTGCTGAAGCGTTGACTCAAATGGGGGCTACGGTGCGTTTTGGTGATCATTGGATCGAGGCCACGGCCAATCCGCAGGCGCATGCCCAAGGTGCCCTGCAGGGAGTTGAGTTAGATTGTAATCACATTCCAGATGCAGCCATGACACTGGCGGTGCTTGCTTTATTTGCACGAGGTACCACGACCTTAAAGAATATTGCTAGTTGGCGGGTGAAAGAGACGGATCGAATCGCTGCGATGGCCACCGAGTTGGTGAAATTAGGGGCAAGCGTGGTGGAGGGTAGCGATTACTTGCAGGTTACCCCGCCAACCGTCTGGCAACCAGCGGATATTGCCACTTATGACGACCATCGGATGGCCATGTGTTTCTCGTTAGCTTCGCTAGGTGGGGTTGCGGTACGGATCAGGGACCCGAGGTGTGTTAATAAGACATATCCTGATTATTTTCAGGAGTTTCAGCGTATGGCCCAAGGTTTAGCCTGATGGTGAACGGCGCTCAAAGTTTGGCGGGTGTTCCCGTGATTGCGATTGATGGGCCTTCCGCATCCGGCAAGGGGACGATTGCAGCTGCTGTTGCGGCAGATCTAAGGTATCACTATCTTGATAGCGGCGCTTTGTATCGGATTGTCGGATTGGTGGCGACCCGAGCTGGTTTAAATCTCGACCAAGATCTGGAAGTTTCATCTATCTTTCTGAATTTAAAAATAAAATTTAAAAGCAGTCGAATTTGGGTAAATGCCGAAGACGTGTCAGATGCGATTCGTGGTGAGCAGGCTGGTGAGGCTGCATCACGGGTTGCAGCCTTACCGAGCGTGCGTCAGGGTTTGGTTGGTTTACAGCATGGTTTTCGCCAGCATCCGGGTTTAGTGGCGGATGGTCGGGACATGGGATCTGTGATTTTCCCGGATGCACGCCTTAAAATTTACCTGACGGCAAGCCCTGAAGAACGAGCTAAAAGGCGTTATAAGCAGTTGATCGCAAAGGGTTCTAGTGCTAATATGACCGATATTTTACAGGATATTCAGGCGCGGGATTTTCGTGATTCTCACCGATCTGCAGCGCCGCTATTGCAAGAGGCAGATGCACATTATATTGATTCGACGGCGCTCTCAATAGAGCGTGTGGTAGCGGAAGTGCTGGATTTATATGACCAAGTGCAGCGTGTTTGAGCGGTAATTGTGGTGTGTAATGGTCTCATTGGGGTCTCATTGGGGCCGATTGGAGTAGGATAAAAGCCACCTAATCAGTTTAATGATTTAATAAAACGAAAGTCTGCTAAGTCTTTAAAATTATTATATTTATTTGTAGAGTAGACGTTCTGAGCAGATTTTTTGAGGTGTTAATTTTTCGGATACGGGAGTAGCGCTTCGTTTTATCCGTTATTCAATCAATATCAAGTAAGCAATACCAAGTAAGCAATTTCAAGTCAATATTTTTAAATGCTTTCTATGATTTTCAAGTGTTTAAGTTGTGTTGTTGTTTAGTTGTTTAGTTTGCATTAGTGCCATGTCTAGTTTGTCATGGTTTTATTAACCTCACATCTCGAATTTTTTAATCTTGATGTTCTAACCTATTGATTCTAATGAATAATATTAACCAACCTGTAGTTGAAGTCGAAAGTTTTGCGGCCCTTTTTGAAGAGAGTTTGTCGCGCAAGGAAATGCGTATTGGCGAATTGATCACCGCCGAAGTCATGCGTATTGATGATAATTTTGTAGTGGTCAATGCTGGTTTAAAGTCGGAAAGTTATGTTCCTGCAGAAGAGTTCCGCGATGATCGTGGTGAGCTCGAAGTCAAGCCGGGTGACTTTGTTACGGTCGCTATTGAAGCGCTCGAAGATGGTTATGGTGAGACCCGCTTGTCCCGTGACAAGGCGAAGCGTCTAGCCGCATGGCTCTCCTTGGAAGATGCCCTAGAGAAAGCAACGATTGTCTCGGGTATGGTTAGCGGTAAAGTCAAAGGCGGTCTAACCGTGATGATTAACGGTATTCGGGCGTTTTTGCCGGGTTCTTTGGTTGATACGCGGCCTGTGAAAGATACCACCCCGTATGAAAATAAAGAGATGGAGTTTAAGGTTATTAAACTCGATCGTAAGCGTAATAATGTCGTGGTCTCTCGTCGTGCAGTGCTCGAAGCGAGTCAAGGCGAAGAGCGTGTTAAGTTGCTCGAAAATCTCCATGAAGGTGCTACTGTTAAGGGTATTGTTAAAAACATTACCGATTACGGCGCCTTCGTTGACTTGGGCGGTATTGACGGCTTGCTACATATCACTGATTTAGCATGGCGTCGTGTGAAGCACCCCTCAGAGATGCTCAATGTGGGTGATGAGGTAACTGCCAAAGTGCTGAAATTTGATCAAGAGAAGAACCGCGTCTCCTTGGGTATGAAGCAGCTTGGTGAAGATCCATGGGTTGGTTTGGCACGTCGTTACCCACCACAGACTCGTCTGTTTGGTAAGGTCTCTAACCTCACTGATTACGGTGCCTTTGTTGAGATTGAGCCAGGTATTGAAGGCTTGGTGCATGTCTCTGAGATGGATTGGACCAATAAAAACGTTCATCCTTCAAAAGTTGTGCAGCTTGGGGACGAAGTTGAAGTTATGGTCCTTGAAATTGACGAAGAGCGTCGTCGTATTTCATTGGGCATGAAGCAGTGTATGTCTAACCCTTGGGATGATTTTGCGTTGAACTCCAAGAAGGGCGATAAAGTCAAAGGCCAGATTAAGTCAATTACGGATTTTGGTATCTTTATTGGCTTGCCCGGTGGTATTGATGGTTTGGTGCATTTGTCTGATTTGTCGTGGACAGATACTGGTGAAGAGGCTGTGCGTAACTTCAAGAAAGGCGAAGAAGTTGAAGCGCTGGTCTTGTCGATTGACGTAGAGCGTGAGCGGATTTCATTGGGCGTTAAACAGCTCGATGGAGACCCCTTTACTAACTTTGTTGGTGACCATGAGAAAAACTCAGTGGTTACTGGCACAGTCAAGTCAATTGATGCTAAAGGTGCTGTCATCCATCTAGATGGTGAGATGGAAGGCTACCTAAGAGTTTCTGAAGTATCGCGTGAGCGCGTTGAAGATATTCGTACTAAGTTAAAAGAAGGTGATTCGGTTACGGCAATGATTATTAATGTCGACCGTAAGAATCGCACAATTAACTTGTCGATTAAGGCTAAGGAACTCGCTGATGAAACAGAGGCAATGCAAAAAATGACTTCTGATAATAAGCAGGCAAGCTCTGGCACGACCAATCTTGGCGCGTTACTTAAGGCCAAGATGGATAACGTCAATACCTAACAAACGGGGGCGATATGACCAAGTCGGAGTTGATTGCGAAACTAGCAGCACGTTATCCGCAGCTTGTGGCTAAGGATGCTGAGTTAGCAGTAAAAATGATTCTTGATGCGATGGGTAAGAGTTTATCCCAGGGGCAGCGCATTGAGATTAGAGGGTTTGGTAGTTTCGGACTGAATTATCGCCCGCCGCGTGTAGGACGCAATCCTAAGTCTGGGGAGCGCGTCGAGGTGCCTGCAAAATACGTTCCGCACTTTAAAGCAGGTAAAGAGTTGCGTGAGCGTGTAGATGTGAAAAAATAGACTCAAACCCTTTGGGCGTGATCTGAAAATGGCATAACCGATCTGGTTGTGCCGTTTTTTTATGGAATTGTCGCCCCATTTTGGCATCAGGTATGTGCTGATAGTGGGTGGGCATGATATTCTTACCAGCTTATGTCATACATTTTATGGATCATTAAAGCCGCACTTTTTTTCCTGGTTCTGTTGTTTGCTATCGTAAACACGGATCCAGTTACCGTGCGTTTTTATTTGGGCTATCGCTGGGAGGCGCCATTGGTTGTGGTGCTATTGGCGACCCTCACCATTGGGGCTTTAGCAGGTGTAGTGACGACTTTGCTGCATATTTTTCAATTGCGGCGGCAAGTTGCACGCTTAGAGCAAGAGCTGCATGTAGCTAAAGGCTTAGATCAACCTAGCCCAGAAGTTGTGATGCCACCGCGGGAGTTATTGTGAGCTTGGCTACCTAATGGAAATCGAACTGTGGTGGTTGTTGGTTTTGCCACTATTTTTTGCTCTAGGGTGGTTAGCAGCGCGGGTTGATATTCGTCAAGTCGTTACCGAATCTCGATTGCTACCCGCTTCGTATTTCAAAGGGCTTAATTTCTTATTAAATGAGCAACCCGATAAGGCTATTGAGGCTTTTATTGAGGTAGTGAATGTTAACCCCCAGACTATCGAGTTACATTTTGCCCTAGGCAGTTTATTTCGTCGCCGTGGTGAGGTAGAGCGTGCAATTCGTATGCATCAGCATTTAGCAGAACGTGAGGATTTAGGTCAGGATCAAAAATTGCAAGCGCTGCTCGAATTGGCGCAAGATTATTTGAAGGCAGGGCTACTAGATCGGGCAGAGGATTACTTCTCGAAACTCGATGGCACAGCGCACGCTGAGATCGCATTGGGATTTTTGTTGGAAATCTATGAGCAAGAAAAGGAATGGCGTAGAGCGATTGCTACAGCTGAGAGGCTGGAAGTGGTTGGTGGACGCTCATTACAAAAAGAGATTGCTAATTTCTTATGCGAACTAGCAGAGCGCGAGTTAATGCAATCGCGGCCTGAAGCGGCTCGCCCCTTATTGCTCGAGGCGCTACAACATCATCGGCTCTGTGTGCGTGCTAACTTGTTATTGGGTGACGTTGAAAAGTTAAATGGCAAACTGCTTGCGGCCATTACAGCATGGCAGCAGATCGAATCTCAGAGCCCCATCCATTTGACGCTGATAGCTGAGCGTTTGTATGCAGCTTATCGTGATCTGCAGCGGCCCGAGGAGGGGCTGCAAGTGTTGCGAGTATTTTTAGAGAAATATCCTTCTACCGACTTGTTAGAAACCGCCTATCAGGCGACATTGTCGATCCAAGGCGTTACGCAGGCCTACCAACTGGTTCGTGATGAGGTGCGCAGGACGCCGACACTGTTAGGATTAGATAAGTTATTAGAAGTGCAGTTGCTGGAGGTAAGTGCTGAG
Source organism: uncultured beta proteobacterium (assembly GCA_903885665.1). Classification (GTDB taxonomy): domain Bacteria; phylum Pseudomonadota; class Gammaproteobacteria; order Burkholderiales; family SG8-41. The sequence continues at coordinate 8,630 of CAISJL010000007.1, read as the reverse complement.
CGTCGTAATGATCTAGAGCTAGCTAAACAGTTGATTCATCAACACACTCGGAATTTAGCTATGTATAAGTGCGGCCATTGTGGCTTTCGAGCGCGTCAATTCTATTGGCATTGCCCTGCATGTAGTGAGTGGGAAACCTACTCGCCTAAAAGAATTGAGGAGAAAGGTTTGCCGGCATGATAGTGCTAACGTTTTTGTATGCCGTGAGAAATACCATCGGTTGGTGCGTTCAAGAACAGGAGATTTTATATGTCTAAGAAGCCGCGCGTGATTGTGGCACTAGACTACGGAAGCGTGGACGAGGCGCTTGCCTTCGTGCGGCGTCTAGATCCAGCTCGCTGTCGCCTTAAGGTTGGCAAAGAACTATTTACAATTGGTGGCCCAGCATTACTTGCCCCAATGATTGATCGTGGTTTTGATGTGTTCTTGGATCTGAAGTATCACGACATACCTAATACAGTGGCGGCAGCTTGTCGCGCAGCGGCAAGTCTTGGGGTATGGATGATGAATGTCCATGCTAGTGGTGGTCGACAGATGATGGAGGCTGCGCGTGAAGCTTTGTCGGTGTCGAGCCAGCCACCTAAATTAATTGCAGTCACTGTGCTCACTAGCTTAAGCGTTGCTGATTTGTCTGCCATTGGTTTTACTCAATCGACACAGTTGTTGGTTGAGCGTCTGGCTCAGTTAGCGCAAGCAAGTGGTATGGATGGTGTGGTTTGCTCTGCTCAAGAAGCGCAGTCCTTACGTGCACTGTGTGGGCCGGGATTTGATCTGGTGACGCCAGGCATACGGCTGCCTGACTCTGCAAAAGATGATCAGCAGCGGATTGTCACGCCACAAATGGCTATGCGCTATGGCGCTGATTATTTAGTTATTGGTCGGCCAATTACTCGTGCCAATGATCCATTGGCTGTGTTGGATCAGATCAAAGCTGAGATTGATCTTATAAAGCATTAAATAGCATGGATGGTGTTCATGAAATCATTTGAGCGCTATAAGAGCGCATAGCATCAGCGTCGATAAGGAGTGCAATGGCAATTATTAAAAAACAAGTTAAACCCCGATCCTGTAAACCAGTGGCAACCGCGATGTATTCTCGGCTTCAACGCGCACGAGTTTTGGTGGTGGGTGATGTGATGTTGGATCGCTATTGGTTTGGTGAAGTAAACCGAATCTCCCCTGAAGCACCTGTACCGGTATTGAAAGTGGAGCGCATAGAAGAGCGCTTAGGCGGGGCAGCGAATGTGGCGCGAAATGCGGCTGCATTAACAGCGCGCACTGGCTTGCTGTCCGTGGTGGGCCGCGATGAGGCAGGGCTTAGGCTGCAGGCCTTATTAAAGGATGCGCATATTGCCGCAACCATACATCACGATGCAAGTCTATCGACTACCGTAAAGTTGCGTTTGATTGGTCGACAACAGCAATTATTGCGCGCTGATTTTGAAGCGCCTCCAGGTCGCGAAGTGCTGGAGTCGACCATGAAAGATTACAGGCGACTATTAAAAAGTTGTGATGTCGTGATTTTGTCTGATTATGGTAAGGGTGGGTTGGCGCATATTGCCCAAATGATTCAATTAGCAAAGCGTCAAGGCAAGCCCGTACTGGTTGATCCGAAAGGCGATGATTACGCGAGGTATCGCGGGGCTACGCTACTGACCCCTAACCGTTCAGAGTTAAGTGCGGTTACTGGACAGTGGCGAAATGAGCTTGCGTTGACTACTAAGGCCCAAGCACTCCGTGAGAAATTGGGTTTGCAAGCCATCCTAGTGACGCGCAGCGAGGAGGGTATGACTTTGTACGAGCGCGGTGCGCGTATGCATATTCCAGCCCAAGCGCGTGAGGTCTATGACGTCAGTGGAGCGGGCGACACGGTGATTGCGACCATTGCAGTGATGTTGGCAGCCGGTCATTCTTTGGTCGATGCGGTAACGATAGCCAATCGCGCTGCAGGTATTGTCGTGGCGAAGTTTGGTACTGCAGTTGTCTATCCCAACGAACTATTCTCGAGCGATGGGGAGGCCTAGATGATGCGTTATGTGGTCACAGGGGCGGCAGGATTTATCGGCTCAAACTTAATCAAGGGTTTGAATGACCGAGGGATCACAGATGTTATAGCGGTTGATGATTTGACTCAGGGTGATCAGTTTCGTAATTTGGTTGACACTTCAATTAGCGATTATGTGGATCGTAGTGAATTTTTAAAATTGCTTGAATCAGGTCAGTTTGGTAGAACAATTAAAGCGATTATGCATCAAGGTGCATGTTCCGATACCACAGCCACAGATGGTCGCTACATGATGAGTAATAATTATGGTTACTCCTGTGCCTTGCTAGAGTTTTGTCAGTCATCTCAAATACCTTATATTTACGCCTCTTCAGCAGCTATTTATGGCGGTAGTGATGTATTTAGTGAAACACCTTCTTGTGAGTCGCCATTAAATGTTTATGGCTATTCGAAATTATTATTTGATCAGCGGGTGCGTAGGCAATTAGATCAGACTGCACAAGTTGTTGGATTGCGTTATTTTAATGTCTATGGCGATCGTGAACAGCATAAAGCACGTATGGCCTCTGTTGCCTTTCATGCTTTTAATCAATATCTGGATCGTGGCTATGTAGAATTGTTTTCTGGGAGTGGTGGCTATGCAGATGGCGAGCAACAACGAGATTTCATAGCAGTGCAAGATGTTGTCAATGTGAATTTATTTTTCTTAGACAATCCGCAACTATCGGGTATTTTTAATTGCGGCACTGGGGTAGCGCAATCGTTTAATGCCTTGGTGACGGCGGCAATTAATGCGTGCCGTATTCATGCTGGGGATGTAGCGTTATCTTTGCCTGAGTTAGTAGCTCAACAGTTGTTGCGTTATAAAAAGTTCCCTGCAGACTTGGTCGGTAAATATCAAAGTTATACGCAAGCCGATATCAGTGCATTACGTGCCGCTGGTTATGTTGAGCCGTTTATGCGAGTTGAGCAAGGGGTAGCGCTATACGCACAGCAATGGCTGAAGAAGCAGCATCAATATTAGGCATGAGCTATGTATAAAACGCTTGCAGATTATGTTGGTCATACCCCCTTGGTGAGGTTGCAACGGATTCCAGGTGACACATCGAATGTATTGTTGGCAAAGTTGGAGGGTAATAATCCTGCAGGGTCAGTTAAAGATCGTCCTGCAATGTCGATGATTAGACGTGCTCAAGAACGCGGTACTATTAGTCCTGGTGATACGCTCATCGAGCCTACCAGTGGCAACACGGGTATTGCTTTAGCTATGGCCGCAGCGATCATGGGCTACCGCATGATTTTAATCATGCCTGAGAATCAGTCCCTAGAGCGTCAGCAGACGATGCGTGCTTTTGGTGCAGAGTTGATTCTGACGCCTAAGGAGGTGAGTATGGAAGGCGCTCGAGATTTGGCTGAACGTATGGTGCGAGAGGGTCGCGGCGTGATGCTAGATCAGTTCGGCAATCCAGATAATCCACTGGCGCATTTTGAAGCCACCGGCCCCGAAATTTGGGACGATACCCAGGGTCAGGTGACGCATTTTGTATCGAGTATGGGCACTACGGGTACGATTATGGGCGTGTCTCGTTATCTCAAGTCAAAAAAATCAGCTATTCAAATTGTTGGATGTCAGCCAGCTGAAGGTGCGCAGATTCCAGGAATCCGTAAGTGGCAGCCTGAATACCTGCCTAAAATATGCGATTGGACAAGAGTAGATCAGACTGTTGATGTGCGGCAGGCAGATGCTGAAGATATGGCGCGACGCCTTGCGAGTGAAGAGGGCATATTCGCTGGCATCTCTTCAGGCGGCTCACTCTGGGCAGCTCTGCAAATATCCGCACAAGTTCGCAATGCAGTCATTGTATTTATTGTATGTGATCGTGGTGACCGTTATTTGTCTACAGGTGTGTTCCCCAATGTATAAATTATGGCCTCTCGAGAGATCTATAGTCTAGATGTTAAATCCCATATTAGTTTTTGATATCGAGACGATACCTGATATTGCGGGTATCCGACGATTGCACGAGCTAGATAGCTCGGTGTCTGATCATGATGTTGCTGAGATGGCATTTCAGTTACGTCGGCAATCGAATGGCAATGATTTTTTGCCGCATTATCTCCAGAAGGTTTTGGTGATTTCTTGTGTGTTGCAGGATAGAGATCAATTTCGAGTGTGGTCTTTGGGCGCCAACGGTGAGAGCGAAGCGGAAATCATTCAACGTTTTTTTGATGGTATTGAGAAATATACGCCACAAATAGTCTCTTGGAATGGCGGTGGTTTTGATCTGCCCGTCTTGCATTATCGAGGGCTGATTCATGGTGTTACTGCAGCACGCTACTGGGATATGGGCGAAGATGAACGCGAGTTTAAGTGGAATAACTATATTAGTCGTTACCATGCACGCCATCTTGATTTAATGGATTTGTTAGCCATGCATCAAGCGCGTGCCAATGCGCCATTGGATGCGTTAGCGCAACTCATGGGCTTGCCTGGTAAAGTCGGCATGGGGGGCGCTGCGGTATGGTCAGCGTACGAGGCTGGTCAGATAGAGGATATATGGCGCTATTGTGAGGCTGATGTTGTAAATACTTACCTGGTGTATTTGCGATTTCAATTAATGCGCGGTGCATTAACCCGGGACCAACATGCCGCATTAGTTAATGTTGTGAGAGATCATTTACTCAAAGCAGATCAACCACATTGGCAGGAATTTTTATCTCGTTGGCCTGAGTAAACAATGCGCCGTCGTTCTGCTAAATCGCGTCAGCAGTCACGCGAAGTATATATACCGCTACAACTCGACATCGAGTCTCTGGATTATGAGGGGAGAGGTGTGGCGCGTCATGAGGGTAAAGTGATGTTTGTTGAGGGTGCATTACCTGGTGAACGTGTCACTGCCTCTATCTATAAAAAAACGCCTGCCTATGAGCAGGGCTTTGCACAAACGATTATTCATGATAGCCCCTCGCGCACCAAACCAAATTGTGAGTATTTTGGATTGTGTGGTGGCTGTGCGCTTCAACATATTGAGCCGCGCACGCAGGTTGCAGCCAAGCAGCGAGTATTAGAGGATCATCTGAAACATATTGGTCAAGTATCACCAGAGTGTATTCTGCCAGCGATTTACGGCCCTACCTGGGGTTATCGTCATCGAGCTCGATTTACTGTGCGTCATGTGGCTAAAAAAGGTGGCGTGTTGGTGGGGTTCCATGAGAAGCGCAGTCGATATGTAGCCGATATGCACAGTTGTCGTGTATTGCCGCAACGCATTTCAGATCTTATTGGTCCGTTACGCGAATTGATCGTGCAGTTAAGTATTGCTCAGCGCTTGCCGCAAATTGAAATAGCGCTGACTGAGATTGCTGATGTATTTGTGTTCAGGATCTTAGATTCTCTCACTGCGCAAGATGAAGTCTTGATGAAAACATTTGCGGATCAGCATCGTTTAGTGGTTTATCTGCAGCCTGAGGGGCCTGACAGCACTTACTTGCTGCATCCAGTTGATGCAACAGCATTGTATTACGTACTGCCAGAATTTGATGTTCAGATCCATTTTAGGCCTACCGACTTTACCCAAGTGAATCATGCAATTAATACCGTATTAGTACGCCGTGCGTTACGTTTATTAGATCCACAACTGGGCGAGCGCATAGCGGATCTGTTCTGTGGTTTAGGTAATTTTACGCTGCCCATAGCCAGAAGCGGCGCTAGCGTACTCGGTATTGAGGGTAGTGCGGGTTTGATCGCACGCGCTACAGACAATGCCATGCTTAATAGATTGTCTTCTAATGTGCAATTTATGACGATGGATTTATTTAAAATTGATGCTATCCAATGGGCTGCTTTGGGTGATTTTGATAAGCTACTGATTGACCCCCCAAGAGATGGCGCATTAGAGCTGATCCGTTTAATTGGTAGCAATGGCCCGCGGCGTATTGTCTATGTGTCTTGCAATCCCGCAACCTTGGCTAGAGATGCAGATCTGTTAGTGAACACCCATGGTTATCGATTGCTAAGTGCAGGGGTGGTGAATATGTTCCCACATACCGCCCATGTGGAGTCTATCGCTTGTTTTGAGCGAGCGGTATAGCAAGTCAATAAAAAAGGCGACAAACAGTCGCCTTTTTTAAAATAACTAAAACTAATCAAAAATGAACTAATCGCGGTCGCCGCCTACAACACCTAAAATTTGCAGCAAGCTTGTGAAGATGTTGATTATCGAAATATAGAGCGTTAGCGTAGCTGAAACGTAATTGGTTTCGCCACCTTTAACGATATCGTTAATCTGCCAGAGAATAATTGCAGATGAAAAAATAATAAATGCGCCACACAAAGCAAGTTGGAGCACCGGGCTTTGGAGGAAAATGTTCGCCAATACGGCCAGCATGATCACTACCGCACCGACTACTAAGAATTTATTTAAGAAACTAAAGTCGCGCTTAGTATCAGCACCCAAGCCTGCTAGCACAAAGAAAACGGCTGCAGTGCCACCAGCTGACATCATCACGAGCTGAGTGCCATTTGCCATTTTTAGAGTGTGTTGCAGTAATGGGCCAAGAGTTAGGCCAACAAAGGCTGTGAAACCTAAGAGTAAAACGACGCCCAGGCTATTGTCCCGATTCTTCTCAATCATGTACATCCAACCATACATAATACCCATAAGAATCAGCATGCCCATAATGGGGCTGGCACGCATGAAGCCAAAGTTCATGTTGGTGCCAATTGCAGCACCAATGATGGTTGGGATGAGCGACAGGGCTAGTAAGAAGTAAGTGTTGCGCAGCACTCGATTGGATTGTGCAAGTGCTTCGCTGCTGTCATAGGGGTAGCTGTTTTGTTCGTAAAGATTGGGTTGCATAGTGATTAACCTCCAATAAATTTAATGCTTTGAAACGAGAACTCAGTTACGCATGCCAAATAATAGGGTGCGCGTATATATCTAGTATGATCTATTTAAGTCATCAAATCTAAATCTAATTCGCTACCAAAAAAGATAGCTCGCTAAGATTACGCAAAGTTCTAGAAAGTTGCAAGTAATTTACGTGTTGCCATTGACATTGATTAATTCAACGATAGCTATGTAAGTATCTGATCATACATGATATTATCTGCACCCATTGAGCGAAGGTTAGCCTTCAGACTTTAGTAAATTAGGCTGTTTTTAAGGCTTTTACTAATATTTTGGTCAAATTTGTAAAAAAGGAAGTGTGGCAGAGTGGTCGATTGCACCGGTCTTGAAAACCGGCAAAGGGCAACCTTTCGTGAGTTCGAATCTCACCGCTTCCGCCAAAAAAAATTGTAAGATATTGAATATTATAGAAATATACCATTCATCAAAATCTTACCCATACTTCTACCCATGCTGCGTAACGGGGCAAACTGTCCTGTCGCGGGCGCGCTGATTCGGCAAGGATGGTGTCTGCTATGCCATGCCCGCCACGAGCAGCCTATCAAGCCCCAGACCCCCTGGGGGGTATGGCCTTGGACCTGTACCAATGGCTCGGGTAGAACCGGTGCAGAATTTTTATTTTTTACTCGGTGCGGTCTTCGCCGCATTCTTCCTCTGCCACTGCACATTGCTTGCGTTATCAGCACCCCCGCGCTTCAATGCCACCAGCGTTAAACGCGCGCTGGCGACCGCCTGTGGATAACCTTGCATAAATGGCAACTTCAGAGGTTACAAAAAACCGAAAAACCGACTACAAATCTAAACGTCCGAAGCCACAAAAACCACAACTTCTGCTGGCCTCATTACGCCGCGAATCGGTAGCCTCATTAACCCGCGAAATGACAAAAGTTGAATAATCAGAGGCTTGGGTGTAAGTTCGTCGATATCAGCCCCAGTTTCGGGGTTTTACAACGCCCCTAAGTGGGGCCGACTTCTTGTTAGGCCACGCAGAAGCACATCGACGGACTCGCGACTCTGATCATTTCCAATTGCTACCTAAACCAAGGACATTCAAGTTATGCCAGCTCTATTTAGCCGTACTGCCACCCTGACTTACGTCTTGATTTCACTGTCCACAATCATGTCTGGCTGTGTCACCGTCCAAGGAATCAATTCCCAAGCTGCGGCAAGCGTTGCTACCAATTATGAAACGGCGAAAAGAAACGGATTGAAGGGAGAGCAGTGCAAGTATGCGAGAACCGCTGCGGAACTATTCCTTAGAGCAAACGATGATCAGAACCTGATGAAGTGGCGATCTATCGCGACTGCAGATTGTACATTGCCAGCGATTGAGTCCGAAAACAGTGGACGCATCGGCGTTCAACTTGCACAGATTCCACGGAATGTACAACAACGGGTGGAAAGAAGTCGTGGCGTCTATGTCGCTGCCGTTACTGTTGATTCACCCGCACACCGCGCTGATATACGTACCGGTGATGTAATAACGGCTGTCAATGGCAAGGAAATTGTCGATCTTAAAGATCTTGGGTTACTTCAGGGTGAGGCCAAGCGCGCATGTGACAGCAAGGTGCAATTGCAAATCTCAGTAATGCGGGACGCCGCTATTTCAAAGGAGCTGTCGGTTGTCGTTTGCAAGTAGGTATTGCTTTTGCGGGCCGCCCCGGTGACAGCCTTTGTATTCAGGTCGATCGTAAATACATCCTCAGCGCACAAGT
>CAISJL010000006.1 GCA_903885665.1 uncultured beta proteobacterium | reverse complement strand
TCTAAAATTACCTGAAGTGCCTACTGTAGCTGAGAGCGGACTTACGAATTATGAAGTCAGTGGTTGGTATGGCATCTGCTCCTCCCGTTTAAACTCACAACTTGAAGCGAAGTTAAATAAAGGCTTAGTAAAAGTTTTAAATAGCAACGTACTAAAACAAAAATTAGACGATCAAGGAATTGATATTCTATCCTCTACACCGGAGGAGTTCGGAATGCACGTTAAGACTGAAGTTGTGAAATGGAAAAAAGTAATCAAAGAAGCTAAATTAGAATATCTAGAGTAGTCTGAAGATTAACCTTGTGGTAAATCTTCGCGATACGTATTAATCTGAGATTATCAATTGAAAATTAATACTTTGCGTATGTTTAGTAAGCACCACTTTCTTAATATATATAATGTAGATGAGATAAGCACGTAATTATTTCATTCCTTAGGACTTAAAGCTTTAAAGAAATTTAATCACACTATTTGATAGCTTCATCGCCAAGATAATATAAGACTTCATTTTCTGTTGACAGCAATTCAACATGATGAACAAATTAAATATTCATAAAATCTTAAAAAAATTAAGTGATTAACCCAATTATATAGATAAAAATTAGTAAGCTGAGTTATCCTGACCAGCAGTAAATTGTAACGGATTCCAACCCTTTAGCTGATTAATCTCAGATTTAAAAAAGTTGCTCATACCATTGCGGTCAGTCCCTAACATAACCATTTGAAAACCTTGATCAAGGAATCTTTGCGTAAATTTTGAGCTGGCGGTATGAATGCCTGCAACTTTATGATGTTTCTTACATGTCTCAAGAATTTTATTCACGGTTTCTACATGCTTAGCTTCAGAATTATCCATCACTGGCGCAAGCCCTAATGCTAACGCTAAATCAGTTGGTCCAATGTATGCTGCATCCACACCAGGCGTAGAAATAATTTCATCCATTTTCTCAATACCTTCTTGAGTTTCAATCATAACTATACATGCAATTTCATCGTTGGCATGTTTCTGATAGTCAGAGCCAGCATACTGCATTACACGATTTGGGCCATTGCTTCTCATTCCTGATGGAGGATAACGGCAAGCTGCAACAGCCTGCTCTGCCTCTCGCCGGTTACTCACCATAGGAACGATTACACCGTAGGCACCAGCGTCTAAGACTTTCATGATCATCGAGGGCTCATTCCACGGCACTCTAACAAAAGGAACTACAGGGGTTGTAGATATCGCAGTAAGCATTGGGATCGTATCGGAGTAATCAATACAGCCGTGCTGCATGTCTATGCACAGCCAATCCAAACCAGTGTGAGCCATTAGCTCAGCAGGGAAACAATGAGGGATAGATAACCAACCACCGACGGCTGGCAACCCCTCACTCCACAACTTCTTAACTCGATTGAAGCGCATAATCAAATCCTCTACAAAATAAAATGTAAGATATTGAACGGACTTATACTCATCACATTCACAATTCTATCAACTTAACCACCTTGAAGCTGGGTAATTCAATCACAACAACATTATACAATTGACTTATACATTAGGATTTCTTGATACACCAATACTGGGAATCTCTATTTCAACAACATCACCCGGCTTCATGTCTTGGGGCAACCATATGTACCCATCCAAATTAGATCCCCAGGATACAAAGTTATATATTTACTGATTTCCGACATGTATGTTTCAACATCGAAAATCATATTAGCTGTAGCGAAGCGATCCAGTTTAATATCATTAAGACGAATAATCGTCTCTAGGTTACGATAATTCAAGTTCGTCTCTATCCATGGCCCCATGGGCTTAAATGTATCTGAATTCTTATCGCGCCACATAGTACGATCATTACGCTGCCACGTCCTTTCGCTCACATCATTACCAATAGTCTACCCTAAAACATAATCTAGAGCAGTTTCTTTACTAAAGCTACGTCCCTCCTTACCTATCACAACAACTAACTCGCATTCATATTGAAATTTATCGCCAGAATCAACTGGTTTAACAATACTTTCACCGTGAGCAATTAATGCACTATTGGCCCTGTAGCCAATATCTGGCTTAGGGGGAACACTGGATTTATTATAAGCGGATTCAAATTTGAAGTGGGACTTTCAAAGGGGGATTAGGGTGGGGCGAACTGCTGTAAAGTTCGGACTTCTCAAATGACCAAGTAAAAGAGTCACGGATGAAGAATTACAAGCAGCTCACCAGTGAGCAAAAATACCATATTTAAGGTCATAAGAGAGCGGGAATGAATTTATCGCAAATTACTGACGAAGTGGGTGTCCATAAATCGACAATGTCCCGAGTGTTCAATCGTAATCGTGGTTTGCGTGGTTGGCGCCCCAAGCATGGTGAGGGTTTACGAGATATTCGTCGACTGTAGTGCCTTAATGCACAGCGACTTTCAACAGAAGACTGGACGGAAGTTGAAAGATTGATTTGGTTGGATCTGAGTCAAGAGCAGGCTAGTCAGCGGCTTGCATTAGAAGCTGGAGTGCGAATTAGTCATGAAATGATCTACTTACACATTTATGCGGATAAACGTAAAAATGGCAACCTGTCGTAGCACTTACGTTTTCAGAAGCCTCGGAGGAAGCGCTACGCTAGCAGTCAAGATCGACGTGGCATGATTCGTAATCGGGCCAGTATTGATCAACGCCCAGATATTGTCACTCAGAAATCACGCATAGGCGATTGGGAAGGCGACACGATGATCGGTAAGGATCACCAAGGCGGACTATTGATATTGGCAGAAAGAAAGTCACGCTACGTGCTGGTGTGGCATATCCGAAGCAAGCATGCCAAGCGCGTGACAACTGTGGCAACACGCTTACTGAAGCCATACCAGAATCGATGTCACCCAATTAGTGTTGACAATGGCAAGGAGTTCTCTGGGCATGAGAACCTGGCGGCAGCGCTACAAGCGGAGATCTGCTTCGCGCATCCCTAACGATCTTGGGTGCGGGTATTGAAAGAGAGCAGCAATGGGCTACTACGTCAGCATTTCACTAAAGGCATGGCATTAACTCGGATCAGGCAAGATCAAGCAAGATCAAGTGCAATATGCTGTAGATCGACTCAACCATCGCCCCCGAAAAGTGCTTGATTTTAAAACGCTATACGAAGTATTCTTTGTAAAGACAATGCGCTATACAAAATCAACATTAAATGTTGCACTTCGAAATTGAATCCACCTTAAATAAAATTAAATAGTTATGATTTTTATTTTGGTAATTAGGGCGTTTCGTGACTAAATCTTGAAAGAACTGCAAAAAATACACTTCCGACCACTCAAAAAGTTGGTCGAACAACTAAAAACAGTAAATTTCCCTGTAACCATAAGTAATTACGATCATAAAATGGTTACGAAACACCCTAATTACCTTTATTTTTATTGGCATTTTCAGGCAATCTATAGTTAAAACCGTGAGAGCTCTGGAAAGCGTTCCGCACCTGCATGTATATGCATGCGCCCGAGTTCCGCACAGCGGTGTAAGGTGGGCACCGCTTTTCCTGGATTGAGTAGGCAAAGCGGGTCGAAAGCGCGCTTTAAGGCATGGAAGATGGACAGCTCGGCGGCCTGGAACTGCTGGCACATGGCATCAATTTTTTCGATCCCAACCCCATGCTCCCCGGTAATCGTGCCGCCGACTTGAATGCACAATGCCAGGATTGCGGCACCAAAATCTTCAGCGCGTTGGAGTTGGTTCGGTTCATTAGCATCGTACAGAATTAAGGGGTGTAGATTGCCGTCACCGGCATGAAACACATTGGCACAGCGTAGCCCGAATTCGACTTCCATAGCACTGATGCGTGCGAGCACTGTAGCGAGTTGTTTGCGCGGGATGGTGCCGTCCATGCAGTAATAGTCGGGGGAGAGTCGACCTACCGCCGGAAACGCTGCTTTGCGACCTGCCCATAGTCTTTGGCGTTCGAGTTCGTTGTTTGAAGTGCGCGTGAGGTAGGCCCCGCTGTCGTTCATGATTAGTTCAATGCGCGCAATTTCAGCAATCACTTCCGCAGCGCTACCATCGGATTCACATAGCAAGATAGCTGCGGCCTCAGTCGGGTAGCCGGCATTGACAAACGGTTCAACGGCTTGGGTTGCCGCTTGATCCATCATTTCCATGCCCGCAGGAATAATCCCTGATGCAATGACTTGAGCGACCGCATGTCCAGCGCTCGCAATATCTCGAAAAGCAGCCAGTACCACCGTTGCGCATTCGGGTTTAGGGAGTAATTTCACGGTGACCTCGGTGACTACACCGAGTAGACCCTCAGAGCCAGTTAAAAAGGCTAATAGATCGTAGCCAGCGCTATCGTAGCCACCTCCACCGATGACCAGCATTTCTCCCGCAATGGTCGCGATGCGCAGTTGCAAGATGTTATGCACGGTCAGGCCGTATTTTAGGCAGTGTACACCGCCAGAATTTTCGGCAACATTGCCGCCTATGGTGCAGGCGATTTGGCTAGAGGGGTCGGGCGCGTAATACAAGCCAAACTCAGCAGCCGCCTCGGAGATGGCGAGATTACGAACGCCAGGCTGGACGCGCGCTTGGCGGGCAAGCGGATCGAGCTCGACGATGTGCATCATTTTCGCCATCGACAATAAAACCCCGTTACCCAAGGGGAGGGCACCGCCTGATAGTCCAGTGCCTGCGCCACGCGCAGTGACAGCAACCTGTAATTCATGACAGGTTTTGAGAATTGCGCAAATTTGGGCTTCATTCTCAGGTAGGGCAACTACCATGGGGGATTGGCGGTAGGCTGAGAGGCCATCGCATTCGTAGGCGATGACTTCTTCGGAGTCCGCTAGGATCAGGTGAGACGGGACACAAGCACGCAGCGCGCGCGCGACGCGTTGGCGCTGCGCAGGGTCAACCACTTGGGTGACGAATGGTGAGCTCATCCTTTCATTTTATATCAGAGAAGCCCTAGATCCGAACAACATTGGGATAATTTGTGCGACACTCTTGAGTGTGCGGTAAGCAGGGATTGATGGGGTTGCAGGTGTTCACCAGTGATTAGAAGGATGGCTTTAATGGGTAGCACCAACAACACCTAGATTTTATTTAACCTATTGATTTATTTATATTTTAATGGAAAGTGACGGCATATGGGAAATCAATCGCAGCGACGGGGTGCACTAGCACGGTATAGAGTGATCGACCTGACGCGAGTCCGTTCGGGGCCAACAGCAGTGCGACAGTTGGCAGACTGGGGCGCTGATGTGATTAAAATCGAAACGCCTCCTGGTTTAAATTTGGCTGATGGTTGGGGTGGCAAGCGCACGGGTGCAGACTTTCAAAACCTGCATCGTAATAAGCGGGGTTTTACGCTCAATCTGAAAGACCCTGAGGGTTTGAAAATCTTTAATCAACTGGTAGAGCGTTCAGATGTAGTGGTTGAGAACTATCGCCCTGATGTGAAGTTTCGATTAAAGATCGATTATGAGTCGCTCAAGCAGGTGAATCGCCGCATTATTTTGGCTAGTATTTCTGGCTTTGGCCAAAGTGGCCCCTATGTCAAGCGCCCAGGGTTTGATCAAGTGACTCAAGGTATGGGCGGTTTGATGGCGATCACTGGCGAGCCTGGCCATGGTCCGATGCGTGCGGGTTGTGCGGTGTCAGATTCGGCCTCTGGATTGTATTGTGCGTTAGGCATTATGACGGCATTGCTAGAGCGCGAAGAGTCTGGTGAGGGGCAGTGGGTTGAGGTGTCTCTACTCAATGCCATGATTGCGATGCTCGACTTTCAAGCGGCGCGCTGGACTGTGGATCATGAAGTGCCTGAGCAAGCTGGTAACGATCATCCAACGTCCATCCCGACAGGGGTGTTTCAAACGGCAGATGGTTATATGAATATTGCTGCAGGCGATGATGAGATGTTTACCCGCCTGTGCAAGGCTTTGGATGCGCCAGCGATTCGCTCTCAGGCAGAATACGCCGACCGGATTGCGCGCTCGCAGAATCGTGCGGCTTTGAATCAAGCGCTGCAAGCGGTGATGGTGACGCGTGATAGCGCGTATTGGACAACACGTTTTGAAGAGTGCGGTGTTGCGGGTGGTCCGATTTATAAAATGGATCAAGTCTTTGCAGACCCCCAAGTGCAACATAATCAAATGGCGGTGCCAGTGCATCACCCAGAATTAGGCACCATCGAGTTGGTGAATCAACCATTCCGCCTCTCGCGTACACCGCATGAGATTCGCACGGCGACACCCGATTGCGGTGCCGATACCGATGCAATTTTGCATGAGCTTGGTTATTTGGATGGACAGATTGCTGACTTGCGCCAACGCTTTGTGGTGTGATTGCATAGGTGTCAAAGACGCTATCTAACTACCTGATAATATTTAATAATATTTAATGATATTTGATAATTTTATTTATTTTGAGGTCTGGATGGAGTCTGCTCGATGATTCAGATGGTGCAAAATGACGCCCCGCTACCACCGCCGGTTTTCAAGTCAGTGATTGCCGTGCGTTGGGGGGATATGGATGCCGAAGGCCATGTCAACAATACCGGATATTTTCGGTTTATGGAGGAGACTCGAATGCAGTGGGTGGTGCACTTAGGGATACCTACGGTGCCTCCCCATCCGGTGATTGTGTTGCTCAACGCCGCTTGTCATTATCACAGCCCTTTGACCTATCCGGCGACGGTGGAAGTGTCCCTGAGTCTGGGCAGGATTGGTCGCACTAGCGTGCAAACCTATTACGCAATTGAGCATCTTGAAATCCGTCAGCAATGCGCGGAAGGTTTTGCAACTTTGGTTTGGTACGACTTGGCCGCGAAGAAGGCTATTGCCTTGCCCCCTGCATTGCGCGTTGAGGTGAGCTAACTTTTCGTTGGCCGATGATTGGACGGTCAGTTAAAGTGTGTCAGCTTGTGATTTCCACTCGATTACTTTGCGTTGCGCCTCAGCGATTTGGGCGCTAGTCATGCGGGGTATAATCAACTCCCGATTCTTCATAGCGGCCTCTTGGTGGTCATAAGCCCATTTTGAATAATTACGAGCGGCTAGCGTAGACAACACATAGGATTGCACCAGGTCTTGTTCTGCGCCTTGACCCATCGCTAGTAACACTGCGAGATTGCCTTGGGCATAGGGGTTATTTTGGGCGGCGGCGAGACGATACCAATAGATAGCTCTGGCATAGTCTTGAGACTTGCCGATCCCCAACTCATACATCCGCCCTAGGCTCATCTGGGCATTAGCATTTTTTTCTTTCGCCAATTCTGACCAGATTGTACTGGCTTCGGCGTATTCCCCGCTATTAAAGGCTGCTAGCGCGTCCTCGTGGGTAGACTCGCAGCCGCTCAGTGCCGCGCACAAAACGAGGGCTGCAGCGAGCTGAAAGCTGGTTTTTTTAGTAAAAAATCGTGGCATATTCATAGCGCAGTCAATGTTCGCATTAGTCCCACGGGTAGTACGATTTAGAACCTCTAGCACAGTGGTTTTCATGTGCACTGGCAGTCAACAACTGTGGATCTGATGACTATAAAGTATAGTCGACAGTTGGGGACTTATTCTTAAGCGGATGCAGAAAATTTTTCTTTCAAGCACAAATTATTGAATCTGCTGGCGAATAAACTGGATCAGTCGTGCTCTAGCGGCGGTTCTTGCCTCAGGGTTGCCGCCGACGTGAACGCCAAATCCTGGACGCACGCCGTTCGGTACATCTAGACGAACCTGAACTGGTGTGGTGCTGTCAAATCCATGATAAGCATTGGGATACAACTCGATGAGGGGGCGTGGTTCAGTTGCTTGGTCCACTAATGCAAGACACGGATTCGGCGGTGTCCAATCGTCCGCTGCGCCCATTAGGATTAACACAGGGGCGCTGGGGTGATAACCGCGTTTTAAGTCATCCGAGCAACCTGGGTAAAAAGCGATTGCAAACCGTGGTTTAAGTCCGGCTTGCACGACTTCCGGATGTTTAAGATTGGTGGCTGCCAGAACGTTACTGCCGCCGTGAGACCACCCCAGCAAGCCAATCTGTTGAGAGTCGACCTCAGGCTGTTGGGATAACCAATTCAGAGCCCCCAAGGCATCACGACGGCGTTGGGTTTGGGTGATTTTTCGAGAGCCAATGCGTTGTGTACATAGCTCGCGTTCACCTCTAGGTGTGAGTGAGTCGGTGACTAATACATGAAAGCCTTCGGCATTGAGTAGCGCGGTATAGTCGCGCATACGAGATGATAGTCGGGTGCTGCGTGACTCGTAGGGGCCGCCGCAACCATGGAGCAAAATAATTGCTGGACTTTGTGCTGCAGTCTGCACGGGGAACCAATAACCCAATTGCATGATCTGTAGTCCATTGGCTTGATCAAAGCTGGGAATTGGTATGGGCGTCATTTCAGAATTGTTTTGGGCGTGAGTGTAAATGGGCAAGCTAGTTAGAATGCCCAGAAACCAAATTTTGAATATGTGTAGAGTGCGCTGCATTAATATTTCACTATGCTATTTTTTCAATGCCATTTAAAGAGTCTTTAAAAAATCATTGAAAATAATTAAAAATCATATAGTTATAGAATCCAATTGAGATTTTTCAGATGTGCCCTTGATGCTGCCAGCCTCTACCCATTGTATTCGTCCTTTGCGTATCAACCACGGAATGAGCAGGCGATCGCCGCTCGCGGGAAGGATTTGGGTGGTGCTGTGGTCAAACCATTCGCCTTGACGCGCTACCCGTAGGGCGAGCGCCTCGGCGCTGATTCTTTGTGTGAGTAGAAAGGGCTTGAGTTCACTGCGGGCGTTGTCCGCAAGACCAGAGATGCGGTCATGGTATGAAGCCCAAGACCGACCCTGTAGCAAATGTGTCAGGCTAGCAAAGTCGCGTTCGGCTTGTTCGATATGATTAATTTGTAAGGCATGTTGCCCTAACACGTTGGAAAATAAAATCGCGTGATCAGGGTAGGTCTTGAGCACGTCAGCGGTATTGTTGAAGAAATTACCTTGTGACCAAGTGCATTCGGTGCCGCTACTGGCTAGCGCTTGCGCATGATTGAAGCGGAATAAGCGGGGGGCTAATGGATCTAGGTCAATGGCATGAATTTGACGGAATTGGCATAAAAAACGACTCGGTAGTGACCAGCCTGCACTAGCGCCTAGCAACAATAATGCGCTAGTAGGGGGTTGCCATTGTGCTAGCCAGTGATCGATGGTTTGTAGAAAAGGCGTCCACAGGCGGCGATAACGAAGGGCGCGACCATGCCAAATTAATCCGCCGCTTGGAGTTATCCAAGACATGTTAGTGTTTTCAGAGGGGGTTCAATCGGACCTGCAGTGGGCTGCGCCGAGCTGCGCAGACTAGGCGATAGAGGTCGATGTGTTATTAGGTGGTTCGGTTTCCATCTCACCGAAGAGTTCAGCCGAGTCATGCAGTCCTTTTTCGCGTAATTTATTCATCTTCTGAATCAGCGTTGTGCGCTGAAGATGAAGTAATTGAGCAGTGCGCGAAATATTACCACCAGCATGACTTAAGGCGTTAAGAATCAGTTTACGCTCCATGTCGGCTAGATGTGCTTTTAGCGGCACCCCCTCGTCAGGGAAGTCGCGGCGTCCTTGGGCAATTAAGATAATTTCTTCGACAGAGCCGGCAACTACGTTGGGCTCATCGCTGTAAATATTTTGTAGCGCGTTGAATTCGGCCGGGGCAGTTTGTTCTTTTAAGAACTGCTCGGTGGCTTCGGTCACCAGCGTGAGTGTTGGTACTACCGAATTTTGTAGCGCCTCATACAAGCCGCGCGGTAACATTTCGCGCGATACACTCTGGGCATCAAGTTGCTGTCCTGCATAAAGGGCACTGAAACGATTCATTAAGTTTGAAAGTTCACGGATATTGCCAGGCCATTGATACGCCATCATTGCCGCATGCAACGATGCGCCCAAGGTGACTGATTTTTCTCCAGGAGCGGCAAACATACGAGCAAAGTGATCCACCAACTCTTTAATGTCTTCGCGACGATCTCGTAGCGGTGGTGCCTTAACCGGCACCACATTAAGACGGTAATACAAGTCTTCGCGGAAACGGCCAGCTGCACATTCTGCCTCAAGATCACGGTGGGTTGCTGCAACCACACGCACGTCGATCTTGATCGGACGAGAGGCGCCAATCGGATCAACTACACGCTCTTGTAGAACCCGTAATAATTTGGCTTGCATGTCTAGAGACATGTCACCAATTTCATCTAAAAATAAGGTGCCACCATTGGCCAATTCAAAGCGACCCATGCGGTCGGCAATAGCACCGGAGAACGCCCCGCGACGGTGACCGAAGAGCTCGCTCTCAAGTAAGTCTTTAGGGATAGCTGCACAATTCACCGGCACGAGTGGGCCGTTGGCGCGTGGCGATAGACTATGGATAGATTGTGCGATTAATTCTTTGCCGGTTCCGCTTTCACCAGTGATGAGAACAGTGGCTGACACGGACGCGACCTTACGGATGAGCGCCTTCAGCGCTTGGGTCGAACCACATCGACCAACAATTTTTATCTGTTCATCCATCTTCTCTGCTCTCCCTGGGGCAGACTCTTAGGTCTCAAATGCGCACCATACAAATTAGCCGCTATAAAATTACGCACTGGTGCGATACAACTGTTGTATGACTTACTCATTAGGCTGATGCAACAACTAAATCAAAAGTAGACCAAGGGATTAATATTTTAAATACCAAAGCAGTAAAATATTTTAATAATTAATATTATAATAGGTTTTAAAGTCAATATTATTGATATTAAATCTAAAACAATACTATTAAGATAGTTAGAATTAAAATTGGTGTCAATAAAATTGATATTTTATGGCGACTATAATGAATTAAACAGTAATTTGTTGTATAAATACATCATATGAGGTTATTGCGCTTCAAGTTTAGCTGTTCAATAGGTTGATGGTTCATATTGTGGCTTTCAAAAATCACTTGTTTTGCAGAGTATTGTAGAACAGGTGGATTAAAGCAGATTATGATCTTCAATGGCTATATGCTTGATAAAATTGCAGATTTGAGTTTTTAGAGAGAGGCTAAAAATGAGAATACAATTATTTAAGCGGGGATTTACTTGGGGTATGTGTCGCCTATTTTTTTTTGTTGCCATTGCTAGCGCTTGTATGAGTGACCGGTTATGGCCAAACCTACAACTGATTACGTCAGCGTATGCGTATAAAGTGAAGCGGGTGTGCGAGGAGGTCACGACCAAGGCTGGTACTTCTGAGAAATGTCGAACCGTATTAGACCAGTCACCACCCGAAGAGAAGAAAGATGACAAAAAGGGGGGTGATAAAAAAGGTGAGGCCAAGAAGGGTGGTAATCCCCCCTGAGGATAACTGGATTTAGAAGTAGAATTTTCTCATTGAGAGGAGTTCTACATGAAGCGTTCAAAATTTACAGATAGTCAGATTATGGAAGCCCTAAAAAGGGTCGATGCTGGTTTAGCGGTTCCAGAGATTTGTCGAGAGTT
>CAISJL010000005.1 GCA_903885665.1 uncultured beta proteobacterium | reverse complement strand
GATTGCAAGTGCATTTGGCAGCCAATATTGGCAGTGATGATTTGGTTGGGTTGCCCAGCAGTCAAGGCGGCTATCTTATTGGTTTTGAGGGTCTCGGCAATATCGGGTTGCAAAATGGAGTAGGTGCCGGCTGATCCGCAACACAGGTGACTATTGGCCACGGGCGTGAGTTGAAAGCCTAGCGTGCTGAGTAACAGTTCGACTTGACCTTTATGTTTGAGCCCGTGTTGCAGAGTGCAAGGCGGATGAAACCCCCATAACCCTTGCGGTCGATTTATTCTAAGTATTTGATTTAATTTATCTTTTTCATTATCTATAAGTTTGCTGATGTCGCAAGCTAAGGCGCTGACTTGGGCGGCCTTAGTCGCGTATTGCGGGTCATCGGCCAGCAGTTGCGCATAATCACTGACCATCACGCCACAGCCGCTGGCAGTCCAAGAGATCGCAATCGCACCTTCTTGTATATGCGGCCACCAAGCATCGATGTTGCGCCGAGCTGCTGCTTGGGCGCTGCTGTGGTGATCAAGATGTAATGCAACCGCGCCACAGCAGCCTGCCTGTGGAGTGCGTATGACTTGGTAGCCCAAGCGATCAAGCACTCGGCTTGCGGCCACTTGAGTGGCGGGTGACAAGCTTGGTTGCACACAGCCTTCGAGCATAAGTAGGCGACGCTGATGGGTTGTGTTGGGCCAGTCGCGGCTTGGCGGCGGTGGTGCAGGGATTAAGTCATCAAACACTTTGGGGATGATGGTGCGCAACAGATGTCCTAATACCAGTAAGGAATTAAACAATCTGGGATTGGGGAGTATGGTGGTCAGTGCCCAGCGCTGTAGTCGTGCGAAGTAAGGGCGTGGTACTTGTTGATTGACAATGGTTCGACTAATATCGATTAAGCGTCCGTATTCAACGCCAGACGGGCAGGTGGTCTCGCACGAGCGACAAGTCAGGCAGCGATCGAGATGGGTTTGCGTGAGACTGGTAGCCGGCATGCCTTCAAGCACTTGTTTCATTAAATAGATACGACCGCGGGGGCCATCCAGCTCATCACCCAACAGTTGATAGGTTGGGCAGGTCGCGGTGCAAAAGCCGCAGTGTACGCATTTGCGCAAAATCGACTCTGCGATCTGACCAGAGGGGGTGTCTTTAATGAAGTCGGCAAGATGGGTTTGCATAGACGCTCTAGAAATCCGGATACAGTCGATGACGGTTGAGAATGCCCGCTGGATCCATCGCCTGCTTCACGCGGCGATGCAGCTGTAGCAGCGCAGGTGCTAGTGGTTGGAAAATTTGATCGGGAGGGTTGCCGCCACCAATATACGTTGCGTGTCCTTGGTATTGTTGCGCTAAGGCTCGAATAGTTTCGGGCGCTAGATCGCTGCGTAACCAACGCAGTGCGCCCCCCCATTCAATGCACTCGGCCTCTGCAGACGCAAGCGGTGGTGCGGTCGGTTTGAGCGATATGCGCCATAGTGGCATTTGTTTGGCTGGGGCACTAAAGAAGGCATGACGATGATCGCGCAGTGCAGCCCAAAACTCGTGGTCTGCAGCAATGGTTTCACCGCCGATAGCGGCTGCAGCCGCAGCGACTGCGGAGGGCGCGCCCGAGAGTCGGCAATAGAGTCGATTGTCGATCATGCAGGTGCCACTCACGGGTAGCGAGCGTCCAGCCCACTGTTGCATGAGCGCGAGCGCGCTACTGGCTGTTTGCTCTAAGACTTGAGTGCGTTCACACACGGGGCGCGGGAGCGTTTTGACGGAAACCTCTAAGATCACACCCAGAGTGCCCAAAGCGCCAGTCATTAGTCTGGAGACATCGTAGCCGGCGACGTTCTTCATGACCTGTCCACCAAACGTCAGATCTGTGCCTTGGCCATCGAGAATGCGCATGCCCAAGACGAAGTCGCGCGCAGACCCAACATGAGGGCGGCGTGGGCCAGACAGACCGGCGGCTATTGCACCACCCAAGGTGGTATTTACTGAAAAGTGCGGCGGTTCGAAGCCAAGCATCTGACCTTGTTCGGCGAGTGTTGCCTCTAGTGCAGCGAGCGAGGTGCCGGCACGTGCGGTCAGCACCAGCTCAGTTGGCTCGTAGCTGATAATGCCTTGATAAGGGACAGTTTCTAGGGGCGCTCCAACGCAGGGCCTGCCATAGAAAGTTTTACTGCCACCACCTTGTATCCGTAGCGGCTCGCCGCTAGCGGCAGCGGCGCGAATGATATCTGACCATGCTTTAGGCTGATCAAGCATAGTGAATGGGCGTGCCGCACGCTGTGAGTATTGATGTTTTCATAAATAAAATTAGGTAATTAGGGCGTTTGGTGACTAAAAAATAGGTTTAAAAAGAGTTTAAATACATTCTCTTTTCGGTGATTGTATCTTTATTCAACTTCCTTCAAATACATTGGAAAATGATACCTTGAAACGCTTCGATATTTTACAGAATATGTTTAGCATAACTCCAAAATCCCTGAATACCGTTGATATGATTTTCCGTTTTTTTTGTTTACGAACTCTTTCGCGTGCTTAACGACGTTATGTTTGCCATACTGCTGCAAGGATTGATAACCTCGAAAAGTATCTGTAAAGTATACGCAACCTTTGCGCGTATGGGTTTGAATATGCCGCATCAAAGTCTCCGCAGACACAGACTCCACAACTTTCTTGTTAACCCTGCGTTCCCTTTCAAGAAGACCGAAAACAATGCCTTTTCCGGCCGTTCCGCGCCCCCTTTGACCTTTTCTACTGCCCTAAAATAAGACTCATCCAATTCAATCTCGCCAAACATCTTAGTGCCTTCCAATTCGGTAACATGAAACAAGATAATACGCGGTTGTTGGTAGACTCTACTCACCGTCTTGGCATCAACACCCAAATAACTGGCCAGCCGGTAGGCTGATTGTTGTTGGTAGAACCCTTGCAGTATTGAAGTATTGCAATCTCACGTCGCAGTTTAGACAAGCTTTTTTGCTTGTTGCAACGCATGCATTTAACGTAACAGCGCGCAGTCTTTACGGTCTTGAAAGAACTGCAAAAAATACACTTCCGACCACTCAAAAAGTTGGTCGAACAATTAAAAACAGTAAATTTCCTTGTAACCATAAGTAATTATGATCATACAATGGTTACGAAACGCACTAATTACCTTAATTAATTAAATAATAACTCTTAATTAAGGAATCAAATGCGCATACTAATCAACTTACTGAATTGCCTTTCCATCCTATTTTTTTCCAATACCACGTATGCCGCCAAGTTAGATGCTCGATTCCCTTCAAGACCAGTTCGCATATTAGTCGGATATGCACCTGGTGGAGGAGTTGATATGGTAGCCCGCTTGGTTGGTCTAGCGCTAAGCGATCACTGGGGATCTAGTGTAGTCATAGACAACAAGGCCTGGGGCAGGCGGCGGCATTGCAACTGAACTTACTACCAAGTCAAATAAAGACGGATATACGATGATGCTATGTAATATTGGGACGCATGGCATAACACCAGCAACATCTAAAAAACTACCCTATGATTATCTTAACGACTTTTCATTTATATCTCGAATTGGCGGCAATCCAAATGTAATAATGGCACATCCATTGGTATCTATTCGATCGATTTCAGATCTCATTGCTAATGCTAAATCTAATCCTGGTAAGTTAATTTATGGCTCATCTGGTGTTGGCGCCTCACCGCATTTGTCAGTTGAATTATTAAAACTTATGACAGGAATTAATATCACACATGCTCCTTACAAAGGTGCAGCATTAGCGCTTGCAGACGTGATGGGCGGGCAAATACCACTATCTGTTGGAAACTTACCAGGCGGACCTTTAAGTGCTATAAAGTCAGGAAAAGTTAGAGGTCTTGCTGTAACAACAACATACAGAAGTCTAAAATTACCTGAAGTGCCTACTGTAGCTGAGAGCGGACTTACGAATTATGAAGTCAGTGGTTGGTATGGCATCTGCTCCTCCCGTTTAAACTCACAACTTGAAGCAAAGTTAAATCAAGACTTAGTAAAAGTTTTAAATAGTAGCGCACTAAAACAAAAATTAGACGATCAAGGCATTGATATTCTATCCTCTACACCGGAGGAGTTCAGAATTCACGTTAAGACTGAAGTTGTGAAATGGAAAAAAGTAATCAAAGAAGCTAAATTAGAATATCTAGAGTAGTCTGAAGATTAACCTTGTGGTAAATCTTAGCGATACGTATTAATCTGAGATCATCAATTAAAAGTAATTCATTGGGTATGTTTCATAACACCACTTATTCATTATATATTGAGGATAAGATAATCATGTCATTATTCATTCTATAAGATTTTAAGATTTATAGAAAATATAAATATAATCACATTATTTGATGGCTTTATCGTTAAGATATTAAAAGCTTCATTGTATATTGACAGCAATTCAACACGATCAACAAATTAAATATTCATATAATCTCAAAAAAATTAAGTGGTTAACCCAATTATATAAATTATATAAATATAAACTAGCAAGCTGATATGAGCCATTAGCTTAGCAGAAAAAAGAGGGTTAGATATCCAATCGCCGATAGCGGGCAAACCCTCACTCCACAACCTCTAAACTTGATTGAAACGCATCATCAAATCACCTAAAAAAATCTAAGGCATTGAACGGACCTAAATTCATTACATTCACAATTCTAATAAACTCAATATCCTTGGAGCCAGGTCCTTCAATCCCTACAACTTATACAATTGACTTATACAATAGGATTTCTTAATACACCAATACCCGGAATCTCTATTTCAACAACATCACCCCGCTTCATATCTTGAGGCATTCCATCTGTCCCCATCCAAATCACATCCCCGGGATACAAAGTTATATATTTACTGATTTCTGATATGTATGTTTCAACATCAAAAATCATATTAGCTGTAGCAAAGCGATCCACTTCAATATCATTAAGACGTATGATCGTCTCAAGCGTACGATAATTTAATTCCGTTTCTATCCATGGCCCCATGGGCTTAAATGTGTCTGAATTCTTAGCTCGCCACATAGTACGATCATTACGCTGCCAAGTCCTTTCGCTCACATCATTACCAATAGTCCATCCTAAAACATAATCTAGAGCAGTATCTTTACTGATGTTACGCCCTTCCTTACCTATCACAACAACTAACTCGCCTTCATATTGAAATTTATCACCAGAATCAACTGGTTTAACAATATTTTCTCCGTGAGCAATTAATGCATTATTGGCCCTATAGCCAATATCTGGCTTAGGGGGGAACACTGGATCTACACCACGTTTTGCGGCACTTTTGATTATATGATCAGAATAATTTATACCTACACAATAAAAAGTTTTAGGCACCACTGGAATCAATAATTTAACATTGTTTAAGGCATGCTTTGTGGGAGTAATTTGATAAGTTTCAAATGGTGAACCCTCTACTAGAGTGACGGTGTCTCCATTAATGATTCCATAATTATATTTGCCATTAATTTCAAATCTGCACCATTTCATAATTAAATCCTTGATCTATTAAAGATATATAATGTAAAAACGTAATAAAAAACTATACTTGAATAGTTTTCTTAAATGAAAATTTAAATGAGTAATTTAATAGGTAATTAAAAACTGAAAAATGAATAAAAAAGCTAACTCTTATACTTGGTATTTATTCTCAGCGTTTCTATCGATCAATACTACTACAACAATTTATGCACAGTCTACAAATTATCCCAATAAAGTTGTAAGAATAGTTAACCCAGTAGCAGCAGGCGGCAATCAGGAAATGGTAGCTCGTATTTACGCAGAACAATTCAGTAAAGCTTTCGGGCAACAATTTATTGTAGAAAGTCGACCTGGGAACAGCGGTATCGTTGGTACACGCCACGTTAAGAACGCTTTGGCTGATGGGTATACGCTACTTGCCATTTCAAACACATTCGCCAGAACACCCGTGATGATCAAAGATACGGGTTACGATCCTATTAAAGATTTCAATGCGATTTCGATGACTTGCGATGTACCGTTGGTATTTGTGATAAACCCGTCATTGCCCGCTTATAATGTAAAAGAATTTATAAAATTAGCAAAGCAGCGTCCCGGGGAAATATCTAGCGGTTCATCTGGCAAGGGATCTACTGGACACATCGCTGCAGAACTTTTTGCAAAACAATCAGGAATACGCCTTTTACATATTCAATACAAAGGGGCAGCTCCTGCCATTATTGATTTAATTGGTGGCCATGTAATGTTACGTTTCGATCAAATTAGTTCTTCAATTACGCATATCAAAGCAAACAAAATTCGTGCAATTGGAGTAACTAGCAAAAAGCGCTCTGCATTAATACCAAATGTCCCAACAATAGACGAGTCCGGACTGCCTAGATTTGAAGATACCACTTTTAATGGCTTAATGGCACCCATTGGCACACCAAAATTTATCATTGAAAAACTTCATAATGAAATCATAAGAACTTCTTCCATAAACGATTTACGCAATAAATATTTAGATATTGGAATTGAGCTGATCAGCAGTCACTCACCAGAAGAGTTTTCTAATTTTATAAAGAAACACGTTGAAGAATTCAACAAATTAGCTAACGCGATAGGTATCATTGAGAAATAATACTTAAACTGTTAGCAGTTTTGATAAATCATTCACATGATCAAATTTAGGAAGATTCTTAAGCTGTTCAAATAAATGTTGTGTCACATTAGGCCCTAATGATCGACCAGCAGCATCTAGGAATTTATCTTTTTTATCTAAATCAGATAAAGGCCAGCTTGGTGAACCCGGAATGCGATCCACACATATTTTGTAATTCCCTTTTGCAGTATCAATTTCTAAATTTGTGTATCCCACAACTCCTGAAAAAAGACCCTCCCCGGGAGTTCGAATCCGCTTAACTTTTTTCATGATCTGCCTGACCAAAGGTCTCTGAACCATTTGGTCAGTAAAACTATCCAAGTTTAATTTATTATCTAACATGGTAGCTGCCATACAATACTCAATACTAAACTTTCCCTCTAAACCAGTAAGGGGATTTTCGCTAATTAATGCTGCATCGCTACCAGGCAGAAAACCTACTCGAACTTCTTGAACGTCATCTAGCTGGATTTGATGTTTATCAAACAACTCTATCAAACCGCCTAACGGTCGATGATTACAGTAACAACAAGGCCATTTTTTAACGAAAACACCTGGATTATTAACTTGCCAAACATCACCGATATTATTAATTAATTTTGAAAGTGGTACAGAACGGTCATCTCCATAGGTATGTAAAAATGTACTATCATCATCAAATATACCTATATTGGCTGTAAAACCTATTTTTGCCATTGAGGCGGAGATTATGGCAGATCGCGCAGCATTGCCAGCATGGAATGGCTTTGCCATGGTTCCAAAATTACATACCAAGCCAGAAACTTGTGATGCTGCTATTCCCCAAGCATTTATCAATTGCTCAGTATTGAGACCTAAAATTCGAGCTGCGGCAACTGTAGATGCAAAGATGCCTACAGTTGCAGTTGTATGCCATCCACGTACATAGTGTCCTGCACCTAATGACGTTCCCAATATGCCGCAAACTTCAACCCCTACAACATATGCTTCAAGCATTTTTAATCCAGAAGCATTCATATACTCACCACACGCCATTATGGTTGGCACTAAAGTAGCGCTCGGATGCCCCCTCAATGTTGGCATTGCATCATCAAAATCAAGAGCGTGACTTGAAATACCATTTGCAAATGCAGCATCTGAGACAGAACATACGATATCTGTTCCCCAAACTACAGCCTGAGGTTTTGATTGAGTACTTCTTAACCATCGCTGGGAAATAACTGAACAATCCTCAGAAGTGCCAGCTAAAGCGACACCAATTGTATCGACAAATGCATCAACAGAAGCTTCTATTGCAGAAGCATTTACTGAATTAATACTTAGCAAAATATCAGCAAATTTTCTAGTGGTCATAACATAATCCAAATCTATGATTATCGTAAAAATTAATTTTAACAGTCGGTTGTTAATACTACCTTTCCAGCAACTCTTCGCTCCGCTAAAGCGTTTAATGCGTCAGCAGCTTTCTCTAATGGATATGTCGCCCATACATGGGGTTTAATTTTGCCTTCAGAATACCAATCCCAAATCTGCATAATATTTTTTCGATGCTGCACTTTATCTCTTTTAGCAAACGCTCCCATCCAAACGCCAACTACACTACAGCCTTTGATCAATAGTAAATTCAAAGGAATCTTTGGAATATACCCAGCTGCAAAACCAACCACCAAAAATCGACCTCCCCAAGCCATATCACGTAATGCTAATTCCGAATAATCACCACCCACTGGATCATAAATCACATCTATTCCTTTTCCTTGAGTGATTTCTTTAACCCTAGCCCGCATATCATCTGTTGTGTAATTTATTAACTCGTCTGCTCCATGCTCTTTACAAACAGATAATTTCTCTGCGCTAGATGCACAGGCGATTACTTTAGCGCCCAATGCCTTTCCTATTTCAATTGCAGCAATACCAACTCCACCAGAAGCTCCCAAAACTAATAAGGTTTCACCAGCACATAAGGTACCACGATCTGTCAATGCGTAATAGGATGTTCCATAAGTAGACGCTAGTCCAGCAGCGCCTTCAAAACTGAGTCCGTCAGGTATTGAGATTAAGCGCTCAACCTCTACAGAAACCTCTTCGGAATATCCACCAGATGAACACTGCGCGCTTACTCGGTCTCCAACCTTCCAGCCCTCAACACCATGACCTACAGCTTTGATAACTCCAGCTACTTCTGAGCCCGGAATAAAGGGCAATTCCTGTTTAACTTGATATTTATTTTGAATAATCAAGGTATCTGAAAATTTAACATTAGCAGCTTTAACACTCATCACAACTTTACCTGCTTCTGCTAGGACTGAGGGTCTTTCTTCAAGGACTAAAGTCTCAGGGGAACCCCACTCTTTACATACAATGGCTTTCATTGGCATTCTCCACAATATGAAATATTATTAAATTATATTTTTAATAGTATCATGCGCTAGAATTAATATTAAAAAAAATTAACTAATATCTTATGTAGCGTTCTTACATAACATTAAAGGTAACTCAATCTCAGTATTTATATAAATAACGATTAAAAAATTAAATTAGAGAGGATCAACCATGTTACACAAAATATCACTGTTTATATGCTTGATTTATTGGACACCGATAACGATAGCCCAAAATAGTTATCCTTCAAAACCTATACGATGGATAATTCCATATGCAACCGGTGGAGGAACTGACGTTATTGCAAGACCTATAGCAATCAGGCTAAGCGAAGTATTAGCACAACAAATTATTTATGAGAATAGAGGTGGTGGTGGCGGTTTAATCGCAGGTGAGTTTGTCGCAAAAGCTGCACCTGACGGCTATACATTACTAGTAGGCTCTGGTAATACACATACATTTCCTACCTTGCTATTTGAAAAAATTCAGTATGACCCTGTGAAAGACTACAACCCGATAACTAATTTTGTTAACGTTCCAAATATATTAGTATCACATATTGGTTTCCCAGCTAAAACTACCCAAGAACTCATATCATATGCTAAGGCTAATCCTGGAAAAATCAATTGGGCCTCATCTGGAAATGGCTCAGGAGGACACTTGGCGCTAGTCACACTAGCTCAACAGGCTGGTATCAAAATAACACACATTCCATTTAAAGGTGCCGGCCCCGCAGTAACCTCCATATTAGGCGCAGAGTCTGATTTATTATTTGCTAATACTGGTGTTTTTTTGGGGCATATTAAATCTGGAAAGCTTAGACCAATTACTGTCTGCGCAATGACAAGACTACCATTATTCCCAAATGTCCCAACAGTACATGAGTCTGGATTTACAAACTTTGAATCTAGCACTTATTATGGCTTATTAGCACCTGCGGGCACACCAGTAGTAATTATCAATCGACTTCATTCTGAATTAGTAAAAATCATTAAATCTCCTGATTCTCTTGAACGTTTAGCTAGCGTAGGTGCTATCCCCATTGCTAACACACCAGAGCAATTTGCAGAAGCCAATAAACAAGATGTAGATAAGTGGGCTAAAGTTATCAAGGAACACAACATCAAACCTGATTAATCAATATTGTTGACCTAATACACATATTAACTTTTTAAAAAATCGAGTAAACATAAAATTTCCTAAAGGATTTTTACACTTCAACATTAGATGTTCATAATATGAGATTCCTAATTTATAGCAATCTTATAGCGAGGCTCTCAATCTAAAAAAAGGATTTAGACCGAACTTTTAATTCAATGATGTTTGGCTATATGATGGCGATAATCCAATTTTGTATGTTAGCGTTAGACTCCCCAAAGAGGCTACAATCAAAGATCACCATAATGGAAGCATTAATCATATTGCTTGGAAAGCAACTGGTGCGGCAGCGTTTAGACAACATCTAAAAAGCAATGCTATTGAATTTAAAGAGCAAAATTTAAAGGATGCTGGTTATCAGGTATTTCTGTATGATTCAGTCAGTACTAAACTTGAATTTAATTTTTTAAATGAACATGTATTAAACGCTGTTCCTGTAGGAACAACTGCATAAACAATTACACGATAGCTTATTTTAATTTCAATTGAACACACTGCATAATACAATGAAACAACTCGTTTTTATCCACGGTCCAGGAGCTGGCGCTTGCGCAGATGCATATTATTATCAAAAGCAATACTTTCCTGGCAGTTTAATTCCAACACTACCCGGCCATTTAGAGGGCAGCAGATGTTTAGATATAAAGGCTTACACAGAGTGGTTAAGAGGTTGGCTTTGGGCGCACGGTCACAACAGGAATCTTGTTCTAGTTGGCTACACACTTGGCGCATCCATATCCCTACAATACGCTCTTGATTATCCAGAAGAAGTTTCTGGGCTTGTTTTGATGACCGTTGCCGCAAGACCTAAAACAAGAGCTCCAGACACTTATGAAATGCGTTTACGTGCAGCTAAGGATCCAAAAGTATATGAGGATGAGTGGATACATTTTCAACGTAAAGCGATGTATCTTATAGACCCAGTTTTGACCGAAAAGTTAATAGATCAACATAGAAAAGTAGGACCAATGTCTCAATATCATGATTTGATGACCATTGATGCGTTTGACGTACGAGAGCGAATTAGTACTTTAAAATCAAAACTTTTGCTACTACGTGGTATGTTGGATCATGGTAATCCGCCAGATTATGAGCAGGAAATACATGAAGCGGTAATTGGCTCAACTTATATAAGACTTGAAGATGCAGGACATTTCCCAATTGCTGAGAAACCTGAAGCCGTCAATAATATAATTGAAAATTTTGTAAATACTTTATAAAACATCAATTTTTCTAGCTTCAACAATTTTTTTCCATTTCGATATTTCTTTTGCAATATGCTGAGTAGCCTGATCAGGGGTGCTAATATGAACTACGCCACCAAGTTCTGAAAATCTGCGGTTGATATCACTTTGTTTTAAAACGTCATTGAGCTCAGCATTCAGTTTTGTCACAATATTCAACGGTGTAAGCTTAGGAGCAGCAATACCGGCAAATGAAGTGACTTCATATCCTGGTAAGTATTGCGCAATAGTGGGCACGTCTGGTAATTGCGGTGACCTCTCTAATGAAGCAACAGCGATAGCTCGTACGCGGTTATTTTGAAGATGTGAATACACGCCTGTTAATGTTGAAAACATTACATCAATACGCCCGGCTATTAACTCATTTAATGGCTCAGCGCTTCCTTTGTAAGGGATATGCATCATCTCAGTATTAGCGTAACTATTAAATAACTCGGTCGCCAAATGGAAAACAGATCCAACACCAACTGAAGCATAATTTAATTTTCCTGGGTTTTTTTTAGCTAAATCAATAAGACTGGGAACACCTTTGACCAATGAATCATTCTTAACGACTACTACAAAAGGGTAAGTAATCACAATAGATACCCAAGAAAAATCAGATAACCCATCGTAGGGTAATTTTTTTGCTGTAGCTGAGACAGAAGTATGAGCTCCACTAGCAAATAATAGTGTATGACCATCTGGTGTCGCTTTAGCAACCGAGTTAGTGCCGATAATTCCACCGGCACCTGGCCTATTTTCAACAACTACATTTTGACCTAAACGCTCCGATAGCCTGGGTGCAATCATACGGCCGACCATATCAGTATTACCGCCTGGCGCAAAGGGAGATACGAAACGAATTGGCCTATTCGGGTACTCTTTAATATTTGCTGCATAGACAATATTAAATTCTATAAATAATAAAAGAATAGACCCTAAAAAATATCTAGACATATCAAGTAATTTATTCATCAAGTAATTTAATTTTTATATTGAATTAGTCAATCGATGTTTGTCAGCAGCAGCAATTTTTACTTTCATTTGCATTAACCAATCACTTTGGCTCATAAACCCAGGAAGCTTTTTTACCCCCTGTTCTATCATTAACCACAAATCATCATCTGCCAAAGACAAATCAACAGGAACGCGATGTGGCTGAGGAACATACCATGGCGTATCAATTAATAATTCAATACGATTGTCCTCCGGATCATGAAAATACACTGACAGAGCATTACCATGAGTTACCGGATGAATTTCTTTCATTGAATAGGACTGAAGTCCTGAATACAACAATCGTAATGTTGCCAGACTATCCACGCGAAAAGAGAGTTGGTTAATCATATTGAATGATAGATTTTCTGGCCGACCAGATGCAAAAACTAATTGATGGTGTTCACTAGGATCACGAGTCAGGAAATAAATCTCACCACCAACCGCTCTTTGCCCAAAATCACTAACAACAAACCCTAAAAAAGAGGTATAAAAATTAACCATAGTTTTCATGGACTTTACGTAAAAACCTACATGGCTAAAAGATAATGAAAATTTCATTATTATTCCTATCGAGTTGAAT
>CAISJL010000004.1 GCA_903885665.1 uncultured beta proteobacterium | reverse complement strand
TAATATATTAATTTGAACCTAATTTGAACCTATTTAACTTATTTTTTACAATTATCATTTAAAGTATTAATAAATAAGGAATTTTTATTTAGGTATCACTATTTAAACGGTTCAAAACCAATACAAATCGTTCATCGGGCGACTTGAACGACAGATCTTTTTCGAAAGTAGGCGTGTTGGTGATTTAATCCATGATTTCCCGAGAGATCGAAAGCGTTCATCGTTCCAACTGAATTCGCAAGCGCATAGCAGCCCGCTCATTTAAAGGTACGGATTCTATTTAAGGCTGAGAGATTACCGGCAATGCAGTATTTGATTTTATAGCGCTCGATGGTCAAACCAAGCCGCCACCAAGTAGTGTCATGTTGAAGCAGCGCCAGTGCGAAGCGCTGCTAGTCATGTCATTCTAATTGCAGAGAAAACTCTGAGATTAAGATCGAAAACCCTTCGATGGGTATTTCATCATTGAATCCACCATGTATTCATAGCGGTATCGATATCGATTATGAACCGATACCGATTAGTTTTGCTACTGGAAGCTGACATTCAAATTAAACCAAAATCGATTCAACACTTTGCTTCCATCTTGATCATAACCGGTACTGGCGTTGGGATTGGGATTGCGCCCAATACGACGCGCCCAAACCAATTGAGATTTTACACGACGACTACCCACCCAGTCGATTCCAAAGCCTTGGCTGGCGTAATCAAGAGTGTTAGGTGTTGACGCACCAGAAAAATCATTTTTAACGTTCTGCTGCACCCGCCCCCAATCAATAAAAATCCACGGCTCAATTTCAGCAGTTATTTTTTTCTCAATTGTATAAAGCCTGAAGCACCAATGCTTCCCGTGCCCTCGCTTAACGGATATCCCCTCACAGAATCGGAACCACCAATCGCAAACTTCTCGGAAGTGTCTAAGTTTTTCCAAGCATACTGCGAATCAATCCCAGCACGAAAGCTAAAGTTATTGGGCAGCAAAAAAAACCTAGAAAAACTAGCATTTACCTTATCGAACTCACCTTCGGTGTTAGTAGTTGCTGCCACATTACTTTTATTAGGGGAATTAGATAAATCTAAAATCCCATGGGTGTAAGTTAAACTAAACTGACTCACACCACCACCGAACCACTCATCTCTATGATTGCCGCTCAGGCCCATTAAGAAAGTATCTGAGTGATAATCAGTGATCGCGCTAGATCCAGTTAAATTCTTAAAATATTTACGATTGTATAGTGCCAAATAATACAAATTAGTGGCTTGCGAACGTATGATTGGATAACTCAGATCCAAACCAAAATTCGATGACTCTCCGTGATATTGCCCAGATAAAAATTCTGATGAAATTAATTTGTAAGATAGGTTTGAGACGCTAACACCTAATCGTGCTCCATTCCACCCCAATGAGGTCTTCAAGGCTAGGCGCCCATATTCACTACCTTCAGAATGACGTAAACTTAAGATCGCCTGATCGCCATACCCTAGCGGGCTATTTAACCATGCGGTAGCTGTTGAAACGATATTACCTGTTGCACGAAAACCTGTGTTTTCAACATTAAAATTACCACCAATCAATTCAGCATCTTTTGCGAGTAATATTAATTTTGATTGTCCAACATCACCATCAGCGCTCATACCTCCAGTGACTGTCAATCCCGGCAAATCATTCATTAATAATAATGCCCGATCAATTTGATTAAAATCAATCAATGCGCCAATAGATAAGGATGCATTGGCAATACCCTTTAGTATTTCGCGATCAAAGCGAGTAGTTGACGACTCGTCGACAACAGCGCCCGCAAATTTCGCTTCAACAATCTCAATGATTACAACACCATCAATCACTTCCTGCTTAGGTACTGATGCAGAGGCTAGGTATTTTTTTTCTTGGTAAATTAATGCAATCGTAGCTGCTGCATTTTGCAAATCAGAAAAGCTGACATTTCGATTTAAATATTCACCCAAGCGAGCAGAAAGTTCAGCATTAGAAACAAGATGGTTACCATTAAATGAGAAACGTTTAACAATAATCGTCTCACCATTATCGCTAATCATTTGTACCGCCGGCACGCCAATCGACTTGGATACCTCCGGCAATACTATTGACGGGATGTTACGCTCTATCTGTTTGAGAATAACTCCGGCATCAGGAATGCTTTGCGCAATCGCTTGCACATTCAGAATTGCGCCGAACACACCCAAGCCAACAAATAACCTTCTTTTCATACGTTATCCGCTATTCCGCTCTAGCAAGTGCAAGCCCAAATCCTTGCAAAGAAACCTCAGCCTTTAATTTAGATCCTTGCAAATCCGAAAAACTAATATTCAATGTTTTGTCACGCTTGAATGCGGCAATCATTGCATCAGTCACATCAATCGTTCCAAAGCATGTAGCCCCTTGACAGCCAATATAGTTCACTTTTTTGATTGCCAGGGTCGCGCTCGAAATCTCGATACCTCCTGTTAAATCCACCCCTGTCGGCGTCGTTAAAATCATCACCCGACCTTTAGCACCTTTAATAATTTCCACAGATGACAACCTCAACTGCTGATTGGCAGAAAAGGTCTCGTGGGTAAGCGCACAATTCTGACGATCCAATTCTGGTGTAACCAGCGCACACATCACGCGCCATCCCGTCGTCTGCGTCTGTATATTTTGAGCATCAGCCGTTTTTGACTTGTCATCTTGTGCACTGCCTTGCACAACCCAAAGACTTAATACAAAAAAAGCACTAAAAAAAAATTTTTGGTTAAACACCTTAAGACTGAACTCACTTGCATCATCATAAAAATCTCCAAATAATATTATCCTTGAAAAATCGTAACACTCGTTTTATTTACATCAAATAACTATTTAATAATTTTTTACTTAAAATAAAATTGGTTCGATTAAGCTGGTTTAATTAAATTCGTTTAAATTTTTATTTGGTATTAATTTAATATTATTAGCATTAATTTAATCATATAAAAATGAAGATAATTAACCTACGCCCTCTCGACGCAAAAACTTCCATTGAATGACTTGTCGTCCATTTAAATCTGAGTGTTTTTTCATCATTTGTTTTCGATAAAGAACTTTAATTCGACTCCACATTACGCCCAACATCCGCATGGTTAGACGTCTAATTACTCGTTGACGTTGATTTAATATGATCTACACTTTCATTAGAAATCAGATACTGCAGAACCACTTTGGCCTACGCTCAAGATCCCGCTCACAACCATGGGCATGACAAAAGAATCGCAACTCGAGCACGTAACTACTCTCATATACCGGACCATTTCACCCAACGAAATAATACATTAAATTGAACCTTTTTTGAATCGATTAAATTTAAATTCTCAAAAATATCATTTAAATAGCTCATGAATAAGGGTTTTATTTCTTTAGTATCAATATTTTTAATGACTCACAAATAATACTTTTAGCTAATACTGCGCTGTCCCCAATAAGCACGTAAATCATTAGAAGTCCTAGCTTTTAGCCCAGACTTAATCCATCATAATTCGCATTTCAAAAACATAAATCATCAGATTCGTGCTAATTACAACAAACCAGATCCGTTTTGGCGGTTACCAACGACCCGCTCCGATTCACGCCCATACAAAAGCTATTTTCGGTGAGCATCTACGCCAACAATTAGACAACGCAGTGCGCGCACTGAATTCATTCTGGATATGCTTGCTTAGGGTCATCAGTCGGGCGGACCGGCTGTTTTCGGTCTCTATTTGATTTATCTATTTTTCTATCTTAAGTTTTCTCGAATTAATTTCCCAAATTGTTAATCTGATCGAATGGATTCTAATCACTATGGATATTCTCCCGTGCATGCCCCCTATTACGCCAACCTGCGCCCCAAAAATTGCCTCCCCTGCAGGTAGTTGCAATACCCACTTTCATATTTTCGGGCCTGCGAGTCAGTTTCCGTATTCGCCCGAACGCGCGTATACCCCACCCGATGCACCACTACATGCAGTCCTGAACATGCTAGACGCGCTCGGTATGGATTTTGGCGTGGCTGTGCAAGCCCACCCCTATGCCACAGACAATAGCGTGGTCTTAGATGCCTTACGCCAGGCTCCCGAGCGTCTGCGCGGCACAGCCATTGTTAAACCAGACGCTACTGTGGCGCAATTACAAGCGCTGGTGGATGCCGGCATTCGTGCGCTGCGCTTTCATCACATGCCGCATGGTATTGGTTTTAGTCCGCTAGGCATGCAATCCTTTGCCCAGCTGGCCCCCAAAATGGCAGACGTTGGCTTACATGCCCAATTCATGTTGGATGCCAACGCCTTAGATAGCGCGCTGCCGTTTTTTAAAGACTGGAAGCTACCGATTGTGATTGACCATATGGGCAACGTTGATGGCGCCTTGGGCGCTCAACAACCTGGGGTGAAAGCGCTGTGCCGGCTGTTAGCCGAAGGACGAATTTGGGTCAAAATTTCAGGGGCTTATCGGGTCTCAGCGCATTACCCAGACTACCCTGACGCCAAGCCTATTCACGAAGCCTTAGTCGCTGCTAATCCCGAACAAATTATTTGGGGCACTGATTGGCCACACCCGCGCCTCGATTGCGATATGCCAGAGGACGGCCACCTGCTCGACCTTTTTAACGCATGGACACCCGACCGCTTGCTACGGCATCAAATCTTGGTCAGCAATCCCGCCAAGCTCTATGGCTTTAAGCCTAAAAATTAAATTAACTTATTGATATTTAAGTTAATTTTAATATGCAGGCACCATCAGCTCATCGTCGACACCGGCTGGCAAGTCTTGCCAATAACGCGCTTGCAACAGCCGCTGACGGCGGATGGTAATTCGCTCTTTGATGCTCACCAAAATCGCTCCACTATCATCAGTGCGATAGGACTCCACACCTAGGGCAGCGTAACGCGCCTGTATTTCAGGGTGAGGATGTCCAAAACGATTGCGATAACCCACCGGAAAGATGACTGCCTGTGGCGCCACACCCATCACAAAATCCCAAGACGATGAGGTGCGACTGCCTTGATGGGGGGCGATTAATAGGTCTGCCGATATCTGCCCAGACGCATGCGCTAACAAATAGCGCTCACCACGGCGTTCAATATCCGCAGGGATCAAGACACTGCCACCCGCCGCACTCACCTTCAATACACAACTACGCTCATTATCCTTGAGCCGAGGTTGATCCCAATGCCCACTCTCGGGATAGAGTATTTCAAATAACACGCCATCCCACTGCCACGACTGGCCCGCTGCACAGTGATGTTCGCGGCCAATGAGCAGCAGTGCTGGATCCCAATCTGGCAGAGACGACAACACCGAAGACACTGGTACGGCTTGCAACAACGACAAGGCGCCACCGGTGTGATCAGCATCATCGTGACTGAGGATCAAGGTATCGATACGGCGAATCCCTTGCGCTCTTAAATACGGAATCAGCACTCGTGTGCCGCTATCTGCTCCCACCCCAAAAGCGGGGCCCGTATCAAACACAAGTGTGTGACTGTGCGTCTGGATCACAATAGATAAGCCCTGACCCACATCCAATACCGTCAATGCGGCATGGCCTGGCGCGGGAACAGGCGGCAAAATGCACAGCATAGGCAAAAAAGTCAGCGCACCCAGCCAACGGGCAGGAAACCCTCGTGGCAATAACATCCACAGCGCACCAAAGCCCGCCACAACAACAGTCCATGTGGGTGGGCTATGTTGTTGCCAAGCAGCCTCAGGCAAGGTGCTCGCCCATCCCAGCAAATCGGTGAGCTGAGCCATCAACCACTGAGCAGCCTGCAGCAGTCCGTCTAGAGGCACTATCAATCCCCCCCAATGCCAAAGGTACGACTGCCCAACTTACCACTGGAATCGCAACCGCGTTGACTATTGGCGAGATGATTGAAACTTGTTGAAACATCAATAAGAGCGCAGGCACTAACGCGATTGTTACCGCCCATTGCACCTGGCCCCATGCCATCCACCACACGGGGTTGTGTAGACGCTGCACTGTCACCCACATAATAATCGCCACCGCGCCAAACGATAACCAAAAACCGGGAGCCAATACTGCCCAAGGGTCTATCAGCAAAACCACCCACAAGGCACTGGCGAGCACTTGCGCAGACGAAGCCATGCGCCCCGACCACAACGCCACTGCCACTACCGCTAACATCCATACCGTACGCTGTGCCGGCACGGCAAAGCCTGCTAACAATGCATAGCACAGAGCGGCGAGCAATCCTGCCACAGCCGCAGCCTTTGTTGCCGGCAATAAGAGCACTAGTCGGCGACTGCGACGCCAAGCCCAATTCACCAACCAAAAAATGAGGCCAGAGAACATGGTGACATGCAACCCTGAGATACTGATTAAATGATTCACACCGGTGCGAGTGAAGATCTGCCATTGCTCGGGCGGTATCCCGCGTTGGTCACCCATTGCCAGCGCTGCAATCACGCCGGTCGTGGGTGCATCACCGAGCACACGCTCGATGCGCTCGCGCATCTGGCCACGTACCCATCCAATCCAATACGTTGGCGCAGGTACCAAGCTAGAGAGTCGCTCAGCAGACGATTTGGGGCGCACATAACCCGTTGCGCGAATACCCCGCTCGAGCAGCATGACTTCGTAATCAAAACCATGCGGATTCACCAAACCATGCGGTCGCTTGAGGCGCACCGTAAAGCGCCAACGTTCACCGGGCTTGATCGATACAAAACCCTGCTGCGGCTCAAGCGCCGAGCTACTCCACCAAGATAAAACAATACGACTAGGCACCTGATAACCTGCGGTCAATACTTGCTCGACATCAAATTCAAAGCGCAGGCTACGGCCATAGGCTTGCGGCAAATTCGACACCACGCCAATAACTGTGATGTCGCGCCCTTCGCTAATCGCGGGTAGTGCATCCGCCATCCGCCAAGTCGCATTGGCCGCTGCCCACAAGAAACCCGCCGCCAAGCACATTAGACATAACAACCCATAACGGATGTGCTGCCAAGCCACTCCATGTGGCCAACGCCGCCAGCAAGCGCTAAGCACCACAGCAGCCAATACCAGTCCATAAGCACCAGATAGATTGGGCAGCTGCGCTTGCTGCTGCAGAATCAACACCCCTGCAGCAAAGCCAACAATAGGTATAACCGGGAGTAGTAACATACAAGCCTTAACGAATCACCACGACTACGGCTGACGGAACACGCTACAATGCATACGCAATACCTCTCAACCAGAGGATTAATCTGACCCGCTCAGCGTTAGCGCACACCTTCACCCAAGTACTGGTAAAGATAAGCAGCTGTTAATACAAGTACCTTTCAATACGAGTACCTTTCAATACATGCGCCTGTCAACAAAAGACCCTGCAAGACCCTAAAATATAATGAATAATTTCAGTAACTTAAATAAATTTTAATCCAAAAATCGCAATGACCACACCCACCTACTGGCGCCGCGCTCTGCGCGAATTACGCGCCGCCGATCCGATTTTAGGCGCATTAATCAGCCGCTACCCAGGGCTCACTTTAAGCAGTCGCGGTGATCCCTTTCAAACCCTTGCACGAGCCATTGTCGGTCAGCAAATATCGGTCAAAGCCGCGCAAAGTGTGTGGGAACGTTTTGCCACTGCTGCGGGGAAAGTGCAACCCAAACGGGTCTGCGCGCTACCCATTAGCACGCTACGGGCCTGTGGCTTATCGGGTCAAAAAGTCACTTATCTCTATGACTTGTGTTTGCACTTTAATGAAAATCGCTTGGCAGTAAGCGACTGGCCCGACATGGATGATGAAGCCCTAATTAGCGATCTAACCCAAGTCAAAGGCATCGGACGCTGGACTGCGGAGATGTTTTTAATGTTCTACTTAACCCGCCCCGATGTATTCCCTCTAGGCGACATTGGTCTAATACGCGCATTGCAATTACATTACAACCGTGGGCGCGAACTGTCGTCACGACGCCTCAATGCCTTGAGCACCCTATGGCAACCTTGGCGCTCGGTCGCCACCTGGTATTTATGGCGCAGCATAGACCCCGAGCCCGTCGAATACTAATCATTAAAAAAATTAATAAATTCATATAGTTAATATTTTTTTATGCAAACACCAACCGGAGTCATGCCAAACACCCTAGAGCATGATGCTTTTGTGCGCGCTTACCGCGATGGTGACATCATCGTGCACCTGGATCGCCTCGCTGCTGCACAATATTTAAGCGCGCAATTGCTGCTACCGCTAGTGAGCTTGCCGGTTTTGGGGTTAGGAGTGGCTCTCGCGTTAACGGGATGGATAAAGACTGGCTTAGGCATTATCGCTGCAGGAATTATCGTACCGCGTCTCATCAAACGCGGCGCGCCACACTTCTTGCTCCAACAAGCGTTGCAAGATCCCGCTAGCTATCACAAGCTAATCGATAGTGGCGTATTGAATATTAGTACGCCAGAGTCTAATTAATCTCTGACAGCGTACAACTCACACTGGTTAACGCAACACCCCATCGTCTAGCGTCACAATTCGATCAGCCCGCTCAGCAATACGTAAGTCATGAGTCACAATCACAAAACTTGTCTGTAACTCGCGATTGAGCTGTAACAACAAATCAAACACCGCTTCCGCTGTGCGTCGATCTAGATTGCCTGTTGGTTCATCAGCCAACACACAAGCGGGTCTGGTCACCAAAGCGCGCGCCAATGCAGTACGCTGGCGCTCACCACCGGATAATTCACCAGGCGTGTGATCCAAGCGATGCGCTAAACCTACGGCCTTGAGCATTGCAGTCGCTGCAGTGTGCGCCTGCGCTCTCGCCTCGCCTCGAATCAACAACGGCATTGCGACATTTTCCAAGGCGCTAAACTCGGGCAACAAATGATGAAACTGATAGACAAAACCCAAAGTACGGTTGCGCACACGGCCACGCTCGAGTTCGCTTTGGGTTGCAATGTTCTGACCTAAAATTCGCACTTCCCCTGCGCTAGGTGTATCCAGGCCACCTAACAAATGCAACAAGGTGCTTTTACCAGAGCCCGAAGCACCCACTACCGCAATCCGCTCACCAGCAGCCACCACCAAATCTACACCCGATAACACCGATACACTGGCTGCACCTTGGCGATAGGATTTATATAAACCCTGACACGCAATGACTGATTCACTCATAGCGCAAGGCCTCCGCTGGGTTGACCTGAGAGGCGCGATAGCTGGGATAGATGGTCGCTAACACCGAGAGCACAAATGCAACAGTCGCAGTTAATACCACATCGGCCCACTGTAACTCAGAGGGCAGATCGGCAATTTGATAAACGTCTTGCGGCATAAACTTAACTCTAAAGATGTGCTCCACCACACCAATGATGGTATCGACATTGAGCGCACCCAGTATGCCGAACACAATCCCGCAACCCACACCAATCACACCAATTAAAGTACCTTGC
This sequence comes from uncultured beta proteobacterium, assembly GCA_903885665.1. GTDB lineage: Bacteria > Pseudomonadota > Gammaproteobacteria > Burkholderiales > SG8-41. Next base: position 57,136 of record CAISJL010000004.1, on the reverse strand, counting down.
ACCATAAATATTTGCATCACTTCTGAAGGAGAAGCTCCCATAGTACGCAAGATGGCAATATCGGCTTGTTTCTCATTGACCATCATATACAAACTAGACACCATATTGAATGCAGCAATCGCAATGATAAAAAATAACAACAAGGACATCATGCGCTTCTCTAACTCGACTGCCCTGAAGTAAGTGGCGTTAAAACGCGACCAATCGGTCACCGTCAAACCAGTGGGCAACACACCAGCCAAGGTCTGTGCTAGTTTTGGCGCCAGGAACAAATCATCCAAACGTAAACGCACGCCACTGACCGCATCGCCCATGCGATACAAGCGCTGCGCATCTTCGATATGCACCACCGCCATGCCTGAATCAATTTCGTAATGTCCGACTTCAAAAATACCAGCAACCGTAAACTGTCGCAAACGCGGCATAATCCCAGCTGGCGTCACCTGCCCTTGTGGCGCCACCAACACCACTGTGTCGCCAATGCCCACCCCCAACATCCGCGCCAAGGGGGCACCCAACACCGCGCGATACTCACCAGCCACTAAGGCATTGAGTGATCCCGATAACATATGCTGCTCAATTTCGCTCACTTTCGCCTCAGCGCCAGGCTCAATTCCACGGAGGATCGCACCCCGCACGTTGCCATTATTAGTCAGTAAGCCCTGGGCCGACACATAAGGCGCTGCCGCTAACACATGCGCTTGCTCACGTGCGACTGCCGCCACAGCTGACCAATCGTGCAAGGTCTCGCCAACAGCACTAATTTGGACGTGAGCCACCGCACTCAACATTCGGGTGCGTACCTCGCGCTGAAACCCATTAAATACCGACAATACCGTAATCAACACAGTCATTCCTAGGGCAATGCCGACTACGGAAATTAACGAGATCACCGAAATGAATCGGGAGCGCGAACGCGAACGGGTATAGCGTAATCCAACAAAAAATGAAAATGCACTCACAATATGACGTATCCTCGAAAAGCGCAGTGTGCCACAAACTGAGACACTAAAAACAATAGATACGGCCTAGCATGTTAAAATTGCGCCTGCCCGCGCTAGCCGCCGCACTAAAAGCCCAAACCCTAGGCTCTGGATTGTCAATTCCGAATGATTCATTCTGGATTTTTAATCCTTCCTCATTAACCTAGAACCCAAGCCCAAAGTGTACGGCATAGCGTCCCTTTTATTTAGCTTGCGACTGGACGCTGCTCGCCCGCCCCATGCACCTCACACTGTTTATACCCGACCTACTGCCGCCTTACGGCACCGAATTCCAAGCGACTCAGGCCGACCCTGCCCCATCGTTGCGGCAACTCATGGGACGTGGCCATCGCCTGCAATTTGCCCCGATCGCCCCTGAAGTCTGGCTATGCCAAGCTTTTGAGGTGGAGCAGCGGCAAGACTGGCCAGTCGCCGCACTGACTGCAAGCCTAGATGGACTGAACGTTGGTGACGATTGGTGGATACGTGCAGACCCAGTACACCTTCAGCTAGAGCGCAATGGTAGCCGCATCATTGCCGCACCCCAACTCGAACTCGACCATGCAGATGCATTGGCACTAGCCGATACACTGAACACCTATTTCACACCAGATCACATACAACTCCAAGTCGCGCACTCTACCCGCTGGTATATTCACCAAACGGCAGCCAGTGAGGTCGTCGCACCACCACTTGGCGCTATCGCCGGCCGGCTGCTACCGCGCGTGTTATTAAGTGGTGCGCAAGCCAGTCGCTGGCATCGATTGCTCACTGAAGTGCAAATCGCTCTCCACGATCACCCGGTTAACCAACGCCGTAGCGCACAGCAAATACCCACCATCAATAGCCTCTACCTGTGGGGTGGTGGACATAAACCGATGGTTCATGGCGAGCACTTCCAACACCTTTGGAGTGACGACCCCCTTGCCACAGCCTTAGCCATCTATAGTGGTGCTGAAGCACTGGCTGCACCCGCCAATGCCGCCTCATGGTTTGCAAGTAAACCTCGCCTAGGCGACCAACACTTAATCACCCTAGAGCGCGCACATATCGCGGTACGCTATGGTGGTCCATTGGGTTGGCGCAAAGCACTTGCCACACTTGAAGACCTATGGTTTGCTCCGCTCCAGGCCGCACTACAGGCTAAACAACTAGAGCAAATCACCTTGATTGCTACCGGTGCAGATCGCTGTCTACAAATCACTTGCCGCCCCACAGATCACTATAAATTTTGGCGCAGCCCCTTGAGCTGGTCTGCACTGGCGAGTAGCGAATGACCGAAGCATGTCATGGCTCTGTGGCGAGCAGCGTCACGATCCGAGCAGTTAACCCTGAAGCACAAGAACACCTGCTCGGACAAGGTATCAGCCCATTAATGGCTAGGCTATATGCTGCACGAGAGATTCACGATATCGCGCAACTCGCTACCGACCTCAGTGCGTTACTAGCGCCGCAATTAATGCTTGGCATTACACAAATGGCAGCACATCTAGCCGATGCAATTGCAGCCCAGAGAAAATTACTGATCATTGCCGACTACGATGCCGATGGCGCAACTGCCTGTGCCGTGGGTCTGAGAGCCTTGCGCCAATTTGGCGCGACTGTCGATTACTTAGTGCCGAATCGCTTTGAGTATGGCTATGGCCTCACCCCTGAGATTGTGGCCCTCGCAATTACGCAACATCAACCCGACATTCTGATTACTGTAGACAACGGCATTGCCAGTATTGACGGCGTCGCCGCAGCCAATGCCGCAGGCATCAAAGTCTTAATCACCGACCACCACTTACCTGGCGACCACCTGCCAGACGCGTGGTGTATTGTGAACCCCAATCAACCGGGCTGCACATTTCCCAGCAAACACTTAGCCGGGGTCGGTGTCATATTCTATGTCATGTTGGCGTTGCGCGCCGAGTTACGAGAACGAGGCACCTATCGCACCCAAACCGAACCCAATCTCAGTCAATGGCTTGATCTGGTGGCCTTAGGCACTGTCGCCGATGTGGTCAAGCTCGACGACAACAACCGGCGCTTAGTCGAGCAAGGGTTACAGCGCATTCGTAATGGTCGATCCCAAGCGGGTATCCAAGCACTGCTCGCCGCGGCAGGACGCGAGCATGAGCGCGTGGGAACCTACGACTTAGGCTTTGTGGTTGGCCCTAGACTCAACGCTGCGGGAAGGCTGACCGACATGTCCTTGGGCATCGAGTGTTTAACCACCAACGACGCCACCCGTGCCGCTGAAATTGCCGCACAACTCGACCAACTCAATCATCAGCGACGCGATATTGAAGCCGATATGCAAGCCTCAGCACTAGCCGAACTTGCAGAGATTCCCAGCGGCTACACCTTAAGTGTTTACCACCCACAATGGCATCAAGGCGTAATTGGCATTCTCGCCTCTCGCTTGCGTGAACAGTTTCATCGCCCAACATTCGCTTTTGCTACTGGGGCGGCCGGTGAGCTCAAAGGCTCAGGACGGTCTATTCCCGGACTCCATCTGCGCGATGCGCTAGATCTCATCTCAAAACGTCAACCACAATTAATTTTACGCTTCGGTGGGCACGCTGCAGCCGCAGGCCTGACCATTGCCGAATCCGCATTTGCTACATTTCAACACGCTTTTGAAAGCGTCGCTCAAGAGCTGCTCAGTGCTGCTGACCTAACCCGTCAATGGGTGACTGACGGCCCCTTAGCCGTGACTGAAGCCACCTTAGCACAAGCAGACATCATAGCGACCCATGTTTGGGGGCAAGGCTTTCCTGAGCCACGCTTCTTTGATCAATTCAAAGTCATACATCAACGCATCGTTGGCACACGCCATCTCAAGCTACGTCTAGCGCGTGAAGCAGTGCTGTTCGAAGCCATACTGTTTGGCCAAGCAGAATTCTTACCTGAGCAGATCGAAGCAAGCTATCGCTTAAGCACCAATCACTACAAAGGTGCCAGCACCTTACAACTCATCATCGAGCACTGGCAACCAGTTTCAGAAAACAATCTGTAGTCATCACTTAGTGATGCACCCGCCCCATTTGTGGATGCATGCATTTGAAGATATTTAATCTAAGCCCTTCACAATATCTTCAACAACCTTCTTGGCATCGCCAAAAACCATCATCGTCTTATCCATATAAAACAGCGGATTATCAAGTCCAGCATAACCGGCCGCCATAGAACGCTTGTTGACTAAGATAGTACGTGATTTGGCCACATCTAAAATTGGCATGCCGTAAATTGGGCTGCCTTTTTCATGCGCTAGCGGATTCACCACGTCATTAGCACCCAATACCAACACCACATCGGTCGTGCCGAAGTCACTGTTAATATCATCCATCTCTAGTACTTGGTCGTAGGGGACTTCCGCCTCAGCCAAAAGTACATTCATATGACCTGGCATCCTCCCGGCTACCGGATGAATGGCATAGCGTACTGTCACACCCTTGGCGATTAGCTTATGCGCCAATTCTTTAACGGCATGCTGGGCGCGAGCCACGGCTAAACCATAGCCTGGGACAATAATCACAGACTCCGCATTAGCCATCAAAAATGCCGCATCATCAGCCGAACCCGAACGCACAGTGCGCTCCTCACCGCCCGTAGACGCCGCTCCCTCTGCCGCACCAAAACCACCAAGAATGACGCTAAAGAATGAGCGGTTCATCGCCTTACACATAATGTAGGAGAGAATCGCACCGGAAGATCCCACCAAAGAACCCGCAATAATTAACAGCTGGTTATTGAGCGAGAAGCCAATGCCCGCAGCTGCCCATCCAGAATAACTATTGAGCATCGAGATTACCACTGGCATATCAGCACCACCAATAGGAATAATGATTAACACACCTAAAACAAATGCAATCGTCATCATCACCAAGAACGGCAACCAAGGCTGGGCAGGCGCTAGAAAAAACGCACCGCCAAAACCCAACATCACGATGGCTAAAATCAAGTTAACCATGTGCTGACCAGGGAACACCACAGGCGCACTAGAGAATAAGCGGAACTGCTTACCCAAACCGGCTAACTTACCGAAGGCAATCACCGAACCCGAGAAAGTAATAGCACCTACAAATGTGCCGATAAAAAGCTCTAACTTGTTACCCATAGGCATGGGGTTCGACATATTAAACGATGACGGATTGTTGACTACCGCGACTGCAATGAGCACTGCCGCTAAGCCAACTAAGGAGTGCATGGCCGCCACTAACTCTGGCATTTGCGTCATCTCGACGCGGCGAGCAGCATAAGCGCCGATGGCCGCACCAATCACCATCGCTAATAAAATCAAATCGAGCCGACCTTGCGCAACAATTGCCACAGTCACCACAATCGCAATCGCCATACCGACCATACCAAAGGTATTGCCTTGACGGGCAGACTCAGGGTGAGACAGCCCCTTAAGCGCCAAAATAAAACATACCGAAGCAATCAAATAGCCCAACACTGCCATATTTGCGCTCATGCTTGATCCCCTTGCCGAGGTGCCTTAGGTGTTTTTTTCTTGAACATCTCCAACATTCGCTGAGTCACCATAAAACCACCAACGACATTAATCGCTGCGAGCCCAACGGCTACTGCACCAGAAATCGCGCCAAAATCTGCTGTCTGGGCGCCCGCGGCGAGAATAGCTCCGACAATAATCACCGAGGAAATGGCATTAGTCACGCTCATCAAAGGGGTATGCAATGCGGGGGTGACGTTCCAGACCACGTGGTAGCCGACAAACACCGCCAATACAAAGATGATCAAATTAATAAGGGTTGGATCTACCGCACCTGTCATGACACATTCTCCCTAATACATACACCAGTGGCTATTACCAACAACTGCATGTAACTGTCTAATTAACAAAAGAAATTAAAAAATAATACAAAAAATAATACAAAAAATTTCATTCCACCCAACAACCTAAGACTGAAGTTTAAGGCCGTAGTAACTGTCCGTTATGGCACACCAAAGTGCCCGCAATAATTTCATCAGTTTGATCTAAATGCCAAACTCCGGTCTGAGGATTAAGAAATAATCCCAAAAAATTCAATATGTTACGTGAATATAAGGCACTTGCATCGGTGGCTACTAGCGCTGGTAAGTTAGCAATCCCAATTAAAGTCACCCCATGCTTTACCACGGTTTGATCCAGCTCGGTTAAAGGGCAATTACCGCCTTGCTCTGCCGCCATATCCACAATGACTGAGCCAGGCTTCATCGACCTGACCATCTCTTCGGTCACCAACACGGGTGCAGCACGTCCGGGAATCAATGCCGTAGTGATCACAATATCTGCTTGGCGAATTCGCTCCGCAACCAAACTCGCCTGACGCGCCACCCAGGTGGCTGGCATCGGACGAGCATAGCCACCAACACCTTGGGCAATTTCACGCTCTTCATCGGTTTCAAAAGGCACGTCAATAAACTTCGCCCCCAATGACTCAACTTGCTCTTTGGTGGCGGGACGCACGTCAGTCGCCTCGACTACTGCACCAAGACGCTTAGCCGTTGCAATTGCCTGTAAACCAGCTACACCCACGCCCATTATAATGACGCGAGCCGCTTTTACAGTGCCTGCAGCCGTCATCAACATGGGCATCAACCGGGTATAGGCATTAGCCGCCAACATCACCGCTTTGTATCCACCTAAATTCGCCTGCGAGGAGAGCACATCCATGCTTTGCGCGCGCGATATGCGAGGTAAGGCTTCTAGCGCAAAAGCACACACCCCTTGCGTAGCCATGGCTTGCAACCCTTCGCGATGATGTGGATTGAGTAAGCCAATAAGCACCTGGCCGGCATGCATTTGCGCAAGCTCTGTCGCTTGCGGTGAGCGCACTTTTAATACCACCTCAGCGTCTTGGTAAATATGGCCTGCCGTGGGCACAATACTCGCACCAGCGGCAACAAAATGTTCATCTAAAATACTTGCCTTAAGGCCGGCTCCGGCCTCTACCATCACGCTGTGATAGCCACCTTTGAGCAATTTCGTCACCGTCTCAGGCGTTGCGGCAACCCGTGTCTCGTTGTGCTGTGTCTCAGCAGGAATACCAAACTTCATCGTCACTATCCTCTCAACCTGGTGCTTATTCATCGACTGTGCTCGGGGAGTAGATCGCTACTGCAACAGATTCAGACCCAAACACAAAACACAAAATAAAGAATAAAAAATAAAAAATAAAAATAATAAATAAAATCAGATACTTAATTCATTAAATCATGCTCTTGAGGGTTGAACTCGATCTCGCCAAGCCCGCACTTCCACATCCGCACTCCCGCTTCCGAATTTCCTCTTCAATTATAAACTCAAACGCCCTAAGGTCACGCCCTACCCAAAGAATACTTATTGGCTCGACGCCAAGACCCTAGCACCCTCAGCAATAAGCGCCGAATTAGCCGCAGCTTGGCTATAATCCTCACCCATGCCTTCCATTACCCCATTACCTGAACTGCTGATCAACCAAATCGCAGCTGGCGAAGTCATCGAACGCCCCGCCTCGGCACTCAAGGAGTTGCTCGAGAACAGCTTAGACGCTGGCGCCCAAGCCATCAGCATTGAATTAGCCGCGGGCGGCATTAAGCAACTGTGCGTCAGCGACGATGGCGAGGGTATCGCACACGATGAACTGGCCCTCGCACTCGCACGCCATGCTACTAGCAAAATCAGCACACTAGATGACTTAGAGCATGTCAGCAGCTTAGGGTTTCGCGGTGAAGCCTTGGCCAGTATTGCCTCAGTGTCGCGACTGGAATTAACCAGTCGTCGCGCGGATGCCCCACATGCTTATCAAATCAGCGCAGAAGGTGCACAACTCGGCGACATCGCGCCAGCGACCTTAGCCCAAGGCACCCGCATCGACATCCGCGAGCTCTACTTCAATACACCGGCACGGCGCAAATTTCTTAAATCTGAACAAACCGAGTTCGCTCATTGTGAAGAGGTCGTGCGGCGCTTAGCCTTATCGCGACCAGACGTTGCATTTAGCCTTACGCACAACGGTCGCGCTCGCTTCCAGTGGCGCGCCCATGCTCTACATGCACGCATCAACGCTGCCGTCGGTGAGGACTTTGGCAATGCGGCACTCAGCGTAGACGAATTTAGCGGACACATCGGATTACAAGGTGCGATCAGCACACCGGCACAAGCCAAAGGCAGTCGCGACACCCAATACTTTTTTGTAAATGGTCGCTGTGTGCGCGACAAAGTCGTGGCCCATGCTGTGCGCCAGGCCTATGCCGATGTGCTGCATCACGATCGTCACCCTGCCTATGTGTTGTTTTTGCAAATCGACCCCCAACTGGTCGACGTTAATGTTCACCCAGCCAAAACAGAAGTGCGCTTTCGTGACTCGCGAGCAGTTCATCAATATCTGTTTCATGCTCTACATAAAGCGTTGGCAAAAACAGCTGGGACAACACCAAGCCCACAAGCGGTATTGAGCACAACATTGCATACCGAACAAACTGATCAAGCACAAGCACCAGCCCCCGCGACCTATCGTCAACAAACACAATTCAGCCTAGGCGTAGCCCAAGCAACAAATGCCTACGAACGACTATTTCCCAGAGCCGGCAATAACCCAATCAGCGCTGAAACAACTCTGACCATAAGCGCAAATAGCGACCAACACTTAGCGCCTATTGCAAACTCGCAAGCCACTAATCAACAAGCTTTAACGGATGAGGAGCATCCGTTAGGTTATGCGCTCGCGCAATTAGCCGGCATCTACATCTTAGCCGAGAATCGCCAAGGCCTGATCATTGTAGACATGCATGCTGCCCATGAGCGCATCATGTATGAGCAACTGAAAACCGCGATCGATGCGCAACATATACCGATGCAACCCCTACTTATGCCGGTGCATTGCACAGCAAGTGCCTTAGATGTAGCCACTGTAGAAGATGAACGAGAGACCTTGGAGTCTCTTGGTTTCGATCTAGCGCTAGGTGGCCCCAATACCCTAATTATTCGCGGTGTCCCCGCGCTACTAGTGGACGCCGATGTCCAAGCCTTAAGCCTGGCCGTCCTACACGATATCCGCGAATACGGAGCTAGTCGCATTGCTACCGAACAACGCAATGAACTCCTGGGGACTATGTCCTGCCACGCAGCAGTACGCGCTAATCGGCGGCTCAGCGTTACCGAAATGAACGCGCTCCTGCGTGACATGGAAATCACCGAACGCTCTGGGCAATGCAACCATGGCCGCCCGACTTGGTATCCCATGCCCGTGAGTGCTCTCGATCGCCTATTTCGTCGCGGTCAATAAGTAACGCCTACCCCACTAGCCGTCAATTCTCTAGACACGGATAACACCGCTAAATCCTCGCCATGCAGAACTTGAACAATCCCCACAGCACAGCCACTGCGCTACCACCAGCACTACTTCTGATGGGGCCAACAGCAAGCGGCAAAACAGCAGTAGCAATTGCCATCGCTAAACAACTGCCGTGCGAGATCATCAGTGTTGATTCTGCCCAGATCTATTTAGACATGAATGTAGGCACTGCCAAACCAGAGCTTGAGATTCTTGCTCATACACCGCACCATCTAATTAACATCATCAGCCCCGAACACAGTTACTCTGCTGCACGCTTTTGCGATGACGCGCTGGACTTAATGCACAAGATTACTGCGCGCGGTCGAATCCCTTTATTAGTGGGCGGCACAATGCTCTACTTTAAAGCCTTGCTCGAAGGCTTTAATAGCCTGCCACAAGCGGACCCAGAAATACGACAAGCCATTGAAGACCAAGCTGCCAGCGCTGGCTGGTCAGCGGTCTATAACGAACTACAAACAGTCGACCCCGTCACTGCGAATCGCTTACAACCTGGCGATACCCAGCGCGTGCAACGTGCACTTGAAATTTATCGCATCACTGGTCAAGCCATGAGCGCATTACTAGATGCGCCACGACTACAAAACTTTCCTTATCGCGCTATCACTATTGCATTAACTCCTAGCGTGCGTGCCGAACTCCACCAACGGATCGCAGTGCGCTTTAACCACATGCTCGCTCAAGGATTGGTTGACGAATTAACTGCATTAAAAAAAACCTATAATCTACACGCGCAACTGCCTGCCATGCGCTGCGTTGGTTATCGACAAGCCTGGGATTTTCTAAATAATCAAATCAACCAGACGCAACTACGCGAGCAAGGTATTGCAGCCACTCGCCAATTGGCCAAACGGCAACTCACATGGCTGCGCGCCATGCCTGAGCTCACCACATTCGACTGCTTGGACAATGATCTAGAGACTCAAGTGCTGCAGTATATTCAACACCAACTCAAGTCGTTCAACAGCTAACGGTTACTATCAATAGCACGCCATCGTTCAAGGATTTTAGTATGCCAACTCAGCACCACGCTACCTATGCACTGTATAAAAACCACCAACAAATACTAGCGGCTTGTAGCACGCTTCTGTGCACCCTCTATTGTGCTGTAGCGTTCACCCAACCCTTTCCGACCAAACCGATGCGCATTATCGTGCCCTATCTGGCTGGCGGAGGTGTAGACACTGCAGCCCGAGTCATGGCTCCCAAAATGGCCGAATACTTAGGCAAGCCCATACTCATCGAAAATAAACCTGGGGCAGCAACCAACATTGGTTCAGACCATGTCGCAAAATCACCAGCGGATGGCTATACCATGCTACTAGCAAACTCCTCACAAATTGCCAATGTCAGCATCTACGGCACAGGTAAAATGCCTTATGACTTACGTAAAGACTTAAGCCCCTTAGCACTCATTGGGATCACTCCATTATTATTAGTTGTGCACCCTTCACTACCTGTGCGATCCGCTAAAGACCTCATTACCTTAGCTCGCGCCCACCCCGGCAAGTTGACCTACGCTTCAGCTGGTATCGGCAGCCCCACACATATTGCTCCGGAGCTATTTAAATCAATGGCAAGATTAAGCATGCTACACATCCCCTACAAGGGTGGCAGCCAAGCAATTACCGATTTACTCGGCGGCCAGACCAGTTTGTATTTCAGTGCGATGTCCACAGGTCTGCCCCTCGCGAAATCTGGGCGCTTGAGGGCCCTAGGCGTGACCAGCCCTCAACGCTTTGTTGGGCTGGCCGATATTCCAACAATCGCTGAGAGCGGCCTACCAGGATATTCGCTAGTCGGTTGGTTTGGATTGCTATTGCCAGCCAACACCCCTCTGGATACTGTCAATCGCCTGCATGATGCGGCCAATCGTGTGCTAGCCACACCTGAAATCAAAGATCGACTCATTCTCGAAGGCATTGAAGCGCAAGCTCAAACTGTGCAGGCCTTTGATAGCTTCCTGCAAAAAGAACTTGAGAAATATGCCAAAATTGTGCGTGACGCACGCATCTTGCCCGAATAATTCAGTATCTCAATTCACCATTCAAATAACTAGACTTCAAAGGAATATTGTTGATGACTCCCCTACTCGGCGCCGACTGCCATGCACACGTCTTTAATCCAACACGTTTTAAATATCAGACTGACGAAATTTATACCCCATTAGCCTGCCAAGAAGGTACACCTGATCAATTTCTGACTTTGCTCGAACTGCATCAACTCTCGCACGGCCTCTTGGTTGGCGCAGGTCCGTATGGTTACGACAACAGCTGCCTGCTAGATGCCATTGCACAATCCAATCAACGCTTCAAGGGGATTGCTCTGTTGCCAAACAACGTCACAGAACACGAAGTCGAGCGACTCGCAGCTGGTGGTATTGTAGGGGTGCGGATTAATCTATTTAATCACGGCGTGAGCGTACTGGAGGACGCCGAGATGCCAAACTTACTCGCCAAGATTAAAGCCGCCAATTGGTTTGCACAAATTCAATACGGCAAGGATCAACTGGTTGACGCACTACCGATTTTAGAGCGTGCCGGTGTGCGGGTTATCATCGATCATTGCGGTCGCCCCGATTTGAGCCGTGGTATACAACAACCAGGATTCCAAGCCTTGCTTGCGCTAGGACGCAACAGCAACGCCGTGGTTAAACTCTCTGCGGTCTACCGCTTCTCACAACAGCCATACCCCTATAGCGACGTCGAACCTTACATTCAAGCCTTAGTTGAAGCGTTCACCATAGAGCGCTGCGTGTGGGCCTCAGATTGGCCGTTTACTCGCTTTGATGCACGCATGGATTACAGTCCTCTCTTAGCCTGCTTAAAGCGTTGGTTTCCCGATAATAATGACCGCCAAACAATTCTGTGCACTAATCCTGCCCGCTTATTTGGTTTTGGCCAATAAGCACTTGACTAGCAATCACTATTTACTGTCCTGTAGATTCCACCTTCACCTGCGCCCAGCCTTGGGCAAGGGTGAGGCGTAGGCTCTCTACGTCAGCGAGCTGCTCTGCATCACGCACAATCGTACCATCGAGCTGAGTCGTAATACTATATCCACGCTCCAATACTCTCTGTGGATTGAGATGCAGTAAATCGGACTGCAATCGGTTGGTACGATCTTGAGCAATACGTAACTGCTCATGTAGCGCACGCGTCAATCGCTGGGCTAACGATTGCTGTCGCTGCAGTTGGGATTCGATGTCAGGCGCACCCAGTCGCAGTTGTTGCGACAACTCACGTATCCGCCACGCGGCGTCTGCAGATTGACGGCCCCAGGATTGCAATAAGCGCCGTTGCAACTGCTGCACATGTAAAACCTGTTGCGCCAATCGCGCATCTGGATGCACCAAGCGCCGCGCTAAGTAATCAACTTGCTGCATACGCGCCTCGATGCCGCGCTGAACAATACGCACTAGACTCTGCGCTAAACTGGCACACTGACGCGCCAACTCAACGCCATCAGGACTAGCCATTTCCGCAGCAGCAGTTGGCGTTGCAGCGCGAGCATCAGCAATAAAATCAGCAATAGTGACATCGGTCTCATGCCCAACACCGCTGACGACGGGAATAGGGCATGCGCGTATAGCGCGCGCCACACACTCCTCGTTATACGACCATAAATCTTCAATACTGCCACCACCACGGCACACAATTAACACGTCGCATTCGCAACGCATACCTGCCAGCGCGATAGCTTGGGCAATTTTTTCATGCGCACCCACACCTTGCACTGGGGTTGGATAAATAATCACAGCAATACTTGGCATACGTCGTCGTAAAGTAATGAGCACATCGCGCAAAGCAGCTGCTTGAGGCGAAGTGACGACACCAATGGTACGCGGATAAGCAGGCAATTCGCGCTTAAGTGCAGCATCAAATAAACCCTCATGTTGTAATTGGGCTTTAAGCTTCTCAAACGCCGCATATAAAGCGCCCAGCCCTGCACGGCGCATGGCATCCACATTAATTTGGAATTTGCCACGCGCCTCATAGACAGTCGCTGTGGCTCGAACTTCAACTTGCATGCCATTCTCTGGCACCCAGTCTAAGTGTTGTGCCTTTTGGCGAAACATCACGGCATCGACTTGAGCACTATCATCTTTAACCGTGAAATAGCAATGACCACTATCATAGCGCTTAAAGTTTGAGATCTCTCCCGCCACCCACATCAAGGCAATGCCGCGCTCAACTGCAAGCCGCGCTAAACGGTTAAGTTCAGAAACCGATATCACTACCGGTGATGTTGCGCGCGCAATCAAATCACTCATCAAATTCCCTAATCACTCTCATACAATCCACACTTACTGCGCTTGCAGCCCTGCGCTACGAATAACCCGAGCCCATTTTTCTTGCTCACGGTTTAGAAATGCTGCAAATTCTGCAGTAGTGATCGCTGAGGCGCCCACACCAATCGCTTGCAGGCGCTCAATAGCATCCACCTCAGCCAAGCCACGCACTACCTCATGATGCAAACGTGAGACCAATTCGACAGGCAGTGCAGCAGGTGCTAGGAGGCCATACCAAGAAATTACCTCAAAACCTTTCAACCCCCCTTCAGCCAATGTTGGCACTTCGGGCAAGGTTGCCGAACGTTGTGCGCTAGTCGTGCCAATTAATCGCATACGCCCAGAACGGTAGTGGGGTAATACTAAAGATACCCCAGGAAACGCGCACGAAATATGACCACCTAATAAATCTACACTTGCGGGTGCAGCACCTTTATAAGGAATATGTGTGATCTGAATACCTGCCATCGATTTAAACAATTCACCTGCAAGATGCGACGCAGTAGCCACACCGGCCGAGCCGTAGGTCAGCGGGGTGCGTTGCATCTTGGCCAGTGCTATGAGTTCACGTAAACTACGGGCTGGGATAGAGGGATGGATCGCTAATACATTGGCAGAAGTCGCTAACAATGCTACAGGGGCAAAATCCTTTTTGGTATCAAAGGGTAGTTTTGCATACAAGGATGGGTTCACTGCATGCGCAAACGCTGGCAACAATAAGGTATAACCATCAGGTGCAGCTCTGGCCACATACTCTGCGGCAATATTGCCACCCGCGCCAGAGCGAGTCTCAACGATCACCGGCTGCCCCCATTTATCTGACAACTTTTGCCCCGCAACCCGCGCAATAACTTCAGTAGGTCCACCAGCTGCAAAGCCTGCAACTATACGAATTGGCTTAGTGGGGTAGCCTTGCGCCAACAAATGGCTTTGCGATCCAATAACGCTTAACACTACCGCGAATATAATCTCTAAATCTCTATGCAGTTGGCGCATTTAAACCTCACCTCTGAAACTCATTCTGATTATCAAAAATAGTCTAATACAAACAATCTCTATAACCTTGCTTGTCAAACAATTGGCGATGTCACAGTAAGAAAATAAAATTAACTAAATTACATTAACTAAATTACATTAACTAAATCGCATTACCCGTATCACTGATCTGCGAATGCATCCACTGTAAATCATGATGGACCAATCACTTGATTAATATTAATTTCTGCTCCAGATTCAATATAAACAATTCCAAACGATGATCCAATCATATCATTGATGTAGCGAGACTTGACGCAGCGTATGCACAATGAAATACTCAATCACATCACTCCATTCAAGAAAGCCCACTTTATGATTAATCTGCAATTTTATGATCCATCTGGCGCTTTAAAAATAATGCATCAGCATGCGCCACGCTTAGACACTTTAGCCGGCAAAAAAATCGGCATCCTATCTAACGGTCAATGGCAAGCCTATCGCATGCTACCCCTTTTAAAGCAGCTGATTGAGGCTGATTTTCCTGATGCCACTGTGATTGGAGATGATCAATTCCCTCAAGGCACAAGTATTATCGGTCAAGCCGCCACTGTCCAAATGGTCAAAGATAGTGGGGTCGATGCAGTCATTATTGGTAACGCTGCCTGAGGGGCCTGCTCAACAGGATGCGGCCGTGCTGCCGCCCAACTCGAAGCGCTTGGAATCCCAACAGTCATACTGACTCGTAAAGAATTTATTGGAGTTGTTAACAATGCAGTTGGTGGTGTTGGGTTTACACCTGAAGCCGCTATGGTTGTGTTTCCTATAGATAATTTTCTACCAGATGCGGATCTATCTGCACTCTCCGAGCGCAAACAAGAATTCTATGATGGCCTCACTCAATGGCAACCGCGCCAATCTGCTGCCACCAGTAGTCCTCAGCTAGAAGTCAGTGCTGCCGATTATGAAACTGCACTCATTAAAGTCAATGACTTACTACTCGCACGCCATTGGGGGGACGGGCTACCATTATGGCCAGCTACAGAAGCTCGCACAAAATGGATTCTACGCGGCGCCACGCTACCGCGTGACCACATCATTGGACGCTTCCCACCGCGCGGCGGCATGGTCACCATTGAATCCTGTGCCATTGCACTCGCGATGGCAGGTGGGCGACCAGAGTATCTGCCAGTGTTAGTTGCTGCGGTCGATGCCTTTCTTGACCCCTTAACGACCGGTGATCTTCTCCAAGCCACCTCAGGCAGCCCATTTCCCATGATTGTCGTGAACGGCCCTATCGCAAAAAAAATTCGCCTGAATTCAGGTTTTGGTATTTTAGGACCAGACCCGCAACATCCCGCAGGCGCTAGCATCGGCCGCGCACTGCGGCTGATGCAACAAAATTTAGGTGGCGCCTTACCCGGAGTAGGCACCATGGCGGTCTTTGGCATGATGCGTAACACCAATGTGGTATTTGCTGAAGATGAAGACGGACTCCCCGCAGGTTGGACTCCGTATGTGAATGAACGTCATGGATTTGCAGGAGGTAGCAACTGTCTGTCCTTAGCCTTTGGCAATGGCGCGACCAACGTATTTCGTCGAGGCGCTAAAGAAGAGACTAAAGAGGAGGATGCAGTTCAAGGTCTTCACCGTATTGCGGGCTACATGCGAGTGCCTGACGTGCATTACCTTTGGGGTTACGACAAAGGTACTCCAGGCTTAGTCGTAATCTCTAAGGTTGTCGCTGCAGGGCTTGGTGATTTAGGTTGGACTAAAAAAGATGTGCGTGAGTTTCTATTACTGCACTCCAAAGTTCCCATGGCCGAGATGAACAAAAGTGGTGGCACTGCTTTTATGAAAATTGCCTCTACTGCAATAGGTCGCGACAGTATCAAGCACGACCCCTGGCCAATTACTTCTAACGCTGACAATATTGGACTGATTGTTGCGGGTGGCGGACACTCTAGTCACGCCTTATGGATGCAAGCTTATAGCCCGGCAGTTTTAGGGCGCGAGATTGCCATTCCAGAGTGCTTTGATGAACTGATTAAAGAGTCGCGGCAACAATAGCACTAGATCTGTGCTGATCGTTGTTTAAAACGCAAAAATGGTATTGCACGTACAGTTGATTAGTAATTATTCATAAAAAACTATTCATAAAGCCTGAAAACGATTACGGAGCTCCAAATCAATGATCCGTAATCGTTTAGCCCTATACGCTAGATATGATCGCCTAACACCCAATCGAATTAGTAGGGCTTTTACGCGAACTTGGTGAGCCTCTAGTGAAAATGCAGTGAGACTCGGTTAAAACTCTAGCTAGACTTTAGCTAGACTTAACCCGACTACCATCTGCACGGTATGCAGGCATGGCACTCATCGCCATTCTCTCTTCACGCGCAGGGTCATCTACCACACGACAAGTGTTATCCCAAAGCATAGTGGGATGTTGTTGCACATGATACGGTTGCCATTTCGGAATTCCCGCATGATTCGGATTACCTGTACGCATAAACGCATACCAAGCATCCATCATTGCATGTTGCAGCGCATATCTCTCTGGACTACTGCCGGTAATACCACTCGCAATATCAACATTACCGAACGAAAACGGTATGCAAATCGTATGAGGAGACTTTAATAACCCATTCAATACCGGAGTCTTCCAAGTAAACAAATAATGCCAAGAAGGGGCGGCTGACAAATCAGACTTCAGCTCCGAGGCTTTAATCACATTGCGCCGATACTGATGATCAGTACTAATGGCAACCCACAAATCACTGGCAGACGCTTGGGGCCGTGACCTACGATATAGTTGCATGAGTTGACGCGCTTGAGCCTCATCCACACCCACGAAGTCTTGCACCTTAGCTAAGGCTTGCGATTCATTATATTGGAAATTTTCCATGACCTGCGAATATGGGAATGTCATTTCATTCTCACATGATCCAATCATCATCGGAATATCGCGGGATATACTCGCAGCGCTGGGATCAAACGGGTGAGTAGGTAGTGCACGACCATCAACAACCGGCCGATAATTATCCACTCGCCCTGCTGCAGCAACTGCCTTTTGCATCGCTGCTAACAATGTAGCAACGGGCATCTCACGCAAAACCTTGATATGCGACTCATCTAGATTCAATTGTTTGAGTAAATAATAAGTATTACGCTGTGCTTCATCGGGAGTCGCCATACGTAATAGTGATGATGCACTTTGCACAATGGCCTTATGAAATAATCCACGAGCCTGCGGCATCGCCATTAACACTGCGACTTTAGATGCGCCGCCTGATTGACCAGAGATGGTGACATTATTTGGGTCTCCACCAAATTGACTAATGTGTTGACGCACCCATTGCAAGGCTTGAATGATATCTAACATACCAACATTACCGGCATCTCTGTAGGCCTCACCAGCATCTAAGGCAAGGGATAGATGACCGAACACATTCAATCTGTGATTTAGCGATACCATCACCACATCACCACGCTGCGCAAAGTGATGTCCATCAAGACCAGGCGCACTGCTCGCGCCCGAAACAAAACCACCCCCATGAATGTAGACCAAAACTGGTCGACGACCCTGATCATGAATGGCAGGGGTAAATACATTCAATACCAAACAGTCTTCACTAAGCGGGCGGCCATCACGAATCCATGCCAAATGCGGCTCTAATGCAGGGCGCTCATTTTGAGGGGCACGAGGACCATACGCGATGGCGTCTTTAATCCCAGACCACGGGGCAACTGCTTGCGGCGGCAACCAGCGATTAGCGCCTCCGGTGTTCGCACCATAATGAATACCTTTGAAGCTGTAGATACCGTTGGTACGCAGTCCGCGTACTCTACCCGAAATAGTCTCCACTACCGCATGATCGCTGCTTTGGGCATACAGTGGGGTCGCTGCACTCAGCAATAGGCCACCACTGAATTGCGCGGTATTCGACAACCATTGGCGCCTGCTTAGTCGTTGGAACATTGGATTTGACATGGTTACCATAGCGAACCCCCTCTCAAAAACAAGCGGATTGATTGCTTGTTTGTAATTGTATCCATCAATGGATTTATTCTTGACCAGTCACATCATATCAAAGATGCAAGATCTTTGACGACATCAACTTAAGCTATAAAATAATTGGATATTCATCTAAAGACTACGAGTTTAAGTCCGAGTCTAAGAGCCAACCATAAAGCTTATACACCAAACAACTTCTTATGGCATTTAGCATTCAAAGAGCGTAGATTTACATTCATCAAAATCCGAAAAGTCAACCAGTCTAATCGGCTTTTTGATCGAAAATTTCATCCATTTCTGTTTCAACTTTATAGGGGTGTAATTAGGATTACTATTTTCTTTAATACTCATTCTTTTTGTCAGTAAGTTGATGCTGATTGCGCTCAATATGTCAGGGCCATGAGCCTCTTCTCTATCGTAGCCGATCAGCACAAATTCAGAGTTTATATAGCGAAATATATACCTCCAGTAACCATATCGCCCGTGTGCATAGTGAACAAACAAACCACCCTTTTGGATGTAAATATTCAGATAAGGTGGCATATAAAGACCGCCATCTTCGTTTTCTGATGAAAAACAGTTTTGAAATTCAAGTGCTAGCACGTATTTAGTTTTTTGATTGAATACCACCACAATGCCGCGTCGGTTACGATCTAGTAAGTCGCGCATTTCATCTTTAACGATTCCAGTACTGAGTGTACCCTTAGTTATGAATACATAATCTTCAAGCCCGTCTTTATTTAAATCTCCCCGAATTGTTTCGGTAATGACATATCCCTTAGGTATGAATGCATATGGTGAATCTGCACTGGCAAAGTGCTTTGCGCAAATACCTGAGAAGCAAAGCATAAAATTATAAAAACAGCTTCTTTAATCATCAGTTCAATACTTATATGTTCAAAAGCAGAAATACTAGATTGTGTATTATGGTGGGCTAGAACAGAAATCAACTCAGCGATATTTTACCTTCCGCAGGATTGCTAAGTGCTTTAAGCGTATTAGTGATAATAAATATCGAGTTATTTCACGAACGACAACTTGTAAATGATGTGCGTGATTTAAATTGGTCATTAACTAACGGCTATATTCACTACATTAAGTGAATCAGTGGTTTTCTTAGAAAAACACTTGTTCAGACTATGCAGGCGTAAGCATGACTACATTTATTTAGATCATGAAGCCTGTTCACACTACCCCTCTGACATAGAAACCAAACTCATTTGGTTTAGGTTTAGTAAAAAATGATGCGGCCAAGCACTATAAACGCTCTAATCGCATTAACCGTTAAATGAACTCTGGGGCAACGCCATATACTATGAAAGCCTTGCTTTTATCAATTAAGTTATTGATTTTAAATAATTTTTTAGATATTGCATTGCTGTCAATCCCAACGCTCATCTTTGATTTGAATTGCACTACCTAGCATTTGCACAGGGAATACTGCCGTAGGCTCATAGGCCGGTGCGCACAAGGCTTCACCAGTGCGCAAACAAAACCGCGCACCATGACGAGCACATATAATTTGATCACCGTCAACTTTGCCGCTCGCCAATTCACCACCATCATGGCTACACACATCTTCGAGCGCTAGATACTCGCCATCGATATTAAAAATGGCAACATTTGCACCATCAAGGTCAACCACTTTGACTGCACCAGGGGCAATTTCATCAGCCTGTGCTACCGTTACCCAATCGGCCATGACTACACCGCTACAACCTGCATTTCAGGATCAATTTGTCGCACCAAACTTTCAATGCCTGCCAAAGTGCCTGACAATGAGCTCGGACAGCTACCGCATGCACCCTGATAATGGACTGACAGCACTTGACCAGATAAGCCAGTCACATACAGATCGCCACCGTCATTTTGTAAAAATGGTCTAACCTGCTCATCGAGTACCGCGTTAATCTGATCCAGTTTAATTCTATCCTCTTCACTCAACAGCTCTGGGTCAAGCATATCAGCTGCTTGCTCTGCCAGCGTGGCTGAATGTGCGTCCGCTGACGCCGCCTCACGTATTGGCACCGCTAATTCACGCTTGAGCGTCTCCCAGTCAGCTCGCCCATTTTGTGTGACTGTAATCCAATGGTCGACATAAAACACATTAGTGACATACTCGATATCAAACAATGCCGACGCTAATGGATCACCTACCGCTTGCTCTGGATTATCGTAGGATCGCGTGACGCCCCAGGTCAGAGGTTCACGCAATATAAACTTCATCGCATTGGGATTAGGGGTGGTTTCAATATCTGCAATTTTAGGCATATCAAGTATCGCTATAAAATCATTCAGTAGAGGTCACATCAGCTCCTGCCAAAGCAGCATGCAGTGTATGCCAAGGAAGTACCGCACATTTCACACGGGTCGGCAGATCACGCACGCCCGCAAACACGGTTAATCGACCCAGATGATGCGGTGCTGCAGGGTCTAATTTACCAGTCGTCATATCTCTAAACTCTTGCACCATTTGTTCAGCTTCATGACGTTGCCGCCCCTTAATCAAGCTTGTCATCATCGACGCCGAGGCCTTACAAATTGCACAAGACTCACCACTAAATCCAACAGCCTCTACGCGATCATCTGCCATGCGTAGCGACAAAAAAATGTGATCGCCACACAGAGGATTTACCCCTTCAGAGCGATGCGTTGACTGCTCGAGCAAACCCCAGTTTCGGGGTTTTTTATTATGTTCGAGAATCATTTCCTGATACAACTGCCGACTATCCATAAACCAATCTCATTTCAAGAAACTAATAAACTGCAATACCCGTTCAAGAAAATAACAGCTGAACTCTGGCCACAGATTCGGCCAGCACATCAATTTCAGCTTCCGTATTATAAAACGCAAAAGATGCTCGGCAAGTCGCCGCTATACCATAGCGCTGCATGACCGGCTGAGCGCAATGATGCCCAGTGCGAATCGCCACACCATCATCGTTCAGCAAAGACCCCAGGTCATGTGGATGCACTCCATCCACGGTAAACGACAATACTGCTGCTTTATGAGTAGCTGTACCTATCAAACGCACGCCTGGCATAGCTGCCAGCCGATTAGTGGCACAGCGTAGCAACTGTGCTTCATAAGCTGCAATCCTATTCATCCCAATATTAGACAGATAATCCAGCGCCGCTCCTAGCGTGATCACTGCACCAATCGCGGGTGTACCTGCTTCAAATTTTGCGGGGATAGGCGCGTAAGTCGTACGCTCAAAAGTTACGGTCAAAATCATATCGCCACCCCCTTTATAAGGTGGCATTGCCTCTAATAATGCAGCCCGACCATAGAGCACACCTACACCGGTAGGGCCACACAACTTATGACCTGAAAACACATAGAAATCACAATCTAACTCTTGCACATTTAGCGCTAAATGCGGTGCAGCTTGCGCACCATCCACCAACACGACTGCACCGTGTTGATGCGCTATCGCAACCATCTCTCGCACCGGATTGATTGTACCTAGAGCATTTGAAACATGGGTTAAGCCAACGATACGCGTCTTAGCATTAAATAAGCAACGATAAGCGTCGACATCCACTTCACCTTGATCATTAATCGGTACAACACGGATTTTTGCACCACAGGCTTCAGCCACCATCTGCCAAGGGACGATATTAGAATGATGCTCCAGCGTGGTTAAGATAATCTCATCACCCGCCTGCAATGTACTGCGGCCATAACTATGGGCCACTAAATTAATAGACTCAGTGGTGCCGCTAGTAAAAATAATTTCTCGAGCTTCAGCAGCACCTATAAATTGCTGCACTTTTTGGCGAGCAGCTTCATATTCAGCAGTTGCAGTCTCTGATAAATAATGCACAGCCCGATGAATATTGGCATGTTGTGCTGAATGATAGTGTTGCCAACGCGACATCACTGCACTGGGCATTTGACTAGAGGCAGCATTATCTAAAAACACCAAAGGCTTGTGATTAACTTGTAAATCAAGAATTGGAAAATCCTGACGGATAGCCTGAACTTCTTGAGCGCTAAGCGCTGCTACTGCATTGCTCATGAAGCAGCCCCTGTTCTCGCCATCACACTCTGTGACAATTGTGCAACTAGAGACGGCACTGGAATACGATCGATCAGATCAGCGGCAAAGGCATAAGTCAACAAATTACGCGCTTGCAGTTCTGGCAGGCCGCGACTTATTAAATAAAACAAAGACTCTTCGTCCAACTGGCCGACGGTGGCGCCATGGGCACACTTCACATCATCAGCAAATATTTCCAATTGCGGTTGAGTATCGACATGCGCGCGCGGTGACAACAATAAATTTCGACTCTGCTGCGATGAATCCGTTAATTGCGCACCCGTTCTAACAAAAATTTTGCCGTTAAATACAGCATGAGCTGCACCGCCAACAATCGTTTTATGCGCCTGGTTACACTGCCCGTAGCCCTTCGAATGATCCATCACAGTATGCGTATCAGCTAACTGCCGACCCTCTATCCACGCGAGGCCATCGGTTGTAATTTTTGCAGCCTCTCCGTTTTGAGTGACCACCTGCTTATGACGGGATAGTCGCGCACCAAAAGACATAGTCTGCGATATATAGTGCGCTTCACGCGCCACATCGACAGCATAATTTGCAACATGAAATGCATCTATGCTTTCTCGCTGCACTTTGATATGCCTGAGCTCAGCACCTTGGGCAAGGCTGACATCCCCCATTACGTTTGTCAAATAGTCAGATGCAGACGCACTGACATAATCTTCAATCACGCAACATGCGCTCTCTCGATCTGCAATCAATATGATTCGCGGATGAGTCACCACAGCATCGGTTCGCGCCACACACAACAAATGGATGGGTGCTGTCAGCTTCACACCAGCAGCAACATGAATAAACAATCCATGCTGTAAAAATGCATTATTTAAGGCGACAAATAAATCGTCATCTTTTGAGTGCTTACGCAGATGCGCTTCAATCGCAGCACCATGTGTATCCAAGGCCTGTACCAGGGGCAGTATTGTCAAACCTACAGGCAATTGGTTAATTGATGAATGCTCTGGCGAAAACACTCCATCGATCAGTGTTACTCTTAACGTCGCCTCTGGTATCTGCCAAGACGATACATCAAGCACACTTTCATCGGGCTGGGTATGTGCTTGTTTAAACTGCAACCTTAACAAAGGCGATAAATCAGTAAAGCGCCACTCTTCTTGCGCAGTTGTGGGTAACATTAAGCGATGCGCCTGCTCCAAGGCTTGGGCACGCAACTGTTGGAAATGACTCGACTGCACTACCGGCACAGTATGATTAGCAATTAACTGGGCAATCCAATCAATAGAACTTGCAATCGCCATTACACAGATACCCCATTCGCTTGGTCAACCAATAACCAGTCATAACCACGCTCCTCTAATGCCAGCGCTAGATCCTTTCCGCCGGATTTAATAATTCGCCCTGCTGCCATCACATGCACATAGTCCGGCGTTATGTAATTGAGTAAGCGTTGATAGTGCGTGACTAACACGCAAGCATTGTCTGCTGACAACAAATGATTCACGCCACCAGCAACCACTCTTAAGGCATCAATATCTAGACCAGAGTCTGTCTCATCCAACAAGGACAAGGTGGGCTCTAAAAGCGCCATCTGCAATATTTCGTTACGTTTTTTCTCGCCACCCGAGAACCCATCATTGACGCTGCGGCTTAAAAACGCCGGCGCCATTTCCAGTAACCGCATCTTCTCCCTCACAAGATCATCAAACTCTAAGGGATCAAGCTCATCCTTTCCGCGTCCCGACTGCACCGTATTGTAAGCGAGTCGCAGAAATGCGCTATTCGTCACACCTGGAATCTCAACGGGGTACTGAAAACCCAAAAACAAACCTGCACGGGCACGTTCATCAGAACTGCTAGCAAATAAATCGCTGCCAAGATACGTCGCACTACCCCCTTGTACTGTATATGCCGGATGGCCAGCGAGCACTTTAGCGAGGGTGCTCTTACCCGAACCGTTAGGCCCCATGATGGCATGTACCTCTCCTGCCCGGATGGCAAGGTTGATACCTTTAAGAATATCTACACCTGCGACCGAAGCGGTTAAGTCACGCACTTCGAGAATTACTCTTGCCTGCGGATTAATCATCCTACACTACCCTCAAGTTTCAAGCCCAAGAGTTTTGTGGCTTCCACAGCAAACTCCATAGGCAATTGTTGGAACACTTCTTTACAGAAGCCATTAATAATCATAGACACTGCTTCTTCCGTGCTGATACCTCGACTTTGAAAATAAAACAACTGGTCTTCACCAATTTTTGAAGTTGTTGCCTCATGCTCAATTTGAGCCGTCGGATTTTGCACTTGAATATACGGAAACGTATTCGCACTACATTGCTGCCCAATCAGCATAGAGTCGCACTGCGAGAAATTACGCGCACCCGCCGCCTTAGGTCCAACTTTCACTAAGCCGCGATAACTGTTGTGAGAGTGGCCGGCAGAAATTCCTTTGCTGATAATTGTGCTGCGGGTATGCCGCCCGACATGGATCATTTTTGTACCAGTATCGGCCTGTTGCCGATGATTGGTTAAAGCGACTGAATAGAACTCACCTATCGAATGGTCACCCAATAGCACACAAGAAGGATACTTCCATGTAATTGCAGAACCGGTCTCCACTTGTGTCCATGATATCTTAGAGTGATTACCTTTACACAGGCCGCGCTTAGTCACAAAGTTATATATCCCGCCAATTCCATTCTCATCACCCGCATACCAATTTTGTACAGTTGAGTATTTAATATCAGCGCGCTCTAGCGCAACCAACTCTACAACTGCAGCATGCAGTTGATTGGTATCGAATTTGGGTGCTGTGCAGCCTTCCAAATAAGAGACCGTGGCATCATCCTCAGCGATTATTAATGTACGCTCAAACTGGCCAGAGTCTTGGGTATTGATGCGAAAGTATGTCGACAACTCCATCGGGCATTTCACACCCTTAGGAATAAAACAAAAGGAACCATCAGTAAACACTGCGGAGTTCAAGGCTGCGTAGTAGTTGTCGGTCACAGGAACCACCGAACCCATGTATTGACGCACCAAGTCCGGATGATGCTGGACGGCTTCTGATATCGAACAAAAAATAATGCCAACTTCAGCTAACTTCTCTCTATAAGTTGTGGTTACCGATACCGAATCAAAAATAACATCTACTGCAACACCAGCTAGTGCAGCGCGCTCATGCATAGGTACACCCAGCTTCTCAAACGTGCGTAGCAACTCAGGATCTACCTCATCCATGCTTTTCTTGAGTTTTGGTTTAGGCGCCGCATAATAGCTAATCGCTTGAAAATCAATCTGGGGGTATTTTACATTTGGCCATTGCGGCTCTGTCATCTGCAACCAATGCTGATACGCATTCAACCGAAACTTAAGCAACCACTCGGGCTCATTTTTTTTAGCCGAGATCATGCGAATCGTATCTTCACTCAAGCCCTTTGGTGCAGTCTCAGATTCAATATCTGTGACAAATCCGTGCTGATAGGGTTGGCTGACTAGATTATCTAAAACAGTACTCATTCTTATCTATCCATTAGGTCACACTACAATGACCATCCGTTAAACTATACTGAATGTCAAAACCTTATTCTGATTTGACGCTAAAACTCTCACCGCATCCACAGGTAGCATCAACATTGGGATTGTTAAACTTAAAGGTTTGCTTCAAACCTTCTTTCACAAAATCCAATGTAGCGCCTTGCAATACTGAAAGACTTTCGGTATCGACCACTATTTTCTCAGAGTGCATTTCAAAAACTTGATCAGCATCACTCAGGTCATCAGCATAATCATAGGTGTAAGCCCAACCTGAACACCCTACCTTCTTAACACCGACTCGCAAGCCCAAACCTCTACCGCGTTTAGCCAACTGCGTCCTAATTTGACGCGCTGCACTCTCAGTCATCTGTATCGACATTTTATCTTCTCTCCAAAGTCAAGCTGCGACTGCTTTCATAAGTTGCATGCGCTCAACAGTAGTGCGAATAGCTTGCAACAACGCATCCACTTCTATAGCAGTGTTAGTTATACCCAGCGAACAACGCACTGCTCCGTGTGCTAATTCAGGAGCAACTCCCATCGCCATCAAGGTGGTCGATATACCACTGTGATTGCTAGAACATGCCGCACCAGAACTCAGTGCAAATCCCAAATTATCCAAAGCAATGACCAGCGCCTCACCATGAATCCGAGGCAATGCAAAATACACCGTATTCGGCAAACGCGTAGCATCAGCGCCAAAAATATATGCGCCTAGCGCAATTAGTCCTGTTTCTAGATGTTGGCGCAAGGTAATGGCATGTGTATGAGCTGCCGCCAAGCGTGCTTTGGCAAGCTCACAAGCTGCACCAAAGCCAACAATCGCTGCAACGTTTTCCGTGCCGCCGCGAAACCCACGTTCTTGTCCACCGCCAGCGAGTTGCGCCTGCAGATCAAGGCGCTTGTCCACCACCAAAGCCCCTATCCCTTTGGGACCATTGATCTTATGACCTGAAAGCGTCATTGCGTGCACTTCAAGCGCGGCAAAATCTACCGCAATTTTACCTAAGGCCTGTACGGCATCGGTATGCACAATCGCCCCTTGTTCACGCGCCAGATGTGCCAATTGGGCCACATCCTGAATCACGCCAGTCTCATTGTTGGCCAGCATCACAGAGAGCATCGCTGTGGGTTCGCGCATCGCATCAGTTAGGGCTTGCGCAGAAATCAGTCCTGCGCTACTCACCGGTAACTGACGACACTGCCACCCGTTACGCGCTAAAGCCTGAGCAGGATGCATCACGCACAGATGTTCCGTGGCACCGATCACAATCTGGCTAGGAGCGAGACTTGCCGCCACCCCTTTAATCACTAAATTATTAGCCTCAGTGCCACCACTAGTAAAAATGACTTGCGACGGGTGCGCGCCTACCAACTCAGCGACTTGCGCCCGCGCCTGGGCTATCGCTTGTCGAGAGCGCGTACCCAGTTCATGACGGCTAGACGCGTTACCATAATGCTCCCTTAAAAAGGGCAACATGACTGCCAACACCCGCTCATCAATAGGCGTCGTAGCATTATGGTCTAGGTAAGTGAGCGGCATAATTTAGACTTACGCTGATGGGGCTTCGCGCCGAGCGCTAGCCAAACGCATATCATGAACCGGTGCCACACCAGCTTCTTTAGCCCGCTGATTTTCTACCAACTGGCGCAAAGTCACGGATCCTAGGTAATCAAATATTCGAGCATTTAAAGTAGCCCATAAATCATGGGTAAGGCATTTACCCTCATCCTTGCAATTCTCTTTGCCACCGCACTGCGTTGCATCAATAGGCTCATCGACCGCCAAGATGATTTCTGCCACTGTCAACTCGGACATATCCCGTCCCAAACAATAGCCGCCTCCTGGCCCTCTGACAGAATCTACAATGTGCTGACGCCGCAACTTGCCAAACAATTGCTCTAAATAAGACAGAGAAATTTTTTGTCTACCACTAATTTCAGCTAAAGTAACCGGACCTGATCCATGGCGTAGGGCCAAATCAACCATCGCAGTTACTGCGAAACGACCTTTGGTTGTCAGTCTCATTAAATTCCTTTAACGTTTAAAATCAATAAATTAAAATAAATATTGGCATCTACACTCAGCCCTATATCTAAACCTAGTTGATGGCTACACCGTCTTAAAAAGCGCAATACCCAATCAATTTAGTCAAGTTTAAAATATCCGATCTCTTCAGTCAACTACTCTTACCCACCCTTTTTATCGCCCCGCCTCTGTGGAGCACCATCAGCAGCCCCTTCGGTATTCCCTTCAGCATTCCTATCAGGCACCACGATCCCGTGCTGCTGCAGGGCTTCGCTCAAAAATTTGAGCTGCAACTCCGTACTTTGCTGGTAATCAATGAGGGCGCGAATTGCCTGAGCCTGCGGATCGTCAATATCAGGTCCTAGCGCATAAGCAGAAAACCGACCAGATTTTTCTTGTACATCATCTAATAAGCGCGCCGGAATACCGATAGCCGTTGCATGGTCTGGTACGTCTTTAACGACGACCGCATTGGATCCAATTTTGGCGAAAGCACCTACCGTCAACGGCCCAAGGATCTTGGCCCCCGCACCGATCACAACCCCTTGCAATAAAGTGGGGTGTCGTTTTCCTTTATTCCAGGTGGTACCGCCTAGAGTCACACCATGGTAGATCGTGCAGTCGTCACCAATTTCAGAGGTCTCACCGATAACTACACCCATGCCATGATCAATAAAAAAACGACGACCAATTCTTGCACCGGGATGAATTTCGATACCGGTCAATAAACGTGAGCAGTAGGCAATCCAACGTGCCAGCCAAAACGCCCGCCAGCCCCACAAAAAATGAGCAAGCCGGTGGAGCAGCATCGCATGAAAACCCGGATAACAAGTCACCACTTCCCAAGCATTACGAGCAGCAGGGTCGCGCTCGAATACCACGGCAATCTCTTCTTTTATACGCTGCCAAATGATCATCTGACTATATCTTTCTATGCCGCCGAAATTATTCGCGATTAACAATGACTACCCAAATATTCTGAGCTACTCAGTCGCTACTAGTGCGTTTATTGTACATCGCGGGGAATCAATTTAAATACCCAATAAATTCAATAAGTTATATAAATCCAAAAGATCCCATCTGAAATTGACCTAATCTCGACGCTTAGGCGCAACATAACTGCGCGCGATGCCGCGCAGAATATTCACCTCTTCAACCTGTAAATGCGCACGCGAGAATAAACGCCTTAAACGTTGCATTAGCTTACGAGGTTGCGCAGGATTTAAAAACCCAGTAGCGATTAAAGTTTGCTCTAAATGGACGTAAAACGCCTCAACTTCTTCAATCGTCGCCAATGCTTGGTCAACTGGGGCCGGCAAGCTAGCGCCAACAGACATCCGCAATTCATAGCACATCACCTGTATTGCCGCGGCTACATTAAGTGATGAAAAGCTCGGATCAACTGGAATGCTGGCAATTAAGCCACAAGAAGCTAATTCAGCATTGCTTAAACCTGAACTCTCGTTGCCAAAGACAACAGCTACTGGTCGACTCTGCGCAACGCTAACAACCTCAAGCGCTGCCGAGCGAGCATCAACCATCGGCACTGCCACATCACGGCGCCGGGCAGAACAGGCAACAGCAAACACTACACCAGAGAGCGCTTCGGGCAAGCTAGCGCAAATCTTAGCCGATTCCAGCACATCAGTTGCTCCGGCCGACATCCACATCGCCTGAGGATCAGGGAAACGCTGTGGCCGCACTAAAGTCAAATCAGTGAGCCCCATGGTGCGCATGGCACGCGCTGCAGCACCAATATTACCCGGGTGGGAGGTGCCGCACATCACAATGCGAATATTTTTGAGCGTATCGATAGGGTTCACGTAAAATAGCCCCTGTTGAACAACCGACCCAAACGGCCACGCGCTATTACACTAATCTGTCCATTTACCGTGGAAAACATTGTGGAAAAACCCTTTACTTTATAATCCGACTACATACAGCATCTGATTCTGCAACAAACACCGCACCGCTCCCCTGAATTTTATAGATACCCAGAAGAACCCTATGCATCCCATGCTTACTATAGCGGTCAAGGCAGCACGCCGCGCCGGCGCCATCATCAATCGAGCTTCCCGCAACCTTGATGTCATTGTGGTCAAAGAGAAAGCTGCAAACGACTTCGTCTCAGAAGTAGACCGCGAAGCCGAGCAAGACATCATCCGCACGCTGCGCGAAGCTTATCCTACTCATGCAATTCTAGCAGAGGAATCTGGCGCTTCAGGTCACTCTGAATACCAATGGATTATTGATCCTCTCGATGGCACCACCAATTTCTTGCACGGCTTTCCGCAATACGCGGTATCAATAGCCCTAGCACACAAAGGGATCATCACCCAATCCGTCATCTACGATCCAACCCGTAACGACTTGTTTACTGCCACTCGTGGTCGTGGTGCATTTCTAAACGAATCTCGTTTACGTGTGAGCAAACGCCCCAGCCTAAAAACCGCTTTAATCGGCACCGGCTTCCCGTATAGTGAATTCAAGCACCTAGGTGTTTATTTGAACATGATGCGAGATGTCATTCAAAGTAGCGCGGGCCTGCGACGTCCAGGCTCTGCAGCTTTAGATTTAGCCTACGTAGCTGCAGGTCGACTGGATGGCTTCTGGGAAATCGGTCTTAGCAAATGGGATATTGCTGCTGGCACACTGCTTGTGACTGAAGCTGGCGGCTTAATTGGCGACCTTGAGGGCAACGATGGTTATCTTGACAGTGGCAACGTTGTTGCTGGTAACCCACGAATATTTGGTCAATTACTCAGCACTTTAGCGCCGCATCTTATCTCAGAACTCAAAACCCCGCACAGCAACGCATCGTAAGCTGACCATTAAGCCGGCGAACCTCGGCAATTATTGCGATTCAGGCTTCACCGGCTCAGACAAAGTCCAATCTGCAGCTGGAATCTCAATCTGCACGCCAGAAGTATCCGGCGTGTGTAACTGCCCGAGCGGTTTAGTCACCAGCTCTGGCCATGCAATGACAATACCCACCATCAGCAATTGCAACATGACCCACGGGATGGCACCCCAATAAATAGCCGAGCTTTTAATCTCTTTGGGGGCAATCCCCCGCAGATAAAATAATGCAAAACCAAAGGGTGGATGCATAAATGAGGTCTGCATGTTCACGCACAATAACACCCCAAACCAAACCGGATCAATGCCTAACTTGATAGCCGCCGGCGCGAGTAAGGGCACAATAATAAAAGCAATCTCAAAGAAATCTAGAAAGAACGCTAATACAAACACAAACGCGTTCACAAACACCAAAAAACCAACCTGGCCTCCGGGCAGCACGGAGAGCATGTGCTCTATCCACAAATCGCCATCAATCCCTCTAAAGACCAAGGTGAATATGGTTGAACCGATTAAAATATAAATCACCATGCTAGTAATTAACATCGTAGAGCGAGCAGCCGCCTGTATCATTTTTCGCAACTCAGCAATCCATAGCACCTCAGCCAGCACCAACAACAGGCACGCATAGGCCAACACCAATAATTCAACTCGAAAAGAATCTATAAATACACCAAGCGATGCCATGCCGGGTATCGATTGCGTACCCTGCGCAATCAGCTCAGGTAACATGACCAACACCGTTGCCGTCACCCCTACCCAAGTGGCTAACAGACCACGGCTAGAAAACTCTTGTCGTTGTAAAACGGCAAGCACAACAGCGCCAACCACCCCCATTGCACCACCTTCAGTCGGCGTTGCCAGCCCCAATAAAATAGTACCTAAGACTAAAAAGATCAGCGCAATCGAAGGCACAATTCCACGCAGACATTTTTTTATTAATTGCCAACCGGACAAAGTACGCGCGCTAAGTGGTAAGGCCGGCACCCATTGCGGTCGTACAATGCTGATGAATAATACATAGGCGCAGAAGAGCAGGATCTGAATCAAGCTAGGTCCCCATGCTCCCGCATACATTTCACTGACTGGGCGTCCCAATTGATCTGCCAATACAATTAAAACTAGGGAAGGTGGAATGAGCTGAGTAATCGTACCAGAGGCCGCAATTACCCCAGTAGCGAAACGCATATCGTAGCCATATCGCATCATGATTGGTAAAGAAATCAATCCCATCGCAATCACCGAGGCGGCAACAGTTCCAGTAATTGCGCCCAAAATGGCGCCCACCAGAATCACTGCATAACCAAGGCCGCCACGAACAGGTCCAAACAACTGGCCTAAGCTGTCAAGCAAATCCTCTGCCAGACCACAGCGTTCTAATATTGCACCCATCAAGGTGAAAAATGGGATGGCTAATAAAACTTCATTTGCCATAATGCCAAAGACACGCTCTGGTAAGGCTTGCATAAAACTAAAATCAAACAAACCGACTGCAATCGCAATCAGTCCAAAGAACAAACCCACCGCCGCTAAAGAAAATGCAACCGGATAGCCAACCAACATAAAAAGCACAAGGCCCCCAAACATCAGTGGCGCTAATACTTCATGCCCAATCATTGCAAGGGTCTTTCGTAATGCAAGTCTGCTGTTAAATCACCGCTCAACATTGCGAATCGCTTGATCAGCTCAGAAATGCCCTGCAAAGCCAACAATAAAAAACCCAATGGCAAACACAATTTGATGGGCCAGCGCATAAGCCCACCAGCATTATTAGAGACCTCCCCTAGTTGCCATGCATTCCAAAACACTGGCCAAGATAAATACGCCAATATCAAGGTCGCAGGTAATAAAAATAATAAACCACCGATAATATCCACTTTGATTTGCTGGCGGGTTGTCATATTACTCAAAAAAACATCCACTCTCACATGGGCATTTTTTTTGAGCGTTTCTGCAGCACCCAACATCACTAAGGCACCAAAGCTATACCATTGAATCTCTAGCCACGCGTTCGAGCTTATACTAAATGCATAACGAGAAAAGGCATTAGCCGCACTGATCGTACAAGCCAAAATTACCAAGTATTCGGCAACTCTGCCCATAGCGGCACTGACTCGATCAATCAGTGCCGCTATGGGAAAATATTTACACACAGCCAGGGCTCAGCGGCATAAAGAACTCATATATGCACTGATTACTTTGAATGTGCATGATGACTATTGGGCCTAATAGCAGACGAAGCTAAAGACACCACTACCATCCCTACCAATGCAGCCAATAAGCCAGCCAACTGCGGTGGGCAAGTCGCATCTGGGGCAAGCACCTCCAACCAAATCCAAGTCGACAAGCCTAAAATAATTGCTGCCAAAGCGCCTAAACGGTTAGCGTGCTTCCAATACAAACCAAAAACCAAGGGAACAAACGCAGAAACCAAAGATACTTTATACGCATTTTCAACCATCTTATAAATAGACAAATCTGAGTTGAGCGCAAATATTGTCACGAGCACAGTAAAGCACAGCACAACAATACGCATCAGTCGTAACAACTGTCGATCGCCCAAATGACCATACGCAGGTTTCAAAATATTTTCAGTAAAAGTGACCGATGGCGCAAGCAAAGTAGCACTCGCGCAGCTCTTAATCGCGGATAGCAATGCGCCAAAGAACATTACCTGAGCAAACAATGGGGCATGGGTCAAGATCATGCTGGGTAGAATATGCTGTGCCTGCTTATCCCCCTCGATTAAGCGTGCTACTAAATTTGGGTCGATTATAGTAGCGGCATAGGCCAAAAACATCGGAATAAATGCAAAGAAGAAATAAATAACACCGCCTAAGACAGAGGCCTTCGCTGCAGTATTCTCGTCTTTTGCTGATGCAATACGTTGGAAAACGTCTTGCTGCGGAATAGACCCCAGCATCATGGTCACTGCTGCAGCGATAAAGCCAAGTACCGCAGCCAAATTCCAATCAGGCCAGAAGTTGGTGATCTTGCCCGCATCCCATGCATGATTGACCACAACAGACACGCCACCAGCCATTTGACTCACATCCCAGCCAATGTACAGCATACCCAAAACAATAATGATCATTTGTAAAAAGTCGGTAATTGCAACCGCCCACATTCCACCCCAAAAGGTATAAATCAGGACTGTCGCTGCACCCACAATCATGCCCATTGAGTGCGACATCGCACCGTTTGATACCACATTAAACACTAAACCTAACGCCGAAATCTGTGCGGCAACCCATCCTAAATATGAAATCACAATACAGATAGTGGTCAATGCCTCAACACTTCGACCATATCGATCACGATAATAATCACCAATGGTCAACAAGCGCATACGATACAGCGGTTTTGCAAAAAAGATTCCTACTAAGATTAGGCAAATGGACGAACCAAAGGGATCTGCAATCACCCCACCAAGTCCTTCTCTGAGGAAAGTCGCAGGAATACCCAGAACCGTTTCAGATCCAAACCAAGTGGCAAAAACAGTGGCTGTTACCACAACCAAGGGAAGGCTACGTCCAGCAACTGCATAATCTGTCGCATTTTTAACGCGTCGCGCAGCCCACAGGCCAATAGCAACAGAAATAACCCAATATGAAATAACAAATGTAAGTAGCATAATCAAATTATAATAAAATTAAAGTTACACATGTAGCCTACTGGCTCTTGCCACCCTTAAGTAGATAACCTGTATCAGACAACCCTCACCACATATCCTTTACCTCCCCCTCACCACCTACTATGAACCAAGCACCCCTTAAGTAGTGCCTCTTAATCATCCACCACAAATAAATCCATCATAAAGGCCATAACCAAGCAGCACCACGCACCCCCGAAGAATCACCATGGCGATTTTTAACTAAGCGCGTGCTGATGATATCTGAGAAGACCCATTCGCCCCACAAGCGGGGTACAGTAGTATACCAACGACCAATATTCGACAGACCACCGCCGAGCACAATCACATCCGGATCAAGAATATTAATGACTTGCGCTAAGGATTGTGCTAGACGCCGTTCATAGCGTTGCAATGTAGACTCAGATTGCAGGCATCCTGCGTTAGCACGCGCATCAATATCGCTTGGTGCAAGTTGCTCACCCGTAACACCTGCATGATCACGTTGCAAGCCAGGGCCAGACAAATACAACTCAATACATGCTGTGCGGCCACAATAACAGGGGAGGGGTAAATCACCTGTCTCATTGCTTGCATGCGTGTTAGGCAATTGATTGTGCCCCCACTCACCAGCAATGACATTAGCCCCATTGAGTGCCTGCCCATCAACAACAACACCTCCGCCAACACCAGTGCCTAAAATGACCCCAAACACAACTTTAGCTCCAACCGCCGCACCATCAGTTGCTTCTGATAATGCAAAACAGTTGGCATCGTTTGCAATCCGCACATCGCGCCCAAGCAACTCCCTTAAGTCACGACGCAATGGTCGGCCAATCAAACAAGTTGAATTGGCATTCTTAATCAAACCACTGACTCTAGATTCAGCACCCGGGATACCAATACCTACCGTGCCGCGACGACCGAGCTGTCGCTCGCAATCACCTACCAAGTCAGCGATACTCGTCAATATTGCACGATAGTTACCCTGTGGCGTGGCGACTCGCTTGCGCCATAATTCAGTTTGTTGGCCACTGAGTGCCAACACTTCTATTTTTGTGCCCCCAAGATCAATACCAATTCGCATTACATCCCCAAGCGCATATACGAATAGCCCACCACCCAATCCTCCACATTTTGATCATTAATGACAATAGCTTAACGCACAGACCGATTACATCATAGAATCAAGCTAGGGATAATACAAAAGAAAAGGACAGTTTTCATGAATATACCTAAAAATCTTTTGCCTCAACAATGGATGCTCATAAAAATCTCATCATACTTGCTGCTAGCCGCCCTGAGCTTAACGCTACTGATTGCTTGCTAAAAGAATCAGCCTCCACAACTCAGCCGCGAGGCAGCATTAGGTGAGCGTGCATTTAACGACCCCAGTCTGTCTGCCTCTGGCCGACAGTCCTGCGCTAGCTGTCATGCCGTCGAACAAGGGCACGGCGCACCTAATGCACTCGCAGTCCAGCCTGGCGGACCTCAGCTAGAAGCGCGTGGCCTACGCACAGCACAAGCACTTCGATACTTAAAAACGAATACCCGCTTCCACTTCGACGCCGATGGCAAGGCTAGCGGCGGCTTTTTCTGGGATGGACGCGCCGACACGCTCGCCGCCCAAGCGGCAGGCCCGCTTCTTGGTGCACGTGAAATGGCAAATATTAATGCTGCGACTATTACTCAAAAAATTGCCCAAGCTGCTTGGGTCAACGAATTCAAAACACTCTACGGCGCCAATATTCTTAACGATAGCAATCTAGCTCTTGCTAAACTCAACCAAGCGCTAGAGCGCTACCAACTTGAAGATGCTAAATTTAATGGGTTCACCAGTAAATATGATGCAGTATTGCGTAAAGCGGCGACTCTATCTGCACAGGAACAACGTGGCCTTGATTTATTTAACGATCCTCAAAAAGGTAATTGTGCTGCCTGTCATACCTCAACCAAAAATCCAGATGGCAGTCACCCCTTATTTACAGATTTCAGCTACGACAATC
Organism: uncultured beta proteobacterium; assembly: GCA_903885665.1. Lineage (GTDB taxonomy): Bacteria > Pseudomonadota > Gammaproteobacteria > Burkholderiales > SG8-41. The sequence continues at coordinate 20,461 of CAISJL010000004.1, read as the reverse complement.
TTGGTCTGCCACGCAATCCCGATATCAATGAAAACGCTAACCCTCACTATTTTGATTTGGGATTATGCGACCGACCTGATCTTAAACATCGTAAAGATTTATGTGGCGCATTTCGAGTACCCTCTTTGCGTAATGTTAGCCTACGCCGTGCACTATTCCATAACGGTCACTTTAAGACATTAGAGGAGGCAATGCACTTCTATGTAGAGCGAGATACGCATCCAGAAAAATGGTATCCCAAACGACGCGATGGCACGGTTAATCAATTCAACGATTTACCTCTTGAATTACGAAACAATGTGAACACCAAAGAGGTTCCCTATGACCGTAAGCGCGGAGACAATCCAGCACTAAATGCCTCTGAAATTGAAGACGTTATTGCTTTTCTACACACCCTAAACGACGGTTGGAACTCAAACAGCAAGCGCTAATGAGATATGGCGCATAAAAAAACCGGGCCTAAGCCCGGTTTTGTCGATATAGTAATTAGTAATTTACTTCATGGTAATATCTGCAGGTTTTACTTCTGCTTTTGGTGCAAATGAAGACGCAGTCTTAGCAGCTTTTTCTGCTTTAGCGGTAGCCGCTTTATCTTCACGCTCCCTCTTGGCTGCGGCAGCTTTATCGGCCCTAGCTTGTTTCGCGGCGGCGGCCTTAGCATCACGCTCAGATTTTGCAGCTGCGGCTTTGTCTTCACGCTCCTTCTTTGCAGCTGCAGCTTTATCGGCACGCTCTTGTTTAGCAGCAGCAGCTTTCTCATCTTTTTCTTTTTTTGCCGCAGCTGATTCTGCTACTGTATTTGCATCTTTCTTTTGCGCACCCGCCTTAGTTACCTCTGTCTTGGCGGACGCTTGCGTCTTATCCTGCGCAAATCCAGCTACCGACACAGTCGCAAAAACACTGGCTACAATAATTGCAATAAATTGACTCATGGTAATACCTCATTTATGAAGACCATCATTAAGAAACCAGTTCACTACAGCAAACTCAAATTGAATGCTGTATATTTTACTAATAACGGCTGCATTGGTATTTGGTTGACAGAGCGGCCATTTGCAATCCTATATTAATACAACACTCAATCACACAAAAAACTTAATGTCACCTATGGGATATTGATAGACGTAACTCAGGTATAGCTTGTTTAGACCAGTAAATATACAAATACAACCTTAACTAGGTTCACAGAGACTGAGTTCAGCTCTAAGCAATCGTAGCCCCAAATACAAGATTAGAAAGATAAGATCGTAAAGACAAGATCGAAAACAAGATCGAAAATAATCGCGAGAACATATAAATTAAACTAGGTATGTTTACCCATTCGATACTTTCTATTCAATCAAATTACAGAAAAATTTTAGCGTCTTGAAACCGAATGTTTTATAATATTAGAGCGATTAGTTAGTTTTCTATCGAGTGTTTTTTGAATGTGCTTACAGAACACTTTTACACCAAACCTCTCATTGCGTCCTAAAACTCTCTTGAATAATAAATATATTTCAGAAAGAATATTATGTCTAATCAACGCATTAGTTATATCCCTATAGATAACATGCCCCCAGATATGCGCAAGGAGATGGAACGCTGCGCGATTGAAGGTACACCTAGACCGGAGAGTTCAGCAGTTAGGGCACATGTTCCAGCATGTTTTTGGTTTTTTGCGAATTCATGGAATGATGTATTCCGTAACGGCATACTAGATCACGCAATTAAAGAGCTTTGCCGCATCTACGTCTCAAGAGCCGTAGTATGTGAATTTTGCGGCAATCAACGCTCAATTAAAGGGCAACAAACCGGCGTCAACGAGAATCAAGTTGACGACTTAATGAACTTTGAAAAATCAACGCATTACAATTCACGCCAAAAAGCAGCTCTCGCCTATGCTGAAGCTATCGTCTGGCGAACTGACACCGATGACTTATTTTGGGCAAGGATGCATGAGCATTTTAACGAACCTGAGTTAGTCGAACTCGGTTGCGCTATCGGGCTCACACTAGGTCAACAAAGTTGGCTGCGACTACTGAACATTGACCATCATCAGATCATGGCCGGCACTGTCGCATCGATGGCGCCCGGATTTGAAACTGCCGAAGCACTCGCTAACACTAAATCATCACCTGATTACTGGGCGCGAAAGAAGTCGAACTAGACGTAGTAGAAAGTAATCATTTCAGCACATTCAACACATCTACCGGTAAATGTGCTGCACGCACCAATACTTGCCCTTCAAATAGTCGACGCTGGGTGCGGTAGAACGCACCTTGCTCGGCATGCCAAGCACCCTCAACCAACCCAACTGTTGCATCGACCGTCAAAATCCCCGACGGCATACCAATACGAATCGGTGCTGATATTCCCTGACTGGGACGACATACTTCATGCACTACGCTACCTTTAATTCGAGCTGCAACCGCCATACACAATGACACCGTGAGCGGTAGCGCGCGGTGCGGTTGCCCATTAGAGATCACCCGCCCAGTTAAATCTACCGTCTCAGGCGCAATCTGTTCACCAGAGAGCATTGAAGCTGCAAGCGGTGGTGCCACAATACCAATAAATGGAACTGATTTTTTCTGTGCGGCCTCAGTTGCGTTAGCAGCAATTCCCATCGCCACTGAAGCAGCAATCCGTATGGCAGACAGCTTTTGCATCACTTCTGCATTAGCCTCAAGTGCATCTGGCAACTCCACACCACTGAGCCCAATATCGGTCGCCAATATCCATGCAGAAGCATTTGCCGCATCAACCAATGAGGCTCTTATCTTACCGACCCCAGGCACGTCTAACATATCAACCACATTGCCAGTCGGGAGTAAACGTCCAGTGGTCGCGCCGCCTGGATCTCGGAACTCTAATTTCACTGGCGAACCAGTTCCTGCAACACCTGGAATAGCTAAATCACCATCAACAGCAGACAAGCCTTGGTCCATACTAAATCGTGCGTGAATGATTTTTTTAGTATTGGTGTTATGAATGCGGATAAGCGCCTCAGAACTATCAATATCAACCATACCCTCATCTACTGCAAATGGCCCCATTGCTGAAGACATATTGCCGCAGTTTGCACCATAATCCACCCTCGCCTCTTTGACCTGTACTTGCGCAAACGTATAATCAATATCAGCATCAGGACGCGTCGCAGGGCCAACCACACACACCTTTGATAATGATGACACCCCTCCACCCATACCGTCTAATTGGCGTCCATTAGGATCAGGGCTACCAATAGCGGCCATAAAAATAGCATCCCATTGCCCGCGATCTTTGGGTAAATCTTGCGTTTTAAAAACTATAGCGTTACTTGTGCCGCCGCGCATAAATACTGCAGGTAATTTACGTTGCTTCATTTAAACTCCAGCTCTTGATTTTTAAAAACTAGCATTATTAATAACCAATCTTAAACTGACGACTCTTTCACAATAAACCGCTGATCAAGTTCAGCAGCTGAAGCACAACCAATCAGCGCCATCACACGATCAGTTTCTGCTTTTAGTATTTCAATTGCATGCTTGACGCCAGCTGCACCGCCCACTGTTGCCCCATATAAAGTAGCGCGGCCCAACAACACAAAATCCGCTCCCATAGCCAGCGCTTTCACTACATCCATACCGCGGCGTATACCGCTATCAAACAATACCGGCACTCGACCCGCAACCGCAGTTGCAATCGTAGGTAGTGCATCAATTGCTGCAATTGCACCATCTAACTGACGACCACCATGATTCGAGACCACAATCGCATCGACACCATGCTCAATGGCCAATAATGCATCCTCGGCAGTTAATATCCCTTTAACCATTAATGGTCGCGGCCAGATTGTTCGTAACCATGCGATATCACTCCAATCAAGCGCATCACGACGGGCACGAAAAGCTGATAGATCTTGCGCAATAATACGCCCACCCACATTACTGTCTACGTTTTGAAAACGCGGCACACCAGTGCTTAACAACGTACGTAAAAATACTTCAGATAACCACCGAGGGTGGCAAATTCCATCAATAATATTTCTTGAGTTTAAGCGAAATGGAATTTCAAAACCATTACGCCGGTTATACTCGCGATTACCACCAACCGGAACATCCGTAGTGATCACCAGCGCACCAAAACCTGCTTGCTCAGCACGACGCACCAGACACTCAGCGGCATCACGATCTTTTGACATATACAATTGAAACCATTGCTCACCGCTGACCTCTTTAACCACCCGCTCCATAGCGATAAACGATGCCGTCGACAATGTAAATGGAATATTAGCGGCACTGGCAGCTCGCGCTAACTCCAGATCTGCCTCAAAACAATACAATCCTGCAACACCTGTAGGACCTATTCCAAATGGTGCATCATAGGTTTTACCGAATAAGCGATGCTGTAACGTTCGTTTGGAAACATCAACCAAGGTGCGTGGCAAGAATTGCAAACGATCCAACCTTCGTCGATTCGACTGCAAAGTTAAATCATCTTCTGCACCTCGCTCTAAGTAATCCCATGCTACGCGCGGTAAACGCTGCTTGGCCAAACGCCGTAAATCGTCAATATTGACTGCATTTTCCCAAGACATCTCAAAAAACTTTCTTCATTTAAGTTCATTATAAATACTGCGTCAGCTTCAGCCTGCCATAATGCAGACTTTAAAAAATCATACAACTTAAGAAATCAACTGCTAGACATGATATAAAATTCAAGCGTATTTTTATATACGATTACTAAACCGTATTTAACAGCATATGATTGAATCAATTTTCAAAAATAGAGAATATTATTCTCTTTAACTATACAATCTTAAAGCGTATTTTGCAGTATGCTAAGCGAAAATTATTCATTGATATATACTCATATCACGACATTTTGAATCATAACCTTTAACTGCGGTTCTCAACCATATTTACACAGGAATCCATATCATGAAGAGAACAACCAGCACCAGCAAAACCAGTAAACATCGTGCCGCTACTACCCGCAAACGCCCCTCGCGCATGCCACGTGGCATGGATCCCGCAGAATGGCAAGCCCGCGTCGAATTAGCTGCCGCTTACCGCCTCACTGCAATGATGGGCTGGAGTGATATGCTCGGCACGCACATCTCTTGTCGCGTCCCTGGCACTCATGATCAATTCTTAATCAACCCCTATGGCGTACTGTTTGAGGAGATGACTGCATCCGACTTAATCAAGTGTGATGTTGAAGGCCGCAAACTTTCCGAATCACCTTACGAAGTTAACGAAGCCGGCTTCACAATTCATAGCGCTATTCACATGAATAGTCTCAATGCAGATGCTGTGATGCACTGCCACACTCAATACGGTGTTGCTGTGGCCTCACAAAAAGATGGGTTATTACCACTCACTCAAATGGCGCTCACCGCATTATCCCTAGTGCGTTATCACGACTTTGAAGGCGTTGCACAAAATTTAGATGAGCGTGAGCGCTTAGTGAAAGATTTAGGTGATGGTGGCATGCTCATACTGCGCAATCATGGCACACTAACAGTTGGCGCGACCATTGCAGAAATGTTCGCCCGCATGCAACGCCTAGAGCGCGCCTGCAAATTTCAAATCACTGCAATGACTGGTGGCGCTGAGCTCAATCGTATCCCTGAAGAAATCGTTAATCACACTCTAGAGCAAGGTAAAGAGATTTATAACAAAGGGGGTCGCGGCGAAGGCGGCAGATTATTGTGGTCGGCACTGCTTCGCAAACTAGATAAAGAGTCCCCCGATTACGCTTCATAAGACCCGCTCCATGGCTTCATCAACCCTTAATATGAGGTTGATGAAGTGAATGTGGCCTCTAATATGCTCTCACCCATTACCAAACTCACACTGCTCACCCTAGCTATACAGGGTGGTTATATGGGTGGGCGTGTCGTCACATCACTTTACGCACTACATCTAGGCGCAGGCTCCATGTTAATTGGGGTACTAATTGCCTCTTATTCGGTATTTCAATTAGCTTGCGCACTGTTAGTAGGGCAACTCGCCGATCGCTACGGCTCGCGTTGGCCAATGCTTGGCGGCGTCATTGTCTTTACCATTGGCTTGATCATTCCAGCCCTAATACCAGGACTACCCGCTCTCTTCATCTCTGCACCACTGGTTGGTGCAGGGTTTGTGTTCTTTAATGTATCCGTCCAAACCTTAGCTGGCACCATTGGCTCTGTTGATGATCGCACTCGCAATTTTTCAAACTTAGCACTTGGTTACTCTAGCGGTCATATTATTGGCCCAGTATTAGCCGGCTTAATGATTGACCACTACGGCTACGGTTCAGCTTACGCCACCTTTGCAATTCTCACTTTGTTACCGATAGTCGCATTGGTTTCATCGACAATGGGCAACTCAGGCACTCGCAGCAGCCCCACCCAATCAAGCGCCTTCACCTTATTGCGAGTTATTCCACTACGCCGCATGATTATTGTTAGCGGCCTAGTCACTACTGGCTGGGATTTATATACATTTTATGTGCCCATTTACGGTCACTCGATTGGGCTCAATGCATCAACCATTGGCAGTATTCTGGGCGCTTTTGCTGCAGCCAGTTTTATAGTACGCGTCTTCTTACCTAAACTGACGCAACGCTTTAGCGTAGAGATGGTGCTTGCTTGGGCCATGGCCATAGCGGCATTGCTCCTCATCCCTTTTACCTATATTCATTATGTGCCGGCCTTGATGGCGCTCTCATTTGGGATTGGTCTCACCCTAGGCGTTAGTCAACCGCTCACGCTTAACTTAACCTATAACCGCTCTCCCCCAGGCCGATCTGGAGAGGTCACAGGGCTACGCCTCACTATCAATAATATTACGCATATTATTGTGCCATTGGCTGCTGGATCAGTCGGGGCTATATTAGGTATCGCACCTGTGTTTTGGACAAGCGCAGCAATTTTAGGTATCAGCGGATGGCTATCTCATCGCGAACAAGAGCCTGCATTACCACCCGCTACAACACTATAAACACTTAGTTAATTTCAACACAATAAATACAGTTAGTTGCTAAGCTAAAGCAATAGTCTATTTCAGCTGTATACCTGCAGCCTTGATTACTTTGCCGTATTTTTGCAACTCTCTACCCATTAATTGAGTTAACTCATTCGGTGTGGTCGTCAACGGACTCGCCCCATTTTTCTCAAACAATGCGCCCATTTCTGGTGAGTTTGCGATAGCCGTTAACTCCTTCTCTAGGCGTGCCAAAATTGGTTTTGCTGTACCCTTAGGTGCAAAAAACCCCAACCACAGTGATACTTCAAAGCCAGGATAACCAGACTCTGCCACTGTGGGCACATTAGGCAATGCGGGAGAACGCTTATCGGTGCCTACGGCGAGCGGTCTAACTCGAGCTGCTTGCGCGTGCGGCAACACTGCCGGCATACTGCCAAACAATGCCTGCACCTGCCCACCCAATACCGCAGTGCCTGCTGGTCCGTTACCACCATAAGGTACATGCACGACATTCATTCCAGCCGCTGCATTGAGCATCTCCATCGCAAGATGTGTTGTAGAACCTGTTCCAGCTGAAGCGTAATTTAATTTACCAGGCTGCGATTTAGCTACAGCGACAAACTCTTTCACGCTGCTGGCTTTGACGCCGGGGTGAACCACCAGCAAATAAGGCGTTGAAGCTACCAAAGTGATCGGCTCAAAATCTTTCAAAGGGTCATATTTAACAGTAGTGTATGCAGCAGGCGCAATCACATGTGTGCTGGTCGTGCCCATGGTTAAGGTGTGACCATCAGGCGCTGCGCGTGCTGCAATTTCAGTGCCTAGAGTGCCACCTGCACCACCCCGATTATCGACAATCACCTGCTGGCCCAACTGCTCACCCAAGCGCTGCGCGACAAGGCGCGCAATAATATCTGTAGAGCCTCCGGGTGGGAAAGCCACAATTAATCGTATGGGTTTGTTTGGATAAGACACACCCGCTGCCCAAAGTGATGAGCAACCTACACATAAACCCAGCACCAACATTCGCATCTTCATGAACATGATCTGCAGTCCTTTTAATAATTACTGTGAATGCTTCTCAAGTAAAAAAAAACGCGGCTTTCGCCACGTTTCTAAATTTCTACATTGCTCGCCAGTGTAGCTGACGTTTTATTCTCCCCCTTCAAACTAAAATAAAATTTACTTCTAATTTGACCAGCACCAATGCAGCTCATATTAAAGATCAAATAAACATTGGTGCTGTAAGGACCTAAGTATTACAAGACTTCTGAACTAGCTACAGCTTCTTCACGTTTCTTTTTAAATGAAGGAATAATCATTATAATCAACAACAGAATTGCAGCAATCAAGAATCCAGCGCTAATTGGGCGTGTAAAGAATACTGTTGGATCACCCCTCGAGATCAGTAATGCACGACGCAAGTTCTCTTCCATCAAGGGGCCTAACACGAATGCTAAAATTAATGGTGCAGGTTGGCAATTTAATTTAAGGAATAAATAACCAAGTACACCAAATAAAATCGTGAAATAAACATCTAAATCTAAATTATTAACGCTATACACCCCAATGGCCATGAAAACCATGATTGATGGGAACATGAACCGATAAGGTACCTTCAACAACTTAACCCAAAGGCCAACCAATGGAAGGTTCAAGACCACCAACATCGCATTACCAATCCACATACTAGCTATCAAGCCCCAGAATAAATCTGGACGCTGAGTCATGACCTGAGGGCCTGGAGCAATACCTTGAATCGTCAGCGCACCTAAAATCAAAGCCATAGTAGCGCCATGAGGGATACCCAAGGTCAAGGTCGTAATAAATGCGCACTGCACAGCTGCATTATTTGCCGACTCAGGTGCTGCTACACCCTCAATCGCACCTTTACCAAAGCGCGAAGGATCTTTAGCAAGCTTTTTCTCGAGCGCATAAGCTGAGAAGGCGCTGATGGTTGGGCCACCGCCAGGTAAGGTTCCGAAGAATGCGCCGATTGCGGTGCCGCGAAAGATCGCTCCAGAAGCCGCTTTCATATCTTCATACGTTGGCATTAAACCGGTAATTTTTTGGTTTAAAACGGTACGTTCTGCAGTATCAGCTTTATCCGATAGGTTAGACGCAATCTCCGCAAAACCGAACAATCCCATGGCAATCACTGCAAAATGGATACCGTCAGCCAGCCCAGACATGCCGAAAGTAAAGCGTGACATACCAGAGTTAACGTCCGTACCCACGATACCTACCAACAAGCCCAAAACAATCATACAGATCGTCTTCATCATCGAGCCGCTAGATAAAACTGAAGCTGCAATCAAGGCCATCACCATCAAGGAGAAATACTCAGGCGCACCAAACTTAAGCGCAATTTCCGCCAAGGGTGGTCCAAGCAAAGCCACCAAAATGGTGCCGACTGTGCCCGCGAAGAACGAACCAATCGCAGCAATCGCCAAGGCAGGACCCGCACGACCTGCACGCGCCATGGCGTAGCCATCTATACAAGTAATGACTGAGGATGATTCACCCGGTAAATTAACCAAAATAGCAGTAGTAGAACCACCATATTGCGTGCCGTAGTAAATACCCGACAACATAATGATAGCGCCAACTGGATCCAAGTTAAAAGTTAGGGGCAACAACATCGCAACTGCAGCTACCGGGCCAATCCCTGGCAACACGCCGATCAAAGTGCCAACCAACACACCCAAAAAGCAGTAGGCGAGGTTAACCAGTGATAATGCGGTAGAAAACCCTAGGCCTAGATTTTGAAGAATAAGTGTAAAATCCATGCTATCTCCACCAGAATAAAGGAATAGGCAACTCAACGCCGTAAATGAATATACCTACAGAACCGGCAATCAGTAACACGCTCATAATCAATACTTCTTTGATATTAAACGTGGAGCCAGCTGCGGCAGTAATCACTGTAAGCGCGAATAACGAAGGTATAAAGCCGATGCGATCCACACCCCAGCCAAATAACAAAAAGCCAAGGCTTAACATGGTCAAGGCTTTCCAAGCAAACGGCGAACCCTCCGCTGGTTTAGCATGCTCAGCAACGCTAGACGACTCTATCGCTTTGAGTGCGACTATGGAACCTAACACTGCCATTATGCCACCTAAGCAGGTGGGAAAATAGCCAGGACCCATACGACTTGCAGTGCCGAACGGATAGTTCGCGGACTCCCAAATAGCCAAGACTCCAATGGCCAGAAACATCATTCCCGACCAAAAGTCTTCAAAATTTTTGATTCTCAACTGATAGCCTCCTAAATTTTTTTAAAATAATAACCGGCTAGTAAAAGCCAATCATTGCCCATTACTTAAACTAATTTAAAACAATAAAATAATTATACGCAACAAGCAACGATAACAATAAATTCAACTACAAGCCTAACTTCAAAAATAAAACTAGAACTATATCATTCCGGTTTCGGTGCTGCACTTTACACGAAGCACAGCGAGTCACAAAGAAATTTTTACACTTCCAATGTTGCACTGCACAACAAAAACTCTTTTTATTAACAAAATCAACACTCCGCATCAACACTCAGCAGACCCCAGTGATACACGCTACATCTAAATCAACCATCCCATGTGAGCGAATAACCAGAAGGAACAAGCGCATCATAGGGACCATGCTTACAACTTACTTACGTTCAAACAACGATTAACAAACCAAGATACTGTTATAAAAATACTCGCCGCATTGCATCAAGTATTATTATTAATCCATCATCTCGATGCGCTTGGTTTTAATCAGCATTTTTAATTTGTCTGTTTCCGCTTTAATAAATTGTCCAAACTCCTCGGGCGATCCCCCCATTTTTACCAAACCCAACTGATCAAGACGAGCCTGTACTTCAGGCGTTTGTTGAATACGATTCAAGTGCATATTTAATAGATTCACAATCGATCGCGGCGTCTTGGCCGCCACTTGCACACCAAACCAAACTGTTGCCTCTGCATTCTTGATTCCCTCTTCGGCAAGAGTTGGTACATTAGGCATAATCGCTTGGCGTTGCGGCGCTGCAACGGCGAGTACTTTGATACGTCCCGATTTAATTTGTGACTCTGCACTCACTATGGTGGTATGCATGACATCGACGCGACCGCTCATAACATCGGTGAGCGCTGGCGCAGTGCCTTTATACGGAACATGCACAATATCCAACCCCGTTGCCGCAGCAAATAATGCTAAGCCAATGTGTAAGCTACTACCGTTGCCTGAAGAGCCCCAAGTTAACTTACCGGGATTACTCTTTGCATAAGCCAATAGCTCACGTGCACTGTTCGCAGGAAACTTAGGTGCTGCAAAAAGCCATAATGGGGTGTAACCAATAGCCATGACTGGCGCAAAGTCAGTCACTTGATATGGAGATTTGCGACGCATGATAACATTATTAACACTAGGGCCTGGATTGGCATGCAGCAAAGTATATCCGTCAGGCGCAGCTTCGGCTGCCAATTGCGCACCAATCGACCCTCCAGCGCCCCCGCGATTATCAATCACGAACTGCTGACCGAGCGCATCAGACATCTTGCTAGCAAACAAGCGCGCCGTCAGGTCGTTGGATGCGCCAGGCGCGAACGGTACAATCCAGCGCACAGGTCTATTCGGATACGCGCCGTCAGTAGCCGGCTGCGCTGCACCCGCGCTTATTACAGCCGACATACTGATAGAACATACGATTAATTTCACCAACATCGATAAACTATTACGTTGAATCATACGCATACCCCAATCACTATCCATTCAATGTTAATCATCTTTTAATACCCTAGTTCACCTTAGTGCATTGTCCGTTGCAGGGCTTCCGGGTTCATAATATTCACTGGCTTTCCATTGGCATAAGCAATAATTTGATCAAAAATTGCACCAAAAATTTTCTCATAGCCAGCATACTCGACATAACCCAGGTGTGGCGTACACACTGCATTATCCAAATGTAGTAAGGCGTGATCTGCATTGAGCACTGGCTCTGCCTCATAGACATCAACCGCCGCCATCCCGGGCCGTCCTAGCTGTAATGCAGCAGCTAGCGCACCCTCCGCCACCAAACCAGCACGACTGGTATTGACTAAGAGAGCGGTAGGCTTCATACGCGCCAAATCTGCAGCAGACACAATGCCGCGGGTGGGCTCAATGTAGCGCAAATGTAGCGAAATCACATCGCATTGCTCAAAGAAAGCGGCTTTACTAGTCGCTGTCTCATACCCGTCAGCACGCGCCCGGGCCATTGCTTCTTCACGCGCCAAAATGACCACTTGCATCCCAAAAGCCTTGCCATAAGCAGCCACTAATCGGCCGATCCGACCGTAGCCATAGATTCCTAAAGTCTTACCGCGCAAACCATAACCCACCGTAGACTGCCAACGCCCCGCTTTGAGCGCTGCAACCTCCTGAGGAATCTTACGCATTGCCGCCAATACCAAGGCCCAAGTTAACTCAGCTGTCGCATAGGAGGGTTGGTCTGGATGCATATCACTACATAAAATAATACCGTGTTGGGTGAGTGCATCAACATCCACATGAGGATACACGCTACGGTGGCTGAGCATTTTGAGCTTGGGCAGGCGTGCAATCAGTGGTGCCCGAATCGGAGTGCGCTCTCGAATCATGACCAAAGCTTCGGTATCTTTTAAGCGCTCCGCTAACAAATCTACATCTTTAGTATGGTCGTTCCAAATCTCAACCTCATGGCCTTTGAGTTTGCTAAAACAATCTAAGGACTTCACCACATCCTGGTAATCATCTAGTACGGTAATTTTCATCATCGACTCCAATCTAAAAGTTATCACTTACTTAAATTAAAAAAATTCTACCGATTACTTGGGGACGCTGCCGATGTTGCCAGAGGTCATCTTACTTAATGACCCGCTTCGGGCACTCACCATGATGGCGAGGCCACCAGCTCATCTAAGCCCAAGCGCTGCTATTTGCAGCAAACCGGCATCATAGAGCTTAGCTTATAGCCTAAGTCGTGACAGCCGCCAACAGCTGACACCGTCAATTTACAGCGCAACTTCTAAAGTTTATTTATAACCTACTGATACATATATAGTTTTTAATTGCTCACTGTTTAACAACCCAAGCGTAGAAATAAACCTTGCGATGAGCAGGTATGGGGATTCGCCCCCCTAGCCATGCTACGATATCCAAGGCCTCAAATAACGCCTCGGCCGCGTTCCTCTGCTACCAAGCCCTAGCTTAATTACGAAAGCATCGCACTTATGTTGCCCTTATCTGGTATCCGCGTCGTTGAGTTCTGCCAAGTATTGGCAGGTCCTTTTGCTGGCTGTTTATTAGCAGATATGGGCGCTGAAGTCATCAAAGTAGAATCGCCAGAAGGAGATCTGATGCGCCAGTGGCCCCCAATTCTTGACGGCTACAGCCAGTATTTTGCGTCGGTGAATCGCAATAAACGCTCAATAGTGCTCGACCTCAAGGATGCGAACGCTCGCCTAAAGGCTCAAGAACTTGCATGCACCGCTGATATTGTCTTAGAGAACTTTCGTCCAGGGGTGATGGCCAAGTTTAGCTTGGACTACCCGAGTTTAAAAAAAATAAAACCTTCATTAATTTACTGCTCAGTCTCTGCCTTTGGTCAAAGCGGTCCACGAGCCAGTGAAGGCGGATTTGATATGACCGTACAGGCCATGAGTGGTGTCATGAGTGTCACTGGAGACCGCGATGGTCGCCCTGCCAAATGCGGCATCCCCATAGCCGATTTCTCAACTGGTCTGTATGCCGCCTTTAGTGTCAGCGCCGCCCTCCACAAAGCGCGCACTACCGGCGAAGGTGACTACATCGACGTTGCTATGCTAGGCAGTATGCTAGGCATTGCCAACCTTCAAACCAGCGAACTTTTTGCCATGAATCGTGATCCGGTGCGACTAGGTTCCGCCCATCCCATGAATGCACCTTATGCTGCCTTTATCTGTAAAGACGGCTATTTTGCACTAGCTGCAGGAAACAACAAACTCTGGGAAGCAACTTGTCAGGTCATTCACCGCCCTGATTTAATTGCCGACCCCCGTTTTGCCTCGCCCACTGCGCGTAGTTCACACCAAGAGGACTTACGCGAATTACTCGAGGCTGAGTTTATAAAATACGATGCGCAAGATTTACTGACGCGCTTGAATACCCAAGGGGTGCCCTGCGCCCCCTTATATAGCTATTCGCAAGTGATTGCTGATCCGCAAGTTGAACATATGCAGTGGGTCCAGCCGATGATTCTACCCAATGGAGTAGCGACCAGAACGGTAATCTCACCGCAACAAATATCTGGGCAACGCTTAGGTGTGCGTAGCCCACCACCCGCGCTAGGCGCTCATACCCAAGAAATTCTAGAGGAGCTACAATCTCATCATGCATAACATCAATCGCTTACGTCAATTTATTGTCGAGTTCACGCAACTCGTCGCGCACCATGGCGATGCTGAGGCAACCATGCTGGAGCAAGGCGGTGAGTTACTCAAAACTTTGGTCGCCCAAGACGACTGGCTACCGGAGATCTGTGCCCAACCTCACCCCCAGTATTACCAACAATATTTAATCCATTGCGATCCGTTAGAGCGCTTCTCCATGGTGAGCTTTGTATGGGGGCCGGGTCAAAAAACTCCAGTCCATAACCATCAGACATGGGGGCTTATTGGCATGTTACGTGGCGCTGAGACCTGCCGCCGCTATAGTCTGGGCACGCCTGGGGAAGCGATGATTGTGACAAGTACAGACTCTCTCTGCCCTGGTCAGATTGACTGCGTCTCACCGAACGTTGGCGATATTCATGAAGTGGCTAACGCCTTCACCGATCGAGTCTCCATTAGCGTGCATATATACGGTGCTAATATTGGTGCAGTCTCCCGCGAAGTATTCGACCCACTCACCAGCACGATTAAATCCTTTGTGTCGGGATACTCCAACTCACAAACGCCTAATTTGTGGGATCGCTCAACGATTGTGCGCCAACAGATTGCGTCCACCCCTACAACCTAAACTCTCTTAAAGAAGACTATGAGCTCATCCTTACCCAACACCATGCATGCCATCGCCATTAGCAGTCCTGGCGGCCCCGAAGCACTACAAGCCACCATCCGCCCCCTGCCGACCTATAAAGCGCATGAGGTGCTGATCAAAGTCACCGCAACAGGTATCAACGGACCAGATCTGATGCAACGTAAAGGTCTATATCCAGCACCTGCTGGGGCATCCGATTTGCCAGGGCTTGAGGTCTCTGGTGAAATTGTGGCTATGGGTGAACAAGTTGAGCGCTGGCAGATCGGTGGACATGTGGTGGCATTAACTAACGGTGGTGGCTATGCTGAGTATGTAGCCGTTGATGCTAACCACTGCTTAACCGTGCCACAGGGGATTAGCCTCACCGATGCTGCGGGGCTACCTGAAACATTCTTCACGGTATGGAGCAATGTTTTTATCGGCGCAGGGCTCACTGCAGGCGAAACTTTTTTAGTGCATGGCGGTGCTGGTGGCATAGGCACTACCTGTATTCAGCTGGGCAAAGCATTTGGCGCAAAAGTGATTGCTACTGATAGCCCCGCAGAGCGTTGCGCAATATGCACCCAGCTCGGGGCGGATCGTGTCATCGACTACCGCAACGAAGATTTTGTGGAAGTAGTTCGCAAAGAAGGCGGCGCGAACGTGATTCTAGATATTGTTGGTGGCGCTAATGTTGAAAAAAACTTTAAAGCAGCTAATCACGATGCGCGAATCATTCAGCTCGCGTTTGCCTCCGGCTCCAAGGTAGAAGTCAATCTCATGCCAGTCATGCTGAAACGACTCATCTATACCGGGTCCACCCTGCGTACCCGCCCCGACGCTTTCAAGACGCGGATCGCACGTGAATTAGAAGCTCAAGTCTGGCCTAAAATCGCTAATGGTCAAATCAAAATTGTGACTCATACCATATTGCCCTTAGCAGAAGCAGCCAAAGCCCATGCGCTCATGGAGTCTGGCCAGCATACTGGTAAAATACTTTTAAAAGTGGGTGTAAGCTAACTACAGGGGTAAGTTAACTACAAGGGTAAGTTAATCAAAGCCCCCACTTAACAGCCGCATGACTGCGCGTGCGTCGGCAACTTCTTCTAAGCCCAAGATCAAATCACGCACAGTCTTTGCACGGGCCGGAGCAATCGCCATTGCAGCGTTATCCATAAACTTAGTGATAATCGACTCGGCATCAGCCGGCTCATCTGGATTAATCTCTTCTCTGCATTGATAAACCTCACCATTATTCATGGTCACCAAAACCTCACCACTACGGGTCTTGGGGAACCCTGAATTCGGATCTATCGCATAAGTCATTTTGCTTGCCAAATCACGCATTTGTGGATTGCCGTAAGAGGACTCCGCAAGCTCCGCCATGCCAAAGCTTCCGCGCATCAAGCAACAAGCAATGTTATAGGGCAAACTAAATTGTGCGGCATAACTACTATCTGGCCTACGCTTTTCGGCTAGCGGCTCACAAATCAAAGGCACTGCAGGGGCAGCAACCAGCACGTGAATACTAGCCACCTGAGCGGCGTCAATAGCATGGGCAAGTCTAATTTTAATTGCCGCATTCATAAAAGCATGAGATTGATGACAGACAGGGTAGAGTTTGATCGACGTGCGTTGAAACTCCCAATGTTCAGCCAAGCGGTTCGTCGCCATTGATAAATCCGCGAGCGCTGTATGTTCACCTAAGAAGCAAGTAAACAATCCAAAGCGCCCCTCATAAGGCTCGGTCGGCCCCACAAAACCTTGCTTTGCGAGCGTGGCTGCAGTAATTCCGCAAACGCCCGACCAACCAGGATGCATACGCTTTGTCCAAGAGCCATCTTGCATTGGCTGCATAGTGCCCGAGACTGTACTCAATGCCACACCTTGTGCCATCACTGCTTGTGCACGTGTCATATCCATCAAACGCGATGCAATCAATGTGCTTGCAAAAGTACCCGCCATACTCGTTGCATGGAAACCAGCGCGTAAAAAAGCACCGCTACCTGCAGCACCCAGACGCGCGCCAATCTCTAAGCCTAGTACGTAGGCGACCAACAATGCCCTACCGCTGGCACCCACTGAAGCTGCCATACCCAGCGCAGTAGAAGCACAACTCGAGCTCAGATGAACCGAACCTGGCAAATAGGTGTCATCATAATCAAGACCATGAATTAATAAACCATTAAGTAATACTGCATCACGCAACGCTAGTTTTGCAGGCATCCCAATAACGCGCCCATCACCATCACCAAAAGTGGCTAAAGCATTGAGTGTGCGCTGCGCAAACTCCTGTTGAGATGAGGCATAGGCAATACCTACCGCATCCAGCATCAAAAGCTTTGCCCGCATTAAAACTACCTCTGGGATTTCCTCAAATCGTTGATTAATGACAAAATCAGCAAATTGATCAGCTAGTGTTCGCTCTACGCTCATCCCTATGTCCCTTATTGATCATTCATTTTCTATACACATTATATGGTTATCATCCCGACGCACAACGTCGCACTGTCATTTGAAATGTATTCTGACTCACATTCCGTTCAATAACACCACTATTCAATTGGGCGTCCACATACTAACCAACTTAAGCGATTGATTCCATTTCCAATTCCATAGACAATTGCACATATGCTGATCATCTACGATGGACTCTGCCCTTTATGTAATCAATTCTCCAAACGTGTGCATCTACAACGCGCCGTCGGTGTAGTCGAGTTGCTCGACGCCCGGAGCACAGACTCCAGGATCATACAATTCATTGCTGCTGGTTACAAACTGGATCAAACACTGCTGGTACAATATAACGGACATATTTACGTCGGCGCGCAAGCAATGCATCTAATTGCCACCTGCTCCAGCCAAGACAACTGGTTTAATCGACTATTTGCAACAGTATTTAAACATCCCTTAATCGCGCGTCTACTGTACAGACCGCTGACTTGGGGGCGCACCATTTTGCTACGCTTGCTAGGTCGCCCCAGAATAGACCAGTGATAGCTGACCTGCACAATAGATGACTGCTGGGAAAGTCACACACCAGGCCCAAAAAAAACGATTTAAGCCAAAAAACCAAAATACCAAAAAATGAAATAAGACGGCAATTGCACACCAAACCACTGCCCAATCAGCACCCAACAGCACCATCGGAAAACTACATTCCCATAAAATAAATGCCCACGAACACATCACAGCGACCACTGGTTTACGCATTACTGAATCTGCCGCCAAAGGTCCGTAAATTGCACCATCTAAAAATGCAATAATTGCTCGACCATCGCGCCAACCATCGTAGAACAACTTCACAGCACCCGATAAAAAATACGAAGAAATAGTGTGAATGGTGATATACCACAAGCCGGCGGTCCAAGCGACAGCGGGATCAACCCAGATCTGCGCTAACTGAACCACTACTAGACCTGTTAAAACCACAATGGTCATAAAATCACTACCGCCATTAAAAGCACCTCGCCAGCGGATTAACAGATAAAGCGTGCCCATAAATAACAAACCAACATTCAATAAGTTAAAGCCCAATAGCAGCGCACTCAAAATTAGGCCTAAACGTAATACCAAATGCAATCGCCACAAACGATCGCCATATATCATCGTAAAGTAATGCCGCAACCATGGACTAGCATGACCTAAATCATCTTTTTGAATCTGCCAGCTCCACACTCCAGTGGCAAATCGTGGCTCGGAAAGACGCCAGAACTCCAGCGTCTGAATCAATAAACTGATGCCAAGCAATATTTGCAAAGCATACTGGGTCTGGGGGAGCGTTAGCATTGCTTAGTAATCCACGGGGGCAGACTCAAGCACCACAGCATCTAGAGTAGCTACTCCGAATGGTGGTGCCATACGAAGCTGAAATTGATATTGCTGTATTGTCGAGTCCGGACACCGCTTTTGTGCAGCCAAGCGAGCGAATCGCAACACTAAACGATAAGTCACCAAAGTCCTAATGTGCTCAGGATTATCAATCTGGCGCAAATCTGCAGCTAAATGCTCGACCAAATTTTGCATGGCAAGCGCCAAATTATTATCAGGGTTATGAAATAAATCAACATAACGGCGAACTGCGCGCGGTTGAATCAGTTGCCATTCATTCCAAATCTGTGATGCGCAATAACGCACATATATTTGCGGCAATGGGCCAACGCGATGATAAAAACGCCAATTCGGCAAAAAACTACGGAATAGAAACAACCAAGGTCCAGAGATAATCCGACTCTTAAAGACCAAAGTACCAAGCAAAAATATCAGATATATAGAGATGATAACTAGGGTGTCTGACAATGATTGAGTCCCAGATTGTTGCAATTAGAGATGCCGAAGCAAGTCATAGACAGTCGTTCAGCGCTTGCGGCCAACAATATGCAAAACTACTAGCGCCGTCAACCCTCATCACATCAATTAAGGCGGCATTAACGACTAATAAAGCCCCAACGTCCCGACAACTGGCTCCCAATTCGCACAGGCGCAAGATCCTCACGAAACATACCCATCACATACGCGCCGGGTCCAAACTTGGGCTCAACAACCCAAGCGCCCTTACGGTCTATAAATCCCCAACGTCCATCAGTTGCACTGCCTTGCCCGGCTGCCGCTCGATCACTGACAAACCGATCGGCAGCACCAAACTGTGGAGGAATAACATATCCACCTTTCCTGTCAATAAATCCAACACGACCGAGATCAGGTTCGCCAACTCGCACAGCAGCAAGGCCTTCAGAAAAACTATCTGCCAAGTCAAATTGCGGTTTGATTTTCATCTCGCCTAAACGATCAATATACCCCCACTTACTAAACGCAAAATCACCAATACGTACAGCAGCAAGTCCCTCACTAAAACTTTGTGCAAAATCAAATTGCGGGTGAACAGCAATTCGACCAGACTGATCAATAAAGCCCCACTTACCCTTGGCATCATCATTAAATTGTATTGCTGCTAAACCCTCGCTAAATGGCTCCGCTCGCTCGAATCGATAAGGTATCAGCAACTTCCCTTGGGTATCAATATACCCGTATACATTTACTTCAGTAGCCACGCTAACTGCTGCCAAACCTTGCGAAAACTGACCTGCATCTCGAAACTTTGGCTCTATCACCCAGGCGCCACGCGTATTAATAAAGCCCCACATCGCACCCTGCGGCAAATCGACTTGCACTCTAGCAACATCATCCAAAAAGGGAGATGCCGAAAGAAATTTGAAAGGTATTTTGAATCGGCCAGAATAATCGATATAACCCCATTTCGCCTCTGAGCCACGTCCCACTTGCACAGCGGCTAACCCGTTAGAAAAAGGATTAGCCCCTTGGAAAACAGCATCGATCAGCATTTTTCCATGCTTATTGATATAGCCCCATTTCGCTCCGCGCTCTGTCTTAACGCGCACCACAGCAAACCCTTCAGAGAAAACAGTGGCACTGTCATACTCTGGTTTAATCACAATCCTTTCGGCAAAGTCTTGATGTTGCCGCACAGATAATGCGTCGCCTTTTTGAGTGAATGCCAAAAAGC
>CAISJL010000003.1 GCA_903885665.1 uncultured beta proteobacterium | reverse complement strand
GCAAATGAACCACCAATCAAACCCACACCAATGACCACCAATTGATTAATCAATGGTTTGGCAGCGCTCCGGGGCTTGGCTTTAGGCTTGGCTTTAGGCTTGGCTTTAGGCTTGGCTTTAGGCTTGGCTTTAGGCTTGGCTTTAGGCTTGGCTTTTACCTTAACTTTAGTCTGCGTAGTAGTTTTTGCTTTGATCATGACAATGCCCACCCTGACTCTGCCCCCCCCCGCAACCGACTCATACCAAACCTCGCAATATCTCGCGCAAGGCCTGCACAAAGCGGGCGTTCTCGCTCTCCAATCCAATTGAAACTCGCAAATAGTCAGGCAAGCCATAATTAGCGATCGGCCGCACAATGACACCGGCGCGCAATAGCTGCTGGAACACGCCTTGCGCAGAGGGCACCTTCACGGTGACAAAATTCCCAAACGACGGCATATAAGATAAGCCCATCACATCGAAGGCAGACACTAACTGCACCATACCTAGCCGGTTTAATTGATAACTACGCTCCACAAAGGCGTCATCACTTAAGGCTGCGGTAGCAGCAGCTAGCGATAAGGTATTTACATTAAACGGTTGGCGCACACGGTTCATTAAGTCAGCCACAGGCGCCGATGCCAACGCATAGCCCACCCGTAACCCCGCTAAGCCATAGACCTTAGAGAACGTACGCGTAATTACTAAGTTAGGGTAAGACTTAAGCCACGACACACTGTCGTAACGGTATTGCGGCTCTAAGTATTCGGTATAAGCCTCATCCAATACCACCACTACCTGTGCTGGCACTTGACGCATGAATGCTTCTATCTCTGCACCACCAATAAATGTACCGGTTGGATTATTCGGATTCGCAATGAACACCATACGTGTATCTGGTCGAATCGCCGCTAACATGGCTGGTAAGTCATGGCCAAAGTCACGCGCCGGCACCGCAATCCCAGTAGCGCCAGTGGCTAATACCGAAATTGGATATACGGCAAACGCATGTTGGGCGTAGACGGCCGAGGCGCCTGGTGCAAGAAACGCCCTAGCAATGAGCTCCAAGACATCATTCGAACCATTACCCAAGACCACGTTCTCCATAGCCACCGCAAAGCGCGCAACCAAAGCTTGCTTGAGCTCGAAGCCGTTACCATCAGGATAGCGGGCGAGACCATCGAGAAGTGCGCGCATCGCATGATTAGCACTAGGGCTTACCCCCAAAGGGTTCTCATTCGAGGCTAGTTTGACAATACGCTCTTCGGCCAAACCAAATTCACGCGCTAACTCTGCAGTGGGCTTGCCGGGTTGATAAGGTGCAATCGCCCGTATATAAGCGGGTGAGTAATCACAAAGACTCATTAAAATATTCCATTAAATTAAATCAAATAAATAAATAAAATCAAATAGTTAAGTAATTATATTGGGCCCAAACATACTTACCGCGCAGCCGGATATGAACCTAATACTTTCATCCACGAGGCCTTGCGCCCCAAAGCTTGTAGCGCCTTCGCAAGCTTTGGTTCTTGTTGATGGCCTTCTAAGTCCACATAAAACACATACTCCCACAAACCGGTGCGCGCTGGACGTGACTCCAATCGCGTCATACTGACTTGATGCTTAGCCAGTGGTGCGAGCAGATCGTGAATCGCCCCGGGTGCATTGCGAGTAGACAATACTAAAGAGGTTTTATCATGGCCCGATGGAGAAACATCTTCCGAACCCAACACCAAAAACCGCGTAGTGTTTTTAGCATCATCTTCAATGTTACGAGCGAGTAGCCGCAATCCGTACAAACTCGCCGCAGTGCGACTGGCAATAGCTGCCGCATGCACGTCCTTGCTCGCCATGCGTGCTGCTTCTGCATTGCTAATGACTGCTACCGTATGGGCATCGGGCAAGTGCTGTGCTAACCACGCTTGGCACTGTGCCAAGCTCTGGGTATGGGAGTAGACCTTACGAATTGCTTTGCGACTGGCCGCCTTACTCATTAAACACTGCCGCACTGGCAACATCACTTCGCCGCAAATACGTGCAGAAGTATTCAACAACAAATCTAGCGTGCGCCCAACCGCCCCCTCAGTTGAGTTCTCTACCGGCACTACACCATAGCCTGCGCCAGCCGTCTCTACGGCTCTAAAAACGGCATCTATGCTGGCATGTGCTTGAGTGCCTGTTGCCGAACCAAAATGCTTGACGACAGCTTCCTGACTAAAGGTGCCCTCAGGTCCGAGATAAGCCACCGCCAATTGATCTTCTAGTGCGCGACAAGCCGACATCACTTCGGTAAATAATCGGCTCAAAGCTGCCGCTGAGAGTGGCCCCGGATTTAACTCTCGGATCCGTCTAAGCACCTGTGCCTCGCGCTCTGGCTTATAGGCAGCGAGACCACCTTTAGCAATCCAAGCCTGCTGCGCCAAGCCTGCTCGCGCTGACAGTAGCTTGACCAATTGGGTATCGATGGTATCGATTCTGCGACGAATATCAGATAGAGGAATTGCCATAATCTTCAGAAAAAATCATTGTTGGTTTAAAAAGTTGCACAAACGACCATTTGATCAGCCCTAAAATAACCATGATAACCATGCAAAACAACCACAACCACAACCACAACTACAACTACAACCACAAAAAAATATCTTACTTATTCAATACATACACTAAAAACACCCTATTAAAAAATTCAAGGTGATTGATTGTTATCCAGAATCACATCCGATAAAAAACCTTTGTTTTGATCTCTAACCTGAGCTGCCGCCTCGTCATATAGAAAAGGCAAAAACACATAACGTCTTCCAGACCTAACCTTTAGAACTTTATGAAGCAAAGAGCAAGAAAATATCACTGCAGCACCTGCTTGGGGCTTAAAGGAGCGCGAGCCATATTCAGGGAATTGCAATTCCCCGCCTTCAAAATCTGCATTCAAATTAATTGACACCGCAAACCGACGATGTGCCGTGGCTTTAGTTGTGTTATCTCGGTGCGCACTAAAGTGACCACCATCATCTGCAGAATAACAGCTCACCATATGACGTTCAATCCGCGACACTTTAAACTGATGTATTTTAGAAATCTCTGGAAAAATGCGCCGCTTGATCCGATGGTAAGCACCCTTTATCAGGGCCTCATCTTTAATGTGGTAATCTCGGCGAACCTTGAGATCTCGATCCATCATACCAACTGTCATACCCTCTAGCTCTCGCATAAAACCACTCAGCTCACCGCCATGATGATTATAGGCATCGATCAAGCGATGACAGAACTCTGACTCAAATACGTTATGCAAATACAAAATAGGGGCTTGAAGCTGAAAACCCGCAAACATATCGACGATGGGCAAGCCCTTAAGATACTCAAATAAGGAATCCTGCTCTAGGCCATTTTCCAGGAAAGGAAACACCCTCAACACGCGCAACGTCGGATCAAGAACTATCCAAAGGCGTCTATAACCTGCACCGCTTGCATCGCGCTCCTGCGGAAGCGCACCCAGAGCACGCGACACTGCACCATCAAAATCAAGAAAATATCGTATCCCGGGAATGCTCTGCCTGACGTTTCCCTGATCCGATTGATCGGCAACCACGCCATAAAAAGAAAATTGCACATCATCAAATAGCGCCCGATTCCTTGCGACAGCAGCTAACATACGCTGCCCTACTTCATCCCCTACCGTATCAACCAAGGATAAAACAATATAACGCCCAGCTGCCGTATTAAAATCATAGGTTGGATTATTGGTCGATGCAGCAACGAACCAAGGAGCTGGATCACCAGGCAATAAATTTTTATAATTTAATGAAGACAAAAATGTGCCTCCACTCAAATTAACGATTGAAGCTAACAGCTAAGTTTGGCGGCAAATCGCGGACAGCTAACACCCCAGCTATTGCACCCAACTCAGCGATGAGCGTGGACGTTGCCGCACTCTCCACATCAACCAAGGTATAGGCAATTTCACCACGGGATTTATTTAACATATTATGAATATTCAAACCCGCTCTTGCCACTGCGCTAGAGATCTGAGCAACCATATTAGGCACATTGCCGTGAGTCACTGCTAGACGATAGCCCGACTCGCGCGGCATCACCACATTGGGAAAATTAACAGCATTTTGAATATTACCGTTCTCTAAGAAGTCACGCACTTGGTCAACCACCATCACTGCACAATTATCCTCAGCCTCAGCAGTTGACGCGCCTAAATGGGGCAATGCCAAAACCTGTGGATGTCCCTGCAGCACTGCCGCTGGAAAATCACAGACATAGGCGCGCAGACGCTGTGCTGACAAAGCGGCTAACAAGGCTGCATTGTCGGCAATACCTTCTCTTGAGAAATTCAATAACACTGCACCTGGCTTGAACAACTCAGCGCGGGCAGCGTCAATTAAATGACGAGTCGCGGGCAGCAGTGGCACATGCAAGGTAATAAAATCAGAGCCGCGCAAAACCTCCTCAACGGAGTGCGCTCGCCGCACTTGCGCCGGCAAGCTCCACGCCGCATCCACGGTAATCTCAGGGTCATAACCTAGCACATCCATCCCCAGCTTAATGGCCGCATCCGCCACCAAGCTACCCACCTTACCCAGGCCAACCACACCCAAAGTGCGACCAGGCAACTCATTGCCTGCAAAGTTTTTTTTGCCGCTTTCCACCTGCTCGTGCAAGGATTGATCATCACCAACCAAAGCATCAACAAAACGCACCGCTGGCAAGACATTACGCGCAGCCATTAGCAATCCCACCAAGACCAACTCCTTGACTGCATTCGCGTTGGCACCAGGAGTATTAAACACCGGGACACCGCGCTGTGTGAGTGCAGCCACAGGAATATTGTTCGTGCCCGCACCAGCACGCCCAACTACTTTGACGCTAGGCGCAATCTCCATTTGATGCATATCCTGCGAGCGCACCAAAATAGCGTCCGGTTGCGCCACCACCTTACCCACTTGATACTGAGGCTCAGGAAAGCGTTGAAGACCAACTGCAGAAATAGCATTCAAAACAAGGATTTGTTGTGGGTTCGTCACAGTCATCAACCTAATTAGAAAAACATCTGTGCGTCAATAAAATAGCTACGCCATCAAACACCAATCATTGAGCACCTAGCACCAAAGCAACGCGCGATCAAGCCTGTTTGCGTTCAAACTCACGCATCACTTCCACGAGCCTGAGTACACCATCGATGGGCATGGCGTTATAAATCGATGCCCGCATACCGCCCACAGAACGATGGCCCTTGAGTTGCATTAAACCTGCAGCTTCGGTTGTTTTGATGAATGCCGCATCTAGCTCAGCGCTACGTAATGTAAACGGAATGTTCATCAAGGACCGATCAGCGCGAGCAACTGGCGAATGATAAAACTCTGTTTGGTCTAAATAATCATAAAGCACTGCGGCCTTTGCGCGATTCAAACGCTCCATTTCGCTGAGCCCACCCAATTGCTTCAACCATTGAAACACCAATCCAGCAATATAAATACCATAAGTTGGCGGTGTATTAGACATCGAGTCGTTATCTGCTTGCACCTTGAAATCAAATACTGTTGGGGTAATTGGCAAAGCGTGACCCATTAAATCGTCACGCACAATCACAATCGTCACCCCAGCTGGGCCAATATTTTTTTGTGCCCCAGCATAGATCAAACCATAGCGCGATACATCCATAGGGCGCGACAAAATATGCGAAGACATATCAGCGACCAAAGGCACGTCACCCGTGTCAGGCACCCAATGAAACTCCACGCCCCCAATGGTCTCATTGGTAGTGATATGCACATAGGCGGCTTGATCATCGAGTTGCCACTGGGCTTGCGCGGGGATATGGTTAAATTGCTGCGCCTCTGAGCTTGCGGCAACATTCACCTGACAATACTTCTTGGCGTCGCTAATTGCTTTCTTCGACCATTGCCCAGTGTTGACGTAATCAGCGCGGGTCTTGCCGCGCAGTATATTCATAGGCACCATAGCAAACTGTGCCGATGCCCCACCTTGCAAAAATAGCACCTGGTAATTCTTAGGGATGGCCATTAACTCGCGCACATCAGCGACTGCCTGCTCATAAATCCCAATAAACTCCGCACCCCGGTGACTCATCTCCATCACCGACATACCACTGCCGCGCCAATCGACCAACTCTTGCGCCGCCTGCTGCAGCACCGGTTGCGGCAAGACCGCAGGTCCGGCACTAAAGTTATAGATTTTAGTCATCAAGCACCTTAAATAAATTCAATAAACTCAACAAACTCAATTAATTCAACAAACTCAATTAATTTAATAAAATCAGATAGTTATTTAGATTTTCGAATGCTTATGATTGGGCGTCACCGGCTTCATCCGTAGACGCCGCGGGATCAGCCGCCAATTCAGCAATTTCTTCAGCTGTCGAATCAGCCTCGATCACACGCTCGAGCCCAACCAAATGCTCACCCGCGTCGAGATTAATCAATTTCACCCCTTGGGTCATCCGCCCTTGTTCCCGCACCTCAGCCACGCGAGTTCGAATCAAAACCCCTCCGGTGGTGATGAGCATAATCTCATCATCCTGAGTGACGAGTTGCGCACCAATCAGTTTGCCGTTGCGCTCGCTAGTCTGAATTGCATACGAGCCCTGCGTGCCACGACCATGACGAGTGTATTCAGCCACTGGCGTGCGCTTACCAAAGCCATGCTCTGTGGCGGTGAGCACTGCACAGTCCTCATTGCTGGGACTTAACAAAGTAATCACATGCTGATTCGCCTGCAACTTCATCCCGCGAACACCGGCTGCCGTGCGTCCCATGGGTCGCACTTCGGTCTCGCTAAAGCGCACCGCTTTGCCCCCATCAGAGAACAACATAATATCTTGCTTACCATCAGTAATTGCGACGCCAATCAGGAAGTCGCCCTCATCCAAATTCACTGCGATAATCCCGCGCGCCATGGGACGAGAGAACGCCGACAAGGCGGTCTTCTTCACCGTGCCGGTTGATGTCGCCATAAAGATATATTGCGACTCATCAAACTCTTTCACAGGCAAGATGGCAGTGATTTTTTCGTTCTCCATCAAGGGCACTAAATTCACGATAGGCCTACCACGAGAGCCCCGACTACCTTGAGGCACTGCATACACCTTCAACCAATAGACGCGGCCACGGTTTGAGAAACACAAAATGTAATCGTGGGTATTGGCCACAAATAGTTTATCGACAAAATCATCATCCTTGGTGGCCATCGCTTGCTTGCCACGACCACCGCGTTTTTGAGCACGGTAATCTGCAATCGGCTGCGACTTCATGTAACCACTGTGCGATAGAGTTACAACCAAATCTTCGGGCTGAATTAAATCCTCATCAGTCAAATCTTCGGTGTGGATCACAATCTCGCTGCGGCGCTCATCGGCATAGGCCTTACGCACATCAGCTAACTCTTGAGAAATAATTGCAGTCACTCGCTCTGGTTTATCTAAGATATCCAGAAAGTCGGTGATTTTATCCATGGTCTCGCGATACTCACCAACAATCTTATCTTGCTCCAGTGCAGTTAAGCGCTGTAGACGCAACTCTAAGATTTGCTGTGCTTGCGCGTCGGAAAGTCGGTAACCCTGAGGCTGTAGGCCAAACTCAGCTAACAACCCATCTGGACGATACGAAGAACCCTCGCCGCGCGAGAGCAAATCCTCCACCAAGGCTGAACGCCACAACCTTGACATTAAGCCGCGCTTCGCTTCTGCTGGCGTTGGTGCCGCTTTAATCAAAGCAATCACTTCATCCACATTAGACAAGGCAACTGCAAGGCCTTCTAACAAATGGCCACGCTCACGCGCTTTACGCAATTCAAACACAGTGCGGCGCGTCACCACCTCACGCCGATGGCGCAAGAATGCTTCCAAAAACTGCTTCAAGTTCAAGACGCGGGGCTGACCATCAACCAAAGCCACCATATTCATCCCGAAGCTCTCTTGCATCTGGGTGTCTTTCCACAGATTATTGAGCACAACCTCGGGCACCTCACCACGCTTTAATTCGATGACTGCACGCATGCCCGACTTATCGGACTCATCGCGAATATCAGAAATACCCTCTAGGCGTTTCTCGCGCACCAATTCACCAATTTTCATCAGCAAATTCGATTTATTAACTTGATAGGGCAACTCATCAATCACAATCGAAACTTTACCGCCCTTTTCTGCCTCTTCGAAGTGAGTGCGCGCACGCATAATCACCCGCCCGCGACCTGTCCGATAACCCTCACGCACGCCATGCACACCATAAATAATGCCACGGGTAGGAAAGTCAGGTGCTGGCACGATATCAATTAACTCATCGATAGAGATCTCTGCATTTTGTAACAATGCTTGGCAGGCATCGATCACCTCACCCAAGTTATGCGGCGGGATATTGGTGGCCATACCCACGGCAATGCCAGACGAACCATTCACTAACAAATTAGGCACTTTAGTCGGCAAGGTGACTGGCTCACGCTCTTTGCCATCGTAGTTATCGACAAAATCGACTGTTTCCATGTCGATATCAGCCAACATATCTGAAGTGATTCGCTCAAGACGACATTCGGTGTATCGATACGCTGCAGCAGAATCACCATCCACAGAACCAAAGTTACCCTGACCATCAATCAAGGTGTAGCGCATGGAGAAGTCCTGCGCCATCCGCACTAAAGCTTCATAAGTCGCGCTATCGCCATGGGGATGATATTTACCCAACACATCACCGACCACCCGCGCACATTTGACGTAGGAGCGATTCCATACCGTATTGGACTCGTGCATCGCAAATAGAATACGCCGATGGACAGGTTTAAGACCGTCACGCACATCTGGGAGTGCGCGCCCGACAATTACACTCATGGCGTAATCCAAATAGGACCGACGCATCTCTTCTTCGAGGCTGATATTTACTGTTTCTTTGGCGAATTGATCCATGGATTCCAAGGCTTATTTTGATGAAACTTTGATATAACGAGCGGACTATTCTGCGCGACCAACACTCAAACCGCATAAAAGGATAAACAAACAAATGGCAAAGCACACATACCATGAGCTAAAACCATTTGTGATAAACCATCCGATTCTAACATGCGCACCTGCGATCCACAGTCTTTTGCACCCAAATCCGGCTCAAAGCGCGAATACCATGCCTGCATTATGCGATAAACCAAGAACTCAGCATCACCATGGCCAAATTAGTCCACCTTGGAGAGGCCTCTACCGACCGCCCAAACTTATTCCACAAAGTGACACAAATCGCACACCAGTGCGTCTTTTCAACAACAAGTACTCTACTTTCTACCAAAATTCATGATAATATCTTGCATGAGGTTTACTCAGGTAGCAGGGATGTGGTATCTAGTTGCCGTGGAAAAGTTTTCTAAATCAATGTTTTAGTGTTTTTTTACAGACGACAAATAAATGCTACATATTTATGCGTTAGACGTAGCTAACATTACCCTGAACACTACTTGTTTTTTGCTTAGATTGCGTTTTAGAGTTATTTTCAATGTTATATCTAAAAGTTTTAAGTGATTCGATGCACACGCACCGTATTTTTTGATTGAAGTTTTTTAGGATTTTAGTTTTGCAAGCTTTTCCGGCGACCGAAACATCCCTTTTTCGTAAAACAGGAGGATTAAAAACATGCACCCAGCTCTCAAGATTACCCTCGCAAGCGCCGTAATGGCCATAGCATTATCCCCAGCACTTGGCAACGCCCAAAGCAATGCCGGCTACATATCTGTCGCTTCAGGTGGTGTGTTAAAAGCCACTGGCGGTGTTTGCGTCCGCTCTGGTCAGTGGACACCAGCACTGGCTACCCCTGAATGTGATCCTGATATTGCTAAACCAGCCCCAGCACCTGCTAAACCTGCAGCTGCACCAGCTAAGCCAGCTTCAGCGCCAGCACCTGCTCCACAAAAAGCTGCAGCTGCACCTGCCAAGCCTAAACCTGCAGCCGGAAAGCCTCAGCCACTCAATATCGAAGAGAAAATTGAATTGCAAGGTATGGCATTTAACAAAGCTGATATGACTGATGACAACAAAAAAGAACTCGATCAGTTCTTCGCAATGCTCAGCAAGCCCGCTAAAGCGCCAGCCCGTCAAGAAGTTAAACTTGGAGCTGTGATT
>CAISJL010000002.1 GCA_903885665.1 uncultured beta proteobacterium | reverse complement strand
GTCAAGAAGTCACCACCATACGCAGCATTATTCCGGGTGAGTACGTGGCGAACGTTCATTACTACGAAACCAAAGATCTCGATCCGAACGAACCCAAAGCAGGTGGCCCGGTAGAGGCCACGCTGACGGTTATTAAAGTCAATCCCAAAGCAGAAATAATTTTTTATGGGCAGGCGGTACTCGAGGGTCGTGGCAAAGAAACGACCTTGCTGCGCTTTACCGTCGCGCCGGATGGCTCGGTTAACAATATCAATACCATTTCAAAATCTTTAGTGAAATCGATCACATGACACTGACTCTCATCATCGCCTTTGCGATATTCGTATTTCTGTTTGCGTTAGCCATCATTTTTTCTGGCTGGCCTAGCTGGTTAAAAGCAGTGCTGACGCTCGGTGTGTGCGCATTCTATTTTTATGGTTATACCGCCGTGTTTAGTTTGTTAGGTAACCCTAGTCCTGATGCCCTGCCCAGTAGATTTTTACTGATAGCGGCAGTGGTTGACGAGCCACGCCCTAAATTTTCTGGGGCGATCTATCTGTGGGTGACGCCGATAGAAGAGGGTAAAGATCAGTTACAGCCACGAGCCTACAAGTTGCCTTACATGCGAGCAGTGCATGAAAAAATTAATGAAGGCATGAAGAAGGGTCGCCAAGGCATAGCTCAGATGGGTACGGCTGAATTTAAAGCGGGTAACGGTAAAGGTTCAAGCACGATTAATCCTGGCGCCGATGAACAAGAGATCAAGATTCTTGATTTGCCTACACCACAGGCGCCGGAAAAATAATATGCGACGATTATTATTAGCAGCGCTGGCTTTGCTGGTGTTGAGCGCTTGTGAAAAACCAGCGCGTGAAAATACTTTTTTCCCTTTAGCTGATGGCTTGCGCTGGGTTTATAAAGTGGAGACTCGTTTCGATGATCCCGAAAGTTTTGTTGATATATCGACGCTCACCATAACTAATCGCGGTCGCCATGACATTAACGGTACCGAAGCATGGCGCCGACGCAGTGACTCAGGCAATGAATACTGGTTACGCTCGGATGAAAAAGGGGTGTATCGCATTGCTAGCCGAGGCCCTGCCGCAAAAATGGCAGTGCTGGATGCTGCGCCGCGTATCGTGATTCCTGCAAAGCTAAGTCCGGAAGAAAAATGGTCCATACCAACGATGCCGTATTTCTTAAAGCGTCGTAGCGAGTGGCCACCTGAATTTAAATATGTGGATAAGTTTCGTAATCTGACGATGGATTTTTCTATTGAGTCCACCGGTCAAGCAGTGAAAACTCCAGCAGGCGATTTCAGTGGTTGCTTGATCATTAAGGGAATCGCACCAATTAATCTATGGGTAGAAAGTGAAATGACTTACAAGCCCGTACCGATTGAAAGTCGTGAATGGTATTGCCCCGGTGTTGGACTAGTTCAGCTAGAGCGTAAAGAACCGACAACGGCGCGCTTCTTCCAAGGCGGAGTGATGCGCATGACTCTGACTGAGTTTAATAAATAGACTTTTATTCTGAGTCTGCGTAGATGTTCACTGTACGCAGACTCACTTTCCTGCAGCATCCCAATCCCGCTTTACCCGATACCCGTCCGAGCACGGGCTTCTTTTTGACGAACTTACGTCAAAAATCAATAGTGCATTGGTTGTTATCTCACCGAAATCGCGTTTCCCAGTAGGGCACATTGATATTAATCACAGAACGATTCATTGCCGACAATCATCATAAAAAAGTTAGTAAATTTACACCGTGTTGTTGATCGTAGGATCTCTCGCAATGAGCAGGATTCGAAAATCAGCAGCTCACTCAGGCATGGACGACAAAATAAATTTACTTTGAAAACTTTTCTACAGGGAAATAACATGAAAGCATTAGTAATGATCGGATTGGTCGCTATGAGTTCAATCGCGCTGGCAAATGGCGGCGGCGGTAGCGGCAGTTCTAGCAGCGGTGGTGGCGGTAGCAACCCAACCTACCAAACCTCAACCATTGTGAATACCTCCGTTATGAATACCAGCGATGGCATGGGCAGCGCATCTGAGCAAAACTTAGCCTCCAATGCGGGTACGTTTACCAGCTCGAATACGCGGGACCAAATGGTCACTGCGACAAGTTCATCTATTTCGAATGACAGTAGCCGTGGTGGTCATGCGACCCAAAACATCGCTTCAAATGCAGGTACCGCGGGCTTGTATACAACGACTTACCAGCTTGCATCTATTAATCAGTCAAGTGTAATTAATAGAGCTTCTTGGGATGCTAAGGCAATACAAAATATCTCATCGAATACCAACTGCATTACCTGCTTGAATTCGACTTCGGGTTCTGGTCATGGTCATGGTAATTAATTTCTCTTGAAGTTCTATGGCGAGGTTACTACGTTATTCGTAGCGACTTCGCCATTTATTGGAAGGTCAAGGAAATGCGACTCTACTATTTGTCAATGAAATTATCCTTTCTATTGCTAATGCCGATGCTTGCGAACGCACAGTTAGCTCCGGGAGAGGATCCGGTGTATTTAAATCAAAAAGTCGTTGTTAACATGCTTCCAATAAACAGTACGATGCGATCAACGCCATTACAAAATTCAGCAGGTGTTCCCGCATGGATGGATGCACGAATCGCGAAATTTCAAGCGAAGGCCTATTCCCTTGATACCACGGGAATT
>CAISJL010000001.1 GCA_903885665.1 uncultured beta proteobacterium | reverse complement strand
TTATTAAAAAAACTTATACATCTCAATTTAAAAAAATAAAAAGCATTAATAAAATTGAAAACAATCAGCATTGACGCAGCGCAGCAATGCTGATTGATATATAAGAGTATTTTTTAATAAACACATGATAAAGATATCGTATATTACATAATACTAAACTATAAGTAAGAGATCACATAAAAGATTAACAAAAAAATCAAAAGAGACCATAACAACTGAATTTATATTGTTTTATATAAATCGAATTTATAAACTAAATATTAGGGAGATTAAAAATGACTTTTCTCAATTCGTCCCTTATAGTTTTTTAGATATTAATATATCCATTGATTTTTATTCATATTTTAATATAGATCAAAGTAATTTTTTTGCCTGACTATTTGGTTGGTTTGTATTAAAAAATGGTGTAATTTCTTTTAAAATTTCTTTACATTGGCGACAGTTTAATCGCACACCTAAACAACAGAATCCAAAATGTATTTAGTAGCATGTACAGAGGTACTTAAGAATTTTTTTTCATTTTAATATTCATTGACAAGAAAATTCTCTATAAAATTTATCTTGTTCTAGCCATTAACGCGGTAGGAATAAGTGCCAAAGAAAAAATTAATCCAACCATAAGAAAACTGTCCTGAAAACCAAGGGTAGAAGATTGTGCATGAATAATTCGACTTAAATAATTAAGTGCATTACTTAATTGAATATCATCTGGCAGACCTGTTTGAGTTAGTAAATTTTTTACATTACGTAACAATTCTGTAGTACTGGTATTAGCAGAGGTTTGAGTAGCTGTAAGAATATCGCTATGATAAAAGGTACGCCTATCAAGTGTCACCGACAATAGAGCAACACCAAAAGCTCCACCGAGTTGTCGTGAGAAATTAATCATACCAGCACCTTGAGAAAGATGCTCATCAGGTAGTGCTCGCATAGCCGCAAGATTTAAAGATGGCTTTATAATTGCTAAACCAACTCGAGATATCACTAATGCCCAAGCAATACTCCAAAAAGACATATTTGAGTTCACGTATGATAGCCAAAATGATGAAATACTAAAGCACAATAAACCAACTATCACCATTTTATAAGATTTAACGCGATCGCTGAGGTATCCAGCTATTGGCATAGTAATACCCATTAATATACCAGCTGGCATCAGGAGCAACCCGGCGGACAACGGGGTGAAATGCTGGATAGTTTGCACATATAATGGCACTAAATAGGTTGAGCCAAATAAACCCATACCAAAAATACAAGCTACAGAAGTTGCAGCAGAAAAAGTTAAATTATTAAAAATTTTAATATTAATTAGAGGCGTCTCTACATTTAATTCGTATTTGATAAAATACACCATCGATACTACTGCAATAGCAAGTAAAAGAATAATTGAGCTCGACTCCCAACCTTGACGCTGACCATTGGATAGACCAGTCAAACAACATCCAATAGATACAGTTATCAGGAAAAAACCGAACCAATCAAATGGCAATCGATCACCTGAATCTTCGCGTTCAGGTAGGAAGAAATTACCCATGAATAATGATAAGACACAAACTGGCAATGCAATATAAAAAATGTATCTCCAGTTGAAATTAGCTATGATGAGTCCGCCTAATGTAGGACCTAATGCTGGACCGAGTAAAACACTTAAACCAAAAAACCCCATTGCCATTCCCCGCTGCTCATGGGGAAATACTCGAAAAATGGTATACATTGCAAAAGGTTGTAATAGTCCAGCTATAGCACCTTGCGCAATTCGACTAAAAATTAATACTGTTTCATTTGGACTAGAACCGGCAAGAAGCAACGCACAAATAAAAATGCTGATTGCAACAATAAAAGTTTTTCTCTGACCAAAGCTTTGTATTAACCATGAATTAACAAGCATTCCAATAGTCATCGCCGCAAGTGCGCCTGTTGACAACCACTGCGCGCGGTCTTGACCAACTCCAAATGCACCCATAATATCCGGCAAGGCCACATTCACAATAGTTGTTGTTACCATTGCTGAAACTGTCCCAAGCA
Organism: uncultured beta proteobacterium; assembly: GCA_903885665.1. Classification (GTDB taxonomy): domain Bacteria; phylum Pseudomonadota; class Gammaproteobacteria; order Burkholderiales; family SG8-41. The sequence continues at coordinate 3,751 of CAISJL010000001.1, read as the reverse complement.
TTACTGTGATGGTTGCAAACCAACGATAATTAGAACCAAATCGAACAAACAGATCGCTAGTTTTTTCCGGTTTCAATGTAAGCCTCTACCATCATTCCTGGACGTAAATTTAAATCATTCTCAAGCAGCTTTAACCTTAAAGGCAATCTCTGCGTAACTTTTGTAAAATTTCCACTGGGATTAGGATCAGGCAATAAAGCAAATCGATTTGTGGCAGCTTGGCCAATCTTATAAATTTCAGCATCAAATATACGACTTGGATATGCATCTACATAGATTTTCGCTTTCATACCAACCCTCAGATTAGCGACATCCGTTTCTTTTACATTGGCATCAACCCAAATTTTCTCTGGATCATGAAACATTAATATTCGCTGCCCAACTGAAACATGCTCTCCTTTTCTCACGAAGGTCATCACAACTCGACCATTTGATGGCGCAAAAAGTGATCGATCAAAAATTTCTATATCACGACGCTTTATTTCAGACCGGATCTCATCCGATTGCCTAGCAAGCACTAATAATTGCTGGCCAAACACAACACCTTGCTTACGACTACCCTCAGCAGACGACAACATGCCACGTACTACAGCAATTTCAGACTGCGCTTTGCGTAAGCGCTCTTGCGCAAGCAAATAAGCAACTCGAGAGTGCTCAATCTCTTGGATACTAATAAATTTTTCAATACTTTGTATGCGCTTATAATCAGATTCTGATTGCTTTAGCTGCTCCGCTAGGGACGCAGCTTCTGCTTGAGCCGCCACAAGCCGATTAGTTTCACTTTCAAAACGACCTAAAGTTTCCTGATCCACCTGAGTGATTTGCGAACGCATTGCTGACATATTACTTTCGATGCCAAGCAATTTGGCTTTCAATACTTCACGCTGCAATACCGCATCACGCTGATCAACTTGCGCAAGTATTTGATCTTTAACTACATCATCACCGGGAATAACATTTAACTCAGTGAGTAACCCGGCTACACGGCTAGAAATTGTTACAATTTCCCCGTCAATACGCGCATCATCAAGATAAACATGAATTGTACGTTGATAAAACCAATTTCCGGCCCAAACTATACTGATTATAAAAATAGTAAATAGCAGAATAAATTTTAGTTTCTTACTCGGATCACTCGACTTATTACTATCATTGTCATCATCTGAGATATTTGAGGTCATAGCAATATGAGACCCTAGTTATACTGCTGATAGGTGAATTTTTATTGAAATTAAATAATTACCTCAATCTTACACCTAAATAAGCAAATACCCCTGATATCGCAAATTACCTCGTAATGAGTTCATATTTTACGCTTTAAGTTTAGCTTTACAGATGAACCATCATATATATGTTGCATTGCATTAAATGCAATTGATAGCTAGATTACAACTTAAGTAATCAGTCTCGAAATCTATAGAAGAAGGCTAAAAAACTGTCCAGTATCAGTTAGAACACATGGTAAAAGCGCCTTTACGGACGTAGTAGGTGTTTCTCTGACGCGTTATTAATCATAGCGCGGGTTAAATCGTTACTGATTAAGGCTTTAACATTTATATATAAGTATCTCTTGTTGGGACTATATTTGTTAAACATATGCCCCTTTTTTAATTTCTGGTCTGCAGTCCACATTTATTAAAAAATTTTCATTTATTTAAATCAAGTGGAAGATTTTATGCAAAAATTAACTCAGGCGTTGGAGGTAGAGGCGAAATCCGCAACTATTGCAACCACCACTATAAGTAGTCTCGATCTTGCTTCGCTTGAATCATTCTCAGTTTAAAACTTAAGCTCTCAGCGGCTGCTATCCTCTTGATTGATGTGCGTTACCAACCGTATTAGCAGTGCCAATCAACAAGGGCTCTTTAATCTTTATCGCTCACATCAACATCAAGCGCAGATCACGGCGAATCGCGGCTCTAGGAAAGCTGTCGCACCAGAAACGAGATATTTAGGGCCCCTTTAAAAAATAAAATCTTATACCTTGGATGTAACATTCACCCTAAAGGCCTAATAGCTGAACTCAAAATGGCTAAACCTCATTCCACCAACCTACAAATACTAACTTACTACCTCATTAATAAACGCTGTTGAGTGCATACCCGTCAAACAGTGCAATAATCCTTATGAAGCATACCTAGACCTGCAGCGCAAACTTCTGGAACGTATGACAATCTACTGGCGCACGCCCACGACTTACCCCGAAGGTCCAGGTCACTTCACTCACATAGAGATCGTTTTTGGAGTCCAGTGCCAGTCCATGCGGCGCGGCAAAGCTGCCGGGCGCAGCGCAATCCGCGGTGCCCCAGCGTGAAAGCAACTTGCCTTGAGGATCGAAAATGCTAAATCGAGCATGACGCATAGTAGTGACGGGGCCAAAGCTGTAGGAAGTATCGCCTTCATGCCACGCTAGCTCTGTGACATATACATTGCCCTTGGCGTCGAAAGCCAAATGGGTTGGGCGCTGCGTATCAGTCCATTGTTCAAGGAACTCACCATCTGGGCTGAAAATTTGGATGCGATCGATCTCGCGGTCGCATACGAATACCCGTCCATCGGCCGCACAGGCGATTCCGTGAGGCAGACGAAACTGACCAGGGCCATTACCTGGCTCTCCCCATGAGCGTTTTAATTGTCCGGTAGGCGAGAAAATATGCACACACGCATTGCCGTAGCCGTCTGAAATATAAATCTGCCCCTTAGAGCCAATGGCAATATTCGTCGGGCGGTTAAATGGTTGTCCAGCACGTAAGATTGAACCAGTTGTTTTACCGTCGTAACCAGTATCTGAGGGCGTATTCATCGTCCCCATGGTCATCAGTAATTTTCCTTCTCGGGTGTACTGGCGTACAGTGTGATTGCCATCGTCGGTGGCAAAAATGGTGCCGTTAGGAGCAACATATATGCCATGAGTACGCATGCTAAAGTCACCCTTACCCCAGGTGCGTTTGTAGTTGCCCTGACGGTCATAGATAATCACGGGGTTTTCACCACGGCACATCAGATATACATAGTCTTCCTGATCGACCGCAACACCCGCTACATCGCGATGCGCAAAGCCTTTGGGCAACTGCTCCCAGTTTTCCACAACCTTGTAGTTCACGCTATCGGCCATACTATCCCCCCTTTAGTAATCTTATTCAAATATTATAGAAGACGGAACGCTTTTGTACAATCAGTAGAAAAACCACAGCAACAACTGCTAGATCATAGTTTACCTAATTTAGGATCTCTAATAACACTACCCCATCCCCTATTATTTAATATTGCATATTTGTCCAGATGGTGTCACCAGCTGTCTGTAAGTTTCTGTGAGATAACGCGGCTCATGAGATCTGTTAGTCCTCCCGGAATCAAGGGGACCAGAATCCGTATGGGCTTAGAAGATTAAGCAGAACAAGCCCAAGCGGCAAAAATTACTAATGAAATAGTTACTGTATGGTATTTTAAAGTAGTCATTTATTTCCTCACATGCCTGTAAAAAAACGGCACGCTGTATTAATTATTATATGTGTACCTTACAAATAAAAAGCATACTCGCAATAGGAAATTACGGCTAGTTTTTATGGCAAGTAACTAAAATAGGATGTTTTTTAATTTTTGTGAGTCTAAATCTAGGCTTTTATGATATAAAACATATCAGTCGATGCATTAAGACTGAGTCGTTAACCAATTTAGCTAGGTATATTTTTTAATTTAGTAATAAATAAATTACCTGCACTAAATAGCAACTTAATCATCAGTTTAATTC